>DATLFG010000097.1:0-74786 GCA_035524955.1 Candidatus Limnocylindria bacterium | reverse complement strand
TCTCGGCCTTGACCTTCTCCACGATCACGCTGCCCTCGAGCCCCGCGTTCTCCACGATCTGGCGGATGGGCTCCTCGAGCGCGCGCTTGACGATCATGGCCCCGACCTTCTCGTCGCCTTCCAGCTTCAGGCCGTCGATGGAGGTGGAGGCGCGCAGCAGCGCGACGCCGCCCCCCGGGACGATGCCTTCCTCCACCGCGGCGCGGGTGGCGTTGAGCGCGTCCTCGACGCGGGCCTTCTTCTCCTTCATCGCGGTCTCGGTCGCGGCGCCCACCTTGATGACCGCGACGCCGCCGGCCAGCTTGGCCAGCCGCTCCTGCAGCTTCTCCCGGTCGTAGTCCGAGGTGGTCTCCTCGATCTGGGCGCGGATCTGCTTGATGCGCCCCTCGATGGACGCGGTCTTGCCCGAGCCCTCGACGAGCGTGGTGTTGTCCTTGTCCACCACGATCTTCTTGGCCTTGCCCAGGTCTTCCAGCTTGATGTTCTCGAGCTTGATGCCGAGATCCTCGGTGATGGCCTTGCCGCCGGTCAGGATCGCGATGTCCTCCAGCATGGCCTTGCGGCGGTCGCCGAAGCCGGGGGCCTTCACCGCCGCGGTGTGCAGGGTGCCGCGGAGCTTGTTCACCACCAGGGTGGCCAGCGCCTCACCCTCGATGTCCTCCGCGATGATGAGGAACGGCTTGCCCGAGCGGGCCACCTGCTCCAGCAGCGGCAGCATGTCCTTCATCACGCTGATCTTCTTCTCGTGGATCAGGACCAGCGCGTCCTCGAGCACGACCTCCATGCGCTCGGCGTCGGTCACGAAGTACGGCGAGAGGTAGCCGCGGTCGAACTGCATGCCCTCGACCACGTCCAGCACGGTCTCGGCCGACTTGGACTCCTCCACCGTGATCACGCCATCCTTACCGACCTTCTCCATGGCCTCGGCGATCAGGCTGCCGATCGTCTTGTCGTTGTTGGAGGCGATGGTGGCAACCTGGGCGATCTCCTTCTTGTCCTTGGTGGACTTGGACATCCTCTTGAGGTCGTCGACCACCGCGTCCACCGCCTTGTCGATGCCGCGCTTGAGCCCCATGGGGTTGGCGCCGGCCGTGACGTTCTTCAAGCCCTCGCGGATGATGGCGTGCGCCAGCACGGTGGCGGTGGTGGTCCCATCCCCGGCGATATCCGAGGTCTTGGACGCGACTTCCTTGACCATCTGCGCGCCCATGTCCTCGTAGTTGTCCTTGAGCTCGATCTCCTTCGCGACCGTCACCCCGTCCTTCGTGATGGTCGGGCTGCCGAACTTCTTGTCGATCACCACGTTCCGGCCTTTCGGGCCCATGGTCGCCTTGACGGCCGCCGCCATGATGTTGACTCCGCGCAGCAGGGCCGCCCGCCCCTCGTCACTGAACATGACCTGCTTCGGCATGCTGGTTCTCCTCCGATTCGATGGAATTGGCCGCGCCTCCGAGGGCTCGACCGGGTTCGTTTGGGTTGCTCGTCCACGCTCCGGGGCTGCCGCTCTCCGAGGCCGCTATTCGATGATCGCGAGCACGTCCTCTTCACGGAGGATCAGATACTCCTCGTCGTCCAGCTTGACCTCGGAGCCCGAGTACTTGCCGAAGAGGATCTTGTCGCCGGCCTTCACGTCCAGGGGGATCTTCTTGCCGTCCTCGTTCACCTTCCCGCCCCCGACCGCGACGACCTTCCCCTCCTGGGGCTTCTCCTTCGCGGTGTCCGGGATGATGATCCCGCCCTTCTTGACCTCCTTCTCCTCCTCGCGCTTCACGAGAATTCGGTCATGCAACGGACGAATCTTCATAGTCAACGCGCCTCCCGATAGTAAGATGTTGGGCCTTGCGGGTTGGACCCGCTGCAGGGCTTAGCACTCAACCAAGCCGAGTGCTAATATAGCAGTGCTCCCGGGGATGTCAAATCAAAAATGTCCTTAAGAATAAGTGCCTTGGAAAGGTTGAGCCATGGCGGCCGACGCCGGTAGACCCGCGGTTCTGATCTCCCGTCAGCTACCAGAAGCCGCCGTCCAGCTCGCGCGCAGCCGGGCCGAGGTGGACGCCTACGCCAAGGACGCGCCGATGCCGCGGGCGGAGCTGCTCGAGCGCCTGACTGGCAAGCAAGGCCTCATCTGCGTGATCAGCGAGGTGATCGACGAGGCCCTGCTCGCGGCCCGGCCGGGCCTGCGGGTCGTCTCGAACGTGGCGGTGGGCTACAACAACGTCGACGTCGCGGCCTGCACGCGCCGCGGCGTCGTGGTCACCAACACGCCCGACGTGCTCACCGATACCACCGCCGACTTCGCCTGGACCCTGCTCATGGCCGCGGCCCGCCGGCTGGTCGAGGCCGACCGTTACACGCGCGAGGGCCGCTTCCGTCAGTGGGAGTACATGCTCCTGCAGGGCGGAGACGTCCACGGCAAGACGCTCGGCGTGGTGGGCTTCGGCCGCATCGGCCGCGCCATGGCCCGGCGCGCCCTGGGCTTCGGTATGCGCGTGCTGTACCAGGACGCGGTGCCCGCCGATCCCGGCACCGAGCGCGAGCTCAACGCCACCCGCGTCGACCTGGCCACCCTGCTGCGCGAGTCCGACTTCGTGACCCTGCACACCCCCCTCATCCCCGAGACCCGCCACCTGATCAACGCCGACTCGCTGCGAACCATGAAGAAGACCGCGTACCTCATCAATGCCGCGCGGGGTCCGGTGGTGGACGAGGCGGCGCTGGTCCTGGCCCTCACCGAGGGCCGGATCGCGGGCGCGGGCCTCGATGTCTTCGAGGAGGAGCCGACGGTGCACCCGGGGCTCATCGGGCTGCCCAACGTGGTGCTGGCTCCCCACATCGCCAGTGCCTCGCACGAGACGCGGCTCAACATGGCGACGCTCGCGGTCGAGAACTGCCTGGCCGTGCTGGAGGGCAAGACCCCGCCGACGCCGGTGAATCCCGAGGTCCTCAAGCGCGCCTAGCCGTGGACCTCCTGCTCCTCGACCGGGTCAGCAAGCGTTTCGGCGCCGCGGAGCCGCCCGCGGTGGACGGCCTGTCCCTCGGAGTGGCCGAGGGCGAGATCCTCGCGTTGCTCGGCCCGTCCGGTTGCGGCAAGACTACCACGCTGCGCCTCATCGCCGGCCTCGAGAACCCCGACGCGGGCACGATCACCCTGCGCGGGCAGGTCGTCGCCGGTCCCGGTCGTGCGGTCCCGCCCGAGGAGCGCGGGATCGGCATCGTCTTCCAGGACTACGCGCTCTTTCCCCACCTGACGGTCGCCGACAACGTGGCCTTCGGCCTGCCGCGGGCTGCACGGCGGAGTCGCGTCGAGCAGGTGCTCGACCTCGTCGGACTCGGTGGCTTCGGGCTGCGCTATCCGCACGAGCTCTCGGGCGGCCAGCAGCAGCGCGTGGCCCTCGCACGCGCGCTGGCCCCCGCTCCCGCCCTGATGCTGCTCGACGAGCCCTTCTCGAACCTGGACGCCGATCTGCGTACCCAGATGCGGGACGAGGTGGAGCGCATTCTCCGGACCAGCGGCACCACCGCGGTGTTCGTCACCCACGACCAGGAGGAGGCCTTCGCGCTGGCCGATCGCGTGGGCGTGCTCCAGGCCGGGCGCATCGAGCAGCTCGCGACGCCGCAGGAGATCTATCACCGGCCCGCCACCCGGTTCGTGGCGGCCTTCGTGGGCGCCGCCGACTTCCTCCCCGGCGTGGTGACCGCCCAGGGCATCGTGACCGAGGTGGGGACGTTCGCCAACGTGGACCAGCTTCCAGCCGGCGGACGGGTCGACGTGATGATCCGCCCCGACGACATTACGTTCGTGCCGCAGGCCGACGGCACGGGCACCATCACCCGCCGCTACTTCCGGGGCTCGGAGACGGTGTACTGCATTCGCCTGCCCTCGGGCGATCGCGTGCACTCCTCCCAGCCGTCGGCCTCGGTGCTTCCGACCGGCATGCGGGTCCGCGCCGAGGCCCACGTCCTCCACGTGGTGGCTTTTCACTCGGAGGGGGGCTGACGCCCCGAATCCAAGTTGCGCGGGCGCAGCCCGCGCTCGAAGCGACATCAACCATCAAGGAGGAAGAGTATTCCCCTCTCCCCTCAGGGGAGAGGCAGGGTGAGGGGTGGTTCACAGAAAAGGGACCGTTACCGCCGAGAGGTCAGCCGGATCAGCAGGATCACCGGCAGCAACCCCACCGTGACCAGCGTCAGGGCGGGCACCGCCGCTTCGTGCCACATCGACTCGGCGGTGCGCTCCCAGATCTCCACCGCCAGCGTGTTGAGCCCGAAGGGGCGGAGCAGCAGGGTGGCCGGCATCTCCTTCATCGTCTCGACGAAGACGAGCACGACGGCAGTGAGCAGCCCGCCGCGGATCAGCGGCAGATGCACGCGGCGGAGCGCAGATCCCGCCCGGGCGCCCAGGACCCGGGCGGCGTCGTCGAGGCTCGGCGGGATCTTGCCGAGGCTCGCCTCCACCGTCTGCAGGCCGACCGCGAGGAAGCGCACCACGTACGCGAGGACGAGACCGGCCGCGGACCCGGTCAGTAGCAGCCCGAGGGGCCGGCCGAGCGCGCGCTCGAGCCAGGGCACCAGCGCGTGGTCGGCCCAGGCGAGCGGGAGCAGGACCCCCACCGCGATCACCGCGCCCGGCAGGGCGTAGCCCATCGAGGCCAGCTGGGCCGCCCCACGCACGGTGGCGGTGCCGTGCAGCCGGCCCGCGTAGGCCAGCACCACCGCGAGCAGGGAGCCCACCACGGCGGTGGTGCCCGCGAGCGCGCAGGTGTGCCAGAGCAGCGCGAAGAAGTCCGGTGCCACCTGCCCCGCTCGGAGCGCGGCGATGGCCCACCACGCGAGCTGACCCACCGGGAGCAGGAACGCGAACGCGAGCACGCCCACGCAGACGCCCGTCGCGCCGGCGGCCCGCCAGCCCGCGAGGCGCACCGGCTCCACCACCGGCCCGCGCCGCCCGGTCTGGGTGAAGCGGGCGCGGCCGCGCGAGTGCCGCTCGAGCAGGAGCAGGCCCGCCGCGAAGAGGAGCAGCACACTCGCCAGCTGCGTGGCCGCGAGGCGGTCGAACATCCCGTACCACACCCGGTAGATCGCCTCGGTGAGGGTGCGGTAGCCGAAGGTGGCGACGGTGCCGAAGTCGGCGAGCGCCTCCATCATCGCGAGCGCCACCCCCGCCACCAGGGCCGGGCGCGCCATGGGCACCGTGATGCGGAGGAATGCCCGGGCGCGCGAGCGTCCCAGCATGCGGGCGATTTCCAAGGAGGCGGCGCCCTGCTCGCGGAAGGCCACGCGCGCCAGGAGGTACACGTAGGGATAGAAGACCAGCGTCATCATGACCACGACACCCGCGTAGGAGCGGATCTCGGGCAGCCGCGCCCCGGGGCCGAGCCAGCGGCGCAGCTCGCCCTGGAGCGGCCCCGCGTACTCGAACAGGCCGACGAACGCGAAGCCGATCACGTAGGCCGGCACGGCCAGCGGCAGGATCAGCGCCCACTCGAGCACGCCGCGCCCGGGGAAGCGATGGTGCACGACGAGCCAGGCGAGCCCGCCCCCCACCACCAGGGTGCCCGCACCGACCCCGGCCAGCAGCAGCAGGGTGTTGCCTACCAGCTCGAGGAGCTGGGTGCGCCAGAGATGGAGCCACACGTCGCCCGCGGGAAACGCGAGGGAGGCGACCACCGCCACGATGGGCACCGCGAGCACCGCGGTGATGCCCACCGCCAGCCAGGTCCAGAGGGACGGCGCCGCCGGCCGCACCGCGAGCACGCGGCCCACGGGCCCGACCGCCACCGCGGGCCTACTTGTAGCCCGCCCGATCCGCCAGCCTCGTCGCGGCCGCCTGGAACTCGCCGGCCGCCGCGATATTGGTGTCGTCCTGCTTGAACTTGCCCCACTTGGCGATGAGCGGATTCACGCCGGCCTGCGGGTTGGCGGGGTACTCGAAGTTGGAGTCGGCGAACATCTGCTGGGCCTCGGGGCTCGTGAGGAACTCGATCAGCTTGATCGCCTCGGCGCGGTTCTTGGCGTGGGTGGTGACGCCCGCCCCCGAGATGTTCACGTGCGTCCCGGTCGTCTGCTGGTTGGCCCAGAAGGCGGCCACCGGGAAGGTCGCGTCCTTGACGAGGATCCGCCCGAGGTAGTAGGTGTTGGTCAGGGCCACGTCGCACTGCCCGGCCGCGACCGCCTCCAGCACCTTGGTGTCGCCGTTGATCAGGGTCGGATTGTTGGCGACCCAGCCCTTCACGATGCTCTCGGCCTTGGCCACCCCGTGCCGCTTGATCATGGTCGCGATCAGCGACTGGTTGTAGATGTGAGTCGACGGACGGAGGCAGAGCCGGCCCTTCCACTTGGGATCGGCGAGGGCCTCGTAGGTGGACAGCTCCTCCGGCTTCACCTTCCGGGTGTTGTACATGATGGTGCGGGCGCGCACCGTGAGCCCGACCCACCGGCTCTCCGGATCGCGCAGATGCGCGGGGATATTGGCCTGGATCTCGGGCGAGTCCACCTTGGCGAGCAGCCCCGCGCGCGCCGCGTTCCAGAGATTGCCGGCGTCCACGCTGATCAGCACGTCGGCGGGCGTCTTGTCGCCCTCGGCCTTCAGGCGCTCGAAGAGCGGGCCGGACTCCCCGCCGAAGCTCCGGACGACGATGCCGGTCTTCCGGGTGAAGGCCTCCATCGCCGGCTCCTGCCCGTAGTGCGCGCGCGCCGAGTAGACCATCACTTCCGCGCTCTCGCCGGTGGCGGCCACGCTGCCGGCGACCAGGCCGAGCGCCATCGCCAGGATGCGGGCCCCGCCTCGTCTCGTCTGCCGTGTCGTCATGGTCGTCTCTCCCTCGCCGTGCTCATGGTGGTGACCAGAGAGTGAGGCTACCCTAACCTTCCAGGTGTGTCAAACCTAAAAGACGGGAGCAGGGTCGGCTACAATCGCGGCCATGGACCCCCAGCTCTGGGCCTTCCTGCTGGTGGCGACCCTGCTCGCGGTAACCCCGGGCACGGACACCCTGCTCGTGGCGCGCAACGTCCTCGGGCGCGGCCGGACGGCCGGGCTCGCGACCATCTCGGGCATCGCGTGCGGCTGCGTCGTCCACGCCGTGCTCTCTGCGGTCGGCGTCTCGCTCATCCTGGTCCGCTCGGCGGAAGCCTTCCGCGCGCTCAAGTGGGGCGGGGCGGCCTACCTCGTCATCCTGGGCATCCAGTCGCTCCGCGGCTGGTGGCGGGCCGACGACGTGACCCCGGCCGCCACGGCAGAGGACCGGAAGCGGTCGGGCTCCCGGCGACTCCGGTCCTTCCTGGAGGGACTGCTCACCAACGTGCTGAACCCGAAGGTGGGGCTCTTCTACCTGGCGTTCCTGCCCCAGTTCATCCGGCCGGATGATCCGGTGCTCGCGCGGTCGCTCCTCCTGGGCGGGCTGCACGTCGGCATCGGCGTCGTCTGGCTCTCGCTGCTGTCGCTCTCGCTCGTGCGCCTCCGCCCGCTGGTGGGGAGCTGGCTCTGGCGGGCCCGGCTCGAAGGCGCGAGCGGGGCGGTGCTGATCGCGCTCGGGGTCAGGCTGGCTGCCGAGCGCCGTTGAAACTCGTCGGAGGGGGCCCCGCTTGCAGTCCCAGAGGGGGCCCCCTCCGAACCTCCCCCGGAACAGGCTGCGCCGGCAAAGCCGGCGCTCGAACAGAGGCCCCCCGGGGAGGCACCGCGAGGCGGCGGCCCAGCCGCTCCAGGCGGTGCTCGAAGGCGGCCTGCACGCGCGCGGAGGCGCGGTGCCGCCGGGCGAGCGCCAGGGCTCGCTCCACGACCTCCCGCGCCGCCGACAGATCACGCCGGCGATGCTCGTGGACCTTGGCGATCTCCTCCCACGGTCGCGGATCGAACTCGCGGGGCGAGCGGGCCGCCGCTTCCCAGAGCGCGCGCGCCTCGTCCCAGCGCGCCAGGCGTTTCTCGCGGTGGGCGAGCCGCAGCAGCAGCCGCTCGCGCGAGGGCGTCGGCAGGCCCGTGTCGAGCGCCAGGCGGTAGCACGCCACGCTCCGCTCCGGATCCGCGCCCTCGAGCATCCGGCCGAGACCGGCCAGCGCTTCCGGATCGAGCTCGGGATGCGGCGCGCGCGCCACCGCGTCCGCGACCCAGCCGGTGAGCGCGGCCAGCGAGAGGATGTCGTGCCGGTTATGCTCGAACACCCGCGGCAGCCCGTCCGGTCGCTTGCGCCGCAGGTACTCGAAGTACACGGTAGGGATCAGCGCGCCCGGCAGGTCGTCGTGTCTGAGAAAGCCCAGCACGTCCTGCTCGACCGTCCCGAGCCGGCAATCGGCCAGGCGCGCGCTCCAGAGCCGCCGCGCCGGGCCGAGCAGGTCCACGTGGAAGACGTCCGCGGGAAAGCGGCGGCGGCCGAGCACGAAGCGCGTCTCGAGGAGCGGCAGGTCGAAGCCGGCCCCGTTGTAGGTGACGAACCCGTCGAACTGCCGGAAGGTCTCCTCCAGGACGGTCAGCAGCGCCGGCTCCTCATCGAGGTCTCGCATGAAGAACTGGCGCACCTCGAACTCGTCGCCGTCGAAGAAGCCGACGCCGACCAGGAACGCGTAGGTGCCGGTCCCTCCCGCGAGCCCGGTGGTCTCGGTGTCGAGGTAGAGCAGGCGGCGCCCCTCGGTGATCGGCTCACCGCCGCGGCTCAGCAGGGCGAGCGCGGCCGGCGTGGCCTCGCGCGCGGCCAGCAGCGGCTGTGCGCCGTGGCGGTGGTCCACCGGGAACCGGCGGCGCACCACCAGGAGCCGCCCGCGCTCGGTCTCCTCGACGGCGCCGTCGAGCACGGCCTCCAGCGCAGGGCGAGCCAAAGGCGAGGTGAGCGAATCGACTGCAGGGCGAGCCGCAGCCGAAGGCGAGGCGAGCGAATATGACGTCCGCGTCTTCGCCTCGATGCGGCGGATGATGCGGGTCAGCTCGGTGAGATCGCGCGCCACGAGGAGGGGGAGGTCAGCGCCGCGGCACGAGGCGCTTGAGGACCCCGAGCGCGACCGGCTTGGCCTGACGCCCCACCTCGTTCACGGGCCCCACGCACGACGGGCAGCCGTTGCGGCAGCCGCAGGCCTCGAGCGTCTCGAGCCCGCGGGCCAGCAGCTCCGGCAGGACCTCGAAGATCCGCTCGGCCAGCCCGATACCGCCGGGCTGGTTGTCGTAGAGGTAGATCGTCGGCGTGAAGGTCTCGCCCTGGAGAAGCTGGGCCCGCATGGTCTCGCGCGTCACCACCTGCCCGGCCTGGGACGGCGAGCCGTCGCCGAGCCACGCTCCCACATCGCGGATGTCACAGAGCAGGAAGATCGGGGCCAGGCTGTGGAGGAGATGGGTGAGGGCGCGGAGCCCGTCCACCAGGTCGTCGCGCCGCGGGGAGATCTGGGATAGCAACCCCGGATGAAGCGTGAGCCAGACGCTCGTGGTCTGCATCTCCTGTTGCGGCAGCTCCACCTCGCCCGAGCCCACGTTCTCCAGCGTGCCCATCTTGATCTTCTTGAAGCCGACGACCTTCTCGGCCACCAGCACCTCGCCCTGCTCGGCGAGCAGTCCCGGCGTCTCCTGGCGCCCAAGGCGCTGGAGAATCCACACGCCCTTGGCGCTGATCGCGTCGGTGAAGTAGTCCACCGCCACCCGCTTGACGTAGGCGACCTTCTCCTCGTCCTCGCGGTAGTGGAGCTCCTGCACCTCGAAGGGGTCGCCCTCCAGCATGTAGATCGCCTTCGGGTAGATCATGGAGAAGGCGCTCTTCCAGTCCACCTCCGCGATGATCTGCCGGCGCTTCACCTGGGCCGCGTCGCGCGCGGTGGTGTCGATCACCAGGAAGTTGTCGGAGGTGACGGTGCGCAGCGAGATGTGATCGGCGGGGTAGGTCTCCGAGCTCCAGTGGAAGCGCTCCCCCGCCCGGTGGAGCACGCCCTCGTCCTCGAGCGCGGCCAGGTGCCTCGACACGTCGCCCCCGAAGGCCTCCTCCGCCCCGATCGGCAGCTCGAAGGCCGCGCACTTGACGTGGTTGATCAGGATGAAGGGGTTCTCCGGATTGATCCGCGCGTGCTCGGGCGAGGCCCCGAAGAGGTAGTCGGGATGCGCGGCCAGGTACTGGTCCATCGGGGAGCTCGTGGCCACCATCACCGCGCCGGACTCCCCGCTGCGCCGTCCCGCGCGGCCCGCCTGCTGCCACATCGAGGCGATGGTGCCCGGATAGCCCGCGAGCACCGCGACGTCGAGATGCCCGATGTCGATCCCCAGCTCGAGCGCGCTGGTGGACACCACCCCGAGCACCTCGCCCGCGCGCAGCCCCTGCTCCACCTCGCGCCGGCGAAGCGGCAGGTACCCGCCGCGATAGCCGCGCACGATGCCGGAATCGCCCGTCTTGTCCTCGACACCCTTCTTGATCGAGGCCAGCACCACCTCGGTCGAGAGCCGGCTCTGGCAGAACACGATGGTGGCGACCTTGTTCCTGAGAAACCGCGTGGCGAGCTTCGATGCCTCGCCTAGGTAGGGCGCCCGGATGCCGAGCTCGGGATTCACCATCGGCGGGTTGTAGACCATGAAGGTCTTCTCGCCGGTGGGCGCGCCGCTCTCGGCGAGCTCGACCACCGTCTCCCCGGTCAGCCGCTGGGCCAGGTCGCCCGGGTTGGCGATGGTGGCGGAGGCCATGATGAACTGCGGGGTGGCCCCGTAGTGCCGGCAGATGCGCTTGAGGCGCCGCAGCACGTTGGCGAGGTGGCTGCCGAAGACGCCGCGGTAGGCGTGCAGCTCGTCGATCACGACGTACTTGAGATTCTGGAAGAGATTCACCCACTTGGTGTGGTGCGGCAGGATCCCCGAGTGCAGCATGTCGGGATTGGTCAGCACCAGGTTGGCGCGCGCGCGCACCGAGCGGCGCGCGTCCTGCGGGGTGTCGCCGTCGTACGTGAACATCCGCATGTCGGGCAGCGACTTCGCCAGCTCCATCAGCTCGGCGAGCTGATCCTGCGCGAGGGCCTTGGTGGGGAAGAGGTAGAGCACCCGCGCCTCCGGCTGCTGCACCAGCGCCTGGAGCACGGGCAGGTTGTAGCAGAGGGTCTTGCCGGAGGCGGTGGGCGTCACCACCACGAGATGCTCGCCCTTGGCCACCGTGTCGAAGGCCCGGGCCTGATGCGAGTAGAGCTGCTGGACGCCGCGCGCCTTGAGCGCCTCCACGATGCGGGGGTCGAGCGAGGACGGAAACGGCGCGAAGACGGCGGGTCTGGCGTCGAAGTGGCGAACGGCGGTGATGAGCGGACCGGTCTCGAGCGAGGTCAAGAGCTCGTCGAGGAGCTCCCGGATTTGCATGGCTCATCCTATGTTTAGTGAGCGCGGGTTGTCAACTTCGGCCGCCCTGTGCCACGCTGGACGCCGTGACGACGGCCCTCCGTCTCCTGCCGCCGCTCGCGTGGTCGATGCTGATCGCGTGGTTCTCGGGCGCCGGGTGGCACGGCGGCGCCACGACCTCGCTTCTCGAGCCCTGGCTGCGCGCGCTCATGCCCGGGGCCGTCGCCGAGCAGATCGCGGGCGTGCACTGGCTGCTGCGGAAGACCGGCCACGTCGTCGAGTACGCGGTGCTCGCCCTGCTCTGGCGCCGCGCCCTGGCCGGCCCGGGTGCTCCCGCGCCCTGGCGGTGGCCGCTCGCGCTCGCCGCGCTCACCGCCGCGCTCGACGAGGCGCACCAGGCCACCACCTTCACCCGCGAGGGCAGCGTCTCGGACGTCGTGCTCGACGCCGGCGCGGCCGCCGCCGCCCTTCTGGTGGCCAGGCGGGGAGCCCGGCGCGTCGCCGACGGGCTGGCGTGGCTCCTCCTCTGGGCGGCCGCCGGCGGCGGCACCGTGATCCTCGCGATCGATCTGGCCGCCGCCGCCCCGTCGGGCTGGCTCTGGCTGAGCGTCCCCGCGGCGTGGCTCACGCTCTGGATCTGGCGCCGGAGGCGCGCCCGCGCGTGAGCGATCTCCCCGCGTGGCGGCAGGGCGACCTGCCGCACGCGCCGGCCTACAATCCCGTCAACCTGGTCCGGGTCATCGGGCCGGGGGCGATCCTGCTCGGGGTCTCGCTGGGCGCGGGGGACTGGCTCCTGGGCCCGGCCGTCGTCGTCGGCTACGGCCCGATCCTGCTCTGGATCTGCACGCTGTCGATCCTCTTTCAGAGCGTGCTCAACGCGGAGATGGCGCGCTACACCCTCGCCACCGGCGAGCCCATCTTCACCGGCTTCATGCGCCAGCGGCCGGGCCCGCGCTTCTGGGCCCTCGGCTACTCGTTCCTCCATCTCGCCCAGGTGGGCTGGCCCGGCTGGGCGCTCGCCGGTGGCTCCGCCCTGGCCGCGCTCCTGCTCGGCCGCGTGCCGCGCGCGGACGACCGCGCCGTGGTGATCGGCCTCGGCTACCTCCTGTTCCTGGCCGCCATCGGGCTCGTGCTCCTCGGTCGCCGCGCCCAGCGCGCGCTCGAGATCACCGAGTGGATCATGATGGCGTGGATGCTGCTCCTCCTCGTCGCGGTGTCGGTGTACTTCGTGCCCGGACCGGCCTGGGCCGCGCTCGCGTGGAGCTTCGCCGGCCGCCCGCTCTGGGAGCCGACATGGATCCCGGGGAGCGTTCCCGCCCGCCCGATCGACTGGGCCCTCATCGCGGCCTTCGCGGCCTATTCCGGCGCGGGCGGCACGGTCAACGCCATGCTCACCTACTGGCTGCGCGACAAGGGCTTCGGGATGGCCGGCACCGTGGGCGCGCAGCCGACGCCGGTGGGCGATCTGGCCATCCTGCTGCCGCGCGACGGGGCCATCTTCCCGCCAAGCGCCGCCAACCTGGCCAAGTGGCGCGAGTGGTGGCGCTACCTCCGGGCGGACCTCTCGTATCTCTGGACGGCCGGCTGCCTAATCGGCATGAGCGTGCCGGTGCTGCTCGCCCTCGACGCGGTGCCGCCGGGGACGGACATGGGCGGCTTCGGGGCCGGCGCGATCTTCGCGCGCGAGATCGCCCGTCGCTACTGGACCCTGCTCTGGCTCCCCATACTGCTGACCGCGCTCTGGATCTTCTTCTCGACGCAGGTCGGCATCGCGGAGAGCTTCGCGCGCAACGTGACCGAGATGCTGTGGACCGCGGGCGTGCGCCCGGCCACCGCCGGCGCGGCCTGGGTCTACTATCCGGTGCTCGCGCTCTTCGTGGTGGCGGGGGGCCTCGCCCTGACGGTGGCCGATCCGCTCACCCTGATCGTGATCGGCGCCAACATCGCGGCGGTGAACTTCGCGGTGCTGTCCTTCCACACGCTCCGCCTGAATCGCGCGCTGCTGCCGGAGGCGCTGCGGCCCCCGCGCTGGCGCGAGGTGGTGGTCGCGGCCGGGGGTCTCGGGTTCGCGGCGCTGGCGCTCCTCGCGGCGGCGGCCCGGATCGGGCTCATCGGCGGGCCGGGCCGCTGAGCTACGCTCCGCCGATGACGCGGCCGTTCACCAGCACGAGCTTGAGGTCGGCCAGCGCGTCGATGCGCTCGGCCGGGTCGCCCGCCACCGCGATCAGGTCCGCCGCGTAGCCCGGGGCCACGCGGCCGGTCACCTCGCCCAGGCCGAGGCAGTCCGCCGCGGTGACGGTGGCGGCCCGGATCACCTCGAGGGGTGTCATGCCGTACTTCACCATCAGCGTGAGCTCGGGCAGCAGCGAGCCGTGGAAGTTGAGCGGGGTACCCGAGTCGGCGCCCGCCGCGATCCGGACGCCCGCGCGAAGCGCGAGCTGGAAGCTCGCCACGTGCGCCGGCACCACCTGCTCGGACTTGCGCACCATGTACTCGGGAATGCCCGCCGCGAGCCCGCCCGTTGCGATGGCCACGGGCGCGTTCAGTGTCGGCACCAGGAAGGTCCCGTCGCGGCGCATGTGGGCCACGATCTCCTCGGTGAGATAGACTCCATGCTCGATCGAGGTGATCCCCGCGTCGATCGCGTCGCTGATCCCCGTCGCGGCCATGGCGTGGGCCGCGGTGCGCCGCCCGGCTCGGCTAGCCTCCTCGATGGCCGCGCGCAGCTCGTCGAGCGTGAGCTGCGGGGAGCCGGGCTCGACCCCGGGCGTCATGACCCCACCGGTGGCGATGACCTTGATCACGTCCGCGCCCGCCTTGAGCTGCTCGCGCACCGCCTTTCGCGCGTCGTCGGGCCCGTCGGCTTCGCGGCCGAGCCAGTGCCCGTGCCCGCCGGTCATGCACACCGGGCGTCCGGCGGCTACGATGCGCGGCCCGTCGATGAGGCCCTCCTGGATCGCGCGCCGCGCCGCGAACTCCACGTACTCGCGGCCGCCCAGGTCCCGCACCGTCGTCACCCCGGCCCGCGCGGTCTCCCGGGCCCGCAGCAGCGCCCTGATCGCGGTGAGCGCCAGCGGCTCCTCGCGCAGCGGGCGCACCGGATCGGCCTCCGCCCCGAGGCAGAGGTGCACGTGACAGTTGATGAGGCCGGGCAGGAGCGTGTGCCCCGCCAGATCCATCCCGTGGCCCCGCGGCGCTCGCGCATCCTCCACCACCGCGGTGATCACGCCCCTCTCCACCACCACCGAGCGCCCCCGCACGGGCTCCGCCCCCGTCCCGTCGATGATCCGCGCCCCACTCAACACCAGCGTGTCAGAGCCCGCCATATGCCTCGTGGGAGATCGTGGAATACGTGCACGGCACGGACTTCGAGGGTGACCGGGTGGGTGGCGTCGGGGGGCGCCTCCCGGCGACCGGTGCTGCGTGGGCCCCCGAGTCCGGCACGCCGCTCGAACAATCGCGAATCTGGTGAATCGACGGAGCCGGTCGCCGGGAGGCGCCCCCCGACGACAGGACCCCCCCGCCTCGCGCGCAGCTCCGATGGTGCGGCACCGCTAGACCTTGAGCCGCGGGTCGAGCGTATCGCGGAGCCCATCGCCGAGAAGGTTGATGCCGAGCACGGTGACGAGGATCGCGAGGCCGGGGAACGTGGCGAGCCACCACGCGGTGGAGAGGTAGACGCGGCCGTCCGCGAGCATGCCGCCCCACGTGGGCGTCGGCGGCTGCACGCCCAGGCCCAGGAACGACAGCGCGGATTCGATCACGATCACGCGCGCCATGTCAAGCGTGGCCACCACCAGCCAGGGCGTGAAGGTGTTCGGCAGCACGTGGGTCATCAGCACGCGCCAGGGCCGGCTGCCGAGCGCGACCGCCGCGTGCACGTACTCGCGCTCGCGAATCGAGAGCACCTCGCCCCGCACGACCCGCGCGTAGACCACCCAGGACGAGACCCCGATGACGATGATGATGTTGCGCAGGCTCGGCCCCAGCACCCCGATGACCGCGATCGCGAGCAGGATGAACGGGAAGGCGAGCTGGATGTCGGCCAGGCGCATCAGGAAGTCGTCCAGGCGGCCGCCGAAGTAGCCCGCGACGAGCCCGATGAGCATGCCGAGCACGCCCGAGATGACCACCGCGGCCAGCCCGACCAGCAGCGCGATGCGCGAGCCGAAGACGACGCGGGAGAGGATGTCGCGCCCGAGGTGATCGGTGCCGAGCGGATGCACGCGCCCCTGCTCGTCCTGCCAGCCCGGCTCGCGCAGCCGCTGGCCGATGTCCTGCTCCAGCGGATCGAACGGCGCGACGAGCGGCGCGGCCACCGCGGCCAGCATCACCGCCAGCACCACGAGCATGCCGAACAACGCGGTGCGGCGGCGCGCCAGCCGGCGCAGCAGCGTCACCCACTCGCGCTCTCCCCGGGGCTTCGAGGGCGCCACCGGCACCACCTCGGTGGCGGCGGTGGAGGGCGGCGACGCGGCCATCAGTGGTACCGGATGCGCGGATCGAGGTACGTGTAGATCACGTCCACCACGAAGTTGACGATCACGAAGGTGCTGGCCAGCAGGAACACCGCCGACTGCACGACCGGATAGTCGCGGTTGAAGATCGCCTGCACCGAGAGCCGGCCCACCCCCGGCCAGGCGAAGATGGTCTCGGTGATCACCGAGCCGCCGAGCAGCGTGCCGAGCTCGATCCCCACGATGGTGACGATCGGGATCGACGCGTTCCTGAGCGCGTGCTTCCACACCACCGGCTGCTCGCCGACTCCCTTGGCGCGCGCGGTGCGGATGTAGTCCTGGCCGAGCACCTCCAGCATCCCGGAGCGGGTGAGCCGCGTGATGCGCGCGGTGGTGAAGAGCCCGAGGGTGATCGCGGGCAGGATCAGGTGTTCGAGGCCGCCGCGCCCCGACGACGGCAGCCAGTTGAGCCGCACCGAGAAGACCAGGATCAGCATGATCCCGAGCCAGAAGGTCGGCATGGCCTGGCCGAGCAGCGCCACCACCGTCGAGACGTAGTCCACCGCCGTGTTGCGCTTCACCGCCGACACGATGCCCGCCGGGATCGCCAGGCACAGCGCGATGAGCAGCCCCGCCCCCGCGAGCTGGAAGGTGGCGGGCAGCCGCTCGACCACCAGGGCCATCGCGGGCTCGCCGTGGCGCAGGGACTCGCCGAAGTCCCCGCGCACCGCGCCCTTGAGGAAGCGGAGGTACTGGACGGCTACCGGATCGTCGAAGCCCTCCGCGGTGCGGAACCTCGCGATGTCCTCGGCGGTGGCGTCGGGCGGCAGCAGCAGCGCGGCGGGGTCGCCGGTCAGGTGGAGGATGAGGAAGACCACCACCGAGACGCCGAAGAGCACGAACGCCGACTGCCAGAAGCGTCGCAGCAGGTACCACTTCACGAGGCGACGCGCTCCAGCCGGGCCACCGCCTCGATGTGCGGGGTGTGCGGGAACATGTCCACCGGCTGCACCCACTCGAGCCGGTAGCCGCCGCGCACCAGCTCGCCCAGGTCCCGGGCCAGCGTGGTCGGGTTGCACGACACGTAGACGATGCGGCGTGCGCCGAGCGTGATCAGGGCGTGCAGCGCCTTCGGATGGAAGCCCGCGCGCGGCGGATCGGCCACCACCACGTCCGCGGTCACCCCCTTCGCGATCAGGGAGGGCAGCACGAAGCGGACCTCCCCGCACACGAACGTGCAGTTGGTGATGCCGTTGGCCGCCGCGTTCACCCCCGCGTCGTCCACCGCGGCCTGGGCCACCTCGACGCCGTACACCCACCGGGCACGCCGGGCCAGGAGCAGGCTGATGGCGCCGGTGCCCGAGTAGAGGTCGTGGACCGTCTCGGTCCCGGTCAGGCCCGCGGATTCGATCACGAGCTCGAAGAGGCGCTCGGCCTGCCGGGTATTGGTCTGGAAGAACGAGCCGGCCGAGACCTGGAAGCTGAGCCCGCCCACCCTCTCGCGGATGTGATCGCGGCCGCCCAGCAGGTGCTCCTCGACGCCAACCGCCACGCTGGCCTTCTTGGGGTTCACGTTCATGACCACGCTGGTCGTGCCCGGGACGCGCGCCTCCAGGCGCGGGGCGAGCGGGGCGAGCTCGGAGACCGCGGGCGCGGACGTCACCACGTTGGCCATGAGCTCGCCGGTGTGTGTGCCCTCGCGCAGCATCAGGAAGCGCAGGAGCCCTTCCCCGGTGTCCTGCTCGTACACGGTGAGCCCGCGCTCGGCGAAGAAGCCGCGCGCCTCGCCGAGGAGCGCGTTCATGCGGTCGGACTGCAGCAGGCAGCGCTCGATGTCGAGCACCGAGTCGTAGCGATCGGCCTCATGGAGCCCCACCACCATCGGCTCCTTCGGGCCCCGCGCAACCGTGAACTCCATCTTGTTCCGGTACCCGAAGGTCTCCTCGGCGCCGATGATGGGCCGGACCTCGACGCCCTTGAGCCCGCCGAGCCGCTCCAGCGCGTCCACCACCTGCTTGGCCTTGAAGGCGAGCTGGGCGGGATACGCCATGTGCTGGAGGCGGCAGCCGCCACAGCGCCCAAAGTAGGGGCAGGGTGCCTCCACGCGCTGCGGCGAAGGCTCCTCGATGGCGTCGACGACCCCGCGCCCGAAGCGCGAGCGCACCTGCACGAGCCGGACGCGGAGGCGATCGCCGGGCAGGCCGCCCGGGACGAAGACCACGTAGCCATCGGCCCGCCCGACGCCCTCGCCCCCGAAGGCCAGGTCGTCGATCGTCAGGGACAGAATCTCCCCGCGTTTGGGTCGGGCCATGGTAGCGACACTATAAATGTCGGTACGATCGGAGTCAATTTGCCCCGCGTTCACGCTAGCCCGGACAATTCACGAACGTGCGTTCCGCACCCCATGCACCCCTCACCCTGTCCCTCTCCCCCTCCGGGGGCGAGGGGATCGAAACGGCTCCCTCTCTTTCGGAGAGAGAGGGTCGGGGTGAGGGTAGCGCACGTGTTCACGCATAATCCGAGCTAGCGAGCGTCCCCGCGTTGAAGGTGGCGACCGTCCCCGCGTTGAAGCTAGCGAGGACATACCCGCTCAAGTATCATGGACGCACGATGGGCTCGGCCCGCTCTTCCTTTCCGGTCCGCGTGGGCACAATCCTGACCGCCGCCCTGCCCGCCCTCGAAGAGCGCCTGCTGGCCGAGCGCATCCGTCAGGGCTGGCGCGTGGCCGTCGGCTCCGAGCTGGCCCATCGCACCCGACCCGGCGAGTTCCGGGCGGGAACGCTCACGGTCATGGTCGACAATTCCCCCTGGCTCCAGGAGCTCTCCATGCGGTCCGCGGAAGTCCTCCACGCGGTCCGCGCCCGCTTCGGCCCGTCCATCACCGCGCTGCGCCTCAGCCTGGCCGGCCCCGCGCCGACACCTTCGCTCGCGGCCCCGCGGCGTGCGGCGCCCGCCGCCCCCCTGCGCCTCGACGCCGCCGAGCTGGCGCTCGTGGACAGCGCGGCCGCGCCGGTCCGCGACGAGGCGCTGGCCTCCACCGTCCGCCGCATCATGGCCAAGGGCCTGATCGCGCGCCGGGGCGGGGCCCTCACGGGCCTCCTGCTCGCGGGTGGCCTCCTGCTCGGCGGAGTCACGGGGTGCGCCACCACGCGCACGAGCGAGGCCGAACCCGCCGTGAAGACCGTCACGCTGGGTTCGGCCAGCCGCCGGGCGATCGCCGCCCAGGGTGAGGCCTACGACCACTACGTGATCGCGCAGATGGAAGCCCGCGCGGGGCGGATGCCGCAGGCCATCGCGCAGCTGCGCGAGGCCATCAAGCACGATCCCAACACCGCGCTCCTCTGGATCCAGCTCTCCCAGTGGCTGATCCGGGGCAACGACACCGCGGGCGCCTTCACCGCCGCGGAGAAGGCCATCGCGCTCGAGCCCAACAACGCGGGCGCCCACATGATGCTGGCCGATCTCTACAAGCGCCAGCGCAAGACGGCGGAGGCGGAGGCCGCGCTGGAGAGGGCGGTCGCGCTCGCCCCGCAGACGCCCGACGGCTACCTGGCCCTGGCCCAGCTCCACTTCGAGGGCAAGAGCTACGAGAAGGCCCGGGTGGTGCTGCTGCGGCTGGTGGCCGCGCGCCCGAACCTCTCGCAAGGCTACTACCTGCTGGGCCGCATCGGTATCGAGAACGAGCAGTGGGACGAGGCCCTGACCAATCTCAAGCGCGCGGTGGACCTCGACCCCGATCACGACGGGGCGTGGTCCGCGCTCGGGTTCGTCTACGAGGCCCAGAACAAGCTCGACGACGCGGTGGGCGTCTACAAGGAAGCGCTCAAGGCCAATCCGGACAACGCGGCCTTCGTGGAGCGGCTGGGCGATCTCCTCGTGAAGCTGGGGCGCTACGGCGAGGCGCAGAGCGAGATCGAGTCGCTGGTCGATTCGCTCCCGCGGGATCCGCGGGTGTGGCTGAAGCTGGGCGCGATCCACTACGAGCAGAAGCAGTACGACAAGGCGGTCGCCGCCTTCCGCCAGGCCGTCTCGCTCGAGCCGGGCAACATGCGGACGCGCTACTACCTGGCCACCGCGCTGATGGACGCGGGGAAGGACGACGAGGCCCGGAGCGAGCTGGAGAAGATCCTCACCGCCGATCCCCGCTCGGTGGACGCGCGGGTGCAGCTCGGCTTCCTCTACGGGCGCGCCAAGCGCTACGACGAGGCGGTGGCCACCCTGCAGGAAGCGGTCAACCTCGATCCCAAGCGCCCCGAGCTCTTCCTCTACCTGGGCACCGCGCTCCAGCGCGCCAGCCAGTACGACCGCTCGGCGGCCGTGCTGCGCGAGGGGCTGTCGGTGGACGACAAGAACAAGGACCTCCACTTCCAGCTCGGGGTGGTGCTGGAGAAGCAGCAGCGGTTCGATGACGCCATCACGTCGTTCCGCCGCGTGCTCGTGCTGGATCCCAAGCACGCGGAGTCGTACAACTATATCGGCTACATGTACGCCGAGAAGGGCACGAACCTCACCGAGGCCATCCAGCTCATCCAGCAGGCCCTCGCGCTCGAGCCGGAGAACGGCTACTTCATCGACAGCCTCGGCTGGGCCTACTACCAGCAGGGCCGCTATCCGGAGGCCCTGCGCGAGCTGAAGCGCGCGGTGAGCCTGGCCAAGGAAGACCCCGTGCTCTACGAGCACCTGGGCGACGCCTATCTCAAGAACAACCTCGCGCACGAGGCCATCGAGGCGTGGGAGAAATCGCTCCAGGTGGACCCGAACGCCCCGACCGCCCCCCAGGTGAGGAACAAGATCCGGGACACGCGGGAGAACTACCTCCGGGTCAAGGGTGCGCCGCCCAAGGCCCAGCAGAAGTAACCGGCTCGGCCGGGCCGGCGGCATCCTGCTCGCCCTCGGCCTGACCGCCTGCGCCACCGCGCCCCCGGCGCCCGCCCCGCCGCCCATCGCCGAGGACGCCCGCGCCGCCCTCGCCCGCATCGAACAGCATCGCCGCTCTCTGGTCGACCTGCGCTCCCTGACCGAGATCACCGTCCGCCGCAGCGGGCGCGCGCAGCGCCTCTCCGGGGTCCTGCTCCTCCTGGGCGAGCCCGCCTCGCTTCGCTTCGAGGCCCTCTCGCCGTTCGGCACACCGGTGCTGGTCGTGGCCGGCGATCCGCAGAGCCTCACCCTGTGGGAGGTTCTCGACAACCGGGCCTACCTCGCCCCCGCCTCCCCGGAGGCCAACCGCCGCTGGCTCGGCCTGGCCCTGGGCGGCGAGGATCTCGCCGCACTGCTCGCGGCGCGTCCCCGGCCCCTGCCGGACCCGACGCGGGTGGAGCTGGTGGCCCCCGACGAGACCGGCCCGTCGGTGCGGCTCACCGGGCGGGACGCCGAGCAGCGCATCTGGTTCGACCCCGACAGCGGGCAGGTGCGGCAGGTCGAGTGGACCGGCAAGAATCCCGCGCTGGTCACGTTCACGCCGACGCCGCCGGACGCCCCACCGGCCGGGCTCCGGCTCGAGACCCCGGACGGGTCGCTGCACGTCTCGATCGCTTACCGCGAGCCCAGGATGAACACGGGGCTCGACCCCGCGCTCTTGACGCTGACTGTCCCGGAACACGTTAGAATTCAAGACTTCCGTTGACACTCGGTCGCGACGCATGTTAGCCTACGCTGCCTTGTCGAAGCGGTCACGAGGGAGCGTGGAGGTGGTGCTTCGCACCTCCGCCAAGGTGAACCTGGCCCTCGAGGTCCTGGGAAAGCGGGTCGACGGGTATCACGAGATCGCGACGGTGCTGCAGGCGGTGGACCTGTGCGATCGCCTCAAGCTGGAAGCGGCCGACACCCTCTCGCTGCACACGGACGATCCCGACTTGCCCACCGACGATGGCAATCTGGTGATGCGCGCCGCGCGTCTGCTCCAGGAGGCGGCGAGGATCGAGACCGGGGCCCGTATCCGGCTGACCAAGCGCATCCCGGTGGCGGCCGGGCTGGGGGGCGGTTCGAGTGACGCGGCGGCGGCGCTCTGGGGGCTCCACCGGTTGTGGGGGCTCCGCTGGTCCAGGGCGCGCCTGCAGGAGCTGGCGGTCGAGCTGGGCATGGACGTGCCGTTCTTCCTGGGATCGGGGCGGGCGGTGGCGACGGGCCGCGGCGAGCACCTGACCGCGCTGCCGGGCGGGGGCGGCTATGCCCTGGTGCTGGTGAATCCGCGCGTGCCGCTGTCGACGCGGGAGGTGTACGCTCGGATACCGATTGGCTGGCGGGCCGAGTCCACCGGCACGGAGCGCGTGATCGAGGCGCTGCGGACACGGAACGTGAGCAAGATGGCGGCGGCGCTGACGAACAACCTGGAGAGCGTGGTCGAGCCGGTCCTGCCGGTGATCGGCCGGATGAAGGCGGCACTCTTGGCGGCGGGGGCACTTGGAGCGATCATGTCGGGCAGCGGACCGACCGTGTTCGGGATGGCGCGATCCCTGGACCACGCACGGCAGATCCGGACGCGGGTGAGCCGGGTGGGCTGGGCCTGCTGGGCGGTACGCACGAACTCCGGCCCCGCCATCCGCGTGACCGGATGACGGCTGGCCGCGTGACCATGCCGGGGGGCGCAGGAGTGTCCGCGGACTGGGGGAGTGCGGGGGCCATTTCGGGGCCCCCGCAGCTGAGCAGCCTCGGAGAAGGGAACGGTGGTCCGCTGGACTGGGGGAGTGCGGGGGCCATTTCGGGGCCCCCGCAGCTGAAGACGGTTTCACTGGGGCGTCGTTCAGTGGCAGGACTCGGGGCTTTGGCCCCCGCAATGGAGGTTCGATTCCTCCCGCCCCAGCCACATACGCGGGTCGTGCCGCAGTGGCTTGGCGAGGCGCAGCCGAAGGCGAGCCGAGCGGGCAACGTCAGTCAAGGGAGACGCGTCTGACATGGCGTACGAGCTGAAGCTCTTTTCCGGCAACGCGAACCGGCCGCTGGCGGAGGAAATCGCCAAGACCCTTCAGCTCCCGCTCGGCGACGCGGACGTCTCGCGCTTCTCGGACGGCGAGGTCTACGTGCAGATCAACGAGAACGTCCGGGGCCAGGACGTCTTCGTGATCCAGCCCACCTGTCCACCGGTCAACGATCATCTGATGGAGCTGCTCGTGATGATCGACGCGTTCAAGCGCGCCTCGGCCCGGCGCATCACCGCGGTGCTGCCCTACTACGGCTACGGCCGCCAGGACCGCAAGGTGCAGCCGCGCGTGCCGATCACCGCGAAGCTGGTGGCCGACCTCCTCACCGCCGCGGGGGCCCAGCGCCTGCTCGCGGTAGATCTGCACGCCGGGCAGATCCAGGGCTTCTTCAACATCCCGGTGGATCACCTCTTCGCGGCGCCCCCGGTCATCATCGACCACCTGGCCAAGAAGGATCTGAGCGACCCGGTGCTGGTCTCGCCCGACGCGGGCGGCGTGGAGCGCGCCCGCGCGCTCGCCAAGCGGCTCAAGGCGGGCCTCGCCATCATCGACAAGCGGCGCGATGGCAACAACGTCGCGCAGTTCATGCACCTCATCGGCGACGTCAGGGGCCGCGACGCGGTGATCGTCGACGACATGATCGACACCGCGGGCACCATGATCCAGGCGGTGGACGCGCTCCGGCGCGAGGGGGCGAAGCGGGTCCTCGCCTGCGCGGTGCACGGCGTGCTCTCCGGACCCGCCATCACCCGCATCAAGGAGTCGATCCTCGAGGAAGTCATCATCACGAACACGGTCCCGCTCACGCCCGAGCGGCAGCTAGCCAAGATCCGCGTTCTCTCGGTCGCCCCGCTGCTGGCGGAAGCGATTCGGCGCATCCACGACGAGGAGTCGGTCTCGACCCTCTTCGTGTAGGACAAATTTTCTCTTTCAAGGAGCTGAGTCATGGACATGCGTGAGTTGATCATCCGGAAGCGCGACGGCATCGGCAAGGGGCCCGCCCGGCGCCTGCGCCGCGCCGGCCAGGTTCCGGCGACCCTCTACGGCGGGGCGAACCCGGTGAACGTGGCGGTGGCGCCCAAGGACGTGCTCCGTCTCATTCACGGCCACGAGGGCAGCACCCAGCTGTTCCGTGTGACCTTCGAGGGGACCACGGACGCCAAGATGGCGATCATCCGGGACATGCAGTTCGATCCGGTCTCGGAGAGCCTCATCCACGTAGATCTGCAGGAAGTGGCGATGGACCGCGCCATCCAGGTCACGGTGGCCGTGCACCACGTGGGCGAGGCGATCGGCGTCAAGGACACTCAGGGCATCCTCGAGATGGTGCTCCGCGAGGTACGGGTTTCCTGCATGCCCGGGAACATTCCGGAGTACCTCGAAGCGGACATCACGAACCTGGCCATCCACGACGTGCTGACCGTCAAGGACCTGAGGGTCCCCGAGGGCGTGCGCGTCCTCAACGACCCCAACCAGGCGGTGGTCACCATCGCCCCGCCGGCGGTCGAGGAAGCGGTGGTCGCGACCGCGGCGACGACGGAAGTGGTGGCGGCCGAGCCCGAGGTGCTCACCGAGCGCAAGCTCAAGGAGGACGCGGCCGAGGGCGACGCGAAGGACAAGGGCGGCGAGAAGAAGAAGTAGGTGGCGCAGGCCATCGTCGGCCTGGGGAATCCGGGCCCGGAATATCGCAACACCCGGCACAACGTGGGCCAGCGCGTCGTCGACGCGCTGGCCCACCGCATTCATGGGCGTTTCGAGCGCGACGGCGGCCACGCAGTCGCCCACGGCCGCTGGCACGGCGAGCCGCTCTACCTCATCAAGCCGGGCAGCTTCATGAACGTCAGCGGTCCCCCGGTGGCGCGGCTCGCCCGCAAGCTCCACCTGGGCCCCGCCGACCTGGTCATCGTCTTCGACGACCTCGACCTCCCGCTGGGCAAGGTGCGCGTGCGCCTCACCGGCAGCGCGGGCGGCCACAACGGCGTCCGCTCGCTGATCGCGGCCCTCGGCACGAGCGACCTCCGGCGCGTCAAGATCGGCATCGGCCGCCCCGGCCGGCCCGGCCTAGACCGGGATCGGGTCTCCGACCACGTGCTCGCGCCCTTCTTTCCCGAGGAGTACGAGGCGATCGCCGCGGCCTGCGACGAGGCCGCGGACAAGGCGCTGGCCCTCGTGGAGCGCCGCTGAGGACCGCGCGCGCATGAGCCCCGCGTTCCGGCTCTCCGCGGGCAGCGGCGGCCTCGAGTGGCCGCAGGTGCTGACGCTCCTCGCCCACGAGGCGCGCACGCCGATGGGCCGCGAGCTGGCGACTGCCACGCTCCCGTTCACGGATCCCGGCGCGATCCGCCGCGCGCTCGGCGAGACCCGCCAGGCTCGGGTCGCGCTGGGGCAGACCGGCGTGCCCCCCTGGGAGGGCATCCCGGACGTGCGCCCCACCCTCGAGATCGCGCGCGTGCCGGGCTCGGTGGCCGAGGCCCTCGACCTGGCCGCGTTGATCCCGCTGCTGGAGGCGACGGGGCGGCTCCTCGCCTACGGCCGTGCCATCCAGCCGGTGGCGCCTGATCTCGCGGAAGCGCTCGCAGGCTTCCCGCGGCAGACCGAGCTGGCGGATCTGCTGCGGCGCTCGCTCGACGCCGACGGCCAGGTGCGCGACGAGGCGGCGCCCGCGCTGCGGCGCGTCCGCCGGCGCATCCGAGACCTGCGCCGCGAGCTCGTCAGACGGCTCGAGGCCTACTTCACCGCGCCCGGTGCCGATACCACGTTCCAGGAGCGCTACGTCACGGTCCGCCACGGCCGCTACGTGCTGCCGATCCGCGCGGAGGCCAAGGGCCGCCTGCGCGGCATCGTCCACGACCGCTCGCAGAGCGGGGCCACGCTCTTCGTGGAGCCGGAGGCGGTGGTGGAGGCGAACAACGATCTCGTCCAGGCCGCGCGGGAGGAAGAGACCGAGGTCCTCCGCATCCTGGCCGCGCTGACCGACACGGTGCGGGCAGCGCTGCCCGAGCTCGACGACCTGGTGGCGGGCATCGGCGGCCTCGACCTGATCTTCGCCCGCGGCGCCCTCGCCGAGCGCATGGAAGCCGTCGAGCCCGCGATCGGGGAGCAGCGCGACGTCTTCCTGCCCGGCGCTCTCAACCCACTCCTGCTCGCGCAATCGTGGGGAGTTGCCACTGGTGCAGCCGTGGCAGGGCGAGGTGAGCCGGAGGCGAGCCGAGCGGATATGAAAATCGAGCCGGCAGCTTGGCGAGGCGCAGCCGAAGGCGAGCCGAGCGGATACAGGAATGCCGTGACGGTCATCCCGATGGACATCGAGATCACCGCCGACCGCCCGGTGCTCGTGATCACCGGCCCCAACGCGGGCGGCAAGACGGTGGCGCTCAAGACCCTGGGCCTGCTCGTGCTGATGGCGCAGTCCGGTTGCCACGTGCCCGCGCGCGACGGAGCGCGCCTGCCCGTCTTCTCGCAGTGCTTCGCCATCGTGGGCGACGAGCAGAGCGTGGCGGAGAACCTCTCGACGTTCTCCGCCTTCGTCAAGCAGCTCCGCGATGTCCTCGAGCGCGTGGACGCCCGCTCGCTCGTGCTGCTCGACGAGCTGGGCGCGGGTACCGATCCCGACGACGGCGCCGCACTGGCCCAGGCGGTGCTGGAGGCCCTGGCCGAGCGCGGGGCGCTGGTCGCGGCGTCCACCCACCTCGAGCCGCTCAAGGGCTTCGCCTCCACGCATCCCCGGGCCCGTAATGCCTCGGTAGAGTTCGATCCCGAACGGCTCGCTCCCACCTTCCGGCTCATCTACGATCGTCCCGGGCAGAGCTATGCGCTCTCCATCGGCGCCCGTCTCGGCCTGCCCGCCGCGCTGATCGAGCGCGCGCACGCGCATCGCTCCACGCAGCAGCGCCAGCTCCAGGAGCTGCTGGCCCGCCTCGACGACCGCGATCGCAAGGACGCGGAGCGCGCCGCGCATCTCGAGCGGCGCGAGGCGGAGAGCGCGGGGCTGCTCGCGCGGGCCCAGGCCGAACTCGAGGCGGCGAAGGCGAGCGCGCGCGAGACGGTGGCCCGGGCCCGGGCGGAGGCGCAGCGCCTGGTCACCGAGGTGCGTCGGCATGTGAACGAAGAGTGGGACCGGCTCAAGCGCGCCGAGAAGAGCCGGCCGGAGCTGGAGCGCGCGCGCAAGCGTCTGGTGGAAACCGCGCGGCAGGTGGAGCACACTGCGGGTGCCCCCGCGCGGGAGCCGGACGGAGCGGGCCCGGTCGTCGTGGGTGATCGCGTCGAGATCACGCATCTCGGGCTCAAGGGCGACGCGCTGGGCGTCGACGGCGAGACGGTGACGGTGCAGGCGGGCGCGGTAACGGTGAAGGTGCCGATGCAGGCGCTACGCGTCATGTCACGGGGCCACTCACCCCGGCCCTCTCCCCAGGGGGAGGAGGGTGGAACGTCCCTTCGCCTCCGAAGGGGGAGAGCGCAAGGTGAGGGGGACTCCGATTCTCCAGTGACGGGCGGTCGCCGAGGCCGGATCACCACCCCCGGCAAGGGCGCGGTGGCGGTGGAACTGAACATCATAGGACGGACTACCGATGAGGCCCGCGATCTGCTAGAAAAGTACCTCGACGATGCGTTCCTGGCCGGGCTCTCTTCGGTCCGTATCATCCATGGCAAGGGCACGGGTGCCCTCCGCCGGGCGGTCGAGGAATTGCTGAGCGCCCACCCCCTCGTGGCCGAGCATCGCCCGGGGGCATCCTCCGAGGGCGGCGCCGGCGCGACCGTCGCCGCGCTCACCCAGGGCTGAGGCGACTTCATGCCGGGCGGATACTCCCCGCAGCTCCTCGACGAGATCCGCTCCCGCGCCGACATCCTCGAGATCGTCGGCCAGGTCGTGAAGCTCAAGCGGGCCGGGGAGAACTGGAAGGGCCTCTGCCCCTTCCACACCGAGAAGACGCCCTCCTTCACCGTGAACCCGAAGCG
The DNA here is from genome assembly GCA_035524955.1 of Candidatus Limnocylindria bacterium. Taxonomy (GTDB): domain Bacteria; phylum Methylomirabilota; class Methylomirabilia; order Rokubacteriales; family CSP1-6; genus CAMLFJ01. Next base: position 47,181 of record DATLFG010000097.1, on the reverse strand, counting down.
GAACATCTACCACTGCTTCGGCTGCGGCGCGGGCGGCGACGCGTTCAGCTTCCTCATGCGCCAGGAGCGCCTGGCCTTTCCGGAGGCGGTGCGCGCCCTGGCCGATCGCGCCGGCGTCGCGCTGCCCGACCAGGGCCAACGCGCCCCCGAGGTGGACGGCAAGCTGGAGGCGCTGCGGCGCGCGATGGCGCTGGCCGCCGAGTTCTACACCCGGTCGCTCTGGGAGCCCGGAGGCGAGAAGCCCCGCGCCTACCTCGAGCAGCGCGGCGTGGATCCGGAGGTGGCGAAGCGCTTCGGGCTCGGATACGCGCCCGAGAGCTGGAACGCGCTGCTGGGCGTCATGGCGCGCCAGGGGATCGGCGAAGACGTCCTGGCGCAGGCCGGGCTCATCCTGGCCCGGCAGAACGGGCCCGGCTTCTACGACCGATTCCGCGGCCGGCTCCTGTTTCCCATCCGTGACGTCCAGGGCCGGGTGGTGGCCTTCGGCGGCCGCGCGCTCTCGGGCGAGGAGCCGAAGTACCTCAACTCGCCGGAGACTCCGCTCTACGTGAAGGGCCAGATGCTCTACGCCCTCGACGTGGCCCGGCTCGCGATGCGGGAGCGGGGCCGCGCCATCATCGTCGAGGGCTACCTCGATTGCCTCATGGCGCATCAGCACGGCTTCGGCGAGACGGTGGCCGCGTTGGGCACCGCGTTCACGCCGACGCAGCTCGGCCTGCTGCGCCGCTACGCCGACGAGGTGCTGGCCCTCTTCGACGCCGACGCGGCCGGACAGAAGGCCTCGACGCGCCTCGAGGAGATGATGAACGACGTGATGGACCTCCAGAACCTGGGCTGGGCCGTCTCGCGCACCGGCGGCTTCGAGAAGGCGGGCCACCTGCCGATCCGGGTGGCGCTCCTGCCGCCGGGTCACGACCCCGACAGCCTGCTGCGCGCCGAGGGCGCCCCCGCGCTCACCGCGCGGCTCGACGCGGCGCGTCCCCTGCTCTCCTTCGTGCTCGAGAAGGCGCTCGCCGACGAGGATCTGACCACGGCGCGCGGGCGGGCCAATGGTCATGCCCGCGTGGCCCTGATCCTCTCCAAGGTGGCCAATGCGGAGGAGGCCACCGCCCTGGCGCAGGAGGCCGCGCGGTGCCTCGGCGTGGATTCCACCCAGCTCTGGATCGAGGCCCAGCAACTCCAGGGCGCCCGCGCCCGGGGTCGGCGCCCGGAGCAGATCGCCCAATCCGGGCGAGGAACGGCGGAATCGGATTCCTGGCCGCCTCCCACTCCCTTCGAGCGCGATCTCGTGGCCCTCCTCTTGCAAGTCGATGAGGCGCGGGCCGAGCTCCTCCCGGTGCTCACGGACGAGGACGTGGTCCATCAGGGGCTGCGCCTCGTGCTGACCGCCCTGCGGCGGACACCCAGCGCACTGCCCGAGGCGTTGATGGCCGAGCTCCCGGGGGATCGCGAGCGGGGGCTCCTGGCGGCCCTGCTGGTCGAGGACCGCAAGTGGGGCGATACACATAGTCACGTCGCGGAGCTAAAGAGGCGGTACCATATCCGGCATCGTAAACACCGGGTACGTCAGGTGGAGCGGGCGGTCACCTTGGCCCAGGCCACCGGGGACCCGGCGCTGCCCGCGCTCGAGGAAGAGCTTCGCGGGCTGCTGCGTGATCTGCAACGGGAGGCGGAGGCGGTCAGGGAGCTGGCCCTGGCGCGCCCGGTGCTGCCGAGCGAGTGGCCGGTGAACCCTCGGCGTCAGGCCGAGACACCCTAACCCCCATCAGGAGAACGGCGAGGCATGGCGGACGAATCAAGGATCGCGGAAGAGCCGAAGATCGAGGAGCTGGACAAGCTCATCGCCAAGGGGAAGCAGAAGGGGTTCCTCACCTACGACGAGGTGAACGACGCCCTCCCCTCCGACCTCGTCACCCTCGATCAGCTCGACGACATCATGCTGATGTTCGGCTCGATGGACATCGAGCTCGTGGACTCGACCAAGGCGGTGCGCCTGCCGTCCGAGATGTCGGCGCAGGCAGCCGATCCCGAGCCCGACGACGAGGAGCCCGAGCCGCGGCGCATCGATCTGACCCCCGGCCCGGTCGGCCGCACCGAGGATCCGGTCCGCCTCTACCTGCGCGAGATGGGCAAGGTGGCCCTCCTCACCCGCGAGGGCGAGATCACGCTCGCCAAGCGCATCGAGGAAGGCAAGGACGAGGCCACCGCCGCGGTCCTCTCCACCAGCCTGGCCGTCGAGAAGATCCGCGCCCTCCGCGAGGAGCTGCGCCAGGACATCACCCCGATCAAGGACGTGGTGGACTTCCCGGAAGAAGAGTCCACCGAGGAGAAGGAAGCGGCGCTGCGCCGCTCGGTCATCCGCGAGCTGGGCAACGTGGACCGGCTCCTGCGCGAGCGGGAGCAGCTCACGCGCCGATGGCGACGCCTCAAGGCCAGAACCGGGGGGCGGAAGCGAGGTAAGGCCGAGCCGGTGTGGAAGCGAGTCGAAGGGCAGGCCGAAGCCAAGAAGGGCAAGGTCCTCTCGATCCTCCGCGGTCTCAACCTCCAGCAGTCCCTCCTCGATCTCTGGGGCAACGATCTCAAGAAGCTGGTCGAGAAGATCCATCGGGCCGAGCGCGAGATCGCGCTCTGGTCGGACGGCAAGCGCCCCGCCCCCACCGCGGTGGACGCGTTCCTCTCCTCGCTGGCCGACGACGATCGCGACGACGGCGACCGCGATCTCTACCAGAAGGCGGCGTCCAGGCACCCCTCGATCAAGGAGCGGCTCGTGTGGGTGGCCCAGCAGAAGATCAAGCGCGCCGAGGAGCTGGCCGACGCGCGGGCCGAGGAGCTCAAGAACATCGTCAAGATCATCAAGCAGGGCGAGGCCAAGGCCGCGCGGGCCAAGAAGGAGATGGTCGAGGCCAACCTGCGGCTCGTGATCTCGATCGCCAAGAAATACACGAACCGGGGCCTGCAGTTCCTGGATCTCATCCAGGAGGGCAATATCGGCCTGATGAAGGCGGTCGACAAGTTCGAGTATCGGCGCGGCTACAAGTTCTCGACCTACGCCACCTGGTGGATCCGGCAGGCGATCACCCGGGCCATCGCGGACCAGGCCCGCACCATCCGGATCCCGGTGCACATGATCGAGACCATCAACAAGCTCATCCGGACATCCAGGCAGCTCGTTCAGGAGCTTGGGAGGGAGCCCACCCCGGAAGAGATCGCGGTCAAGATGGAAGTGCCGGTGGACAAGGTCCGCAAGGTGCTCAAGATCGCCCAGGAGCCGATCTCGCTCGAGACGCCCATCGGCGAGGAGGAGGACAGCCATCTGGGCGACTTCATCGAGGACAAGCAGGTGGGCTCACCGGTCGAGAGCATGATCGGGCTCTCGCTGCGGGAGCAGACCAACCGGGTGCTCAACTCGCTGACGCCGCGAGAAGAGAAGGTGCTGCGGCTGCGCTTCGGACTATCAGACGGGTGTGAGCACACGCTGGAAGAAGTGGGCCAGGACTTCGCGGTCACCCGCGAGCGCATCCGCCAGATCGAGGCCAAGGCCCTGCGCAAGCTGCGGCATCCTTCGCGGTCCAAGAAGCTGCGGAGCTTCCTCGAGTCGTGAGGCGACACTTCTCCCTCTCCCCCGAGGGGAGAGGGCAGGGTGAGGGGCCGCAGGTGGTATGATGGCCGCCGGGCCCATAGCTCAATTGGCAGAGCCCCCGGCTCATAACCGGTCCGGTCTTGGTTCGAGTCCAAGTGGGCCCACCAAAACCTTGCCGTGGCAGGGCATAGCAGGGCGAGGTGAGCCGCAGGCGAGCCGAGCGAATATAGAGAATCGAGCCGTAGCAGGGCGAGCCGAGCGGATACTCAGATGTTTTGCCGAACGCGAGTAGGGAGATAGTGGACCAGAAGCTCCAGACACTGATCAGTTTGCAGGCGATCGACTCGCGCATCGCCGCCCTGGAGGCGGACGCCGCGCGGCTCCCGAAGGAGATCGCCGCCATCCACGCCGGGGTCGAGGAAGCCAGGAAGCAGGTCGAGCAGGCCAAGGCCCGGCTCGACGTCGCCCGCAAGGACCAGCGCGCGAAGGAAAAGGACCTGGAGGTCGTCCAGGCCAAGCGCGCCAAGAACGAAGCCCGCCTTTACGAGGTCAAGACCAACAAGGAATACTCCGCAGTCCTGACCGAGATCGAGGACATCAAGCAGGAGAAGGCCAAGATGGAGGAAGAGGTCCTGGTCCTCATGGAGGCCCAGGAGCGCCTGACCGGTGACATCCGCGAGGCCGAGGCGCGCTTCAAGCAGCGCGAGGCGGAGGGCCGGGGCCAGGAAGCCACCGCGAAGGAACAGCTCCGCGTGGTCGAGGCCGAGCTGGCCGGGGTGCGCACCGAGCGCAAGGAGCTGGCGGGCCAGCTCCCCGGGCCCATCCTGGCCGACTATGATCGGATCCTGCGCGCCCGCGGCGGGGTGGCGCTCGTGCCGGTGAGCAAGCCGAACTTCTGCGGGGCCTGCCGCATGACCATCACGCCCCAGCGCCTGCAGGAGCTCCGCGCGCAGGCCTCGCTCATCCCCTGCGAGTCCTGCGGCCGTTACCTCTACTGGCCGTCGTAGAGATCCCCGTCACCCCACCCTCGCCCCGTCACCCTACCCTCTCCCCATGCGGGGGCGAGGGGTGTCCCAGCTCCCGCTCCCCTCAGGGGAGAGGGCACGGGTGAGGGGCCCGCGATGGCGCAACCCCCGATCGTCATGTACACGGACGGCGCCTGCTCGGGCAATCCCGGACCCGGCGGCTGGGGTGCCATCCTCATCGAGGAGGGCCGGGAGCTCGAGCTCTCGGGCGGCGAGAACCCCACCACCAACCAGCGCATGGAGCTGACGGCGCCGCTGGAAGGCCTCCGCGCGCTCGCGGGCCGCCGGCGCGTCGCGATCTACAGCGACAGCGCGTACGTGATCAACTGCTTCCGCGACAAGTGGTACGAGCGCTGGCGGAAGAACGGCTGGGTCAACGCGCAGAGGAAGCCGGTGGACAACCGCGACCTCTGGGAGCCCCTGATCGCCCTCGCCGAGCAGCACGACGTCTCCTGGCACAAGGTCGCCGGCCACAGCGGCGACCCCCTCAACGACCGCGCCGACGCCCTCGCCCGCTCCGCCATCCCCTGCTAGCTAGCCCGGGGTCAGGTCTTACATTCCGACATTCTTCCCCCCAGCCGGAGACGCGCCGCACGTGGAAATGTCGGAATGTAAGACCTGACCCCCGATCAGCCGATGAAGAGGCCGCCGTTGGGGGAGAGCCACTGGCCGGTGAAGTAAGAGGCGTCGTCGGAGGCCAGGAAGGCGGCGGTGGCCGCGATCTCTTCCGGCTCGCCCCAGCGGCCGAGGGGGGTGCGCGCGACGATCAGCCGCTGCATCACCGGTGACATGGGCCGGGTCATCGGCGTGTCGATGTAGCCCGGGCAGATCGCGTTCACCCGGATCCCGCGCGAGGCCACCTCGCGCGAGACCGCGCGCGTGAAGGCCAGGATCCCGCCCTTGGCCGCGCTGTAGTGTGGAGACGCCTCGAGGCCCATCAGCGCGGCCACGCTCGACATGTTGATGATCGCCCCCCGGTTGCGCCGGGCCATCAGGCGCAGGGCCTCGCGCGTGCAGAAGAAGGTGCCGTTGAGGTGCACGCCGATCATCCGGTGCCAGGCCTCGTCGGTCATGTCCTGGGTGAGGTCCCAGTGGGTGCTCACCGGCCCGCCCCCCATGAGCTCGGCGATGCGCGCCTCCGACCGCGCGCGGATCCGGTCCCGATCGCCGGGCGCCCCTTCCGCGACCCCCGCGTTGTTGACCAGGATGTCGAGCGCGCCGAACTCGCGGTCCACCTCCGCGAACATCCGCTTCACCTGCCCGGAGTCGGCCACGTCGGCGGCGACCGCGCGCCCCCGCGCCGCCTCGCTCCCCGACGCGATCGCGTCCACCGTCTGCTGGGCCTTCTCTTGCTCGACGTCGTTGACGATCACCCGCGCCCCCTCCCGGGCGAAGCGCAGCGCGATGGCCCGGCCGATCCCGGAGCCCGCGCCCGTCACCAGGGCCACCCGGTCCGCGAGGCGCACGCGCTACCGCCCCACGCCCGACGGGGCCTCGGCGAGCGGGGCCGACTCCGGCAACACCTCGCCCATGTCCGGCCCGTCGTCGTCGCCGGTGCGGCGGAGCTGCTCGCTCAGCACCTGGCCGACCTCGAGCCGGTGGCCATCGGCGTCGATGATCGGCTGGCCGAGGCCGGCCCGGATGGGGCCGCGGCTCCGCTGTGACCATTGGTGTCCATGGATGACCTCCTCCCGGGGTTCGCCCCGTCGGAAACGGGTGAACGCTACGTCGGCCCACGCGCCGAGTCAAGGCGCTTGCCGTGCCCTCGCCCCGCTGGGGAGTGGGAGATTTCTTCACTGCCGCGGAGCGTCACCCCAGATGGGCATTTATTCTTGACGGAGGGTGGCGGGGGCCATGCTAAACGGAGACTATGCTGACTGATCACGAGACCCGACGCGACTACGACGAACACGACGAGCGTGACCTGCCGCGCGAAGGTGAACACGCACGCGAGCCCGACGCGCAGATGAAATTCCCCGCCCTCGACGAGCCCGCGTGGCTCGACGACGAGGCGGACGAGGAGATGGAAGAGCCGTCGGACTCACCGTTCCGCGGCATGTGGATCGGGATCACGGCCGCCGCCGTCACCTTCGTGCTGGTCTTCGCGATCCCGCAGTGGCTCGGCTGGTACGACATCGCTTCGCCGCCGCAGGCCCGGCGGGACACGACGCCGGAGTCGATCATCTCCACCGTGACCGCGAAGCCCTCGGGCGCCGCCGTCGACGAGACGGGGCCGCCGGACGTACCGGCGGTCGCGGCGCTGCCCGCCACTGCGCCGCCGGTCAGCCCCCCGAAGGCCGCAGTCACGAAGGAGACGAAGCCCACGCCGCCCGCGGAGGTGAAGAAGACGGGGCCGGCCTCGCCCGTCGTCGCGAAGGACACGAAGCGGACGTTCACGGTCCAGATCGCGGCCTTCAAGAACGCCAGGCAGGCGGCGCGGCTGGCCCAGCGCGTGAAGCGCGATGGCTATCCCGCGGCCGTGCGGCGGATCGAGGCGGCCCGGGTCCCGTGGGTGGTGCGGGTCGGCGATTACGCCTCGCGCGAGCAGGCCGAGTCGGCCCGCGACACGCTGGCCCGCAAGGGGTTCCCCGGCTTCATCCTGTAACCGGCCACCCACCCCAGCGCCCGCATCCCGGGCACGTGGGCGCGGCCGGCCTCCCGGTGTGCTCGTGCTCGACGAGGATCACGCGCGCGGGGCGACCACCCGGTGCTGCTGGGTCCCGAGGCCGTCGATCCCCATGGCGACCACGTCGCCGTCGTCCAGGTAGCGCGGCGGCCGGGCCCCGTGGCCCACCCCCGCCGGCGTGCCGGTCGAGAGCAGGTCGCCGGGCTGGAGCGACATGAAGCGGCTCACGTACGACACGAGCTGGCGCACCGGGAAGACCATGTCCCGGGTGCTGCCCTGCTGGCGCCGCTCGCCGTTGACGGTGGTCCAGAGCCCGAGCGCCTGCGGGTCGGCGATCTCGTCCGCGGTGACCAGCCACGGCCCGATGGGCGCGAAGGTGTCGCCGCTCTTGCCCTTGGTGGTCCCGCCCCCGTGCTCCATCTGGAACGCGCGCTCGGAGACGTCGTTCATCAGGCAGTAGGCCGCCACGTGCCGCAGCGCGCGGCCCTCGTCCACGCCGCGCGCGGCGCGGCCGATCACCGCCACCAGCTCCACCTCGTAGTCGAGCTTCACCGCCCCCCGCGGGCGCGCGATCGGATCCGCCGGCCCGCTGATCGCGCTGTTGGCCTTGATGAAGAGCGTGGGCTCCTTCGGCAGCGCCATCCCCACCTCTTCCGCGTGATCGGTGTAGTTGAGGCCGATGCAGACGATCTTGCCGATGCCGGCCAGCGGGCAGCCGAGCCGCGGCTTGCCCTTGACCACGGGGAGCCGATCCGCCTTCACCCCACGCAGGCGATCGAGCCCGGCGGGGGTGAGCGCCTCCGGGGTGATGTCCCGGATCGCCCGGGAGAGATCTCGCAGGCGCCCCTCCCCGTCGATCAGCCCCGGCTTCTCCGCGCCGGCCCGGCCCCACCGCACGAGCTTCATGGCGCCGGCTCAGTGGGTCGCGAGGCCGGGGACCGACATCACGAGGTGCAGGTAGCCGCCCAGCTCGTTGATCTTCCGCATGTCGCGGGCCAGGAAGGCGGCGCGCTCGGCGTCCGTGAGATCGAGCCCGGCCAGGGCCGCGCGCGCGTCGGCCTCGAAGCGCGCCCGGAAGGCCTGGTCCTTCTTGAGCCGGTACAGCAGGCTGTTGACCGCGTAGCGGCTCACGAGAGGCTCCACTCGACCGCGGCCAGGTTGATCCGCGGCAGCTCGCCGAAGTAGCGCACCTGGGCGCGCGCCGGTGTCACCGCCCCCAGCAGCACCATCCAGTTCAGGAACTCGTGCTCGCCCGTCTTGTGCAACTCGTCCACCCCGAGGTTGCGCAGCGGCTCGTGCTCGCCTGCCTCCATCCAGTGGATCAGCTTGCGGTCGAAGACGGTGTCGGTCTCGCCGACCCGCGGCAGCGACAGCTCGGGAAAGTGCGAGAGCCCCCCGGTGGCGATGATCCCTACCTTCCAGGGTCCATTCGCGATCACCCTGGCGATATGACGGCCGAAGTCGAAGCAGCGCTTCGGAGTGGGCTGCGGCGCCACGAACGAGTTCACCCAGATCGGCACCAGCGGCGGGATGGGCCGCGTGCCGTGCATGGTGTTCACCGGGCTCAGGAAGGCGTGGTCCACCGGCGCCTCCCAGGACATGGCCAGGTCAAATCCCGCGGCGACCCCCTTCTCGAGGATCTGGTTGGCCAGGTCCTCGTGCAGCGGGTACTCGTCCGGCATGTGCTCGAGCACCGCGTCGAAGGCCTCGGCGTGGTCCTGCTTCATGCGCGGCACCGTGCGGCCGATGCGCACGCAGAGCGCGGGCACCGCGTTGAACGAGAACGCGTTCAGGTGATCGTCGGCCACTACGATGAGCGCGTCGGGCCGGGTCGCGGTGAACCGCTCGCCCATCCGGGCGATCTCGGCCATGCACGCGGTGACCTTCCGCCGGCCGTCGTCGCCGCAGGCGCGCTGGTAGTAGTCGGGATCGAGGACGTGGGACATGGCGCCGGCGAAGACGATCTTGCCCATGAGGGCCTCCTGGCGGCGGGCCTCGACGGCCCCGTCGCGTGCCGCGGATCGTAGCGGAAGGGCCGCGGCGACGCAAGGCGCGTGGGGACTCCTCGATCGCGTGGCGAGCACTCGCCTTGCGGCTCCGATGCCCAGCGACTAGACTGGGGCCCCCGGGAGGAACAACCGACATGGCCCAGACACTCGACGATCTGCTCCGCACCCACGTGGCCCGCTTCACCGATCGCCGCGCCGACTGGGACGCCTTCGCCGACGCGCGCGTCGAGGGCTTCAAGCGCGCGCAGCATCGCTTCATCGGCTCCGGCGCCTCCGGCAAGGCCGACGCCTCGGTCATCCCGGCCCAGCACTTCACGCTTTCGGTGATGTTCGTGCCGCCCGGCCAGGGCAATGCCCCGCACACCCACGAGGTCGAGGAGGTCTTCTTCGTCCTCGAGGGCAAGGTGCTGGTCTTCATCGAGGACGGCGCCGGGAACCGCGCCGAGACGGTCCTGGGCCCGTGGGACTGCGTCTCCTGCCCGGCCGACGTCGTCCACGGCTTCACCAACGTGGGACTCGAGCCCGCGTATCTCCAGGTGATGCTCGGCAAGGCCACGCCCGAGCTGATGACGTACACGGACGGCGCGCTGCAGTCCCGTCGCGACGAGCACCTCCGCGCCGCGGGCTCCCGCGGCTAGCGTCCCGGTCCCCGCTCCCACGTGCTGGTCGGCGCCTCCCCGAAGCGGAAGGAAGACGGCCGCTTCGTCACGGGCCACGGCCGCTACCTCGACGACGTGCGGGTGCCGGGCCTGCTTCACGTGGCCCTGGTGCGCAGTCCGCACGCCCACGCCCGCGTGGTGTCGGTCGACACGCGGGCCGCCCGGGCGCTGGCCGGCGTGACCGCGGTGTGGACGCTCGACGATCTGCCGGAGCTGGCCGCCGCGAACGTGCCCGCGCTCGTGCCCGAGCCGACGAGCCGGCCGTACGTCCACCCGGTCATGGCGGGCGCGCGGGCGCGCCATGTGGGCGAGATCGTCGCGGCCGTGGTCGCGGACGATCCCTACGTCGCGGCCGACGGCGCCGAGTGCGTCGCGGTGGCCTACGAGCCGCTGCCTGCCGCGCTGTCGCCGGCCGCGGCCGTCGCGCCGGGCGCCCCGCGCGTCAACGAGGCGTGGCCGGACAACCTGGTGTCGGTGACCACCGGCGCCAAGGGCGATGCCGAGCACGCGCTGGCCGGCGCGGAGGTGGTCGTGTCCGCGCGCCTGGCCTATCCGCGGGTGGCCGGGATGCCGCTCGAGACGCGCGGCGTGCTGGCTGCGCCCGATCCGATCGGCGGCGGCCTCACGGTGTGGACGTCCACCCAGGTGCCCTTCGCGGTGCGGAGCGGCATCGCCCCGGTGGTGGGCCTGCAGGAGGAGCGCATCCGCGTGCTCGTGCCGGACGTGGGCGGCGGCTTCGGGGTGAAGGGGCACGTCTACCCCGAGGAGATCCTGGTGCCGGTGCTGGCCCGGCGCCTCGGGCGGCCGGTGAAGTGGGCCGAGACGCGCCGCGAGCACTGCCTCACGGCGGCCGGGGACCGCGACCAGCTCCACGAGGCGCGCATCGGGCTCCAGCGCGACGGCCGCATCGTGGCCATCGACACCGCGTTCACCCGCGATCACGGCGCCTCGCCCACGCTCGGCGAGGCGATCACGCTGAACACCATCAATCACCTGCCCGGCCCCTACCGCGTACCGAACTACCGCGCGGTCGGCCGGAACATCCTCACCCACAAGACCTTCGCCGCCGCCTATCGCGGCGCCGGCCGGCCCGAGGCCGCCTTCGTGCTGGATCGGCTGCTGGACCGCGCGGCGCGGCGCATCGGCATGGACCCCGCCGACCTGCGCCGGCTGAACCTGATCCGCCGCGACGAGATGCCGAGCCCCACCGGCCTCACCTACCGCGACGGCGCGCCGATCACCTACGACCCGGCCGACTACCCGGCGGCCTTCGACCGGCTCCTCGCCGCGCTCGACTACACGGGCTGGCGGGCCGAGCAGGCCCGGCGGCGCGGGAGCGATCGGCCCATCGGTCTCGGGCTCTGCGCCTACGTCGAGGGCACCGGCATCGGGCCCTTCGAGGGCGCGGACATCCGCGTGGATCCCGACGGCACCGTCTTCGTGCACCTGGGCGTCTGCGCCCAGGGCCAGGGGCACGAGACCACGCTGGCCCAGATCGCGGCCGACGAGCTGGCGGTGCCGCTCGAGTCGGTGGTGGTGGTGGGCGGCGACACGAACCTGGTCGGCTACGGCATGGGCACGATCGCGAGCCGGGTGGCCGCAGTGAGCGGCCCCGCGGTGCAGCGCACCGCCGCGCAGGTCGCGCACAAGGCGCGCCTGGTCGGCGCCGAGCTCTTCGAGTGCGCGCCCGAGGACGTCGTGCTGGCCGCCGGCCGCGTGCACGTCAAGGGCGTGCCCGCCAAGAGCGTGCCCCTGGGCCAGGTGGCGCGCGCCGCGGTGCGGAGCCGCGCGGTGGCCGCCGCGGGAGGCCCCGGGCTCGGCGCCTGCGCCTTCTTCTATCCCGACACCGTCACGTGGGCCTTCGGCGTGCAGGGCGTCGTCGCCGAGGTGGATCTGGAGGCGTGCGGCATCCGGCTGCTCAAGCTGGCGGCCATGCACGACTGCGGGCGGCCGATCAACCCGGTGATCGTGGAAGGCCAGCTCCACGGGGGCATCGCCCAGGGCCTCGGCAGCGCGCTGGGCGAGGCGCTGATCCACGACGAGGCGGGCCAGCTCCTCACCGGCACGCTCATGGACTACCCGCTGCCGCGCGCCGACGAGATGCCGCCGCTCGAAGTCGTCCACATGGACTTCCCCTCTCCGATCAATCCGCTCGGCATCAAGGGCGTGGGCGAGAGCGGCGTCATCTCCCCCGCCGCCGCGGTGGCCAACGCGGTCGAGGACGCGCTCGCCGACTACGGGATCGAGATCGACCGGCCCCCGGTTACCGCGGCGCGCGTGTTCGAGCTGCTGCGCGCCACCGGCCGCTGGCCCGGGCGGCGATGAATCCCCTCACCCCGGCCTCTCCCCCGAGGGGAGAGGGTGACGGAAGGAGGCCCTCATGATCGAGCGACGGCCGTTCGGACGGACCGGGCATCGGAGCACCGTGACCATCTTCGGGGCCGCCGCGCTGGCGCGCGTCGGCCAGGACGAGGCCGATCGGGCGCTCGAGGTGCTCCTCACTCACGGGGTGAACCACATCGACACCGCTGCGCGCTACGGCGATTCCGAGCTGCGCATCGGGGCGTGGATGGCCAGGCACCGGCAGGACTTCTTCCTGGCCACCAAGACCGGGTCTCGCGGAGGCCGCGCCGCGCGCGAGGATCTCCACCGCTCGCTCGAGCGCCTGCGCGTGGACTCCGTGGATCTCATCCAGATCCACTCCCTCGGCCATCCCGACGACTGGGACCGGGTGATGGGGCCGGACGGCGCACTCGAGGCGCTGGTGGAGGCGCGGGCGCAGGGGCTCGCGCGCCACATCGGCGTCACCGGCCACGGCTGGAGCATCCCGGCCATGCACCGCCGGAGCCTCGCCCGCTTCGACTTCGACTCGATCCTGCTGCCCTACAACTTCTTCATGGTCCAGAACGACCGCTACCGCGAGGCGTTCAGCGAGGTCACCGCCATCTGCCGGGAGCGCAACGTGGCCGTCCAGACCATCAAGGGCATCGCGCGCGGACCGTGGGCCACCGCCGACCAGAGCCACGCCACGTGGTACCAGCCGCTGGAGGGGCAGGAGGACATCGACCGGGCGGTGCACTGGGTGATGGGTCGGCCCGACGTCTTCCTGAACACCGCGGGCGACCTCACCCTGCTGCCGCGCGTGCTCGACGCGGCCGCCCGCTTCACGCGCCGACCCCCGGACGAGGCGATGGCGGCCATGACCGACGCGACCCGCATGTCCTCGCTCTTCGGCCTCCCGACGTGACCGCCAGCGGCACCACCTGGCCCGGACCATTCATGAGCGGGCTCGATCGAGACCGGACGGGTGGCGCCGCGGGCGACTCCCGGGCGAGCGGTGCTGCGTGGGGCCCCCGAGTCCGGTGCGCCGCTCGAACAACCGCGAATCTGGTGAATCGACGGAGCCGGTCGCCCGGGAGGCGCCCGCGGCGACAGGCCCCGTCCGCCTCGCGCGTTCCCCGCTCATGAATAGTCCGGGCTAGGCCGCGCGGGTGGGGGGCTGGGAGCGTAGCGTCCGGGCCCTGGCCCTCGTCGTCTTCATCGCGTTCGTCGGCTCCCAGTCGACTCCGCTCCGCTGCAGCGTCGCCTCCTGAGCGCCGGCCCCCCCGCCGCCTGACGCACGCCTTGACGACACGGGCGGGATTCTCTACTGTCGCCGCATCACCCGAATCGCCCCGGGAGGACACGCCATGCCGCTCGATCCGCAGGCCCAGCAGGTCGTGGACACGATCGCCGCGCTGAACCTCAAGCCGATCCCGCAGTCGACCCCCGACGAGGCGCGCGAGGCCATGCGCACCCGCACCGCCGGGCTCGGTCCGGTCGAGGACGTGCCCGCCGTCGCGGACCACCGGGTGCCGGTGACGGGCGGCGAGATCACGGTGCGGGTCTACAGCCCCGCCGGCCACGGGCCGCATCCGGTCCTGGTCTTCTACCACGGCGGCGGCTGGGTGATCGGCGATCTCTACACCCACGACGGGATCTGCCGGTCCCTCGTCAACGCGGCCGGCTGCGCGGTCGCGGCGGTGGACTACCGGCTCGCGCCGGAGTTCAAGTACCCGACGCCGGTGGACGACTCCTACGCCGGACTCCAGTGGGTGGCGGCCAACGGCGCGCGCCTCGGGCTCGATCCGGCCCGGATGGCGGTGGGCGGCGACAGCGCGGGCGGCAACCTCGCGGCGGTGATGACACTGCTGGCGCGTGATCGGCGGGGGCCCCGGCTCGCGCTGCAGCTCCTGATCTACCCGGTCACGAACCACGACTTCAGCACCCCGTCCTACCGCGACAACGCCACCGGCTACCTGCTGACCACCGAGGACATGCGCTGGTTCTGGCGCCACTACCTGGCGCGCGAGGAGCAGGGCCGCGAGCCGAACGCCTCGCCGCTGCTGGCCAAGAGCCTGGCCGATCTCCCGCCCGCGCTGGTGATCACCGCGGGCTGCGATCCGCTGCGCGACGAGGGTGAGGCCTACGCGAAGCGCCTCCGCGAGGCGGGCGTATCGGTGACGCTGACGCAGTACCCCGGCATGTTCCACGGCTTCGTCCGGATGACGCGCATCCTCGACCAGTCGCGGCTGCTGCTCGACGAGCTGACGGGGGCCCTGCGGAAGGCGCTGGGCTGAGTGCGCGAGGGAGCGCTCGAGCCCGGCCTCCCGTGAAGGGCGCGACGGAGCCACCTCCCGGGCGCGTGCGCTGATCGCCGATGGGCGAGACCCGGGTCGACCTGCTGCGCCTCCTCGAGGACCTCCGCGATGCCTACCCCGGCCCGACGGACGAGACGATCCTCACCGAGATCGTCGCCAATGCCCTCGATTCGGGCGCGGGCACGATCTCGATCCTGACCGATCCGGCCGCCGGCACCTTCACGCTCATCGACGACGGCCTCGGCATGCGCCGCCGCGAGCTGGCCCGCTACCACGATCTCGCGACCAGCTCGAAGACGCGCGGCCAGGGCATCGGATTCGCGGGCGTCGGCATCAAGCTCGCGCTCCTGGTGAGCCGCGAGGTCGTCACCGAGACCCGGCGCGGCGGCAAGCACGCGGCCACGTCGTGGGCGCTCGGGGGGCGGCAGCGCGCTCCGTGGCGCTGGGTGCCGCCGCCCGGGCTCGTGGAGGCTCGCGGGACGGCGGTGCGCCTCACCCTGGAGAACCCGCTGGCGCCGCTCCTCGATGTCGGCTTCATCGAGGCCTCGCTGCGGCGGCACTTCCAGACGCTGCTGGATCCGTTCTTCCGCGAGATGCTGGCCGCCCACTACCCGAGCGGGGTTCGATTCGTCGTCAACGGCCGCTCGCTGGCGCCGGAGCCCTGGCCGGCCGAGCCACGGGCGCCGCTGGCGGTGCGCATGGCCCGCAAGCGCAAGGCGTCCGCGGTCGGCTACCTGGTGCGCGACGGCGCGCCGCTGGCCGAGGAGCGGCGCGGGCTGGCGGTCAGCACGTTCGGGAAGGTGATCAAGAGCGGCTGGGACTGGCTGGGCGTGACGCCCGCGGCGGGCGACCGCATCGGCGGCCTCATCGAGGCGCCGGCCCTGGCCGAGTGCCTCACCCTGAACAAGGGTGACTTCGTGCGCTCGGGTCCCCGCGGCGCTCTCTACCTCGCCTACCGCAAGGCCATCCAGGAGGGGGTGGGCGCGCAGCTCGCGGAGTGGGGCGACGCGCCGGCCGAGGCCGATCGGGGCCGGCGACGCGCCGCCCGGCCGGTGGAGCGCGATCTCGAGACGGTGCTGGTGGACCTGGCGGACGACTTTCCGCTCCTGGCATCGCTGGTCGAGCGGCGCCGCGGGGGGCAACGCACACTGCCGGTCGATGGGGGAGGAGGCGCGGCGCCCGCGGCCGGCGCGGCGTCCACCCTGATCGGCACCTCCGAGGGGCAGCCGGCGCCAGACCTCGTCGCCGGCCCGTCGCCGGCCGTGCCGGAAGCCTCCAGCACGTCGAGCTCGGGAGACGAGCCGAGCGGCGGCACGCCGGCGTCCCCGGTTCCGACGCTCCCCGACATGGGCGCGCGCGATTCGAGCGGCGACGGCCGCGGGTGCCGCCCGGGGCGGTACGGCCTGAGCATTCAGTTCGCGGCGCGGCCGGACGACGGCGAGCTGGCCCGGCTCATCGACGCGACCGTGTGGGTGAACGAGGCTCATCCGGCCTACCGCCGCGCGGTGGCGTCTCGCTCGGAGGGCTACCACGTGGCGCTCGCGGTGGCGCTCGCCCTCGGGCCGCTCGCGGTCGAGCCGGCGCGCGAGCACGCCTTCGTCACCGCGTTCCTCGCGAGCTGGGGCGAAGCGCTCGAGCGCCGTCGCCCTCGAGCCCGCCGGCGCGGGCGCGGGTGATGCCCCCACCCTCCAGCCCCCTCACCCTGCCCTCTCCCCAGAGGGGAGAGGGTTCTGGCTGGGCTGCCCGTGCGCTCTCCCCTCTGGCCGCACTGTCCCGTTCCCTCTCCCCTCTGGGGAGAGGGCAGGGAGAGGGGTGAGAGGGTGAGGGGTGAGAGGGAGAGGGGTGAGAGGGTGAGGGGTGAGAGGGTGAGGGGTGGTGGGCGGTAGAGGGGAAGGGCCCAGCTCAGGCGAGAACGAAGGGGACGCCGGCGGCCGCGGCGACGGCGCGGAGCTGGGTCATCAAGTCGTCGGGGACCGGCACGCCCTGCTCGAGGCGCTCCGCGCGCGTGAGCCGCTCGGGGTCGCCCGCCACCATCACCGGCTGATCCGGCTCCACGCGCCTGGCTCCGTGCAGCACGTCGATCACGTCGTCCAGGTCGCGCTCGAAGTCGCCCGCGTCGCGGAAGGCGGCCGGATCGATGGCCATGAAGAAGTGGCCGATATTGTGCGGATCGGAGTCGCGCTGCGTCTTGTTGCGCAGCGGCGAGAAGGACGCGCCCGCGAGCGTGCCGCCCAGGATGTGCACCAGCACCGCCAGGCCGTAGCCCTTGTGGCCGCCCAGCTCACGGCTCCCGCCGAGCGGCGTGATGCCCCCGTCCTGGCGCTCGAAGACGTGCTGGAAGGCCGTCGTCTCGTCGGTCACCGGCCGGCCGTCGCCGTCAACCACCCAGCCGGACGGCACCGGCTTGTGGTTGAGCTTGTGGACCTTCACCTTCCCCGCCGCGACGGTGGTCGTGGCCATGTCGAGCTGGAACGACGCGTTCCTTCTGGCGGGCGCCGCGAAGGCGAGCGGGTTCGTCCCCATGATGGGCTCCGCCGCGAAGGTGGGCACCAGCGTGACCCCGCGGGTGGCCGAGGTGACCATGCCGATCACCCCGCGGTCGGCCGCGATCTTCGCGTAGCAGCCCGCCGCGCCGAAGTGGTGCGAGTTGAACACGGCGACCGCCGCCACCCCGGTGCCGAGGCACTTGTCCACCGCCAGGTTCATCGCGTGCACGGACACCGGATGGCCGAGCGAGCGGTCCGCGTCGATCCGGGCGATCGACGGCAGGTCGCGCACCGTCTTCCACTGCGGGCGCATGTTGAGCCGCCCGGCGCGGAACTCCTTGTCGTAGGTCGGCAGCATCGAGATACCGTGCGAGTCCACCCCGCGCAGGTCGGTCTCCACCATCATCTCCGCGGTGGTGGCGGCGTGGGCGGCCGACATGCCCCAGGCGGTGAACACGCTCTCGAGCTGCTTCTGGATCCGGTCGGCGGGGACTCGCATCGCTCTCTCCTGGGGTCAGGTCTTGAAACACGACATTTCGTCTATCCAGTGTCGGAACGCGAGTCCCGACCCCGGCCGATCCGGCGGCGGACCTCGGGCAGGACCTCGCTCCCCAGCAGCTCGATGCCGGCCAGGACATCCGCCTGGGGCATGCCGGGCCAGCCCACGCGCATGGTGAGATGCGTGGCGCCGGCCGCGTGCTGGGCGAGCAGCATCTCGGTCACCTGGGCGGGCGAGCCGATGGCGAAGCGGTCGGCCGCCAGGCGGCGGAGCTGCTCCCCGGGTCCGGCGGAGGGATCGAGGGTGACGCCCTCGAGGCCCCAGGAGAGATAGGCCGCGTACTTCTCCAGCAGGTAGGGCGCGGCGCGCCGGATCGCGATGTCCTCGTCGGGCGCGCACACCACCTCGAGCAGCCGGCAGATCGGGGCATCCGCGGTCAGGCCCTGCCCGGCGCGGGCCGCGGTGAAGGCCTTCGCCTGCGCCGCGAACTCGTCCACGCGCGGTACCGGGACCACGAGCCAGCCGTCGGCGATACGGGCGGCGCGCGCGATGCCGGCGGGCACCTGCGAGCCCACCAGGATGGGGGGCCGCGGCCGCTGGACCGGGCGCGGACGGATCGTGACGTCCTCGAAGCTCCAGTGCCGGCCGCGGTGCGCGACCTTGTCCTCGGTCCAGAGCCGCCGTATGATCTCGACGCCCTCGGTGATCCGGCTCACCCGCTCCGTCATCGGCACCCCGAAGATCGCGAACTCCTCCGGGCGGTAGCCGAGCCCCACGCCCAGCATGAAGCGCCCGCCGGTGATCACGTCGAGGAATGCGCCGACCTCCGCGATCTCCACCGGGTTGTGCAGCGGCAACAGCACGAGATTGGTCCCAAGGGTGAGCCCGGGCGCCTCCGCGGCCAGCCGCTGCAACATCGGTAGCAGCGGAAAATAGTGAAACCCCGGCGTGGCATGGTGCTCCCCACCCCAGATCGAGTCGAACCCGAGCGAGTGGATGAGCCGCGCCTGCTCCACCGTCTCGGCGAACCGCCGCGCCGGATCATCAGCCACCGGATGCTGCGCGTTGAGATAGATCCCGAGCTTCATGTCGAAGATGGGGTCAGGTCTTGAACCAAGACCTGACCCCGGATTTAGCCGGGCGCGGCGCCCTGGGTCTGGGTGTAGAGGGCGTAGAGGGACTGGCTGGCGGCCATGAACAGGCGGTTGCGCTTGGGGCCGCCGAAGCAGACGTTGCCGCAGATCTCGGGTAGGCGGATCCGGCCGATGAGCTGGCCCTGCGGCGTCCACACCGTCACCCCGCTGTAGCCCACGTTGCGGCCCGCGTTGCTCGAGCACCAGAGGTTACCCTGCACGTCGGCGCGCACGCCGTCGGGGCCGCACTTGATGCCGTCCACCATGAAGCTGGAGAAGAGCTTGCCGTTGGCGAGCTTGTTGTCCGCGCCCACGTCGTAGACGTACATCTCGCCCTTGCCGCCCGCATGCGTGTCACCGGGCCCGCGGCCGGTGCTGACGACGTAGAGCTTCTTGAAGTCCGGCGAGAAGCAGAGCCCGTTGGGGTCCGGCACGAGGTCCTCACCCGCCACCTGGGTGAGCGTGCCGCTCTTGTCCACCCGGTACACCGCGGTGGGCAGCTCGCGCTTGTAGCTGCCGATCTCGGGCGGCTGCCCGAGGCGCGGGTTGACCCGCCCGCCCGGATTGGCCGGCCCGCCCGGCGCGTCCACCGTCCCCTCGTAGAGCTGGGCACCGTAGGGCGGATCGGTGAACCAGTAGCTGCCGTCCGGGTGCGGCACGACGTCGTTGGGCGAGTTGAGCCGCTTGCCGTTGAACGTGGACGCGATGATCGTCGCCGAGCCGTCCAGCTCGTAGCGCACCACGCGTCGGGTGAGATGCTCGCAGGAGAGCTGGCGCCCCTGGAAGTCGAACGTGTTGCCGTTGCTGTTGTTCGACGGCGCGCGGAACACGCTGACGCGGCCGTTGTCCTCGATCCAGCGGAGCTGGCGGTTGTTCGGGATATCGCTCCACACGAGATAGCGGCCCTGCGCGCTCCACGCCGGGCCTTCCGACCAGAGTGCGCCGGTCCACAGCCGCTGGATCGGGGCATTCGGCTGCCGGAGGCCGTTGAACGCGGGCTCGACCGTGAGCACGTCGGGATCGGTGAAGTAGGTGGTGGGCGCCCCGCGCGAGCTGAAGTCGCGTGGCGGGCTCGTGACCGTGCTCGGTGGCGCCGCCGGCCCGCCGGGCGGCGTCTGGGCGCCCGCGAGACGCGGCGCGAGCACCGCGGCGCCCATCGCCGCACCCACGCTGCGGAGCATCACGCGCCGCGACATCGCGGTGCCGGCTTCCCGATCGTGCGCTTCCTGCGCCATGGCCGACCTCCCCGAGACGTCGTCGTTCGAGAGGGAACGTGGAGAAGCGATTCGCGGGCCACCCTAGCAGACGGCCGGAGGAGCGTCAAATCACGGCGTATGATAGGGCGCAGCAGCGAGGACCCGGGGGAGGTGAACGATGAGCAAGCGCAAGCCGAAGCCGACGCGGAGCCGGAGGAAGGCGACGAAGAAGGAGACGAAGAAGACGATCGCGAAGAAGAAGAGCCGGGCGTCCCCGGCCCGGCGCGCCAACAGCCGCGGGCGGAAGCGGACGACGGCCACCCGCCGCGGCCGCGCGGGCGCGGAGGATCAAGGGCGAATGGTCGGCCTGCTGCGCGAAGTGATCGAGCACCACGAGACCGGGCCCGCGGTGAGCGCCGGCGACCTCGACGCGGACTGGCAGCGGGCGCAGAGCTCCGGAGAAGAGGCGGTCGGCGGCAGCGCGCCCACCCCCGACCAGGACGTGGTCGACGAGATCGGCCACGCGCTGGGCGTGGAGCAGCCCTCGACGGCGCCGCTGCGCACCTCGGAGGAGATCCTGAAAGACCGCGACCGGCGCTACTGGGAGCTCGACCGCCGGGCGCAGCAGAAGGCGACCAAGCGCCGCGAGCCCTGACGGGCTATACTTCGAGGCGGCGACACACGCTCTTTGATTGCGCCAGAGAAGGCTGGATGATCGCCGGCACGGCATTCCCGTGCGGGAGGAAAGTCCGGGCTCCGCAGGGCAGGGTGCTGGCTAACGGCCAGGGGGGGCAACCCCATGGACAGTGCCACAGAAAGCAAACCGCCGCCCTCACGGACGGTAAGGGTGAAACGGTGAGGTAAGAGCTCACCAGCGGCCCGGGTGACCGGGTCGGCTCGGTAAACCCCACCCGGAGCAAGGCCAAATAGGAGAGCGATCCTGCTCGCGAGAGCAGGTGAAGCGCGGCCCGCGTGGTGCTCTCGGGTATGGCCGCTTGAGGCGTCGGGTAACCGGCGTCCTAGAGAAATGATCATCTCGCCGTCACGGGGAACCGGGGCGGTCAGACAGAACCCGGCTCACAGGCCCTCTCTGGCGCATTTCAAGAGCTACTCCGTGCGGCCGCCCAGACTCGCCACCGCCAGCACCAGCTCCGCCGGGTCGACCGGCTTGCCCAGGTGCAGGTTGAAGCCGGCCGCCAGAGCCCGGACCCGGTCCTCCGATCGCCCATACGCGGTCAGGGCCAGCGCGGGCAGCCGGCGCCCCTGCCGCGTCGTCACCCGGCGGGCCCGCTGCAAGAGGCTCACGCCGTCCTCGCCCGGCATCTCGAGGTCCGTCACCAGCACGTGGGCGGGCCAGCTCTCGAGGACGGCCATCGCGCCGACCGGGGACGGCGATACCCGCACCTCGGCCCCCGCATCGATGAGAACGAGCGCCGCCAGCTCCAGACCGTCGGCATCGTCATCCACGACCAGGATCCGAAGGTCGCGGAGCGAGATCGACTTCGCGTGACCGGGTCCGGGCACGCCCACGTTGTCGCCCACCGCGGTCGGCGGGAGCGCGGGCACCGCGGCCACCGGCAGGGTCACCGTGAACGTGGCCCCGAGCCCAGCGCCCGCACTGTGGGCACTGACCGCGCCTCCGTGAAGATCGACGAGGTGCCGGACGAGTGCCAGCCCGATGCCGAGCCCGGCGTGCCGGCGCGTCGAGCTGCCGTCGGCCTGGCCGAATCGCTGGAAGATGCGCGGCATGTGCTCGGGCGCGATGCCTTCTCCGGTGTCGCTGACCACCATCTCGATCTGCCCGCCCGCGCGCCGCAGCTGCACGTCGACCCGACCACCTCTCGGCGTGAACTTGACCGCGTTCATGAACAGATTCCAGGCCACCTGCTGGAGGCGGGCGGGATCTCCCATCATCATCCCCGCACGGGGATCGAGGATCGACTCGAGGCGGACCCCCTTCGCAGCGGCGGCGGGCCGGACGGTGTCGAGCGCGGCCTCGAGCACCGCGGCGACGTGCAGGGGCCGCACGTCCAGACGCATGTTGCCGGTGATCACGCGCGAGACATCGAACAGATCCTCGATGAGCTGAACCTGCGCCGCCGCGTTGCGGAGGATCGCGTCGATCGCCCGGCGAGTCACCGTCTCGTCGAGACCGCCCGTGGCGAGCATGCGGGCCCAGCCGTAGATGGCATTGAGGGGGGTCCGGAGCTCGTGGGACAGCGTCGCGAGGAAGTCATCCTTGCTTCGGTTCAACGCTTCGGCCTCGGCGCGGGCCTCCTGCTCGCGATCGAGGAGCGCCTGGCGGTCCCGCTCGAGCTGTCGCCGATCCGAGATGTCGCGCGCCACCTTCGAGGCCCCGACGATGCGCCCGGCCGAGTTCCGGACCGGCGATACCGAGAGGGAGATCTCGACGCGCCGGCCGTCCTTGGCCCGCCGTATCGTCTCGAAGTGATCGATCCGATCTCCCTTGACGAGGCGGGCCAGGACCTCGCGCTCCTCCCCGTGCCGCTCCTCCGGGATGATCAACGAGATGTGCCGGCCCACCGCCTCCGCGGCGGTATAGCCGAAGATGCGCTCGGCCCCCCGGTTCCAGGATGTGATGATCCCTTCGAGCGTCTTGCTCACGATGGCGTCGTCCGAGGAGTCGATGATCGCGGCCAGGCGCCCCGCGTCCTCGTCCGTTCCCGCCATCGGATCGATCTTTCGAGGCTGCGCCCTCCCTTGTCGCCTTGCCAATCCGGGCCCTTTCCCTCGCGGTATTTCTTTCCCGACGTTTTTACCGGGTCGCCACACCTTCGGTCGCTTGTCGCAGCCATTTCACACATCTGGCCGGCCCGACCGGGGCGGAGAGCCTTTCAGGCATTTCTCTTGCCAGACCTGCGCCGGCAAGGGCCGCCGGGCCACGGACTTACTCAGGATCATGCGTGAACACGTGCGCCACCCTCACCCCGACCCTCTCCCTCTCCGAGGGAGAGGGAGCCGTTTCGATCCCCTCGCCCTCGGAGGGGCAGAGGGACAGGGTGAGGGGGTGCATAGGACGCGGAGCACGCGTTCGTAGCTAGAGCGGGTTAGGTGGCCGAGACCTCGCGCGACCACAGGTCGTAGCAGCGGCTGTGAAGCCGCAGGGTGACGCCATCCGGCAGGTCACACTCGACCTCGACCTCGTCCGGAGTGATCGCCCGATCGCACGCCGCACAACGGAGGCCCGTCCCTTTGCCGTACCAGGTCGCGAGACAGGCTTCCTTGGGAAGGTGACCCGCGAGGATGCTGCGCCGGATGCGATCGAGGAGGTCGTCGGGCTGACTCACGTGTCCCTCCCTCTTCACTGCTCCAGGGGTCTCGAGCAGTCGGACACTAGGCTGATGGCCACCCGGAGTCAAGAGGATCTCGAGAGAGCCGCGGGCGAGCGCTCGGCGCATTTTTCCCCCGCCCCCGTCCGCGGGCCGGTACGATCGGGCCATGCGCCGGCCGCTCCTCCTGACCACGCTGCTGCTGCTGGGCGGCCTCGCCCCCGCGACCGCGCCGGCCGCGACGCCCGCCGAGACGGCGCGCGCGATGCTGCGCCAGTACCACGACGACCCCGTGCGCATCGACCGCGCCCGCGACCTGCTCGAGGCGCACCTGGCCCGGGGCGGCGCCGCGGACCTGCCCACGCTCCTGGCCCTGACCCGCGCCTGGTTCCTGTTCGCCGAGGAGCGCGCGAAGACCGAGGACGACAAGGTGGCGGCCTACGCGCGCGCGCGCGACCACGCCAGGCGCGCCACCGAGCTGGCCCCGAACGACGCCGACGCGCGCCTCTGGCACGCGATCACCCTCGGCTCGTGGTCGCAGGCCAAGGGCCTGCTCCGCTCGGCCCTGGCCCTGCGCGAACTGCGCAAGGAGGTCGACATGGTGCTGCGCCTGGACCCCGACAACATCGAGGCGCACATCATGGCCGGCAGCATCGCCCGCGAGCTCCCGGTGGTGCTGGGCGGCAGCGCCCGGGAAGCGGAGGAGCACTTCAAGACCGCGCAGCGGCTCGACCCCAGGCTGACCGGCGTCCGCATCGAGCTGGCGCAGCTCTACATCAACACGGCCCGCTACGCGGAGGCGCGGCAGCAGCTCGAGTCCGTCCTGGCCGAGCGCGCGCCCACCGACCGGCCGCGCTGGACGCTCAAGGAGACGCCGCGCGCCCGGCAGATGCTCGACTCGATCCGCGACAAGAAGTGACCCCCGACCCGGAGAGGACCCTGCGATGCGCATGAGCGTCTGCGTGATGGCCGACATCGACGAGGTCGGCTTCTACCCCCACATCGAGGCCCTGGGCTACGACTCGGCCTGGGTCGCCGACAGCCAGATGCTGTTCTCCGACTGCTACGCGGTGCTCGCGCTGGCCGCGCGCCAGACGTCGCGGCTGCGCCTGGGCCCCGGCGTGGCGATCTGCGGCACGCGCATCCCCCCGGTGCACGTGGCTGCCATGGCCACGCTGAACCGGCTGGCGCCCGGCCGCGTGCACCTCGGCATCGGCACCGGCAATACCGCCATGCGCAGCATGGGCCATCCGCCGATGCGCATCGCAGACTACGGCGAGTACCTGCGCGTGCTGTGCGGCCTGCTCCGGGGCGACGCGGTGGACTACGCCTACGAGGGCACGCGCCACCCGATCAGGATGCTGATCCGCGAGAAGAAGTACATGAGCCTCGAGCCGCGGATCCCGCTCTACGTCTCGGCCTTCGGGCCGCGCGCCATGGAGCTGGCGGGCCAGTACGGCGACGGCCTCGTCTTCGCGATCCCGCCGCGCGGGCTGGCGCCCGCCGAGGCCCTCGCGCTGGCGCAGGTCGGGGCCCGGCGCGACGGGCGCACGCTCGGCGAGGACTTCCACATGTGCGCGCTCACCAGCATCGTCCTGCTCGAGCCCGGCGAGGCGGCCGACTCCGAGCGGGTGATCCGCGCGGTGGGGCCCAACGTGATGGCCAGCGTCTACTACTTCTACGATGCGGTACACGAGCGCGGCATCGAGCCCCCGCCCTTCCTCCGGCGCATCTGGACACGCTACTGCGCGCTGGTGGAGGAGACCCCGGCCGCGCACCGGCACTTCCGCACCCACGAGGGCCACTACACCTACATCCATCCGGGCGAGGCCGAGCTGATCGATGCCGACCTCGTGCGCGACACCTGCCTGGTGGGCAGCGCGGAGGAGCTGATCGAGCGCATCCAGGAGCTCGAGCGCGGCGGGCTGCGAGAGCTGATGTGGGCCACCGGCACGGACGAGAAGTGGCGCTTCAGCCAGCAGCTCGCGGACCGCGTGCTCGCCCGCCTCTGATCCCAATCCCCTCTCCCCTCTGGGGAGAGGGCAGGGTGAGGGGCTAGAGAGTGAGGGGCTAGAGGGTGAGGGGCTAGAGGGTGAGGGGCGGCTACAGCTCGATCCCGAAGTACCGCTTGAAGCGGGCGTTGTACTCCTCGTCGCTCAGTGGGCCGCCCATCGCGACCCACTCCTCGTCGCTGATCCGGGCGCGCCCGGCGGCCAGGCCCTCCGCGTCCCCGCCGACCAGGTAGCGCAGCCGCGGCCGGTTGGTGGTGACGGCGTCGAGGATCGTCGCCGCGACGGTCTCAGCATTGCCCGGGTTGCGGAAGCCGGCCGCGAACAGCTTGCCGTTGCGGCGCATGATCTGCCGGTACGGCGAGGTCTTGTCGTAGCGGGTGGCGCCCGCCGAGTTCTCGAAGATCGCGGTCTGGATCACGCCGGGCTCGATGATGGCCACGCGGATCCCGAAGGCCGCCACCTCGTGGGCCAGCGCCTCGCTCGCCGCGGCCAGCGCGTGCTTGGACGCGGAGTACGCGATCTGGTTCGGGGTGGCTACCCGCCCCGCGATCGACGTGACGTTGACGATGCACCCGGCCCGCCGCTCCCGCATGGACGGCAGCACCGCCTGGATCATCCGGATCGGGCCCCAGTAGTTGGCCTCGAACATCGCGCGATGCTCGGCCTCGGGCGTGAGCTCGAGCGGGGTCGCCCCGCCGATGCCCGCGTTGTTGACGAGGACGTCGATGGCGCCGTCGCGCTCCCGCGTCGCGGCCACCGCGCGGTCGATCGAGTCCTGGCGCGTCACGTCCAGCTCGCGCACCACGAGCGGCAGCTGCTCCGCGCGGGCCGCGTCCTGGAGCGGGCCCGCCTTCGCGAGATTGCGCATGGTCGCGACCACCCGGTGGCCGTGGCGCGCGAGGTGCAGCGCGGTCGCGAAGCCGATGCCGGTGCTGGTGCCGGTGACAAGGGTGACTTGCATGCTCAGGTCCTCCGGTCGGGTCATGCTGCGCCCGCGGGCGGATGGCGTCAAGCGGGGGCGGCGGACTCGGCGGCGCCCTCCGCATCCCTCGTCGGCTGTGGTCCGATCTCCCGCGTCACCCGGCACGGCGGATGACCCCACGACGGGCAGTAGGCGTGCTGGGGGATGGGGAGATCGGCTCCCGCCACGACGAGCGTGATGTCTTCCGGCTCGCGCACCGCGGGGATCGAGCCCTCCCGCTCGGCCGCCCGGCGCGCCCAGTCGGGCCAGTCGCTCGCGCGCACGGTGGCGTGGAGCCACGACCGGCGCCAGGTCCCGGCCGGAAGGCGGCCGCGCGCGAAGAGCTCGCGGCACACGTCGGCCCGTGTCAGGCCCTCGCTCGCCAGGCGCCGGGCCGTGAACGGCGACAGGATGACGCCCGCCTTCCCGCTGTGCAGGATGCCGAAGAGCGAGGCGGCCGAGCCCATCACGCTCGCCAGCTCGTCGAGCCCGCCGGTGACGTTGATGACGGTCTCCGCGCGTAGCACGGTGACCGTGCTCTGCTCGGCCCCGTAGCCCAGCTCCACGTGCAACGGAGGCCAGGGCGCGACGTCCGCGCGCTCGGCCAGGCAGAGGCCGTAGCGTCCCGGCTGCCCGAGTCCGGCGAAGGACACCGCGCCCGGCCATCCCCCGCCCAGGTTGTTCATGACCAGGCGCACCGCGCGCCCGATGGCCGCGTTGGCCGGCCAGCCGGGGCCGAGGGCGCCCCAGCCCGCGTTGATCCCGAGCCGCGCGGCCGCCGGTCCGCTGACGATGAGCAGCGGCGCCACGTTCTCGTCGGTGGTCTGCACGCCGCGCAGGTTGAAGGTGGGATCGAGGATGGCCTGCACCGCCGCCAGCGCCACCGGGAAATGCGCCGGGTCGCAGCCCGCCATGACCGCGTTGACCGCGACCTTCTCGACGCTCGCCACACCCCCGAGCGGCTCCACCTCGCCCAGCACCGCGTGGCGCTCGAGCGGACCCGCGCCGAGCATCTCGTCGACCCGCCCGAGCGTGGGCGGCACGATGGGCAGCCCGTCGGTCCAGCCCCGCTCCCGGTAGAGCCGGTTCACCGCGGCCCCCGGGTCGGCGTCGCGGATCAGCTCCACGCGCTGGCGCGGGAACTCGCCCGCGCGCGGCGTGCGCGCGAGCAGCCCCTTCTCCTCGACGCGCGCCCGCAGCGTGTCGTCGATCCACTCGCCCGAGGCACGCTGACCCGTGGGCAGCAGGACCCAGAGCGACTCCACTAGCGGCGGCGGGCCTCCCGGAGCCGGCGCGACCAGTCCGCGGGCAGCCGGATCGGCTTCGTGGTGGGATAACCCAGGATGCCGTTGTGGGCGAACGCGTAGGCGTTGGTGCGCAGCGGATCGCCGCTCACCGCCACCATCAGGTCCTCCGGCCGGCTGACGATGGGCACGAGCCGCGCCGGATCCTCGGACTCCGCGAAGACCGCGGGAATCTGCCCCGCCTTCACGAGCGAGGCCAGCGACGGCCGCCCCGGCATCAGGTTGGTCCACTCGCCGACGTAGCGCTCGAGCTTCGCGGCGGGGATCCGGGCCAGCTCGAAGAGCCGCCGCTTCAGCGCGGGCTTGTCGAGCCCGCTCCGGGCGAGCGTCTCGGCCAGGATCGGGCTCAGCATGAGCAGCGGCCGCAGGCTGCCCGCGCCCATGCCCACCGTGAAGAGGAGCTCCCAGCCCACCTTGCCGACCAGCGCGTCGGCCAGGTACGGCAGCATCCGGTCCGGGGTGTTGCCGAACACCGAGGCGATGACGCCACCCCCCGTGTACCGCGAGATCGTGA
Source organism: Candidatus Limnocylindria bacterium (assembly GCA_035524955.1). Taxonomy (GTDB): domain Bacteria; phylum Methylomirabilota; class Methylomirabilia; order Rokubacteriales; family CSP1-6; genus CAMLFJ01. Next base: position 19,247 of record DATLFG010000097.1, on the reverse strand, counting down.
CCGCATTGCCGCCGGCCACGCCTTCATCCTCGGCGATGCTCGGCCAGCCGATGCGGCGCAGCGCGTCCTCGTTCTCGGCCAGCACCACCCGCCAGGTATTGCCGAACGTGCCCTTGTCGGTCCGATGGTGGAGAAACCCGGCGACGTTGCGCAGAACGAGCCGCCAGAAGCGACCGATGGTGGTGTTGGCCTGGACGCCGTCCCGCAGTGCGCCCTGCTCGTAGTTGAAGCCCAGCTCCTTGATGATGGGCCCGTTCAGGATGATCAGCGTCTCGGCGCCGGGCGTGTTGCCGCTGTGCTCGACGCCGTAGCGCGGGTCGGCCATGGCCTCGACCAGCGCCACCAGGATCGGCATGTACTCGGGCCGGCAGCCCGCCATGACCCCGTTGACCGCCACGTTCCACACGGTGGCGCGGCGCCGGTCCGGCAGGAGCACGCCCAGCTCGGTCTCGGCGGGCCGGTCCGCGAAGCGCACGAACTCGGCCACGCGCTCGCGCGTCGGCGGCACGATGGGCAGGCCGTCGCTCCAGTCGTTCTCGTAGAAGAAGCGGTTGACCTCGTCGAGATCGCCCTCGAGGACGATGTCGCCCGGCCCGGGCTCGACCACGGTGGCCCCCGCCGCCGGCGGCGGCGCCATCGTCAGGTTGGCGATGACCGCGTCCACCGTGACCGCGACCAGGTTCTGCCGCAGCTCCTCGACGCTCTGGACGTCGACGTGCCCCGGCACCAGGGCCGTCGGGAGGCCGGGCAGGCCCAGGCCGGTGGCGGTCGTGGCCGCCTGGCCGCGGAAGCCCTCGCAGACCAGCGAGGCCGTCGGCACGCCGGCCCGCTCGGCCACCGCACTCGCCCGCAGCACGGCGGGCGTGCAGCTCCCTCAGCAGGCCATCCCGGAGATGACCGCGTCCACCTCGTGCCGCCGCAGCTTGCCGGGCAGCTCGGCCAGCACCCGCTGCTCGTCGCGGCCGTGCGTGGAGCCGAAGGTGTCGTAGCGGACGAAGCGGACGCCCGGGAAGCGGCGGCCCAGCTCCTCCTCGAGGATCGGGAAGATCTCGTCGCCCCGGAAGAGATCGTCCCAGAGCTGGCCGATGGTCTTGCCCTCGAGCGTGGCGAGGCGCGGGGCGACGTCCGTCGCCTGCACCGTTCTGGCCCCGCGTGGCCACACGACCCGGTAGATCTCGCGCCCGTCCGATCCGCTCATGCGCCCCCTCCCTCGTGGATGCCGGAGAGGATAGCACCGCGCGGCGGACGCGTCTCATTCATCGGACATTGACGCGTCGGCGGAACGCGGACTATCCTCGATGCCATGATGGAGACAACGTCGACGAAGCGCTGGACGCGCGTGGAGTACGACCGGCTCATCGACAAGGGCGTGTTCGGCCCGTCGGACCGCATCGAGCTCCTGGGCGGCGTGCTGGTGGTGCGTGAGCCTCAGGGCGGGCCCCACGCGATGGGCATTCGCATGGTGGAGGAGGCACTGCGCGGCGTCTTCGCGGCGGGCTGGGACGTGCGCGTGCAACTTCCGGTGGCTCTCGACGACGACTCCGAGCCCGAGCCCGACATCAGCGTCGTCCCGGGAAGCTTCCGCGACTATCGACTGGCTCATCCCACTCGTGCGGCGCTCATCGTGGAGATCGCCGACTCGAGCCTCGGGCTCGATCGCGGCGAGAAGGGCGGGCTCTACGCGCGGGCCGGTCTCGCCGACTACTGGATCGTCAACCTGGCGGACCACGTCCTCGAGGTCTACCGGGGTCCGACGGCCGACCCCGGCGCGCCCTATGGCTGGCGCTATGCCTCGGCGGTCACGCTCCGCGCGGGCGACGAGGTGACGCCCCTCGCCGCCGCGCGCTTCCCGATCCCCGTCGTCGACCTGGTCCCGTAGACCGCCTCATCTGAACCGCTCCGCGGTGGTGCCCCGGTAGAGCAGCTCGCCCTGCCGCTTCATGATCGCGGCGTGCCGCGCGCGGGCCGCGGGGTCGAGGTCGGCCGCCGGCGGCTCCTCGTGGTCGAAGTGGTGGTAGACGTCCACGCCGCGCACGAGCGTCGCGGTGTCCCGCGCCCCCGCGACCTGCCGCACGTGGGTCGGGATGTAGCGGATGGCGTAGCCGATGCGGCGGTCGGCGGAGCGGTTGGGCGGCGAGCCGTGGAACATGCGCACGTGGTGCAGCGACATCTCCCCCCGGTGGAGCACCACGTCCACCGCGCGCGCCTCGTCCACCTCCACCGCGATCTCCTGGCCGCGCGAGAGCAGGTTGTCCGGCGCGAAGGTGTCGCGGTGCGCGACCTGCTCGGTGTGGGTGCCCGGGATCATGCGCATGGCCCCGCTCTCGATCGAGCTCTCCGAGAAGGCCACCCACGCGGTCACCACGTCCGGCTCGCTGAGCCCCCAGTACGTCGAGTCCTGGTGCCAGGACACGAAGGCCGGATCGCGCGCTTCCTTGATGAAGAAGCTCGAGCTCCAGCAGAGCAGGTTCGGGCCGAGCAGATCCTCCGCCGCGTCGAGGACGCGCGGGTGGCGGATCAGCTCGTCGAGCCAGGTGAAGAGGAGGTGGCCCTTGTGCCGGAGCTCGCCGCCCAGCGGGCCGCCCCGCTTGCGCTCGACCGCCTCGAGCCGCGCGCGATACCCGGCCGCCTCCTCGGGCGAGAGCACGCGGAGGGGGAAGTAGAACGCGTCACGACGGTACCGCGCCACCGCCTCGGGGGAGAGGGTCTTCATACCGCAGCCAGGGCCGAAGCTTAGCAGCCGGTCCCCGAGCAGGTCAAGGCGCGCTCTTGTAGACTGGCGGCCATGGAGGCAGACCCCATGACGAACGGCGCGCTCACTGTCCTGAATCCGGTCGGCTTCGCTCCGACGATCACCCGCAAGGAGCTGGCCCCACGGCTCGACACGCTTCACGACAAGACGGTCTACCTGGTGGACTGCCGCTTCGACGACTCGGACGTCTTCCTCCAGCAGATGCAGGCCTGGTTCGCCGAGCACATGCCGGCGGTGAAGACGATCGTCAAGCCGATCTCGAGCGTGTACCTCAAGGATGATCCGGCGACGTGGCGGGAGATCAAGGCGCGGGGGCATGCGGCGATCGTCGGCGTCGGTCACTGAAGCACCTGCGCGCCGGCGGTCGCCGCGCACGCGATGACGATCGAGGCGGCATACGGGGTGCCCACCGTCGCCCTGCACACCGACAAGTTCGACCGGGTGGTCCGCGCCGTCGCGGCCCAGAACGGCATGCCGGGCCTCCGCCAGGCGTTCGTCCCCCAGCCGGTCATGGGCAAGACCGCCGCGGAGCTGCGCGCCTACATCGACGGGCGCGATCCCATCAGCCGGCGGCCGGTCATGCAGGAGGTGATCGAGGGGCTGACGCGCCCGTTCGCCGACGAGGAGCGCGGCGCGATCGACTTCGATCGGTCCACACCCCGGCTGGTCGAGCCCGACACCGAGGAGGCCCTGCACCGCCTCTTCCTCGCCCGCGACTGGACGGACAAGCTGCCCATCGTGCTCCCCACCGAGGAGCGCGTGGCCGCGATGCTCGCGGGCACCCGGCGCCGGCCCGACGAGGTGGTCGGGCGCATGCGGCCGACCCATTTCCGGGAAGCGTGGGAGTACACGGTCGAGAAGGTCGCGGTGAACGCGGTCATGGCCGGCGCCGTGCCGGCGTACTTTCCGGTCATCCTGGCCCTGGCCGCCACCGGCGTGAGCGCGCGCGGCAGCAGCTCGAGCTCGCTCGCCACCATGGCGGTCGTCAACGGCCCGGTGCGCCACGAGATTGGCATGAACGTCGGTACCGGAGCCCTCGGCCCCCACAACCATGCCAACGCGACGATCGGTCGCGCCTACGGCCTCCTCTCCCAGAATCTCCAGGGCGGCTCGGTCCCGGGCCTCACCTACATGGGTTCCATGGGCAACAACTACGCGTACAACAGCGTGACCTTCGGCGAGAACGAGGAGCGGAGCCCCTGGGAGCCCTTCCACGTCCAGCACGGCTTCCGGCCGACCGACAGCGCGGCCAGCGTGTTCACCGGCTGCCGATCCACCGCCTTCACCCTCGGGGTCCGGGAGCGGTACTGGCGCGAGCACGTCCGCAACATGTTCCGCGGGATGGATCCGCACACCCCGCCCACCCTCCTGCTGGATCCCATCACCGCACGGCAGTTCGTGGACCGGGGCGGGTTCCTGAAGAAGGATGCGCTCATCGACTGGCTCTACGACAATGCGCGGATGCCGGCCGGCGAGTACTGGGACTATCAGCTCGTCCAGAACTACATCTACCCCCGCGCCACCTTCGGCGAGGAGCCGTGGGCGTCCAGGCTCGAGGCGGCGCCCGAGGCGCTGATCCCGATGTTCCGTCGCGAGGACATTCACGTGGTGGTCGTGGGGGGCGAGACCAACGGCTACTGGCGCATCATGGGCTGCGCCTACCAGACGACGCTCTCGGTCGACGAGTGGCGGTAGATCATCGGAGGCGGCCCCTTCCGAAAGGGGGGCCTCCTCCGAGCTTCCCCCGGAGCGAGCTGCGCCGGCAAGACCCGCGCTCGATCGGAGATTCGGCGCTAGCTGCGCGTCGCCCGGCCGGCACGGAAAAGCCGGTCGTGGATGTCGAGGCGCGCCATCGTCTCCGGGTCGAGCCGCCCCGTGACCTGGATCCGCTCGGATCGCTGGTATCTCGCCAGCGCTTCTTTCGTCTTCGGCCCCGCGATCCCGTCGACCGGGCCCGGCTGATAGCCCAGCTCGCGGAGCGTCCGCTGGGCCTCCCGGATGAAGCGGGGCGCCGGCGCGGGCTCCTGAGCCATGCAGGCCATTCCGGACCCGGCCAGCCCTTCGAGCAGAATCGCGAGGGACACCACCAGCACGCAGATGACCGATCGCCTCATAGCCACCTCCCCGGATACGACTCCCGGGCAATCGTGCGGCAACCGCCGTGCCAGTGAAGGAAGGTACCGGAAAGGCGATCATGTGGGGTGCGTCGGGGCGTTCGGTGCTGTAAAGTTTACCGGCCGCTCTTTGCTCGCGTTGACGGGCTGACGGCGGAGGAGACCATGAACCTCAGCGTCGAGTTTCCGAGCGTGTCCTACCGGGAGGGCCCGGCCGCGGTGGCCGGCCTGGCCCGCGCCATCGAGCGGATCGGCTACGACCACATCGACATCTTCGATCACGTGGTCATGGGGGTGCCGATCGAGGGCCGCCCCCGGGGGCCCTACAACCCGGCGATGCCGATCCTCGAAGCCCTCATGGCGCTCTCCTACATCGCGGCCGTCACCTCCCGCGTGACCCTCGGCACCGAGGTCCTCGTGCTCCCGCAGCGCCAGCCCACGCTGGTGGCCAAGCAGGTGAGCACGCTCGACACCCTGTCGGGCGGCCGGGTGCGGCTCGGCGTGGGCGTCGGCTGGCAGGAGTCGGAGTACGAGGCGCTCACGGAGTCCTACCGGACCCGGGGCGCGCGCATGGACGAGGCCATCCACCTGCTGCGCGCCTACTGGACCGACGCCGAGGTGAGTTTCGCGAGCGCGCACTATCCCACGGTGTCGATGGCCATGGAGCCGAAGCCGCCCCAGGGGGCCCGCCTGCCGATCTGGATCGGCGGCAACTCGGAGGTCGCCTACCGCCGCGTGGGCCGGCTCGGGGACGGCTGGCTCGCCAGCCGGGTCACCGACGCGGCCGGCGCGCGCGCGGCCATCGAGGCCATCCATCGCCACGCGGAGGCGGCCGGGCGCGATCCAGGCGCCATCGGGCTGCAGAGCATGGTGGCCCCGCCGCCGCGCGATGCGGCGGGCAAGACCTTCTACGCCGACCACGACGCGGTGGTGGCGCGCGTCGCCGCGCTCAAGGCCATGGGCTTCGGCTGGGTCGCCCTGAACGCCACCGCGCTCTTCCAGGCCGGGGCGCGCTCCGTGGCGGCGATCACCGAGCAGCTCGCCACCCTGCACGACCGCCTCCGCGCCGAAGTCGGCTGATCCGTCGAGACCGCGTTGCTGCCGACGCCACACGCGATGGCGCTGTCGAGTGCCCTGTGCGCCGCGGCGGCGGCCCTCCTGATCCAGCGTGGGCTGCGGGGCTCGACCTTCTACGCGGGCGCCTGGATCAACGTGGGGGTCGGCGCGGTCGCCGCGTGGACGGCCGCCCTCCTGCTCGTCCCTTTCGAGGACTACACGTGGCAGGCGGTCCCCTACTTCGCGCTCTCGGGCCTGATCGGCACCGCGGGCGGCCGGCTCTTCCGGGTGCTCGCCATCCAGAAGGTCGGCGCGCCGGTGGCGGCCGCGGTCAACAACCTGACCCCGCTGGTGGCCAGCGGCCTGGCCATCCTGCTCCTGGGCGAGCGGGTGACCCTGCCCATCGTCGGGGGCACGCTGGTGATCGTCGCCGGCACCATCCTGCTGTCCCTGAGCGGCCGCTACGTCGGGTTTCGGGCCACGGACCTCGTGTATCCCTTCATCGCGGCCTCGTGCTTCGGCACGGTCCAGATCCTGCGCAAGCTCGGCCTGGCCTCGGCGGGGCCGCTACTGGGCGCCACCATCAACGTCACCGCGGCCCTGATCGCGACGACCGCGTTCGTGGTGGCCTCGGGAAACCTGGGCTCGCTGCGCTGCAGCCGGCGGAGCCTGCTCTACTTCATCGGGGGCGGGATCGCGGAGAACGGCGGCGTCTTCCTCCTGCTGCTGGCCCTCGGCATGGGCGACGTCAGCGTGGTGATTCCCCTGGCCGGCACCGCGCCGCTCTTCGTGCTGGGTCTGGCCTACCTGATCCCGAGCGAGCGGAGCAAGCTGGGCTGGCGGATCGTCGCGGGCGTCGTCCTGGTCGTGCTGGGCGTGAGCCTGCTCTTCCGGTAACCGCCGGCGGGGCTTGACCGCACGACCGGCACGTGAGAAAGACTCGGCGATGGACGTCGCGCGCTGGCTGGTGCCTCTCGCCGTCCTGGGCCCGCTTCTCATCGCGGCGGTGGGCGCGGCATGGCTCCTGGGGGCGCGCCTGCGCCGGGCGGAAGCGGCGCTGCGGCGGGTCACCGCCGAGATCGATGCGCGGGTCTCCGCCCGGACGAGCGAGCTTGCCGCGTCGGAGCGGCAGCATCGCCGCCTCATCGAAGACTCGGCCGAAGGAATCATCATCCACCGGCTCGGGCTGATCCGCTTCGCCAACGCGGCGGCGCTCCGGCACTTCGGGTTCACGGACCCGGCCCAGGCGGTGGGACAGCGCTGGCTGGATCTCATCGCCCCGGACCAGCGCGAGCTGGTGACCGCCCGCGTGGAGGCCCGACTGCGCGGAGAGCCGACGCCGGCGACGGTCGACCTGGAAGCCCTCCGGCGGGACGGGAGCCGCTTCTGGGTCGCCGCCACCGCCACGGTGGTCGAGTGGGAGGAAGGCCCGGCCACCCTCGTCTCCTTCGTGGACATCAGCGAGCGGCTGCGCCGCGAGGCGGCGGAGCGGGAGGCCGAGAGCCTCCGCTCGGTGGCCAAGCTGGCCAACGCGGCGGCGCACGAGATCAACAACCCGCTCACGGTGGTCGGCGGCAACCTGCAGCTCCTCCGCGAGCGGCTCCGGGACCGCCCGGACCTCGCCCGCTACTTCGAGCGCGGGGAACGGGGCGTCCGGCAGATCGCCGCCATGATCAGCCACATGACGCGCATCACCCGGCTCACGCCGCTCAGCGGGGTCGAAACCGCCGGCGTGCCGACCCTGGACCTCCGCCGCTCCAGCGAGCCCGCGCCGCCGGAGGAGCCGGGCGAGGCCAGGCGCGATCCGCCCGCAACCGCTCCGAAGGAGCCGGACACCGGCATCGCCCCGTAGACGTATCTGCTTCGCGACATTGACCGCAGCATGCCCGACCGCTAGCGTCGCGGCATGCGTTCTCGACATTGACCGCAGCATGCCCGACCGCTAGCGTCGCGGCATGCGTTCTCGCGACTCGCGATGCTATACTTCGCAGAAGTCAGGATGTCTTGACTGACGAGCCGGTCCCTGTCTACGTCCTCACGTTCCACGCTCGGCAGCAGATGGCGAGACGGGGACTGAGCCAGGAAACCGTGCACCTCGTCCTGGTCGAGCCGGAGCAGCGACTGGAGATACGTCCCGGCCGCGTCGTCTTGCAGTCGCGAGTACATGTCGGAACACCAGGGAGGATCTATCTCGTGCGCGTCTTCGTCGATATAACCACCAGCCCTCCTGAGGTGGTGACGCTGTACCGCACGAGCCGAGTCACGAAGTACTGGAGGACCCACTCATGAAGGTCGCGTACGACCCGCGCACCGACACCCTGAGCGTCGTCTTCCGCGATGACGCGACCATCACCGAGAGCGATGAGGACAAGCCCGGCGTCATCCTCGACTACGACGAGACCGGGAATCTGGTCTCGGTCGAGATTCTCGACGCGTCGAAGCGCGTGACGGACGCCCGGCGGGTGGACTTCCAGACCATCGGGTAGCCGCGTCGTCACGCCCGTTCACCTGGGCGCCGCGGTCGGTGTAGGATGCCGGCCATGAGCGACCACGCGCCCGTCGACACCGGCACCGGCTACGGCCGGCCCCGGCCCACCTTCATGCGCGAGCTGACCCTGGTGGGCCCGGGCACGCCGATGGGGGAGCTGCTGCGGCGCTACTGGCACCCCGTCGGGCTGGTCGGCGACGCCGGCGAGACGCCGAGGGCCCTGCGCGTGCTGGGCGAGGATCTCGTGCTCTTCCGCGACCGGCGGGGGCGCCCCGGCCTCGTGACCGCGCGCTGCGCGCATCGCGGCACCACGCTCCACTACGGCCGGGTGGAGGACCGCGGCATCCGCTGCTGCTATCACGGCTGGCTCTTCGACGTGGAGGGGCACTGCCTCGAGCAGCCCTGCGAGCCCGACCGCGGCCCGCAGCGCGGGCGGATGCGCCAGCCCTGGTATCCGCTCCAGGAGCGCTACGGCCTGATCTTCGCCTACATGGGCCCGCCCGCGCGCAAGCCGGTGCTGCCGCGCTACGAGATCCTCGAGACGCTGGAGCCGGGCGAGTTCCTGGAGGCCGACGACCGCAGCGTGGGCGGCGGCGGGCCCGCCGTCATCCCCTGCAACTGGCTCCAGCACTACGAGAACCTGATGGACACGCTCCACGTCCCGATCCTGCACGGCTCCTTCAGCGGCCCGCAGTTCACCGCGCCGATGGGTCTCATGCCCGAGGTGACCTGGGAGCCGACCGACCGGGGCGTGAAGGCGACCTCCGACCGGCGCCTGCCCGACGGCACCGTGCTGCACCGGATCAGCGAGGCGGTGCTGCCGACGCTCCGGGTCATCCCCAATCCGCGGGTGGCGCAGTACGCGCGGGTGGAGACCATCGGCTGGGTGCTGCCGCTCGACGACACGAGCTTCCGCATCTACACCGCGGGGCGCGTGCGGGAGCCCGGCGAGATCGCGAGCGTGCGCTCGCGTCTGCACGGCAAGCTCTGGGAGGAGCTGACGCCCGCCGAGCACCGCGACTTCCCCGGCGACTACGAGGCGCAGGTCGGCCAGGGCCCGATCACCTTCCACTCCGAGGAGAACCTGGTGTCGAGCGACCGGGGCGTGGCCCTGGTGCGCCGCCGGCTCCAGCAGCAGGTCGACGCGCTCGCCGAGGGCCGCGACCCGATCGGCGTGTCCTTCGACTCCGCCGCGCCCCCCGTGCCCTTCGAGGCCGGCAACTTCCTGATCGAGAGGCCGCCCCATGCTCCGTGACCATCCGAACGGCGACTATCGCTACATGCCCGGCATCAGCGCCTTCTCCTGCGGCACGGTGGCGAAGCCGGGCCACGAGATCGTGCACGTGACGCTCAGCGCGCCCGTGCCCTGGCGCGACGGCTTCGCGGGCATCGAGCGGCACCTCCGCGAGGTGAAGCGCCCGAGGACCGCCCTCTGCGGGATCGAGCTGCGGAGCCCCGCCCCCTTCACCTTCGCGGGTTTCGCCGGCTTCAACGAGGGCTACCGCAAGCTCCTGGCCGACTGGGACATCCTGGTGGGCGAGGACAACCCGATCCCGCGGACCAACGTGGCCCCGGTCGCGTCGGCGCCGGCGGAGCCGTCGCTGTACGCCTTCTCCTACACGCAGCCGGGTGTCACGCCCGAGCCCACCTTCATCGTGGCGGGCGCGGGCGAGCTCCGGGATCGCGCGCGGGGCCCCGAGGGCATCGTGCGCCACCGCGACACCTCGCCGGACGGGATGCGCGAGAAGGCGCGCTTCGTGATGGCCATCATGCAGGACCGGCTGCGCACGCTGGGCGGCGACTGGCGCCGCGTCACCGCGATCGACATCTACACCGCCCAGCCCATCCACGCCCTCGTGCTGGACGAGGTCTTCGAGGCCGCGGGCCCCGCCGCCATCCACGGCGTGCACTGGTACCCGAGCCGCCCGCCCATCGAGGGGCTCGACTACGAGATGGACATGCGCGGGGTGGCGCGGGAGCTGATGCTCTAGCCCTCGCCTCGCCGAACACCGAGCATATTCTTCCGGTAACTACTACCCGCGAGCTCATGCGGGACAGGAGTCTGCCACCGGCCGTCGCGGCAATTCGGGCCTCGAGGGCGCGCATGCGCTTGTAGAGCCGGTGGCATGAGCGATGCAGACTTCAATGGCATTCCTTCATGTTGCGCCTTGCGCTCTTGTCCATTCCCGTTCTGGCATTGTGCCTCGTCTCGCAGGGGCCTGCCGTCGAGGCCGGCCCCGCAACCGACTCGCTCCGGGCGACCTACATCGAGGCCAATCAGATCATCACCGACCCGGCCACGGCCGCTCGGCCTCATGCGCTCATGCACGCGGTTCGCGCGCTGTTCGGCACGGCCTTCGATTTCCCGGGCGCCGCGGAAGACGCGCTGGGCCCCCAGTGGCTGGCGCGCACCGCGAGCGAACAGCAGGAGTTCACGGCCCTCTTTGCCACCTTCGTCCAGCGCGGCTTCTTCTACTGGCTCGCGTCGGTGGCCGACGTCGACGGCGGCGGCATCGCCGTCCACTATCTCGGAGAATCGGGCGACCGGGATCGAGCGGTCGTGCGGACGGCCATCGGCAGTCGCGGTGGGAGACAGGTACCGCTCGACCACGACATGGTCTACCGCGGCCACCGCTGGATGGTGCGCGACGTCACGATCAACGGCATCGACCTCGTCCCGAACTATCGCGCCCAGTTCGATCGGGTGATCCGCGCCTCGTCCTACCCCGCGCTGCTGGCGCGGCTGCGAGTGAAGGTAGCCAGCGACCTGCCGCGTCCGGCGTCGGCCGGCCGCGGGACGCCCGACGTCCACCTCGCGAAGCCGCCGGCCTTCGAAACGCGCTGACCGGCGCCACGCTCAGGTCAGAACAGGCCGAGCTGGAGCCTCGCCGCCTCCGACATCCGGCTCTGGTCCCAGGGCGGATCGAACACGAGGTCGACCTTCACGTCGCTGACGCCGGGGACCGCGCGGACCCGCTCCTCGACCTCCCGGGGCAGCGCCTGGGCGGCCGGGCACCCCGCCGCGGTCAAGGTCATCCGGACCGTCACCGCTCCCGCCGGGCCGACCGCGATCCCGTAGATCAGCCCGAGCTCGTGGATGTTCACCGGGATCTCCGGATCGTAGACCGTCTGCAGAGCCTCGACGACGACCTTCTCGATCTGTGCCTGGTCCGTCATGACGAATCCTTTCCTATGCCGTGGCCCTATGCCGTGGCCCTATTCCGTGGTCACGGGCTCGGCCTTGCCCGCCAGCGCCGCGTGGGCGGTGTGCCAGGCCAGCGTCGCGCACTTGATGCGGCTGGGGAACTCCCGCACCCCCGCGAACACGCCGAGCTTGCCCAGCTCTGCCTCGGCGCCGACCCCGCCGGTCAGCATGGCGCGGAACCGCTCGAACGCTGCCTCGGCCTCGTTCACCGTCTTGCCCTTGAGGTCGGCGGTCATCATCGACGCGGACGCCCTGGAAATGGCGCACCCCGAGCCCTGGAAGCCGATGTCGCGGATCACGTCGCCCTCCAGCGCGATCTCCACCGTCAGCCGATCGCCGCAGAGCGGATTGTAGCCCTCGGCAGCCCGGCTCGGGCTCGGCAGCGGCCGGCAGTTCCGCGGTTTCCGGTTGTGGTCGAGGATGACCTGCTGGTAGAGATCGCGCAGCTCGGACGTCATCCGAAGATCTCCCGGACCTTGGCGAGGCCCTCGACCAGAGCGTCGATGTCTTCGACCCGGTTGTACAGGCCCAGGGAGGCGCGGGCGGTGGCCGCGATGCCGAACCGTGTCATCACCGGCATCGCGCAGTGGTGCCCCGTCCGCACCGCGATGCCCTCGCGGTCGAGGATGCTGCCCACGTCGTGGGCGTGGACCCCGTCGACCAGGAACGACAGCACCGAGGCCTTCTCCCGCGCGGTGCCGACCAAGCGCAGGCCGGGGAGCGACGAGAGCCGCTCCGTTCCATGGACGAGCAGGGCGTGCTCGTGGGCGGCGACCCGGTCGAGCCCGAGGCCCTCCAGGTACTCGAGCGCGACGCCTAGGCCGATGGCGCCCGCGATATCCGGCGTGCCCGCCTCGAACTTGTACGGCAGGTCGTTGTAGACGGTCTTCTCGAAGCTGACCGACTTGATCATGTCGCCCCCGCCCTGGAAGGGCGGCATCGCCTCCAGGAGCTCGGTCTTGCCGTAGAGGACGCCGATCCCGGTCGGTCCGTAGGTCTTGTGCCCGGAGAAGGTGTAGAAGTCGCAGTCCAGCGCGCGGACGTCGACACGCAGGTGAGGCACGGCCTGGGCCCCGTCGATCAGCACCGGGATGCCGCGCCGGCGGGCCGCCTCGATCATGCGCTTGACCGGCACGATGGTGCCGAGCGCATTGGAGACGTGGGCCACCGCCACGAGTCGGGTCCGCTCGCCGAGCAGGCACTCGTACGCGTCGACGTCCACCTCGCCCGTGTCGTCGATGGGCACGACCCGCAGCCCCGCGCCCTTCTCCTCGCAGAGCATCTGCCACGGCACGATGTTCGAGTGGTGCTCGAGCGCGGTGATGACGACCTCGTCCCCCGGCCCCACCGCCCGGCGCCCGTAGGTCTGCGCCACCAGGTTGATGCCCTCGGTGGTCCCGCGGACGAAGATGATCTCCCGCGGATGGGCCGCGTTGAGGAAGCGCTGGATGCGGGCGCGCGCCCCCTCGTAGGCGTCGGTGGCGCGCTCGCTCAGCCGGTGCACGCCGCGGTGCACGTTGGCGTTGTTGCGCGCGTAGTACTCCGCGAGCGCGTCGAGCACCACCTGCGGCTTCTGGGACGTCGCCGCGCTGTCCAGGTAGACCAGGGGCCGCCCGTGCACCTCCTGGTGGAGGATCGGGAAATCCTTCCGGATCCGCTCCACGTCCAGGGCCATCATCGACGGCGTCATGCCGCCTCCTCGGGGACCCGGCCGCCGCGCAGCCGGCCCCTCAGCAGCTCCTCGCACCAGACCCGCACCGGCTCCACGCGGATCCGGCCGAGCACCTCGTTGGCGAATCCGTGAGTGAGCAAGGTGCGGGCGGCCGCCTCGTCGAGCCCGCGGCTCTCGAGGTAGAAGATCGCATCCTCCGCGAGCTGGCCATCGGCCGCGCCGTGGCTGCACTTGACGTCGTCCGCGAAGATCTCGAGCTGCGGCTTGCTGTCCACCTCCACCCCGTCCGAGAGGATGAGGTTCTTGTTCGTCTGATGGGCGTCGGTCCCGTTGGCGCCCGGCCGGACGATGACCCGCCCGTTGAAGACGCCCCGCGCCCGGCCGTCCAGCACACCCTTGTAGAGCTGGCGGCTCGTGGTCCGCGGCTGCGCATGGTCCACCACCGTGTGGGTATCCACGTGCTGGACGCCCCCGACCACGAACAGACCGTTCAACGCGCACTCCGCGCCCTCGGCGTCGAGCCGCGCGTCGACGTCGTTGCGGACGAGCCGGCCCCCGAGGGTCACGGCGCACGAGGCGAACCGGCTGTCCGGCCCCTGGCGCACCCGGATACGGCCGACGTGCACGCCCCGCCGGCCCTCGAGCACGACCCGCTGATGGTCGAGGACGGCACCCGGGTCGAGGGCGATCTCGGTGGACGCATTGGTCAGATAGGCCGCCGCGCCCAGGGCGACGTAGCTCTCCACCAGCACCGCCCGGCTCGACGGCTCGAGCACGATCAGGCTCCGCGGGTGGTCGGCGCGCGGCGCCTCGGGCGCGGTGGCGACGAACAGCAACTGGATGGGTTCCTCGAGGCTCACCCCGGCCGGCACGTGCAGGAACGCCCCGTCCGACCAGAAGGCCGCGTTGAGCGCGCCGAAGGCGTCACCAGACTCCGCGGCGGGGGCCTCGGCGGCGCCGGCCAGGTGGGCGCGCACCGTCGGCTCGTCGGTGATCAGCGCCTCCGCGAGGCTGCCGAGACGGCCGCCCGGCGGCAGGGGCCGGATGGTCGAGAGCTTGGCCACGTACCGCCCATCGACGAACACGAGGCGGCTCCACGAGGCCGGGCCCATCGCGACGCGTGCCAGCGCGTCCTCGGACGGCACCTCCCGGGCCGCGTCGGCGGCCAGCTCGAGCGGGGTCGCCACCAGCGGCGCGAGGCTCGTGTACTTCCACGCCTCGTCGCGGGTGGTGGGCAGGCCCCGCTCGGCGAAGCGGTCGATCGCGGCCCGGCGCGCCGCGCGCAGCCAGGCCGGCCCGTCGAACGCGCCGCGCCGCTCACGCTCGGCGTAGGCGGCGAGGAAGGTGTCCCTCGTGATCGGCTCCGTCATCGCGGCGTGGCCTCCGCGGCCGTCTCGAGCCACTCGTACCCCCGGGCCTCCAGCTCGTGGGCCAGCGTCCGGTCGCCGGACTTCACGATGCGGCCACCGGACAGCACGTGCACCCGGTCCGGGGTGATGTACTCGAGCAGCCGCTGGTAGTGGGTGACCAGGACGATGGCGTTGTCCGGCCGCCGCAGCCGGTTGATCCCGTCCGCCACCGTCCGCAGCGCGTCGATGTCGAGGCCCGAATCGGTCTCGTCCAGGATGGCGAGCCGGGGCTCCAGCACCGCCATCTGGAGGATCTCGTTGCGCTTCTTCTCGCCGCCCGAGAAGCCCTCGTTCACCGGCCGGCTCATGAAGGCCGGATCCATGTCCACCAGCTTCATCCTCTCCTTGAGCAAGGTCAGGAACTCCATCGCGTCCAGCTCCTCGAGGCCCCGGTGCTCCCGCACCGCGTTGACGGCGGCCTTGAGGAACTCGGCGGTCGGGACGCCGGGGATCTCCACCGGGTACTGGAAGGCCAGGAACAGCCCGGCCCGCGCCCGCTCCTCGGGCGGCAGCTCGAGCAGGTCGCGGCCGTCGTAGAGGACCTCGCCCGAGGTGACGACGAAGCCGGGATGGCCGGCCAGCACCTGGGCCAGCGTGCTCTTGCCCGAGCCGTTGGGCCCCATGACCGCGTGCACCTCGCCCGCGCGCACCTCGAGATCGATGCCCCGCAGGATCTCCTTGCCTGCGACGCCGGCGTGTAGCTTCCGGATGCTCAGCATGTCCACTCCTCTCTCCTCCCCTATCCGACCGAGCCCTCGAGGCTCACGCTCAGCAGCCGGCTCGCCTCCACCGCGAACTCCATCGGCAGGTTCCGGAAGATCTCCTTGCAGAAGCCGTTGACGATCATCGAGACCGCGTTCTCGCCCGAGAGCCCGCGCTGCTTGCAGTAGAAGAGCTGCTCGTCGCTGATCTTCCGGGTCGAGGCCTCGTGCTCCACCACCGCCGAGCGGTTGGCCACCTCGATGTACGGGAAGGTGTGGGCCGCGCACTGGCTGCCCAGCAGCATCGAGTCGCACTGCGTGTAGTTGCGCGCGTTGGCGGCCCGCGGCAGCACCTTCACAAGGCCCCGGTAGGTGTTGCTGCCGTGGCCGGCCGAGATGCCCTTGGAGAGGATCGTGCTCCGGGTGTTCTTCCCGAGGTGGATCATCTTGGTCCCGGTGTCGGCCTGCTGGTGGTGGTTGGTGAGGGCCACCGAGTAGAACTCGCCCACCGACTCGTCTCCCTGCAGGATCACGCTCGGGTACTTCCAGGTGATCGCCGAGCCGGTCTCCACCTGGGTCCAGGAGATGCGCGAGCGCGCCCCCGCGCACTTGCCCCGCTTGGTGACGAAGTTGAAGATGCCGCCCTTGCCCTCGCGGTCGCCCGCGTACCAGTTCTGGACCGTGGAGTACTTGATGTGGGCGCCCTCCGCGGCGACCAGCTCCACCACCGCCGCGTGGAGCTGGTTCTCGTCGCGCATCGGGGCGGTGCAGCCCTCGAGATAGCTCACGTAGCTGCCCTCCTCCGCGACGATCAGGGTCCGCTCGAACTGGCCCGACCCGGCCGAGTTGATCCGGAAGTAGGTGGACAGCTCCATCGGGCAGCGCACGCCCCTCGGCACGTAGCAGAACGAGCCGTCGCTGAACACCGCCGAGTTGAGCGACGCGTAGAAGTTGTCGGTGTACGGGACCACCGAGCCGAGATGGCGCTCCACCAGCGCGGGGTGCGCCTGCACCGCCTCGGAGAACGAGCAGAAGATGATCCCCAGCTCGCCCAGCTTCTCCTTGAAGGTGGTGCCCACCGAGACGCTGTCGAACACCGCGTCCACCGCGACCCCGCTCAAGCGCTTCCGCTCGTCCAGCGGGATGCCGAGCTTCTCGAAGGTCCGGAGGATCTCCGGGTCCACGTCTTCCAGGCGTGCCGCCACCTTCTGCTTCGGCGCCGAGTAATAGACGATCCGGTCGTAGTCGATCGCCGGGTACCTGAGGTTGGCCCAGCGCGGCTCGCCGGCCGCGCGCTCCAGGGTGCGCCAGTGCCGGTAGGCGCGCAGCCGCCAGTCCAGCATGAACTTCGGCTCGCTCTTCTTGGCCGAGATCGTCCGGACGATGTCCTCGTCCAGCCCGGGCGGCGTCGAGTCCGATTCCACCGCCGAGACGAACCCGTACGGGTACGCCCGGTTGGCGAACTCCTCGATGATCTTCTGGTTGCCGCTCCCGCTCATGCGCGTGTCCCCCTTCCCGCCTGTGGGGCCCAGCGTACACCCATACCGCGGAGATGGCGACTCATGAGGTCGTATTTATAAATACAATACAAACAGCTATTTGGGATCGATGGCAGACATGACTTTCTCGACGGCGGCCTCGGCCTCGCCGGTCGTGTCGAGGCGGATCACCGCCGACTCGTGAGCCGGCGCCTCGTAGCGCGCTCGGTGCTCGGCCAGCAGCTCCTCCCGTCCGTCGGAGACCTCGTGCCGGTCCCCGCTCCGGCTCCGGAGCCGCTCCACGAGGACATGGTGTGGGGCGTCGCACCAGAGCACGGCGAACGGGAGGCCGTGGCGGTCGGCCACCGCGCGGGCCTCGGCCCGCTCCACGGCGTGCGAGAAGCTGCCGTCCACGATCACGGGCCAGCCGGCCCGGAGCAGCTCCTCGGCCAGCCGCGCGGCCTCGCCGTAGGTCCGCCGCCCCATCTCGGGGGCGTAGAGCCCTTCTCCGAAGGCCGGCGCCACCCGCTCGCGCAGCGGCACGCCAGCGAGGCGCTTCCGCACCGCGTCGGTCCGCACCACGATCGCGCCGAGCCGGGCCGCGGCGAGGCGCGCGGCGGTGCTCTTGCCGGTGCCCATCACGCCGGTGGTGATGACCAGGCGCGGACGCCGGCGGGGCGCCACGAAGCGCTCGGCCAGCTCGAACAGGGCGCGCGCCTCTCCGGCGCGCTCGGGGTGATCCGCCACCTGGAAGGCCGTCACCTTGCCCCGCACCCACGCCCGGTAGGCGCGGTAGAAATCGAGCAGGGGCACGGCCTCGTAGTCGCCGTTCTCCTCGAGATAGGCGTTCAGGAAGCGGATCGCGAGGTCCGGGCGGCCCAGCCGCTCCAGATCCATGGCGAGGAAGGCGATCTCCCCGGCCACGTCGCCGAAGCGGAAGCGATGGTTGAACTCGATGCAGTCGAAGATCTGCACGGGCTCCACGCAGCAGACGTGCTGGGCCTGCAGGTCGCCGTGGCAGTCGCGGCTGCGCCCGGCCGCGACCCGCGCCGCGAAGCGCGAGCCCTCGCGCTCGAGGAACGCCGCCACGTACTCGCGCACGCGCCGGCGCGTGTCCTCCGCCAGCAGCTCGGGGCCCACCGCGTCGGTCTGGGCGAAGTTCTCCTCCCAGTTCCGCCGTATCGTCGCGATGCCGCCGAGCTCGTCGATCTCGCCCCCGGTGTCGGCGGCCGCATGGAAGCGCGCGACCGTCGTCCCGATCCCGTCGAGCAGCGCGGGCGGGGCCGCGTTCTCGCGGACCAGGCGGTCGAGCATGCGCTCGGCGGGCAGCCGCCGCATCAGCACCGCGACCTCGATCACGCGGCCCGTCCCGTCGAAGCACGGCACCCGCGCGCTGCCCCTGATCTCGACGACGCCCAGATAGACGTCGGAGGCGAGGCGCCGGTTGAGCCGCACCTCGTCGTGGCAGAAGCGCCGCCGCCGGGCAAGCGTGCTGAAGTCGAGGAACCCGAGGCTCACCGGCTTCTTGATCTTGTACACCCGGTCCCCCGCGAGGAGGACCCAGGAGATATGCGTCTCGATCAGCTCCACGCGGTCCACCGGGTGCGGGTAGACGGCGGGATCGAGGAGGCGCTCGACGAGGCGCGGGAGCCCGCTCGAGCGCCCGCTCACGACTGGCGTTCCGGGGCGGGCGGCATCACGCTGCCGTGGCGGTGGACGACGCGCGAGATCGCCTGCTCGCGCAGGTAGCCCCGCAGCTCGACCCGGCCGGTGGCGACCACGGGGACGTCGAGCACCGCCGCCCCCGCGGCGTGGGCGGCCGCCCGCGCCGCGGGCGCGATCGGCACCAGGACGCGCAGCCGCTCGAAGCCGCCGAGCCCGAGCCGCGCGATCAGCTCGGCCTCGCTCTCGGCCACGGTGGTCACGCCGGCCTGCTCCTTCGGCCAGGCCCCGGGCCAACCATCGGACAGGCTGATCACCGCCGGCACGTCGCAGGTGCGCGCGGCGAGGAGGGCCTGCGCGAGCGCGAGCCGGCCGGCCGGCGTGGCCGCCTCGGCGCGGACGAGGAGGCTCCGGCATGGGCGGTAGCGGAGCAGGTTGCGCTCGCCGAGCAGCCGGATCGGTTCGTGCTCCCGCCCGAAGTGCTCCCGCCAGGCGAGCGCAAAGCTGGCGGCGGCCGCGCACAGCGCCGCCGCCGCGCCGTCGCCGTCGCCGGAGACCAGCTCGAGGCACCGCTCCAGCAGCGTCGCGACCGCCGGCGAGCACTCCGCACCCGCGGCCGGCCGGGCGATCTGGCGCGCGCGGCAGAGCTGCAGCACGTAGCTCGGCCCGCCGGCCTTGGCGCCCGGGCCGACCGACGAGGCCTTCCACCC
>DATLFG010000048.1:0-5188 GCA_035524955.1 Candidatus Limnocylindria bacterium | reverse complement strand
GCGAGGATGACCAGCGCGTAGATGAAGCTCAGGTAGATGGAAAAGAGCGGGCCGCCGGGGGGAGTGGGTGGTGCCGGGGGCGTGGCGGCGACACCCGAGGACGGCAGGTCCGACATGCGCGGCCGAGTATAGCATCAGGGCTGCCCCCCGACGGGGAGGCATCGGTTGTCATCGCCGGGGGCGTTTGCTATGATTCCGCGTGCTGTTGCGCTCGTCCTGATCTGCGGTTTGGACCCCGTCGTCTAGCCTGGCCAAGGACGCGACCCTTTCAAGGTCGAGACCGCGGGTTCGAATCCCGCCGGGGTCACCATATTCTGAAGCTTTAGCGTTGGGGTGCCGAGCGCCGAGGAGGTTCCGCGGCCCTTAGCCTTCCCTCCCGAGCCGCGCCGCACGGCGGTGCTCCTGGCCCTGCACACCGGGGTGCGCCTCACCCGCTCTCCGAGACCGAACCAGTCGCGCGGCTTCCGCATCGGTCCCAAGGGGCGCCACGCGGTGGTCAGCGGGGAGAGATCGGACACGATCTCGGTCTACGAGATCGACCCCACGAGCGCCGCGCTGAAGTTGCTGCAGAAGTACCCGACCGGCTAGCCGCCGAGCCAGCTCGGGCCTCTCCTCGCCTCGGCCCATGGTGGGCTATCTGGTCTCGAACTTCAGCAGCGGCGCGCTGGTGGCCTGCGTGGGCGTCGGGCGCCAGCTGCCCTGGAGCAGCGTCCTGATGGTGGTGAACTCTCTCACCTCCGTGGCGCTGGGCCGAGGCACGCGACCCACGGATCGCGGCCGGCGATCCAGACTTGACGCGGCTGTGACAATCGGCCGGCGATCGTCGGGGACACTGAGGCCGGTCCCGACGATTGTCGGAACGCCGCAAGGAGGGCGCGCGATGTCAAGACGATCGTGATGGTGATGGGCCTGGCCGCATTCACCGGAGCCTCGGTCGCCTGCTTTGGGCTCTTCTCGAGCAACGACCGCCCGGCCCGCGAATCCTGCGAGGGGCTCTCGGGCCAGGCCAGGACCGACTGCGAGCAGGGCAAGTCGCCCAAGCCCCGCTGACGGGCGCGTGCCCGGTGACCAGCGTCTTGCCCTCGCCGTACGGAGTGTTCGTGGCAGCCGGCTGCATCGCGGCCGTGCTGTGGCTCAAGACGCGCCGTGAGGCGCTGGGGCTGTCCGAGAACGCATTCTGGGCCGCCATCTGGGTGATGGTCCTCGGAGCGACGATCGGGGCCAAGGCGCTTTTCGTGGTCCTCGGCTGGGAGCACTATGCCCGGGGGGAGCTGAGGTTCTGGCCCGACTTCGGCGTCGGCTTCGTCTTCTTCGGCGGGCTGCTCGGCGCGGCGCTCGCCGGGTGGGTGTTCGCGCGCTGGCGCGGACTCAGCTTCACCCGGGGCGCGGATTACTTCGCGGTCGCCGTTCCGATTGGCCACGCGATCGGCCGGGTCGGCTGCTTCGCCACCGGCTGCTGCGCCGGCCACCCGCCCCACCCGGTGCAGCTCTACGAGGCGGGGGGACTGGCGCTGATCGCCTGGTGCGGCCGCGCCGCCATCGCGCGGGTGGAGGTGCTGGAGCTGCCACGGGGCTCCGGGTTCTGGCTTTACCTCTTCCTCTACGGCGTCCTCCGCCTGGCCCTCGATCCCCTGCGGGCCGACGGCCGGCCCGAGCGGTTCCTCGGGCTCTCCGCGCAGCAGGGCCTGGCGCTGGGGCTCATCGCGGTCGCGCTCGTCGCCGTCCGCCTGTCGCGCGGGCCGGGACACACGCCCGCATGAGCGACCCCCGTCGGGCGAGCGAGCCGGGGCCCCATCGGCTCGGGCGGCTGGTCGGGCTCGCCGGGCTCGTCGTGGCCCTGGGCGCCTGCGTGACGCGCGTGCCGGTTCCGCTGGCGTCCGGCCCGGGCGCCGCTGAGCCTCAGACGGCCTGGGCGCGAATCCTGCGACAACACGTCCTCGACGACGGGCGCATCGATTTCGTCGCCCTCCGGCGAGATCCCGCCGATCTCGACGCCTTCGTGGCCTGGGTGGCTGCCCACGGGCCCGCGACCACCCCAGGGCTCTTTCCGACGCCCGCCGCGCGGCTCGCCTACTACATCAACGCCTACAACGCGGTCGCGATGCACGCTGTGGTGACGAGCGAGCGCCGGCCGGAGGAGAAGTATCGCTTCTTCCTCCTGAGCGCGTTCGTGATCGACGGGAGGCCCAGATCGCTCTATGCGCTCGAGAACCGGGTGATCCGCCCGCTGGGCGATCCGCGAGTGCACTTCGCCCTGAACTGCCTGGTGCGCGGCTGCCCGCGCCTGCCCCGCGAGCCGTTCGATCCCGTGAGGCTCGACGCCCAGCTGGACCGCGAGACGCGCCGCTTCCTCGACGAGCCGCGCAACGTGCAGGTCGATCCGCCGCTCCGCGTCGTGCGCCTCAACGAGATCTTCCGCTTCTACACCCGGGACTTCCTGGCGCAGGCGCCGACGCTCGTCGCCTACGTGAACCGGTACCGGACCGAGCCGATCCCCGCGGGCTACCGCGTCCGCTTCATCCCCTACGACTGGACCCTCCACCAGCGATGAGGCTCCGGTCGCTGCTCGATGCCTTTCGCGCGCCCGTTCCCGCGGAGACGCGGCGACTCCTCGCGGCGGCCTGGGCGCGGGTGCCCGATTCCCTGCGCACGCCCCGGCAGTTCCTGGGGCGCCAGTACGCCGGGTGCGGTGCGACCATCGGGACGATGCCGCGCTGCGACTTCGCCTGCCGCGGCTGCTACCTCGGGGCGGACGCCAATCGTGTGCCGCCCGCTCCGATCGAGGCGGTGAAGCGGCAGCTCACCCAGCTCCGCGCGTGGCTCGGCGAGGGAGGTAACGTCCAGCTCACCGACGGCGAGGTCACCCTGCTCCCGGAGACGGAGCTGGTCGGGCTGATCCGCCACGCGCGGGCGCTCGGGCTCGTTCCCATGCTCATGACCCATGGGGACACGTTTCGCCGACGGCCCGGACTCCTCGAGCGGCTGATGCGCGAGGGGGGCCTCACCGAGGTGAGCATCCACATCGACACGACCCAGCGCGGCCGTCGCGACTACCACGACGTGCGCAGCGAGGATGCCCTCACCCCCGCTGCGCGACGAGTTCGCCGCCATGATCCGCGGCGCCCGGCGTCGGACCGGGCGCCGCCTCGAGGCGGCGACCACCGTCACCGTCACGCGCGACAACCTCGACGAGGTGCCCGCCATCGTCCGCTGGGTGGTGGCCAATGCGGACGCCTTCAAGATGGTGAGCTTCCAGCCCGTCGCACCCGTCGGCCGTACCGCGCGCGGGCTCGAAGGGGTGACCGCCGACGAGCTGTGGGAGCGGATCGCCAAGGGTCTCGACGGGGACGCGACCACCCTCGCCGCGCACGAAGGCTGGCTCGGCCATCCCGCGTGCAGCCGTTTCGTCCAGGGAGCCGTGCTGCGGCAGCCCGGGAGCCCGCCGACGTTCCGCCCGCTCTGGCATCCGGACGATCCGCGCGACCGAGCCGTCGTCGAGGCGTGGCTCGAGCGCTTCGGCGGCCTCACCTTCCGTCTCGACACGCCCCCCCGCGCGCTCGCGCGGCTGGCGGGAGTCGTGGCGCGGCTGTCGGGCCTCACGCTCGCCCGCCTGGTCCCGTACCTGCTCCGGCGGCTCGCCTTCCTGGATCCGGTCCATCCCCTGCGGTTTGTCACGCGCTGGCTGCGCGGCCGGGCTCGCATCGACTACCTCAACATCGTGAGCCACCACTTCATGGGCCGGGCCGAGCTGGCCACCCTCGCGGGCCAGGAGCGCCTGGCCCTCTGCGTGTTCAAGGCCCCGATCGGCGACGGCCTGGTCTCGATGTGCGAGCTGAACGCGCTCGGCGGGCGGGACCGCTACTATGACACGCTGGGCGCTTCCGGCGGGCCGACGTGACCGCCCGGCTCTTCCTTCACACGGGCGGCCGGATGTCGGACTCGATCTGCATCCCCTCCGAGAGGGTGTTGAGCGTCGTGTAGTGGTCGACGACACCCAGGATCTCGAGGAGATCCCGGTCGGTGTCTCCCGCGTGCCTCAGGATGGCCGCGGTGTACTCGATCAGGTATCGCCCGCGGATCGCCATGGCCACGCCGAGCGCGGTGCGCCGCTTGTCGTGGGCCGACAGCGCGCCGTCGCTCATGAGCGCGCGATCCTTGCGCCACGTCGCCTCGATGTAGTGGGGGTTGTGGGCGAGCACCCGCCACAGCACCGGCGCGACGGGGCGGCCCATCGCGGCCTCGGCCCAGACCGCGATCTCCTCGAGGAGCGCCCCCACGGGCTTCTCGGCGGCGCCGGGATCGAGCGGCGCGACGAGCGCACGCTCCGAGTCGAGGGAGTCGAGCAGCAGGCCGGCCGCCGCGGTCGCGAGGGCACGGGTGTGCTCGGTCACTCCCATCAGTTCCGTCACGCCCACCGCGTCCACGCCGAGCCGCATCACGGCGGCCACGTGGGAGTCGATTCAGTAGGTGCACGCGTTGCCGATCGACACCGCAGTGGCGATCAGCTCGCGCTGGAGCGGGCTGAACCGGCCGCGCTGCATGAGCGCGCGCGAGCGGTTCCAGTTCGCCTCGAGCAGCGCGGGCGAGTGGCCCATGCAGCGCCAGATGTTGGACACGCTGGTGGCGCCGAACACGCCGGTCTCACGACGCAGCACCGCGTCGAAGATCTCCTTCGTCGGCCCGGTGGCCGCGGCCGGGTCCACCATGCGGATCGTCGTCATCCTCTCCTCCTCGCGTGAGCGTCGGGGGCGGCCTCACATGAACGTGGCGATGTCGTCCCGCGCCTTCTCCTCGAGGCCGCCACCGGCACCCGGGCGCCATCGGCCAGATAGCCGGTCACCACAGGACGAGGCACGGCCACTCGTTGGCCGAGGATGCGATTCAGGAACCCATGGGGCTCGTGGTGTGGGTGAGCCTGGCCAGGCCCGCATGGTTTGCGTCAGCGCGCCTTGGTGGCGGAGTCACTCAGGGCGCCGAGTGCCCCCGTGATCGCGCGGATGACCCCGGCGCGGTCGGTGATTCCGTGCCGGGAGGCCAGCCAGGCCGGGTCGTTGTAGCCGAGCCAGACCTGCCCCTTGTCATCCTCCCACACGAGAGCCTTGAGGGGCAGGTCGATTCCGACGCTCTGCGCGCTTTGCATCAGGGGGGTGCCGGCCTTCGGGCTCCCGAAGATCAGGAGCTGGGTCGG
>DATLFG010000046.1:0-25767 GCA_035524955.1 Candidatus Limnocylindria bacterium | reverse complement strand
ACGCCCAGCGCGAAGGCCACGTGCTCGTAGGCCACGAAGGCGGGCATGCCGAGCCGGAACAGCGCGCCGCCCCGGCGCGGCGTCGCGGTCGCGGGGTTCCAGGCGAACGCAGCGGGCACGAAGCAATCGGTCACGGAGAAGTCGCTGCTGCCGGTGCCCTCGAGGCCGGCGACCTTCCAGTTGTCGTGAATCTCCGCGGCGGCGGCCGGGATCACGACGAGGTGGCGCTCGCCCGGGTCCTGCGCGTCGCGACGGACCATCGCGCCGGCGGTGAGCCACTCGGCATGGCGCACGCCGCTGGCGAAGGGCCAGCGCCCGCTGAGCCGGTACCCGCCGTCCACCGGCGTGGCGGTGCCGGTCGGCAGGATGGCGATGGCGGCGGGCGGGACGCGGCCCCCCGCCAGGATCTTGCCGATCGCCTCGTCCGGCAGGAAGCCGGCGGGTAGCCCCACCGCGGTGGTTGCGACCATGAGACACCAGCCGGCCGAGGCGTCGATGTGGGTGAGCGCCTCGAGCACCTCGATCTGGGTGACCGGGTCCGCCTCGGCGCCGCCGAGCGACTCCGGGACCTTGAGCGCGAAGAGCCCCGAGTCGGCGAGGGCGCGCACCGTCGCCGGCGGCAGGGTCCGCAGGCGCTCGGCTTCCTCCGCGCCGGCCGCGACGACGTCGCGGATGGCCTCCACCGCGGCGAGCAGGCGCGCGCGCTTCGCCGCGCGCTCGATCGGCAACGCCGGGCTCATCGGCTGGTCGGTCCGAGCGGTCGGTTCATGACGAGACCCGGGAGACTATAGCGCGAAGTCGGTACTCCTTACCGGGAAGGACTTCCTCGCAAGGCGTGCCACGGCCCGATCCGCGGCGGCGAAATCCGGAGCCTTCGCTCGGAGTCACGCCTGGCAATCGGCTTGCAAGCCGCGCCGGTCATGCGAACCGCGAGGCACGGCCTCACGCGCGGAACCGCGCGCCGCCCCGACCAGGCGCGCAAGCGCGCACCGAAGCCGCGGCGCCGCCGACCCGCGTCGTCCGCGCCTGCGGAGCCGCGCCCGGAGAGCATCTCTCTCTGGATGGCGACCGCGACGATCCCCCCGCGGCCGCCCCTGCTCCGAGGCCGGACGGTCGACGTGTGCGTGATCGGCGCCGGGATCGCCGGGCTGAGCGCGGCCTATCAGCTCGCCAGGGCCGGCAAGTCGGTGGTGGTGCTCGATGACGGCCCCATCGGCGGTGGTCAAACCGGCCGGACCACCGCGCATCTCTCCCACGCCATGGACGTGCAGTTTCAGGCGATCCGGCGGCTGCACGGCGACGAGGGCGCCCGACTGGCCGCGGAGAGCCATACCGCCGCGATCGACGAGATAGAGAAGATCGCGAGCGAGGAGGGCATCCCGTGCGACTTCGAGCGGGTACCCGGTCACCTGTTCGTGCCCCGGGGCGAGTCCGCCACGGAGCTCGAGCGCGAGATGGAGGCCGCTCACGCCGCGGGCTTGAGCCGCGTCGAGATGCTTCCGGAGACCCCGGCGCTCGGCGCCGAGGCCGGCGCCTGCCTGCGCTTCCCGCGCCAGGCTCAGTTCCACCCGCTCCGGTATCTCGCCGGGCTCGCGGAGGCGATCGAGCGACACGGCGGCGCGATCTTCACGCACGTCCACGCCGAAGCCGTTGAGACCCGGGGCGCCACCCGCCGCGTCAGGACGCGCGGTCGCGCCGGCGTGACCGCAGGCGCGGTGATCGCCGCGACGAACGTGCCGATTCTCGGGCCTCAGACGATTCACGCCAAGCAGGCCGCGTATCTGACCTACGTGATCGGCGCCCGGGTGCCGGCGGGCGCCGTCCCGCACGGCCTGTACTGGGACACCGAGGATCCGTATCACTACGTGCGAGTGCAGCGGCGGGCACCGGCGGGGGGGAGCGAGATCCTGATCGTCGGCGGAGAGGACCACAAGACCGGCCAGGCGGACGACGGCGCGAAGCGCTACCTCGCGCTCGAGGAGTGGGCGCGCGCGCGCTTTCCGATGATCGAGGAGGTGGAGCTCCGCTGGTCCGGTCAAGTCATGAATTCCCTCGACGGGCTCGCCTTCATCGGCCGGGCGTCCGAGGACGAGCCCGACGTCTACCTGGCCACCGGGGACACCGGCATGGGGATGACCCACGGCACGATTGCCGGGATGCTGCTCCGCGATCTCGTCCTCCGCCGCGACAATCCGTGGCGCGCGCTGTACGACCCGTCCCGGCTGATTCTGCGCGCCCTGCCCGGCCTCGTGCGCGAGAACGCGAACGTGGCTATCCGGTACGCGGATTGGGTCACCCCGCCGGAGGTGTCCTCCGTCGAGAAGATCGCGCCCGGACAGGGCGCGCTCCTGCGGCGCGGCCTCGCCAAGGTTGCGGCCTATCGGGATCCGGAAGGGCGGTTGCACGAGCGCTCCGCGGTGTGCCCGCACCTGGCCTGTATCGTGGCCTGGAACTCTGCGGAGAGGACCTGGGATTGCCCGTGCCACGGCTCGCGCTTCGACGCGGTCGGGCACGTCATCAACGGACCGGCGAACACCAACCTGGCGGCAGCGGAGGGCGCGCAATGAATCGAGCGTGGGGGATCGGCCTGGCGGCAGCGGGGATCGTCGCGTCCATCGCGATGGCGTGGACGCTCAGGGTCCAGGCACAGGGCGGCGCGACGACGGGCGCGCCACCACGCATGCCCCCTGCACCTACCAAGTCGAGCTACCTGCCGGTCGTGGAGGAGCCGTTCGAGACCGTATTCAAGCGCATGAGCGGGGCCAAGGACGACGTGATGAAGCGCCAGATGGACCTGCTCGCCGCGCGCTACGACCTGAGCGACCGTCCCGCGGCCGGGGTCACGATGAGCCGTGGCAAGGCGGTGCAGGACGGGGTGCGGGTCAAGCTGCCGTCCGGGGTGACCTGGGACGCGCTGGCGCGGATGGCGCCCGATGAGATACGGGAGAAGGGGCTCTTCCCCGCCGGGTTCCTGCCTCTTCCGCACCCGAACCATCCGGAAGGCGGAATGGTCTTCCCGAAGTTCCAGATCGACGAGATCCGGAAGCAGACCGGGCGAGACCTGACGCGGTTCGATCTCGACTTCGATGTGCCCGACCGGTTCCTGCCCGAGTTCCCCGCGCCGATCTTCCTGATCACCCGGCCGGATCTGGGCGATGTCTCCAAGGGACAGCTCGTCACGACCGACAACTTCTACGAGCTGTTCAACGGGATCCTGAACCCAAAGCAGATCGAGGGCCTGCGGCTCCTGTTGACTCCGTTCCCGCAGCAGCAGTTCAACGCGACCGCGGATCGGCGGAGCCCGCACCCGAGCCTCGGCGTGGCCTGCCTCGATTGCCATCAGAACGGCAGCTCCAACGGAGCGACGCACCTGGTCGGAGACATCCGTCCGCAGGAGTTCCGGCACCGCATCGACACGCCCGCGCTGCGCGGCCTCAACATCCAGCGGCTCTTCGGCTCGCAGCGGGCGCTCAAGACCGTGGAGGACTTCACCGAGTTCGAGCAGCGCGCCGCCTACTTCGACGGCGATCCGGTCATCGCGACCAAGAAGGGCGTCAACCCGCTCGAGCGCGGGAGCCAGGTCCACTTCATGGCCGAGTTCCAGGAGCTGCTCGACTTCCCGCCGGCCCCCAAGCTCGACGTCTTCGGGCGCCTGGACCCGAAGAAGGCGACGCCGGCCGAGCTGCGCGGCCAGGCCCTGTTCTTCGGCCGAGCCCAGTGCGGTAGTTGCCACCCCGCGCCGTACTACACCGACAACTCGATGCACAATCTCCGCACCGAGCGGTTCTACCGGCCCGTGATGATCAACGGGCGGATGGCGGCCGCCGACGGGCCCATCAAGACGTTCCCGCTGCGCGGCATCAAGGACACGCCCCCGTACCTGCACGACGGGCGGCTGCTGACACTCGACGACACCGTCGAGTTCTTCAGCCTAGTGCTGGGAATCCCGCTGACCGCGCCGGAGAAACAGGACCTGGTCGCGTTCCTGCGCGCCCTCTGATCGGCCAACCGGACGCTGACCCGGGCTCGGGGGGAAACGCCGCGCTTGACGGCGCTCTCGCCACCGCGTCAGTATCCTGACCCGTGACCAGCCCCTTCGTCCCCGGCCCGGCGGTGCGGATCGCCGGCGCTCCCGCCGGGCCGCTCGCCGGCCTGACCTTCGCGGCCAAGGATCTCTTCGACGTCGCGGGCCACCGGACCGGCGGGGGCAATCCGGACTGGACGCGCCATCACCCGGTCCCCACGCGGCACGCCTGGGCGGTGCAGCGCCTGCTCGACGCGGGCGCGTCGCTGATCGGCAAGACGATCACCGACGAGGTCTCGCTCGGCATCCTCGGCGAGAACCCCTTCGACGGCACCCCGCTGAACCCGCGGGCGCCCGGCCACGTGCCGGGCGGCTCCTCGTCGGGCTCGGCCTCGGCGGTGGCCCAGGGGCTCTGCGACACCGCGCTCGGCACCGACACCGGCGGCTCGGTGCGGGTGCCCGCGAGCTTCTGCGGCCTCTTCGGCATCCGGCCCACTCACGGCCGGCTCGATCTCACCGGCATGCTGCCGCAGGCGCCCAGCTCCGACACGACCGGCTGGTTCGCCCGCGACGCGCGGACCTTCGCGCGGGTCAGCGAGGTGATGCTCGGCGAGCCGATCCCGGCCGCGCTCCCGGCGGGGCTCGTCGTCGCCCAGGACGCCTTCGGCCTGGCCGATCCGGAGGCGGCCGCCGCGCTGCGGCCGATGGTGCGCCGCCTGGCCGCGCTGGTACGGGAGGCGCGTGAGGAGGTCATGGCGCCGCCCGGGCTCACGGCCTGGGCGCGCGCGCAGCGCACGCTTCAACCGTGGGAGGCGTGGCTCACGTTCAAGGAGTGGATCGACCGCGACAACCCGCGCATGCAGTGGAGCGTCGCGCGCGGCCTCGTGCTCGGGAGCGCGATCCCCGAGAGCGAGCGGCAGTGGGCCGCGCTGGTGCGCGCCGAGGCCCGGGCCCGGCTCATGGCGCTCCTGCCGCCGGGAACGATCCTCTGCCTGCCGACCACACCCTTCCCGGCCCCGCGGAAGGGCCTGTCGCTGGCCACGCTCGAGCCGCTGCGCGCGCGCATCACGTGCCTGGCCGCGCACGGCGGCCTCACCGGCCTGCCGCAGGTGAGCCTGCCGGGCGCGCACGTCGAAGGGCGGCCGGTGGGCCTGTCCATCGTCGGCGCCCACGGCAGCGACGCCATGCTGGTGGCGGTGGCGAAAGCCATGGAAGACGCCGGATGACCGATCTCACGCCCAATATGCCCGAGGTGGTGGCCGAGGTGCGCGCGCTGTTCGAGCGCTACGAGCAGGCGCTGACCGACAAGACCGTCGAGGTCCTCGACGCCACCTTCTGGGACAGCCCGCACACCATCCGGTACGCCCTGCACGAGAACGGCTACGGCTTCGACGCGATCCACGCCCATCGCGTCGCGCGCCCGCCGGGCCCCGGCATCAAGGAGCGGCGCCTGCGCCTCGAGATCCTGACGCTCGGCCGCGACCTCGCCACCGTGAACCTCGAGTTCAAGGTGCGCGATCACGACCTGATCGGCCGCCAGAGCCAGGCCTGGGTGCGCTTCCCGGATCTCGGCTGGAAGGTCATCGCCGCCCACGTCTCCACCATGAACGCGTCCCCGCTCTGGTGAACACGGCGTCTGCCTCCATCGTCGAGGGGAACCGGATCGGGCACTGCTTCCGTGGCGTTCACACGGCCGCCCAGCACGGGGCGCTGGCCCCGAGGACGCCGGGGGTCGTTGGCCGGGAGCTCCTCGGTCTGGACCCGGAGGGACTGCTCTGACCCTTCCCCGGCGCCCGCCGCGGCGCCGGGATCCTCACTCCGCGCCGGCCGACGATGCGGTGCCCGCGGTGGCGGGCGGCGCGGCCCCCGCCCGCGCCCGGTCGCGCCGGGCGCCGAGGAACTCCCCGGCCAGGCTCACCGCGCCGGCCAGCGTGCCCCCCACGTTGACCCAGACCACCCAGGGACCGAACCCGGTCGGGATGAGCAAGAGGATGCCGGCCGCCATGATGGAGGCCCGCATGCCGAAGCGCATGGGCCGGAAGACGTAGCCGACCATCGCCGCCGACATGAGCCAGACGCCCGCGATCGCGGTCGACACGGTCAGGACGGTCGAGCCGACGTCCGGGTCCTGGAGCAACAGGCCCGGGGAGAAGACGAACAGGAACGGCACGACGTAGGCGGTCCACCCGAAGCGCATCGACGCCCAGCTCGTCGCCATCGGCGGCGCGTCGGCCATGGAGGCGGCGAAGAACGCGGCGATCGCCACCGGCGGGGTCAGAAACGACATCATCCCGAGGTACATCACGAACATGTGCGCGGCGATCGGCAGCACGCCGAGCTCGACCAGCGACGGCGCGATCAGGGCGGCGAGGATGATGTAGACCGCGACGGTGGGCATGCCCATGCCGAGGATGATGCACAGGAACGCGGCGATCAGGAGGAGGAGGAAGAGGCTGCCCGCGCCGACCTTCAGCAACAGGAGCGTGAACGCGTACCCGAGCCCGGTGACCGACAGGACGCCGACGATGAACGATGCCCCCGCCGCGATCATCAGGAGGTCCAGGATCGACGTGCCCGTCTCGTAGAGCGCGTCGTAGACGGTGCGCAGGGCCAGGGGCCCGCGGCCCGACCTGGTGGTCAGGCCCACCGCGACCGCGAGCACCGAGAGCGAGATCATGGAGATCTCCGTCCCCCACCCGAGCCCCCGCGTGAAGCCGTGGTAGAGCGCCATGACGAGGGCGGAATAGGCGACGAGCTTGAGCGCCCGGGGCAGCACGCGGTCCTCGCCGAAGCCGATGCAGACGCCGAAGACCACGATGGTCAGGGAGGCCGCGATGGCGGAGAGCTGGACCAGCCAGTTCAGGACGAAGAGGGTGTAGATCAAGACGACGAAGGGCAGCACGAACGGCCAGCCGTCGAGCATCACCTTGCCGAGCCGCGGGATCACGCTGGCCTCGACGCGCGTGATGCCGCGGCGGGCCGCCTCCAGGTCGGCCTGGATGAAGAGCGCGACGTAGTACAGCAGCGACGGCACCAGGGCCGCGATGACGATGTCCCGATAGGGCCGCGCCAGGAAGTCCGCCATGATGAAGGCGGTGGCCCCCATCACCGGCGGCATGAGCTGGCCGCCGGTCGACGCGCACGCTTCGACCGCGGCGGCGAGACGGGCCGGGAAGCCGTTCCTCTTCATCAGCGGGATCGTGACGATCCCGGTGGCGACGATGTTGGACACCACGATGCCGGACACCGAACCGAAGAGGCTGGACGCGGTGATCGAGATCTTCGCCGACCCCCCGCGGTAGCGGCCCATCAGGGCCAGGGCGAGGCCGTTGAAGAACTGACCGCCCCCCGCCTTCATCAGGATCTGGCCGAAGAACACGAACGTGACGACGATCGAGAGGGCGACCCCGAGAATGAAGCCCAGGAGCGCGCTGGTGTCGAGCGCCGAGTAGATCAAGAGGCGCGGGAGATCGACCCGCCGGGTCTCCAGATCGCCGGGCACGAGGTGGCCGACCAGCGCGTACGCCGAGAAAGCCACCACCACCGTGAAGAGCGCGTAGCCGGTGGCCCGCCGGAGGCCTTCGAGGCAGAGGAGGTACAGGACGGTGGCGACGAGGAGCGCGTCGGGCGGACGCTCGAGCATCCGCTCGACCAGCGTGTCGAAGGTCAAGCCGACGTAGCCGCCGGCGGCGAGCCCCGCCCCCGCGGCCACCCAGTCGTACCACGGCACCTCCCGGCGCTCGGCGTGGCGGCGGGCGGGAAAGATCACGAAGACGAGCGCGAGCGCGATGCCCAGCATGGGCCCCATGATCTGCTCGTCGAGGACGTTGAGGCCCACGGTGCGGAACACGTCCGCGGACCAGGCCAGCGAGGCCGACGTCAGCGCCACCGCGAGCACGGTGCGCACCCGGTTCGCGGCGGCCGATGCCAGCGAGCCGGCGAGGATCTCGGCGCGCGACCGCCCGCGCAGTGGTGGGCGATCATGCGGCGGCGATGGGCGGTCCATGGCGGTCGTCGAGGCCTACGGGCCGTCCCAGAGCCCCTTCTCCTTGAAGTACTTGATGGCGCCGGGGTGGTACTTGACCGAGGTGAACTGGACCGCCATCCGCTTGTCGGTGTGGAAGCCGTTGAAGATCGGGTGGCCCTTGACCAGCTCCGCGCGGTGCTCGACCATCGCCTTGGCGAACTTGTAGACGGTCGCGTCGCCGACGTGGGTGCCCGCCGTGATCAGGACGTGGATCCGCAGGAAGTTGGTCGGCTCGGTGACGCCGACCAGCGGGGACGGCGGCCTGACGGTCATGATGCCGTAGTCGGGCTTGACCTTCTGGACGCGGGCGAGCGCCTCGGGGGTGTCGGGGATCGCGAGCCAGCGGATGCCCCCGACCGCGGCGTCGACTTCCTTCACCTTCGGCGCCGGGGGCGCGATCATCGTGGCGTCGAGCTTGCCGGTCTTGAAGTCGTCGGCGGCGGGGATCAGGCCCGACACGTTGATTCCCTTGACGTCGTCGAGGGTCATCCCGGCGGTCGCGAGGACGCCCAGGCTCAACGGGATCCCGTTCGGGAACGCCTGCCAGCCGACCGGGTACCGCTTGCCCTTGAGATCCTCCAGCTTGGACATGCCGGAGTCCTTGCGGACCATGATGCCGATCGGGAAATCGACCAGCTTCACAACCACGCGCAGATTCGGCATCGGCTTGAGGTCGCGAAACATGTCGGCGCCGTTGATGGCATCGGCCATGTTGTTGACGTCTCCGATGGTGAACTCGGCCTGCTTGTTCTGGACCGCGGCCAGGGTGGCGGTGGTGCCGGCGACCGGAATCACGCGTATCTGCAGATCGCTGTGGGCCTGCACCACCTTGCCGATGATCTGCGCCTGGAGGTGATTGATCGCGCCCGGCTGGAGGGTCGTGAAGCCGACCGTCTCGGCGGACGCGACGACGGCCGACACAAGACAGAATCCCGTGACGAGGGCACCGGCGAGCTTTTGCATGGTGCTGGCTCCTTTTCGTGGTTGACGAGTGCGTTGAGTACTCGCTCCCGGGGGCGCACGGTCAGGGATCGGGGCCCCCGCGGGTGTCACGCTCACGCCCATCCGCCCAGCTGGGCCCAGAGGCGCTCGATCTCCTCGGCGATCGCGCGCGGCTGGCCGTCGTGCCACAGCATCGGACGCGGGCGGTCGGGCGTGACGCCCATCGGCGCGCCGCGCCCCTGGCGGATGCGGGGCAGGGCGATCTTCACGTTCCGGGCCGGATCGCGGACGACCGCCTTCGGCTCGCCGCCGCGCGCGACGACCGCGGCCTCCTCGAGCATCCGCCGGCGGAACAGGATGAGGCCGCGATCGCTCTCGCCCAGGTGCTCCTTCGTCCGGTCGGCGATCACGCCCTGGCCGACCCAGGCGACGAAGTCCTGGTTCATGACGTGCGAGGTGATCCAGCGCCCGGTCGCCGGGTCCGTGATGGGCCCATGCCAGTAGGGGATGCGCGGCTGCTCGAACGCGGCGGCGCCCGGGAGTGGATCGTTGAACCAGGCGACGTGGAGCGTGTGCTCGTCGTCGATGGGCACGCGCCACTCGAACTTCCCGGTGTAGAGGCAATTCGGCCAGAGGCAGACGCGCCCGACCGTCCACAGATCGTCCTCTTCGGTCGTGTCCTCCCGCACGCGCCGGTAGACGAAGCCCCAGTCGAACTCGGTGAAGCCGATCTTGACGTGCGTCGGGACCCGCGCGCCGTCCGGCCCGCGCAGGGCTGCCGACCAGTTGCCGTGGAGCCACTCGAAGTGGATCGGGTCGATCGAGTTCTCCTGCCCCTGGAACCAGTTGCAGGGGATCTCGGAGAACACGATCTGCTTGTAGCCCCGCTCGTGGTAGAGGTCCCAGTCGGGGAGGAGGGGCGCGGGGGGCGGGCCCAGGTAGGCCCAGAGGAGCCCGGCCTTCGCCTCCACCGGATAGGCGGTGAGCGTGATCTTGTCCTTGAAGCGGGCCTCCGGCCGGGCGATTTCCTCGAAGGGCTGCTCGAGGCACCGGCCCGTCCCGTCGAAGAGCCAGCCATGATAGTGGCAGCGGAGGCCGCGGTCCTCGACGAGGCCGTAGCAGAGATCGGCGCGCCGGTGCGCGCAGTGACGGTCCACGAGCCCGTAGCGCCCGCGCGTGTCGCGGTACAGCACCAGATCCTCGCCCATGAGGCGCACGGGCCGGGTCGGGTGGTCGTCGAGCTGGGCCACCGCGGCGACCGGCTGCCAGTAACGTCGCATCAGCTCGCCCATCGGCGTACCGCGGCCGACGCGCGTGAGCCGCTCGTTGTCCTCGGCGCTGAGCATCGGGCTCCCCTCCCGCCCGCAAATCTACCACCAACGGTCGGCCTCCGAGCCACCGCACCCGCGTCTTGACCGCGGGCGGGCCGGGCGCGCAGGATACTGGAGGCTTCGCGATGAGCGCGACACCCACGAAGACGGCGCAGGTCGACGGCTTGCGGCTCGCCTACCGGGAGCTCGGCGACGGACCGCCGGTGCTCCTCCTGCACGGCTGGCCCACGTCCTCGTTCCTCTGGCGCGAGGTCATGAAGCCGATCGCGCGCGCCAACCGCGTGGTCGCGCTCGACCTTCCCGGCTTCGGCGCCTCGGACAAGCCGGCGGGCGTCCGCTACGGCTTCGACTTCTTCGGCCGCGCGCTCGACCTGTTCCTCGCGCACCTCGGCATCGATCGGCTGGGGCTCGCGGTGCACGACCTCGGCGGGCCGGTCGGCCTGCACTGGGCCCTCGACCGCCCGGGCCGGGTGACCAGGCTCGCCCTCCTGAACACGCTCGTGTATCCCGAGTTCTCGGAGGCCACGAAGGAGTTCGTGCGGGCGTGCGTCACGCCGGACCTCCGGGAGACGCTCACGAGTCCGTCCGGCCTGGAATCGATCCTGCGAGACGGGCTCGCCGATCCCGCCACGCTCCGCCCCGACGTCCTCGCCGCCGTGCAGGAGCCCTTCCGCACGCCCGAGGCGCGTCGCGCCCTGGCCGACGCCGGGATCGGCGTGTCGCGCAAGGGCTTCGTGCAGATCGCGCGCCGGCTCCCCACGCTGCGCATCCCGGTGCGCGTGATCTACGGCGCCCGGGACCGGGTGCTCCCCGACGTCGCGGACACGATGGCCCGGGTGAAGGCCGACCTGCCCCAGGCCGACGTTACCGCCCTGCCGGACTGCGGTCACTTCCTCCAGGAAGAGGCCCCCGCAGAAGTCGGCGCATTGCTGGCACGCTTCTTCGCGCCGTGAACTTCCCGGTGAAGCGAGCCGCGGGATTGGAGTAACATGCCGCCGAGCGACCGACCACCCGACCCCCTTGCGCTGGAGGCCTCGCCATGACCCACAATGGCCACCTGGACGCCCGGACGCTACGCGCCCGCCTCACCCACCCGGTCATCGACGCCGACGGCCACTGGCTGGAGTACAGCCCGGTGATGCGCGAGGAGTTTCGGCGCATCGGCGGCGAGGCCGCCGTCGAGGGCCTGGCCCTGGCCGGTCAGCGCGTGCCCAACGCGCTCAAGATGACGGTGGCGGAGCGGGCCCGGCGCCGGGTCGGGCAGGAGGCGTTCTGGTCCTCGCCGTGCGAGAACGTGCTCGACCGGGCGACCGCCATGCTGCCGCGGCTCATGTACGAGCGGCTGGACGACCTCGGCATCGATTTCTCCGTGGTCTATCCAACCGCCGGGTTGAGCTACCACCGGCTCCAGGATTCGCGGCTGCGCCGGGCCATCTGCCGCGCCTACAACGTCTTCGCCGCCGACCAGTTCCGCGGGCTCGAGGACCGCGTCATCCCGGCCGCGATCATCCCGATGTACACGCCCGAGGAAGCCATCGAGGAGATCGAGTTCGCCGCGAAGGAGCTCGGCTACAAGGTCATCATGGTCGGCGGGCTCATGCGCCGGCCGGTGCCCGCGCTGGCCGAGGAGCGGCCCGACGCGGCGGGCCTGGTCGAGTGGTACGACGTCATCGGCATCGACAGCCCCCACGACTACGACCCGGTGTGGCGGAAGTGCCGCGAGCTCCGGCTGGCCCCGAGCTTCCACAACGGCGCCCGCTCCATCCTGCTGCGCAACTCGCCGTCGAACTTCTGCTACAACCACATCGGTCACTTCGCCTCCGCGGGCCACGCGGTGGCCAAGGCGATCTTCTTCGGCGGCGTCACCCGCCGGTTCCCCGATCTCAATTTCGCGTTCCTCGAGGGCGGGGTGGGCTGGGCCTGCATGCTCTACGCGGACCTCATCGGCCACTGGGAGAAGCGCAACGGGCAGGCCATCCAGGCGACGCACCCGAGCAAGCTCGATCGGGGACGGCTGCTGGAGCTGGCGCAGAAGTACGGCCGGCCCGAGGTCATCGAGGCGGTGCGGCGCGGCGAGGGGCTGGAGGGCGACTCGAGCTCCACGCTGACCGGCGGGGTGGAGGACGTCGACGACTACTTCCGGTGCCGGATCGAGGCGAAGCAGGACATCCGGGACCTGTTCGTGCCGCGCTTCTACTTCGGGTGCGAGGCCGACGACCCCGCCAACGCCTGGGCGTTCGACACGCGTGCGAACCCCATGCGCGCGCGCCTCAACGCGATCTTCAGCTCCGACATCGGCCACTTCGACGTGCCGGACATGACCGCGGTCGTCCCCGAGGCCTACGAGCTGGTCGAGCACGGACGGCTCACCGACGACGACTTCCGGGATTTCATGTTCGGCAACGCGGTGCGGTTCTGGGGCGAGGTCAACCCCGACTTCTTCAAGGGCACCGCCGTCGAGAAGGCCGCGGCCGAGGTGCTCGCCCAGCCGGCCGCGCGGCGCTAGCCCGACCATGCATGAACGGACTCGTGAGAGGTCGCTCCCGTGTTGACACCGATCACCGCTCGCCCTATGGTGCGGGCTCAAGGAGGCCACGCCCCATGCTAGAGCGCCAGGTCGGTGAGGTCGTCATCAACCGCATCATCGAGTCCGAGCGCCCGGACTACGACGCCGGGCAGTTCTTCCCGACGATCACGCCCGAGCAGTGGGCGCCCTACCGCCAGCGGCTCGCGGGCTGGGCCATGGACACGGGCGTGAACGGCCTCGTCTTCCCGATGCAGTCGTTCCTGCTCCGCACGCGGCACCACACCATCGTGGTGGACACCTGCGTGGGCGACCACAAGGAGCGGGCGCGGCCCAACTGGAACATGACGTCGAGCGGCGAGTTCCTCAAGCGCTTCGCGGAGACCGGCGTGCGGCCCGAGCAGGTGGACTTCGTGATGACCACGCACTTCCACAACGACCACGTCGGCTGGAACACGCGCTGGGAGAACAGCCGCTGGGTGCCCACCTTCCCCAACGCCAAGTACGTCATGTCCGAGAAGGAGTGGACCTACTGGTCGGCTCTGCACAAGGAGACGCCGCAGAACCAGATCGCGGACAGCGTGATCCCCATCGTGGAAGCGGGCCGCGCCCAGATGGTGCGAAACGACTTCGCGATCGACGACGAGGTCCGCTTCGAATCCACCGCGGGGCACACCCCCGACCACATGAGCGTGCACGTCACGTCCAACGGCCAGCACGCGGTGATCACCGGCGACCTGATCCACTCCCCGGTCCAGCTCCAGGAGACCGCGTGGGTCCCGCGGCCCGACTTCGACCCCCAGCAGGCCGCGGCCACGCGGCGCGCCTTCCTCGAGCGCTACTGCGAGCAGGACGTGCTGGTGTGCGCCGCGCACTTCCCCTCGCCCTCCTTCGGCCGCGTCGTGCGCGAGGGCAACGGCTTCTGGTTCGAGTACGCGAAGGGGTGAGCAGTGTGACCGGGCGGGCCGCTCCTCGGTGAGCCTCCTCGTCGCGGCTCTGGAGCTCGCGGCACCCGCCGCCCGACGCCGCGCCGACCGGCGGACGCCTCGGTAGCGCTTACATACCTCCGGCCGCAAACAATTACCCACACCTGCGTCTCAGGGAGCGATCACCCCGCCGTCTCCGGCCGAATTCGCCATCAGCTGGCCGCGGCTTCTCGGCCCGGCTGGCTGGTACACAACTTGCGCAGACACGATCTCACGCCCGAGCCGCGCATCGGCGCGGTGGGGGCGAGGTCGGGTCCCCGTCGTCAGCCGGAATGGAGGACGCGATGTACAAGAATATCTTGCTGGCCGCTGCCTTTCAGAACTGGGAGCACTACAGTGCCCACGCCCTCGCCGCTCGAGACGTGGCCGCCACGCTGGCCCGCCATGCCCAGCACCTCCACGTGCTGACGGTGTACGAGCACGAGGCCACCCGCATCCCGCCTGGGATACCGGCCGAGATGGCGGCGAAGCTCTGCGAGCAGCAGACCGGGGGGGTCGACCGGGCGGTGGCGGAGAAGATGGACGACTACGTCGGGCCCCTGCTGAGCCTGGGCGTGCCGGTCGCGAAGATCCTTCGGCTCGGCAGCCCGCGCCACCTGATCATCGAGGTCGCGCAGGAGGTCGACGCGGACCTGCTCGTGATCGGCAGCCACAGCAAGCGCGGCCTGCTCGACATCGCGCTCGGGGGCACAGCCCGGCACCTGAGTGAGCACGCCCCCTGTCACGTCGTGATGGTCGCGCCGAAGGCGAAGAAATAACCGGGGCGGGCGGGCCTGCCCGGAAGGTCGGAGCGCGCGGTGACCGCGGCGCGACACCAGGTCGGGTCCCGGGAGCGTCCCGACGAGCTGGAGCGGGCGGCAGGACACCGCCACGCTCCAACTTGTCGCCTCTAGGCCGATCTCATCGCGGCTGGGGCACGATCCGGATGTACGGCTTCGGCGCCTTCCAGCCGCCGGGGTACGCCTGCTTGGCGTCGGCATCCGACACCGCGGGCACGATGATGACGTCCTCTCCCTGCTTCCAGTTCACCGGGGTGGCCACCTTGTGCTTCGCGGTCAGCTGGCAGGAATCCAGGAGCCGCAACACCTCGTCGAAGTTGCGGCCGGTGCTCATCGGATAGGTCAGCATTGCCTTGACCTTCTTGTCCGGTCCGATCACGAACACCGAGCGAACGGTCGCGTTGTCGGCCGCGGTGCGGCCCTGCGCGGTGTTGCCGGAGTCCTCGGGCAGCATGTCGTAGGCCTTCGCCACCTTCAGCTCGGGGTCGCCGATCAGCGGGTAGGTGACCGCGTGCCCCTGCGTCTCCGCGATGTCCTTGGACCACTTCTCGTGATCGGGCACCGAATCCACGCTGAGGCCGACGATCTTGCAGTTGCGCTTCTCGAACTCGGGCTTGAGCCCCGCCATGTACCCGAGCTCGGTCGTGCAGACCGGCGTGAAGTTCTTCGGGTGCGAGAAGAGGATGGCCCAGCCGTTCCCGATCCATTCGTGGAAGTTGATCCGGCCCTGGGTAGTGTCCGCGGTGAAGTTGGGTGCTTCGCTGTTGATTCTCAACGCCATGACTCGCCTCCGTGTGGTGTGTGAACCATCAAGACATCCTACGCTTCCGCCGCCGGCCTCGGCCGGCCTCCGCCCGCCTCGCCATCATACGCTCGACCAGCCGGCCGATGGCCCGCGAGTCCTCGAACCTCCACTTCTCCCCGGTCCTGGCCCGCTCGACGATGCCCCGGAGCCGGCCCGCCCGGTCACGGCGACACCCGCACGATGAAGGTCAGGGCCGCGCGGGTGGGATCCGGGCTCACGCGGCCATGTTCGCCGGGAGGTGTGACCGGAGCGTGAACGGAGCGTGACCGGCCCGCGACCCTTCGTTGACCTTTCGTCGCGAGTGATGCTATCGGTGGTGCACCGCTCATGGCTCACCTGAGGCTCCAGCTCTTCGGTGGCTTCCAGCTCAGGCGGGACGCGCGCCGGCTCGCGGTGCCCGCCAGGAAGGCCCAGGCTCTGCTCGCCTATCTGGCCCTGTCCGGGGGCCGCCTCGGGCGCCGGGACACGCTGACCGCGCTCCTGTGGGGCAGCGTCCCCGATCGGCAGGCGCGGCAGAGTCTCCGGCAGACGGTGTCGCGACTGCGCAAGGTCTTCCGGGGCGCGCGGAGTCTGGGCCTCGTGGTGGAAGGCGAGACGGTGAGCCTCGATCCCGCCGCGATCGATATCGACGTCGTGGCCTTCGAGCGGCTCCTGCGCAAAGGCACGCCGGCGGCCCTGCAGGAGGCGGCGGCCCTGTATCGGGGCCCGTTGCTCGAGGGGCTGCACGTGGCCGAGACGCCCTTCGAGGAGTGGTTTCGCACCGAGCGCGAGCGGCTCGCCGAGCTGGCGCAGGAAGCGCTGGTCAAGCTCCTCCGGCGGCAGCTCGGGCGCGGCCCCGTCGAGGCCGCGGTCCACACCGCCAACCGGCTCGTCGCGCTGGACCCGCTCCAGGAAGGGGTGCACCGGACCCTCATGCGCCTGTATGTCCGGCAGGGCCGGCGGGCGGCGGCGCTCCGGCAATACCAGGTCTGCGTGGAAGCGCTGCGGAGGGAGCTCGGGATCGAGCCGGATCCCCAGACCCAGCGACTCTACCGCGACATCCTGCAGCGGCAGGGTCGCCAGCCGGCGGGCTCACCGGCGGTCGCCGCGCCCGGCCCGCCCCTGATCGGACGCGAGACCGAGCTGGGACGCCTGCGCGGGTGGCTTCGCGAGTCAGGCCGTGGACGCGGCCGCCTCGTGCTGCTCACCGGAGAGGCGGGGATCGGCAAGAGTCGGCTCCTGCAGGAGCTGGCGAGCGTCGCCGCCCGGCAGGGAGTCCGGATTCTCGCCGGCCGGGCCTACGAGGCGGAGCAGATCTTACCATTCCGTCCGTGGATCGATGCCTTGCGGGCGGGGCGGGTCCTTTCCGATCTGGAGGGCCCGTCGAGCCAGGTCGTGGCCTGGCGGAAGGAGCTCGCCCGCCTGTTTCCGGAGCTGGCCGGCCCCGGGGCGCCGCCGCCCATCACGCCGGAGAGCCACGTACGGCTCTTCGAGCTGATCGACGAGCTCGTGGCGCGGCTGGCCTCCCGACAGCCCGTGGTCCTCATCCTGGAGGATCTGCACTGGGCGGACGAGATGAGCCTCCGGCTCCTCGCGTTCGTCGGCCGGCGTGCCACCCAGCGCGCGGTCCTCGTGCTCGGGACCGCGCGCGACGAGGAGTTGGCTGATGCTCCGCTGCTGAGGCAGCTGCTGCAAGACCCGAGCGGGTCGCCCGCCGTCGAGCATCTGGCGTTGGCCGCGCTCTCCGAGACCAGCACGGCCAGACTGGTGCGTGGTCTGGCTCGGGCCGGCAGCAGCCAGTCGTACCTCGCGCGTCTCACCCGGGAGGTGTGGGCGCTCAGCGAGGGCAACCCGTTCGTGATCGTCGAGACCGTGCGCGCCTTCGAAGAGGGCCCCGGGCTCGAAGCCGGGGGCGTGACATTGCCGCACCGCGTGCGGACGCTCATGACGAACCGGCTGGATCGCCTGAGCCCGAAGGCCCGCCACCTCGCGGGGGTGGCCTCCGCCATCGAGCGTGAGTTCAGCTTCCCCCTGCTGCAAGGAGCGGCCGGGCTCTCGCGTCAAGAGACCGCCGAGGGCCTGGAGGAGCTGGTCCGCCGCCGGATCCTCGAAGCCGCCGGCGAGCGCTTCGCCTTCACCCACGTGCGGATCCGAAGCGCGATCTACGACGGGCTCCTCGTGCCTCGGCGTCAGGCGCTGCACGCGGCCGTGGGCACCGCGCTCGAGCAGACCTACGCCGGCCGGCTGGCGGAGGCGTACGATGGCCTCGCCTATCATTTCGCGCGGGCGGACGAGCCGTCGAAGGCGTTCCAGTATCTCGTCGAGCTCGGCGACAAGACCGCGCGCAGCTACGCGCTCGAAGATGCCGCGCGACTGTTCCACGAGGCGCTAGCCTATGTCGATCGGCTGCCGGACGAGGCGCGTGACCGTCGCCACGTCGACCTCGTCTATCGCCTGGTTCACGCGCTGTCGCTGCTGGGCCGCTCCGACGAGAGCCGGAGTCTTCTCGCCGGCCAGGAGGCACGAGTCCGGAGCCTCCAGGACCCGGCCCTGACCGGGCTCTATCACTTCTGGGCCGCGTACACGTACGGCAACATGGGCGACATCGAACGGGCCGCACCCGACGCGAAGCGCTCGCTCGAGGAGGCCGCCCGGGCCGGCGACGAGACGACCATGGGCAAGGCCAGCTATCTGCTGGCCCGGGAGAGCTACATTCAGGGCCGGCCGCTCGAAGGCATCGCCCACGGCCGACACGCGGTCGCCCTGCTCGAGCGAACGGAGGAGCACTGGTGGCTGGGCCACACCTACTGTGGGCTTGCGCTGAATCTCCTGCACTTCGGCGACTTCGAGCCGGCGCTCGAGGCGGTGGATCGCACCCGCGCCCTTGGAGAATCGATCGGAGACACCCGCCTGCAGACCTTGGCGGCCTGGACCGCCGGACAGATCCATTCCCTCATGGGCGACAGCGACACCGCCATCTCGCTCTGTCGCCGGGCGGTGGACCTGGCGCCCGATCCGGTTGCGCGCGGCATGGCCCGCGGGATGCTCGGCCTGGCCTACAAGGAGGCCGGTGAAGCCGGGTGGGCCATCGGCGAGCTCGAACACGCGCTCGGGGAGTTCCGGCAGCTGCGGGCGGGAGGCGGCTACCGCCTCGGCCAGATCGACGGATACTTCACGGCGGTCCTCGCCGAGGCGTATGTCCTCGTCTCGGACCCGCGGCGGGCGGCCGCGCTCGCGGATGACGCGCTCGCCACAGGCCGCGCCGGCAAGTGGGCGGTGGCGATCGCCTACGCCGAGCGCGCCACCGCGCGGGCCGCGTGGGCGGGCGCGGACCTGGTGCGGGCGGCCGAGCACATGGGGCGCGCCCTCGAGCTCTTCCGGTCGACCGAGGCTCGATTCCAGATCGCGCGGACCGAGCTCAGCATGGGCGAGCTCCAGCATGCGCGCGGCGACACGGAGAGCGCGGCGGCCTACCTGAGAAGCGCCCACGCCGCGTTCGTCGCCCTCCGCGTGCCGCGTCACGTCGAGCTCGCGGAGCGGCTGGCCCGGGACATCCGTGTCGCACTCACGCCGTAGCTCGGTGCGATCAGACTCCGGCGAACGCTCACGCGGGTAGGCCGCGGCGGATGCTCTCCGAACGACTGCGCTATCACCCGGTCGAGCCGGGGAATCTCGAGGTCTTCCACCGCCTCGTGCAAGACGAGCACGTTCGGCGCTACATGATGGACGGCAACGTGTTTCCTCGGGAATGGAGCGCAGCGCGCATCCGACAAAGCCGGGCGTTGTTCGAACGGCGTGGTGTCGGAACCTGGCTGGCCTACGACAGGACCACGCAGGAGCTCGTGGGTTTCTGCGGCTTCGAGCACTCACCCGGCCGTCCCGATCCGCAGCTCATGTACGCGATCTTCGGACGCTTCACCGGCAGGGGCCTCGCCACCGAGATGGCCCGTGCATCGATCGCGCAGGCGCGAACGCAGCCGGGCTTCGCGGAGATCGTGGCCGACGTCGACGAGATCAACGCCGCCTCGGTGCGCGTCCTCGAAAAGCTCGGCTTCGAGCGGATCGCCGTTCACCAGGGAGCCTTCGGCAACCTGCTCCTCCTTCGGCTCGCGGCAGGCCGCTAGCCCGTTCTAATCACGAACACGTGTTCCGCGTCCTATGCACCCCCTCACCCTGTCCCTCTCCCTCTCCCCCTCCGGGGGGCGAGGGGATCGGAAAACGGCTCCCTCTCCCTCTCCGAGGGAGCGGGTCGGGGTGAGGGTGGCGCATATGTTCACGCATTAGTCCGGACTAGGCGTGGCGCGGTACGACCTACTCGGTAGGTCTTTCTCGATCGGCCTCCGCCGCCCCCGCGCGGACCCTCTCCCGGGTGCGCTCGAGCCGTGAGGCGACCTGCTCCTTCGCCTGGTCGAGCAGCGTCTCGGACCTCTCCTGCACCGTCCGGAGCAGCCCGTCCACCTTGTCCCGGGCCGGGCCCGCGTTGCCCTTCAGGTACTCACGGAGAGCATCGCGGTACTTCCACACCACCACCCCACCGGCGATTGCCCCGACGAGGAATCCTCCCAGCATGTGCGTCCTCCTTGGAGTTCTCGGTTCACGCTCGGTTCAGCATCTCTCGTGTCAGCATCTCTCGTGCCAGCCCGCGGCGCAACCGGCAGGATGCGACGCGGCCTTGGCGACGATGGCGTGATTCTGCTAGCATCGGGCGCTGTGATCGACATCACTCCCGCCGTCCGCGCCGAGCTCGCTCCGACCGGCAGGCTCCGGGCCGCCATCAACTACGGCAACTTCATTCTCGCCACGAAGG
The DNA here is from genome assembly GCA_035524955.1 of Candidatus Limnocylindria bacterium. Classification (GTDB taxonomy): domain Bacteria; phylum Methylomirabilota; class Methylomirabilia; order Rokubacteriales; family CSP1-6; genus CAMLFJ01. The sequence continues at coordinate 5,563 of DATLFG010000046.1, read as the reverse complement.
ACAGAGCCGCCGGCGAGTCCAGGGGCGTGGCCGTCGACCTGGCGCGGGAGATCGGGACGCGGCTCGGCGTCCCGGTCGAGATTGTCGCGTACGACAGCGTGGCCGTCATGGGCGACGCGGCGCCGAGCGGCGTATGGGACATCGCGTTCCTCGGGTCCGACCCGGCGCGCGAGAAGCTCATGAGCTTCACCGCCGCGTATCTCGAGATCGACGCGACCTACCTCGTGCCCAGCGCCTCCCCGCTGCGCACCGCCGCGGATGTCGATCGGGAGGGTGTGCGCGTGGCCGCGCCGGCCCGCGCGAACTACGAGCTGTACCTCGGCCGCAACCTCGAGCGGGCCCAGCTGATGTCGACCCAGGGCGCCGACGCGGCGTTCGATCTGCTCGCGACCGGTAAGGTGGATGCCCTGGCGGGGCTGACGCAGGGCCTGCTCGGCCTCGCGCCGAAGCTGCCGGGATCACGCCTGGTCGAGGGGCGGTTCATGGGCGTGCCGCAGTCCATCGCGGTGCCGAAGGGCAAGGACGCCGGCCTGCACTACCTGCGCCACGTCGTCGAGGAGGCCAAGGAGTCCGGGCTCGTGGCGCGCGCCATCGACAAGACCGGCGCGAAGGGCGTCTCCGTGGCGCCGCCCGCGGCGTAGCACATCCACGGCAAGGAGGGAGGACTCGCGATGCGACTCACCGGCAAGATCGGGATCGTGACCGCCGCCGCGTCGGGCATGGGACGGGCGGGAGCGCTTCGGTTCGCCCGCGAGGGCGCCCAGGTCGCGGTGGTGGACGTGGATGCCCCTGGCGTTCAGCGCGTGGTGAGTGAGATCAGCGGAGCGGGCGGCACCGCGCACGGGATCGTCGCCGATCTCACGAAGGACGAGGACTCGCGGCGGATCGTGTGGGACACGGTGGGCCGGTTCAAGGGCCTGGACTTCGTGTGGAACCACGTCGGCCACCCCGGGCCGGCCGCGGTCGAGGGCATCGACATGAGCGCCTTCGACCTCGCCATCGATCTCAACCTCCGCACGGTGCTGATCACGACCGAGGCGGCCATCCCGGAGATGCGCCGCCGGGGCGGCGGCAGCCTCCTCTTCACCGCCTCGACCGCCGGGCTCCAGGGCTCCGCCTACAGCCCGGTCTACTCGATGTGCAAGTTCGGCGTGGTCGGCTTCGTCAGGAGCCTGGCGGTGCGCCTCGCTCCTGAGAAGATCCGCGTCAACGCGGTGTGCCCGGGCCCCATCGACACGCCGATGCTGCGTGTCTTCGTCGCGCGGCCCGATCAGAAGTCGACGGCCGGCATGGACCCGGAAGACCTGGTGCGCCGGCGCGCCACCGGGGCGGTGCCGCTCGGCCGCACCGGCCGGCCCGAGGAGATCGCCAATGCCGCGCTGTTTCTTCTATCCGACGAGGCCTCGTTCATCACCGGCGCCGCGTTGCCGGTCGATGGTGGGGTGACCGCGGCCTGATTCCGCCCCTCGAGAAGGAGGCCCCGATGCCGACGCTCGCGCCCCTGGCCCCGCAGATCGAGCAGTTCATCCACGACAATCCGCAGGGCGTCCTGACCTCCTTCAGGCGAAACGGCATGCCCCAGCTCAGCATCGTCACGGTCTACCCGCGCGACGGCGGCGTGGGCATCTCGATCACCGAGAACCGGATGAAGTTCAAGAACCTGCTCCGCGACCCGCGCTGCGCGGTGCTGATCTCGCACGCCGACTGGTGGTCCGGGTTCCTGGTCTTCGAGGGCACGGCGGAGCTCACCCATTCGGGCAATACCGATCCGGACGCGCTGCGCCTGGCCCGCCGCCAGATCTTCAGCGCCACCACCAGGCGCCGCAGCCGGGACTGGGAGGAGTACGACCGCATCACGGAGGCGGACAGGCGGGTCGCGATGGTGCTCCGCCCGGAGCACGTGTACGGCCCGGCGCTCGCCAAGATGCGCGAGGCGCTGGCCAGGTAGGCCCGGGGCCGGTGCCCTCCGGCGGGCTTCGCCGCTCCCGGGCTCCCGACCCACGGCCGCCCGGCGCCGCGCCGCGCCGACGAACTTGCCGGGTCGGTAAGACCGCGTCGGCACTCTGTTCCTTCCGGACAAATCACGCCGATGAGATGAGGCCCATCGTCTCTCCGGAGTCCGGATAGCCTTGTCTCGACCGCGGCACATCTCTTGCTCTCGCCTGCCGTCGGAGGTGACGCCATGAACGACCGGCGGGAAGAGCCGATCTCTCGGGCGGGACGGACCCAGGATCATTTCGTGAGCGACACGATCCGCGATGTGATGAGCCCGCAGCCGCGGGCCGTGAATGCCGCCGCGACGGTGCGGAAGCCGCCCAGGTCATGCACCGGGAAGATATCGGCGACGTCCTGGTGCTGGAGATGGACCGCACCTGCGGAATCCTGACCGATCGGGACATCGTGGTCCGCGTGCTCGCGGCGGGCAAGGATCCGGCCCGGACCCGGGTCGGCGAGGTATGCAGCCGCGAGCTCACCACCGTCGCGCCGGAGGACAGCGTGGGTCAGGCCGTGCGGGTGATGCGAGAGAAGGCCATCCGCCGCTTGCCGGTCGTGGAGCGGGGCGAGATCGTCGGCGTGCTGACGATCGGGGACATCGCGGTGGCGCGCGACTCGCGGACGGCTCTCGCGGACATCTCCGCCGCGCCCCCGAACCACTAGCCCGACCAGGACTCGATCACGTCACCGGGAGGAACGCCCAATGGCCGCCAGGAGATCGCGCGCGCGCAAGTACAGTCGGGCCGCGAGCAAGGCCGTCGAAGGTGCGATGCGCCGCCGGAACCGTGGCACCCTGAGGAGCGGGAAAGGCGGGAAGGGTGGCCGGGTCAAGAGTCGCAAGCAGGCGATCGCGATCGGACTGTCGGAGGCCCGGAAGAAGGGCAAGAAGGTGCCCCGCAAGCGTCGCGCCCACTAGCTGGCAGACGAGCCTTCGGCCCCAGCCCATGAGCCCGGACCCGGCCGACGACGAGGTGCGCCGGAGTGTACGCGAGCAGCTGGCCGACGGCCGCCTGTTCTGGGCCAGCGGCGGCTCGACGGTCCGCCGGGGCACCGGGCGCCCCTGCACTGTGTGCGGCAAGCCGATCGCGAAGGACAGTGTCGAGCGGGAGATCCGGGGTCCGGGAGACCGCTATGCCCTGACGCACGAGGACTGCTACCGGATCTGGCGCGAGGAATCGCGACGGCTCCAGTCTCCGTAGACCAGGGAGCTCTTCGCCACGCCGGAGGCTCCACCTCGCGGCGCACCGACCCGAGCGCGCGCTTTTCCCCGCGCGCCGCGACGGTTACACTGCGCGGCATGGACCAGACCAGAGACCTGATCGGCACCTCGCCCCGCCGCGTGGAAGACCGCCGCCTGCTCGTGGGCGCCGGCCGTTACCTCGACGACATGACCCGTGAGGGACTGCTGCACCTCGGGGTCGTGCGCAGCCCCCATGGCCACGCGCGGATCCGCGCGGTCGACACCGGGAAGGCGCGCACCCTGCCCGGTGTCCTCGCGGCGTGGAGCGCCGCCGATCTGCCCGAGGCGGCGCGGCCCATCCTGGCCGGCGCCGACGGCGCGCACAAGGGCCGGCCCTTCGCGGCGCCCGTCCTCGCCGGCGGGGTAGTCCGCTACGTGGGCGAGTGCGTGGCGGTGGTGGTGGCCGATGATCCCTATCGCCTGGCCGATGCGATCGAGCGCGTCGTCGTCGACTACGAGCCCCTGCCCGCGCTCATCACGGCGGAGGAGGCCCTGGCCTCCGAGACGCGCCTGCACGCGGACTGGCCCGACAACGCCGCGGTGGTCGCCCGCGGGGGCATGGGCGATGCCGAGGGGGCGCTCGCCGCCGCCGACGTGGTCGTCAGCGAGCACCTCCGCCACGCCCGTCTCGCTGCGGTGTTCATCGAGACGCGCGGCGCCCTGGCCTACCGCGATCCGGACTCCGGCCGGCTCGTCCTCTGGTCGTCCACGCAGAACCCGTACTCGGTCCGGGACGCGGTCGCGCGCATCGTCGGCGTGCCCGCCGAGGAGGTCCGCGTGCTCGCGCCCGACGTGGGCGGCGCCTTCGGGCCCAAGGGCGCGCCGTACCCGGAAGAGGCGCTGGTCGCGCTCGCGGCGCTCCGGCTAGGACGCCCGGTGAAATGGGTCGAGAGCCGGCGCGAGGATTTCCAGGCGAGCGGCCACGACCGCGAGCAGAGCCACGAGGTGAAGATCGGCTTCCGCCGCGACGGCACCATCACCGGCATCGACGCGAGCTTCCTCGCCGACGTGGGCGCCTATCCCGCTCAGGGGAACGGCCTGACGCTCAACACCGTGAACCACCTGCCCGGGCCGTACCGGGTCGCGCACTACCGCAACGTCGGCACGAGCGTCGTCACCAACAAGACGCTCAACATGGCCTACCGCGCCGCCGGCCGCCCCGAGGCCGTGTTCGTGATGGAGCGCCTCATGGACATCGGCGCGCGGCGCCTCGGCATCGACCCCGCGGAGATCCGCCGCCTCAACCTGGTGCGACCCGCCGAGATGCCGTATCGCCCGGGCCTCACCTACAAGGACGGCGTGGGAATCGCCTATGACCCGGGCGACTTCCCCGCCGCCTTCGAGCGCGCGCTCGAGCTCCTCGGCTACGACGGCTGGCGCCGCCGCCAGGCCGCCCAGCCGAAGGACGCCACGCGCCGCCTCGGCGTGGGCCTGGCGTGCTATGCCCAGGGCACCGGGCTCGGTCCCTTCGAGGGAGCCGCCGTGCGCGTCGACCCGTCCGGGAAGGTCTACGTGCTGGTCGGCGTGGCCGCCCAGGGCCAGGGCCATGCGACCACGCTGGCCCAGGTCTGCGCCCAGGAGCTGGGCGCGGCGTTCGAGGACGTCATCGTGGTGGCGGGCGACACGACGCTCTTCCCCTTCGGCATGGGCACCGGCGGCAGCCGCGTCATGGTCAATGCCGGCCCCGCCGTCGCCGGGACCGCGCGCGCGGTGCGCGAGCGCGCCGCCCTCGTCGCGGCCGAGCTGCTCGAGTGCGGGCCCGCCGACGTGCGCATCGAGGCGAGCCGCGCCTTCGTCGCCGGCATGCCCGACCGCGCCGTGCCGCTGGGCCGCCTCGCCCAGGCCGCCGTCCGCTCCCGCAGCCTGAAGGCCACCGGCGAGCCCGGGCTGCACGCCTGCACCTACCACTATCCCGATACCGTCACCTGGGCCTTCGGCACGCAGGCCGCCGCGGTCGAGGTGGATCTCGAGACCGCCGCGGTGCGCCTGCTCGGCTACGCGGTGGTCCACGACCCCGGCCGCGCCGTCAACCCGATGATCGTGGAGGCGCAGCTACAGGGCGGCGCCGTCCAGGCCATCGGCGCCGGGTTGATGGAGGCCGTCGTCTACGGCGAGGGCGGCCAGCTGCTCTCGGGCAGCCTCATGGACTACGCCATTCCCCGCGCCGACGACCTGCCGTCGATTGCGGTGGCGCTCAGCGAGCACCGCTCGGCCATCAATCCCCTCGGCGTCAAGGGCGTGGGCGAGAGCGGCGCCATCCCCGGTGCCGCCGCCATCGCGAACGCGGTGGAGGATGCCGTCGCCCACCTGGGCGTCACCGTCCGCGAG
>DATLFG010000029.1:0-83618 GCA_035524955.1 Candidatus Limnocylindria bacterium | reverse complement strand
GGGAACAGCGTGCCGATCACGAAGATCGCGAGGGGGATGTAGAAGTACACCCACTTCTTCCAGCGCCTTTCAATGACCATCGTTCTGAATGGGGGGGAGCGCTGCTGCCGCTCCTCCCCCATACCCCCCCACCAGCTTCGGTGAATGGAACGCGCTCGACTCGCCTTCGGCTGCGTCTCGCCAGGCCATCCCCATACCCGTCCTTCGGAGCACGCTAGGCGCCCTCGAGGCGACGGAGGTAGCGGAGCTGGAGCCAGACCACGAGGAAGAGGACCGGCAGCATGAAGAGCGAGATCGCCGCGCCCTCACCGAGCAGGCCGGTGGCGACCCCGATCTGGTAGGCGTAGGTGGCGAGCAGGTGGGTGGCGTTGGCCGGCCCCCCGCCGGTCAGCACGTAGATGAGCTGGAAGTCGGAGAAGGTCTGGATGACGGAGAAGACCACGACCACCAGGGTCACCGGCTTGAGCAGGGGCAAGGTCACGTGCCGGAAGCGCTGCCAGCCGTTGGCGCCATCCAGCGAGGCCGCTTCCTGGAGGTCCGTGCTGATGGTCTGCAGGCCGGCCAGGAGGGTGATGGCGAAGAAGGGCATGCCCCGCCACGTGTTGATGACGATGGCGCACCACATGGCGTAGGTGCCGTCGGAGAGGAACGGCAGCTTGGTGGTGATGAACCCGCCCTGGTAGAGGAGCCAGTTCAGCACGCTGAAGGTCGGGTCGAACATCCAGCGCCACGCGAAGGTCGAGAGCACGGTGGGCACGATGAACGGGAGCAGCATCGCCGCCCGCACGATGCGCTTGCCGCGGAAATGACGATTGAGCAGGAGCGCCAGCCACATCCCCAGGGCGAGCTTGAAGATCGTGGCCCAGAACGTGTAGAAGAACGTGTTGTAGAAGGCGGTGCGGAAGATCGAGTCGTTCCAGGCCTTGATGAAGTTCTTGAGCCCCACGAACTCGCCCGGGTTCCCGACGCTGACGCTGCTGAGCGACAGCCAGACGCCCATCACGAACGGGTAGGCGATGAACACGCCGAGGATCAGCACGGTGGGCGCGAGCAGCAGACAGGCCAGCAGCCGCTCGCTCTCGAGAAACCGCGTCATCCCGGACGGCCGGGACGTCCCCGGATGGGGCAGCGCGACCTCCATGCCGGCCGCGCCGCCCGACCCGCCCGCGATGGGCTTGTCCACCAGCTACCCGCGAACTCTCATCTCATCCCCGACGGATGGACTAGGCCTCGTAGATCTTCTTGAGCTCGCCCTCCGCCCACTTGACCGCGTCCTCGGCTTTCATGCCCTGGACCGCCTTGGCGTACATGTCCACCACGATGTACTTGGAGAAGGCCTCGGTGGCCTTGCCGGTGGACGGCCCCGCGTAGCCGAAGATGCGGGTGTCCCGCGCCGCGGTGCGGAACATCTGGAGCGGCTTGTCGATCTTGCCCCACATCGCGTGCTTCTCCCACGCGGTGGTGGCGGCCACGCTGTAGCCTTCGCACACCTGGAACCACTTCTCGAAGTTCTCGTTCTTGTGCATCCAGCGGAGCAGATCCTTGGCCGCCTTCTGGTTCTTCGAGTACTTCATGACCGCGTGCCCGTTGCTGAAGTAGAGCGGATAGATGCCCTTGCCGCCGGCCAAGGGAAAGATCGAGTGGTCGATGTCCGCGAAGAGGGGCTCGCCCTTGTCGTCCTTGATCTTCTCCTTCTGGCGCTTGGCCACGATGTAGATCGAGGCGCCGTTGAGGCTCGCGGAGATCTCGCCGGCGTGGAAGGCGCGGTTGTTGTTGGTGTCGTCCCAGGCCAGCCCGCCCTCGTCGCAGCCTTCCTTCCAGAGCGCGGTCATGTACTTGACCGACTCCACCGTCTCCTTGGAGTTGAGCACGACCTTCTTGCCGCTCGGGTCGGTCTCGGCGCCGCCGAAGGACCAGAGCAGGGGATAGGCCCAGGTGGGCGCGTCGCCGAAGGTGTGCCCGAGGGTCTGCCCGTAGGGCCGGCCCTTCTTCTTGAGCGCGGCCGACGCCCGGCGCAGCTCGTCCCAGGTCTTGGGGAACACCTCGAAGCCGACCTCCTTGAACCAGGACTTCCGGTAGGCGATGGCGTTGCCGACGATGGAGTGCGGCACGCCCAGCCACTTGCCGCCCACCTGGAACGACGGCCGGTACACGCCGTAGAAGCCGCCCTGCGCCTTGGCGATCTCGTTGGCGACGTCGCTCGTGTCCACGAGGGCGTTCTGGTAGAGCTGGGGCCAGTTGTAGGCCATCATGAAGATGTCGGCGCCCGCGCCCGACTGGACCGCCGCGGTGATGCGGGGCTGCAGGTCGTTGGCGTTGATCGTCTCGAGCGTCACCTCCGCCCCGAGGGCCTTGGAGGCTTCCGGCATCTGCCGCTTCAGCTCGACGTCGGCCTCCGGGATGAAGTCCACCCAGCGCACCAGGTGGAGCTTGGTCCCCTGGGCGAAGGCCGGCGCGCGGCGGGCGGCCAGGATCCCCTCGATGCCGCCGGTGAGCGCCGCGGCGGCGCCCGCGGTCTTGATGAACGTGCGGCGATCCAGTGGCTTGGTGACAGGCTCCTGCGTGTCGTGATCGTTCATGCTCTGGTCCTCCTTGACCGGGTGAACTGCGGCTGTCGTGGCGGCGTTCCGCCGTGCCTCAATGGCGCGAGCTTTCGCCCGCGGGGTGGGAGCCCCGGCTGCGGGGTCGAGAGCTCGTGAAGGCCATCACGGAGAGTGCGATTGGCTGGTGAAAGCGCTGTCAGAGTCTTAACAAGGAACCTCGGCTCTGTCAACGGGAACCGGCCTTCCGGGACGACGGCGTCGAGCGGCCCGGCGCCGCCGTGGGCGACGCCCTAGGCCGGGGAGACGCCCGGCGAGGAGATGGCCAGACCGAGCCCGACCGCGGTGCCCCCGCCCGGGGCCCGGCCAGCTTGGCCATCAGCGTGTGCTGCACGCCGTTCCAGCCGACGCCGAAGTAGGGCCAGGACGGCCCGGCGATTCGTCACCGGGGCCGCGACGCCAGCAGGGCCTCGGCGGCCCGGAGATCCTCCTCGGTATCCACTCCGATGATGGGCTCGTGGGTCTCGAGCACGTGGATCGGAATGCCGGCCTCCAGGAGCCGTAGCTGTTCCAGTTGCTCCGCCCGCTCGAGCGAGGACGGCGCCAGCGAGTGGAAGGTATCGAGCACGGCCCGGCGGTAGGCGTAGAGCCCGATGTGCTTCCAGTAGGTGACGCCGCCGCGGTTGTCGCGATCGAAGGGAATGGGCAGGTGGGAGAAGTACAGGGCGTCGCCGTGAACGTTGGTGACCACCTTGTTGACGGTGGGGCTCTCGACCTCCTCACGGGTGGCACGGATCTTGAGCGTGGTCACCTGGACCTCCGGCTCATTGAGGAAAGGGCGCACGACCCGCTCGATATGGCCGGGCGTGATCGTCGGGTAATCGCCCTGGATATTGACGTACACGTCGGCCGCGCGCGCCCGCGACACCTCCCACAGGCGATCGGTGCCCGATGGGTGGTCGGCACGGGTCATGACCGCGGGGACGTGATGGGCGTGGCAGGCCTCGACGATCTCGTCGCTGTCCGTGGCCACGAGCAGGTCGGAGAGAACGGGGGCGCGGCTCGCCCGCCTGAAGACCTGCACCACCATCGGCACGCCGGCAATCTCTCGCAGGGCCTTCCGCGGCAAGCGGGTCGACCGGAGCCGTGCCGGGATCACGCCGAGGATGATCACGGCGCTACCCTACCAGAAAATGCGCGCCCTCTCCCTCTCCCCTGTGGGGAGAGGGCAGGGTGAGGGGCGGAGCAAGGCTGGTTTAGCTGACCGGCCGGCCGCCTCCGCCCCGCAGGCGCGGATCGAGCACATCGCGCAGCGCGTCGCCCAGCATGTTGAAGCCGAACACGGCCAGTGAGATCGCCACGCTGGGCCACAGCGCCATCCACGGGGCGTGGTACATGAATGAACGCCCTGAGCCCGAGAGCATGCCGCCCCACGACGGGTAGGGTGGGGGCACGCCGAAGCCGAGGAAGGAGAGCGACGATTCGGCGAGGATCACCGTGCCGAGCCCGATGGTACTCAGGATGATGATGGTGGCGGTCACGTTGGGGAGCACGTGGCGCACGATCACGCGGACGTGCCCGGCCCCGAGGGCGCGGGCCGCTTCCACGTAGGGGCTCTGCATCGTGGAGAGCGTGGCGCCCCGGATCACGCGCGAGGCGCCGGCGGCGCCGAGGACCGACAGCGCGAGGATCAGGTTCAGGAGGCCGGGCCCGAGGGCGGCCAGCATCGACAGGACGATCACCAGCGCCGGGAACGACATCCAGGCGTCGACGATGCGCTGGACCGTGATGTCGTAGGCCCCGCCGAGATAGGCGCTCGACACGCCGATGGCGGTGGCGAGGAGGGTTGCCAGGGCGACGGTGGCGAAGCCGACGGTCACCGAGATCCGGGCCCCGTAGACCACGCGGCTCCAGATGTCCCGCCCGAGGTTTTCGGTCCCCATCCAGAACTGGAGGCTGGGGGCCTTCATGCGGGCCCCGGGCACCGAGTCGTCGAAGGAGTAGGGCGCGATCCGATCGGCGAAGGCCGCCATGACGATCAAGCCCACGACGATCACGGCTCCGATGGCGCCGAGCGGCTTCCGCCGGCCGAACCGCCAGGCGAGACCGAGGGCGCGCAGCCGCGGATGCGACCGCGCCAGCGCCTCGGGAGCCGGGATGATCTGGACCGAGCCGGCCATCAGTAGCGGATCCGCGGGTCGATCATGGCGTAGAACAGATCGACCAGGAGGTTGGTGGCGACGATGATCACGACGATGAGGAGGTTGATGCCCTGGATCACCGGGTAGTCGCGCTGGGTGATCGCCTCCAACAGGAACTGGCCCATGCCGGGCAGCCCGAAGATCGACTCGATGATCACGCTGCCGCCGGCGATCTGAGCGATCTGGAGCCCGAGCACGGTCACCACCGGGATGATCGCGTTCTTCAAGCTGTGCTTGAGCACGACCACGCGCTCCCGCAGCCCCTTGGCCCAGGCGGTCCGGACGTAGTCCTGCCGGAGCACCTCGAGGAGCATGCCGCGGGTGAGTCGCATGATCGCGGCCGCGGAGGCGATTCCGAGGATGATCGCGGGCAGGACGAACTGGAGGAGGTAGGTCGCGGGACCGTGCGCGAGGTCGGTGAATCCCATCCGCGGCGTCCATCCCCACCAGATGGCGGGGAGCAGGATCACCACGATCGCCTGCACGAAGCCCGGGATGGACAGGCCGAGGATGGCGGCGCTCCGGGCGAAGAAGTCGAGCGCGCCGTCCTGGCGCACCGCCGAGAGGATGCCGATCGGCACCCCGATGACGACGGCCACCACGATGGCCAGGAAGCCCAGCGTGAGCGTTACCGGCATGCGCCGGGCGAGCTCGCCCAGCACCGGCTGACGGGTCCAGAGCGACTCCCCTAGATCGCCGCGTGCGAGCCGAGCCACCCAGTCGACGTACTGGACGGGAATCGGACGGTCGAGCCCGAGCTTCGCCCGGAGGTCGTCCAGGTCCTTGCCGTAGGCCTTCTCCTCGAGCATGAGCTGGACCACGTCGCCGGGGATCAAGCGGGGCAGCGTGAAGACGATGAGGGACGCGATCAGGAGCGAGGGGAGGGCGATCAGGAGTCGGCGAAGGACATAGCTCTGCACGAGCCGCGGCAGGAGCCGCGCCGCCCACCGACCCGGGCGGCGCGGCTCGGGCTCCTCTACTTGTCGATCCAGACGGCCATGAGCCGGCCGCCGTAGTCGAAGCCGTTGTTCGGCATGTAGTTCTTGATGTGGGCGTCCCAGGCGCTCACGACCTTGGTCGAGCCGTTGGCGCCGAAGAGGGCCTGCTCGGCCAGGTACCGCTGGATGTCGTAGATGATCTGGCGGCGCTTGGGCACGTCGAACGTCCGCCGCTGGAGCTTGATCATCTCGGTCAGCTTGGGGTCGTTGACGTTCATCACGTTCAGCGGCTCTCCGAGCATGTAGGGACGATAGAAGTAGGCTTCGGGGTCGACCCAGGCCCCGCGGAGCCCCACGAACATCTGGTCGAACTTTCCGTAGATCGTGGAGGAGATGTAGGCGCCGTACTCCTTGAGGTTCAGGGTGGCGTCGATCCCGGCCGCCTTCCAGTTCTTCAGCGCGATCTGGACGAAGTCCAGGAAGTCGGGGCCGTAGCCGGGGGTGGTGTCGGCCTGCGCCTTGAACCCGTTGGGATGGCCGGCCTCGGCGAGGAGGCGCTTGGCCTCCGCGGTCGAGTACTCGTAGAGCTTGCGGCCCTCGGGCCCGAGCTGATCGATCGGGATCGTCCACTCGGCGGCGGCGGCGGGGACGGCGGGGTTGGGGGTCCAGTGGCCCTGGGAGAACGCATTGGCCTCGAAGATCTCGGCCAGACTGGTCGCCCGCGACAGCGCACGCCGGACCCGGATGTCGTTGAACGGGGGCTTGTCGGTCTTGATTCCGACCACTCCGCTCGTGAACCACGCGTACTCCGCGGTCTGCAGGCCCGGCTTCCGCTGCTTGGCCACCGCGAGATCGAGGCGGCGCACGACCTGCTGGTACTCCGGGCCGAAGTCGATCTTCCCGGACAGCCAGGCGGCCAGCCGGGACGAGGGGTCCTTGTCGATGACCACCTCGACCGCGTCGACATACGGGAGCCCGGGAAGGAAGTAGTTCGGGTTCCGGACGTAGCTGATCTTCACGTTCGGCTCCCAGCGCTCGAGCATCCACGGCCCGGTGCCCACCACCGACTCGGCCTTCTTGAGGTCGCCGAACTTCTCGACGCACTCCTTGGCGATGATCCAGGTCGACGTCGACGCGAGCATGTCCAGGAACCAGACGTTCGGCTCCTTCAGGGTGAACTTGACGGTGTGCTTGTCGACGGCGTCGATCTTGTCGACCGACTCCAGCACCGGCCGGTTCCCGTTGCCCTTGATGGCAAGGAAGCGCTCGTAGGTGTACTTGACGTCGTCGGCGGTCAGCTCGCGCCCGTTGACCGGCGGCTTGGGGTGCCAGCGGACCCCCTTCCTGAGCTTGAAGATGTAGGTGGTATCGCTCGGCTGGGTCCAGGACTCGGCGAGATCGGGTTCGAGCGGGTAGGTCATGGGCTTGACGCTCGGCCCCGCCTTGACCTTGAGGAGGCGGCTGTAGGCGAAGGACAGCGGGATCATCGTGAGGAACGAGATCGTCAGGTGCGGATCGAACCCGGTGACGGGATCGAGCTGGTGAGCGAGCCGTAACGTGCCGCCGCGCTTGGGCGTCTGGGCGGGGGTCACCCGAGGGACCGGAAGGTCGACCGCCGCGCCGGCGGCGGCCGCGGCGCCGAGCTTGAGGAGCCTCCGACGGGTCAGGGGGGCGTTGGTGGTGGAGGCGCCATGAGTAGCTCCTCGCTGCGCTCTCCGCGCATCCGGACACGGGGATCGGGCCTGACGGCACCGTGCCACAGGCATCGGAATACTAGGGCGGACTCAGAGGCCCGTCAATGCGCAACCCGGAACGCCTCAACGCTGGACCGAGCCGCCGCGGGTCCCGCGCAGGCGCGGGTCGAAGACGTCGCGGAGCGCGTCCCCGAGCATGTTGAACGCGAAGACGACGAGCGAGATGGCGATGCCCGGCCAGATGGCCATCCACGGCGCGATGTACATGTAGGTCCGCCCCGAGCCCGACAGCATCGAGCCCCAGGACGGGTGAGGTGGCGGCACGCCATAGCCCAGGAAGGACAGGGCGGACTCGGCGAGGATGATCCCGCCGAGCCCGATGCTGGAGATGACGACGATCGTGGCGGTGACATTGGGCAGGATGTGGCGAAGCATGATCCGCAGGTGGCCGGCCCCGAGGGCGCGGGCGGCCTCGATGTACTGGTTCTCGACCACGCCGAGGGTCGCGCTCCGGATCACCCGCGACGCGGCGGCGGCCACGAGGATCGACAGGGACAGGATGACGTTGAGCATGCCCGGCCCCATCACGGCCAGCAGCGACAGGATGATCACGAGGTACGGGAACGACTGCCAGGCGTCCACCACCCGCTGGACCGCGATGTCGTAGCGGCCCCGGAAGTATCCGCTCGTGATCCCCACCGCCGCGGCCAGGACGTTGCCGAGGAACACGGTGGCGAAGCTCACGGTGACGGTCACGCGGGCCCCGTAGACGATGCGGCTCGCGATGTCCCGGCTCACGTTGTCGGTGCCGAGAAGGAAGTCGCGGCCCGGCGGGCGGAGCCGCGCGCCGGGGATCTGCTGGTCGTAGCTGTACGGCGCGATCCACTCGGCGAACACCGCCATCACCAGGAGGGCCAGGATGATCACCGCGCCCAGCGCCCCGAAGGGCTTCTGGCGCGCGAAGCGGGCCACCGTTGTGAGCGCGCGGCGGAGGCCGCCCGGGCGGGAGCCGGCCTCCGACCAGCTGGCGGGGGTCGAGGCGACGACGTGGTCGGCCATCAGCGCGGTCCGGTCAGAAGCGGATGCGGGGATCGAGGTAGGCGTACACGACGTCCACCAGCAGGTTGACGACGACCACCGTCGTCACCACGACCAGGTTGATGCCCTGGATGACCGGGTAGTCGCGCTCGCTGATGGCATCGAAGAGGAACCGGCCCATGCCGGGCAGCCCGAAGATCGACTCGAAGATCACGGTGCCGCTCAGGACCTGGGCGACCTGGATACCGAGCACGGTCACGACGGGAATGAGCGCGTTCTTGAGGCTGTGCTTGAGCACCACCACGCGCTCGCTCATGCCCTTCGACCACGCGGTGCGGACGTAGTCCTGGCGGAGCACCTCCAGGAGCTGGGTCCGGGTCAGGCGCATGATCGAAGCGGCCGAGGCGATGCCGAGGAGCAGGCCGGGCAGGATGAACTGGGTGACGTGGCCCCACGGATCGTCCGCGAGCTTGGTGAACTGGATGGACGGGCTCCACTTGAAGTAGATGGCCGGCAGCACCACCACCAGGGTCCCCAGCCAGAAGCCGGGGACGGACAGGCCGAGGATCGCCCCGCCGCGCGCGACGTAGTCCTGGGCGGTGTCCTGGCGGATGGCCGAGACGATGCCGATCGGGACGCCCAGCAGGATGGCGAAGAAGATCGCCACCGCCCCCAGCTCGAGGCTCACCGGGACCCGGGCGAGGAGCTCCTGGGCGACCGGACGGCGGGTATAGAGCGATTCCCCGAGGTCGCCGATCAGCGCGCGCCCGATCCACTCGAAGTACTGCACGTAGATCGGGCGGTCCAGACCGAGCTTGGCCCGCATCGCCTCCAGGTCGTCGGCGTACTGGTTCTCCTCCATCATCAGGACCACGACGTCGCCCGGGACGAGGCGCACCAGCGCGAAGACGATCAGCGAGGCGATGATGAGGGACGGGATCGCGACGAACAGCCGCTTGAAGAAGTACTTGCGAAGCACGTGACGGTCGCGGCCGTCGCCGGGCGGCTCGGACCGCCCGCCCGGCGACGACGGGGACTCCTACTTGTTCCACCAGGCGGCCATCATGCGGCCGCCGTAGTCATAGCCCAGATTGGGCGCGAAGTTCTCCAGCGCGGGATCCAGTGCCGCGATGTAGACGCCGGACGGGAACCGGACGTAGTACGCCTGGTTGGCGATGTGCTTCTGGATGGCGTGGATCTGCTGCAGGCGTTTCTTGTCGTCCATGATCCGGCGCATGTTCAGGATCATGTCGGTGAGTGCGGGATCCTTGGCGTGGCTCTGGTTCTTGGGCTCGTCCGGCAGGTACTGGGCCAGGAAGTTCCAGGGGTCGAGCGCGGGGAACTGCGGGCCCATCATCATGGCGTCCTGCTTGCCCTGGTAGGCGGTGGCGAAGTAGGCCGCGTAGGGCTTTTCCACCACCTTGACCTCCACCCCGATGTCCTTCCAGAACTTGACCGCCATCTGGACCGCGTCGATCAGCTCCTGGGAGCCGTAGGTCGTGTACTCCAGCGTGGTGCTGAAGCCGTTCGGGTGGCCGGCCGCGGCCAGGAGCTTCTTGGCCTCGGCCGGGTTGTACGCGTCCCACTTGAGCCCCTCGCCCATCTGGTCGTACGGAATGGCCCAGGCAGGGAGCGCGGCGGGAATCGGCGGGTTCATCACCCCGACCCCCTCGGCGGTGGCCTGCAGCACCGCCTTCCGGTCGATGGCCATCGAGAGCGCGCGGCGAACCCGGATGTCGCCGAACGGGGCCTTGTCGGTCCGCATGCCGGCGTGGACCATCACGTTGGACGGGAACTCCACGTAGCGCAGCTTCGGCCGCTTGTCCTTGATGATGTTCCAGTCCTGGCGGCGGATCATCATGCCCGGGAACTCGGGGCCGGCGTCGATCTGGCCGGTCACGAAGGCGGCCAGCCGCGCCGCCGGGTCGTTGAAGTCGATGCCCTCGATGCGCTGGATGTACGGCAGGCCCTTGAGGAAGTAGTCGGGGTTGCGCACGAAGGTGGTCCGGACCTTGGGCTCGTGGCCCTCGAGCATCCAGGGCCCGGTGCCGATGACCGCTTCGGGCTTCTTGAGATCGGTGAACTTCTCCACGGCCTCCCGCGCCACGATGCAGAGGGCCATCGGGTTGGCGAGGAAGTCGAGGAAGAAGGCGTCGGGCTCCTTGAGGGTGAACTTGACGGTGTACTTGTCCACCACCTCGGTCCCGGCCAGGGTCGCCATCATGTGCTGGTTGGCGTTGCCCTTGATGGTGGTGAAGCGGTCGAACGTGTACTTGACGTCCTCGGCGGTCAGCTCCCGCCCGTCCACCGGGGGCTTCTTGTGCCACCGGACGCCTTTCCGGAGCTTGAAGACGTAGGTCTTGTCGTCCGGCTGCGTCCAGGACTCCGCGAGGTCCCCCACGATCTCGAAGGTGCCCGGCTTCACGTCGGGGCCGGCCTTGTGCTTCAGGAGCCGGCTGTGCGTGAAGGACAGGTTGATCATGGTGGTGTAGGACGCGGTCAGGTGGGGGTCGAAGTGGGGCGGCGTGTAGCCCCGGAAGCGGAACACGCCGCCGGGCTTCGGGGTGGCCGCGCCGGCCGACCGGATGCCGACCACGGAGGGGCCGGCCGCCGCGACGGCCAGGGCGGTGCCGCCGACCTTCAGCAGGTCGCGGCGGCTCAGGTGAGTGCGATGACTAGCAGCGTGATGCTGATCCATGGAAGAACCCTCCCCTTGGTCGCAGCGGGACTCTTGGCGCGACCAGAAGACCGCAGATTGAACGACGTTGTTCCGAGCGACGCTGTGGGCGACGTAGCAGGTCCGGAGATTCCAGGGGTCTCCGCCACAGCAGGGGTCCGAATTTGCGTCAATTTGGAGGCAAACTCGCTCGATGTCAAGCTTCGAGTTTCCAGGGGTAACCCGTGGGCGCGGCCCCCGGTTCCCGGTCAGGCGACGGCGATCCGCTCGATCCGCACGCGGGTCTCGCCGTAGGCCGCCATCTGGCCGAAGTTGGACATGATGTCCTCGGTCAGCACATTGGCGCCGCCGCCCCGCTTGATCCACGTCCCCACCGGCATGATGACCATGCCGCGGCCGATCCGCGCGTCCACCAGGACCTCCACCTCCAGGTGGCCGACCGGGGAGCGGATGATCGCCCGCCCGCCGCTCTCGATACCGGAGGCCGCGGCGGTCTCGGGGCCGATGCGGACCGAGGCGATCGACGGATGCTCCTGCTCGGGGATCTGGGAGAGGAGCCACTTCTTGCTGTAGTTGGTGACGAGGGTCAACGGGAAGTCGGGGAGCACCCGGGGCTCGTGGCGGAGCCGGGTGATGAACTCGAAGCGGCCCGACCTGGTCGGGTACACGTGGTCCGCGAACGGCACCATCGGCGCCACCGGGCAGCGCACCGGGCCCTGCATGACCTGATCGATGCTCACTCCGCGGCGGGTGAGGGGGGTGAAGATGCGCGCGAGCCAGTCGCGCGGCGCCCCCGCCATCTCGGGCCCGATGCCGAGGCGCTCGGCGAGCTGCTGGAAGATCCAGAGGTCGGAGCGCGCCTCGCCCACGGGCTCGATGACCCGGTTCACCCCGCCGATGACGTTGTGCCCCCACGACACCAGCATGTCCTCCTCCTCGAGGAAGGTGGTGGTGGGCAGGAAGACGTGGGCGTAGTCGGTGGTGTCGGTGAGCACCTGGTCCACGACGACCAGGAACTCCAGGCCGGCCAGGCCCTGCGCCACCCGGTTCGAGTTCGGCGACTGGTTCACCGGGTTGCCGCCGTTGACGAACATCATCCGGATCGGCGGCTGCTGCGCCTCCAGGAGCCCGCGCCCGAGCAGGGGCTCCGGGATCGCGCGATGATGCGTGGCGCGATCGGCCGCCTCCACCGTCTTGTCGAAATGCCGCTGGGTGTTGTAGCCGTGCGTGACGCCGCCGCCCGGGACCCCGATGTGGCCGCACAGCGCCCCGAGCGCGTCCACGCAGCGGAAGATCTCCGCGCTGTGCCGGTACTTGTTGAGGCCCCAGCCGAGGAGGATCGACGCGGGCTTCGTGGTGGCGTACTCCCGCGCGAGCTGCCGGATCGCCGCCTCCGCCAGCTCGCACGCCGCGGCCAGCTCGGCGAGTGGGCGGGCGTCGAGCAGGGCGCGATACTCGGCGACGCCGTGCGCGTGCCGCTCGAGGTAGCCGCGGTCCTCGAGGCCCTCCTCGAGGATGACCTTGGCCATGGCCATCGCGAGCTCCGCGTCGGTGGCCACCCGCGGCTGCACGTGCCGGTCGCAGAAGTTCGCCGACTCGCTCCGCACCGGGTCGATCAGGATGACGCGGCCCCCGCGCTTGCGCACCTCCTTGAGGATCGGCACCGTGTGGAGGTTGGTGGCCATCGGGTTGCGGCCCCAGAGCAGGACGACCCGGCTCCGCAGCATGTCGGACGGGTCGTGCCCGGCGCGCACGCCGAAATCGAGCGCCTGGCCGGCCCGCGCCGCGCCGCTGCAGAGCGAGCCGCTGGTGATGGTGACGCCACCCAGCAGGTTCCAGAAGCGACGGCTCAGGAGCTTGGTGGCGCCCCACGAGCCGGTGCGCTGGTAGTGCATGATCGCCAGGGGACCCGGGTCGGCCACGTAGCCACGGATCTTCTCCGCGACCAGATCGAGCGCCTCGTCCCAGCCGATGCGATCCCAGCCGCCGTCGGGGCGCCCGTTGCTCCGCTTGAGCGGATGGAGCTGGCGCTCGGGGCTGTAGACGCGCTCCGGGAAGCGGTAGGTCTTGCCGCAGAGATAGCCCCGGGTGAACTCGTGATCGGGATGGCCCTCGAGCCTCACCACGCGCCCGTCCTTCACGTGCGCGATGATCCCGCAGCCGTCCGGGCAGTCCAGCGTGCACGAGGTGTAGATCGTCCGTTCCATCCTAGCCGTCTCTCCTCGTGCGGGATGAGCTGCTGCGCCGGCGGGGCCGGGGCGTCGCGGCGGGAACCGGCGCCTTCCACCAGCCGTACTCGCGTCCGGGCCCGCGGCCCGGGGCCGCCACCATGAGCACCTTCGCGTCCACGCGCCCGACGTTCTTGCCCATGTGCGGGATCTCCGCGTTGAAGTAGAGGCAGTCGCCCGTCTTGAGCGGGATCTTCTCGTCGCCGAGCTGGAAGAGGATCTCGCCTTGCAGCACGAACGACAGCTCCTCGCCCTCGTGCGCGGTCAGCACGTCGGCCCGGTTCTTGACCGGGAACGTGAGCACGAAGGCGTCCATCCGTTGCCCGGGCCAGCCCACCGCCATCGGCTGATAGGTGTAGCCGGTGGCGGGCACCTCCTGGGGCGGCCGCCGCTCGGCCGCGCGCACGAGCGCATAGTGCGGCGTGGTGGTCGTGCCCGACACGCCCTGGAAGAGCTGCCCCAGATCGATGCCGACGGTGCGGGTGATGAGGATCAGGTTGGCGATCGAGGTCGAGACGCGGCCGCGCTCGAGCCGCGAGAGGAACGGCTCGGAGAGTCCGGTCTTCTCGCTGAGCGCGCGCAGGGTCAGGCGCTGCGCCCGGCGCGCTTCGCGGAGGCGGGCCGCCACCGCGTCCACCAGCTGCCTCGTTTCCGGGCTTTCGTCCAAAGCAATCTCCGCTTGCCCCAGAGGAAACCACTCGGCTATGCTCCCTGTCAAGCGGGGAGAATCGTCTTGACTCTCTCCGCGCATTTGCTTTACTCGGCGCAACACGAACCACGAGGAGGTTCCGCATGCGTGCACCCCGTCTCCTGTCCCTCCCGGCGGCCGCGCTCCTGCTCACGCTGGGAGCGGGTCCCGCCGCGGCCCAGGCGCCGATCAAGGTCGGCGACATCAACACCTACAGCGGCATCGGCGCGCCCTTCACGGGCCCCTACCGCGTCGGCGTGGAGATGGCCGTCGAGGAGATCAACGCCAGGGGAGGCGTCCTCGGCCGCAAGATCGAGGTCCTGTTCCGCGACGACAAGGGCCAGCCCGCGGAAGCGGTGAAGCACGCCCAGGAGCTGGTCGAGTCCGAGAAGGTCGTCATGATCACCGGGACGTTCCTGTCCAACGTGGGGCTCGCGGTCTCCGACTGGGCCAAGCAGAACAAGACGATGTTCCTGGCCGCGGAGCCCCTGACCGAGGCGCTCACCTGGTCCAAGGGGCACGACCATGCGGTGCGCCTGCGCCCGAGCACCTACGAGCAGGGGCGCATGCTGGCCGAGAAGGCGGGCCGGATGAAGTACGTCAAGTGGGCGACCATCGGCCCCAACTACGAGTACGGCAAGCGCGCGTGGGAGACCTTCCGGGACCGCCTCAAGGAGCTCCGGCCGGAGGTGCAGATCGTGGGCGAGCACTGGCCGACCCTCGGCAAGATCGAGCCCGGCCCGCTCGTCACCGCCATCCTGAACCAGAACCCGGACGCGCTCTACGTCTCGCTCTTCGGCAGCGACTGGCTCGCGTTCGTGCGCGAGGCGGGCAAGCGCGGGCTCTTCCAGAAGACGTTCGTGGTGGGCATCCTGCTCGGCGAGCCCGAGTACATCGACCCCCTCAAGCTCGAGGCGCCCGAGGGCATGCTGGTCACCGGCTACCCCTGGTACGACGTGAAGACCGCCGGACATCAGGAGTGGGCGGCGCGCTACATCAAGCGCGGCGACAAGACCCCCGTGCTGGGCTCGCTCATCGGGTACATCACCTACCTGTCGGTGGCCGAGGCCATCCAGAAGGCGGGCGGCACCGAGACGCCCAAGCTGGTGGCCGCCTTCAAGGGCCTGAAGGTCGACACCCCGATAGGGCCGATCACGTTCCGGGCCGCCGACGGGCAGTCCACCATGGGCGCGTGGGTGGGGACGACCAAGCTCGATCCCCGGCGCGGGGTCGGCATCATGGTGAACCACGAGTACGTGCCGGGGGAGAAGGTGCTGCCGACCGAAGAAGAAGCCAAGAAGCTCCGCCCGGCCAACTAGGACCAGGCCTCACCCCCGGCTCTCTCCCTCGATCTCCCGCTCCCCCGCCTCGGGGGAGCGGGGTGGGGTGAGGCGGCCGTGCGAGGGGTGAGGGGCCCGCACCACGTCATGTCTCTCCTCTTCGTCCAGCTCCTGAGCGGGCTCGCCAACGCGATGTTCCTCTTTCTCATCGCGTCCGGCCTCTCGCTGATCTTCGGCGTCACCCGCATCGTGAACTTCGCCCACGGCTCGTTCTACATGCTGGCCGCGTACCTGACCTACTCCCTGGCCGCCGCGCTGCCGGGCGGCCCGGCCGCCTTCTACGCGGCGGTCCTGCTCGCCGCGGCCGTGGTGGCGGTGCTGGGCGGGGTCGTCGAGGTCCTGCTGCTCCGCCGGGTCTACAAGGCGCCCGAGCTCTACCAGCTCCTGCTCACCTTCGCCCTCGTGCTCGTGACCGCGGACGCCGTGCGCTATCTCTGGGGCGCCGACAACAAGACCGGCCCCCCCGCGCCGGGCCTGGCCGGCTCGGTGCCGATCGCGGGCCAGCTCTTTCCCTCCTACGATCTCGCGATCATCGCGTTCGGGCCGCTGGTCGCGCTCGGGCTCTGGCTGCTCTTTCACCGGACGCGCTGGGGCGTCCTGATCCGGGCGGCCACCCAGGACCGGGAGATGGTCGCCGCACTCGGGGTGGATCAATCGCGGCTCTTCACGTCCGTGTTCGTCCTGGGTTCCTTCCTGGCCGGGCTGGGCGGCGCCCTCCAGGTGCCGCGGCTCGCCCTGACCACCGTGATGGACGCGTCGGTCATCGTGGAGGCCTTCGTGGTGGTGGTGATCGGCGGCATGGGCTCGGTGTGGGGCGCCCTGCTCGCCTCGCTGCTCATCGGCGTCCTCAATGCCTTCGGCGTCCTGCTGCTGCCCAAGATCTCCATCGTGCTCGTCTTCGTGGTGATGGCGGTGGTGCTGGTGGTGCGGCCGTGGGGCCTCCTCGGACGGCCCGAGATCCAGCTTCGCCCGCCGGGCGGCGGCGCGGTCGCCGGGGCCCGGCCCCGGCCGCTCGGTCCGATCCGGCTCGGGGCCGGGCTGATCGCGCTGGCCGGATTGCCCCTGGTGCTGCCGACCTTCTGGATCTCGATCGCGGTCGAGATCTTCGCCTTCGCGCTCTTCGCGGCCAGCCTGCACCTCCTGATATCGGTCGGCGGCATGGTATCGTTCGGCCACGCGGCCTACTTCGGCCTGGGCGCCTATGGCGCCGCGGTGCTCCTCCAGCTGGCCGGGCTGCCCATGCCCGTCGCCTTCGTGCTCGCGCCGGTGGTGGCCGCGCTGGCCGCCGGCCTGTTCGGCTACTTCTGCGTGCGGCTCACGAGCATCTACTTCGCGATGCTGACGCTCGCGTTCGCCCAGATCGTCTACGCGGTGGTGCACCAGTGGGACGACGTCACCGGCGGCGACAACGGCATGCTGAGCGTCTGGCCCGCCCGCTGGCTGGCCACGCCGAGCCGCTACTACTACTGGGCGCTCGCCGCCTCCGTGGTGGGCCTGCTCCTGCTGCGGCTCGTCACCGCCTCGCCCTTCGGGCTCACCCTCCGCGCCGTCCGCGACCACGCGCGGCGGGCGGAGGCGGTCGGCGTGAACATCCGCGCGCTGCAGTGGACCGCGTTCGTGGTCGCCGGCTTCGTGGCGGGCCTGGGCGGCGCGATCTTCGCTTTTCTCAAGGGCAGCGTGTTCCCGGTCTACACGGAGACCCCCATGTCGGTGCAGCCGCTCGTGATGGTGCTGCTGGGCGGGGTAGGCTCGCCCGCCGGCCCGCTCATCGGCGCCGCGGTCTACAAGCTGCTCGATACCGTGATCACGCGCCACACCGACTACTGGCAGATCGTGCTGGGCGCCATTCTCCTGCTGCTGGTCCTCGTCCTCCCGCGGGGCATCGCGGGCCTGCTCGACGGACGGCGCTCGTGAGCCCGGCGATCCTCGGGGGCGTGCCGGTGCTCGAGACCCGCGGGCTGTCCAAGGCCTTCGGGGGCGTGCACGCGGTCAGGGACGTGGACCTTGCGATGCCGAAGGGGGAGATCCGGGCCCTGATCGGGCCCAACGGCGCGGGCAAGACCACCTTCTTCAACATGCTCACCGGGCAGCTCAGGGCCGACGCGGGTCTCGTCCTCTTCAAGGGCGAGCGGCTCGGCGGGTTGCCGCCCTACGCGGTCTGGCGACGCGGCGTCAGCCGGACGTTTCAGATCACCGCCACGTTCGCCACCCTCACCGCGCTCGAGAACGTGCAGGTCGCGCGGCTCTCGCACCTCGGCAAGACCTACGCGCTGCTGGAGCGGGCCCAGTCGCTGCAGACCGCGGAGGCGCACGCCCTGCTGGAGCAGGTCGGTCTGGCCGACCAGGCCGGGCGGGTCGCCGCGGTGCTCGCCTACGGCGATCTCAAGAAGCTCGAGCTGGCGGTGGCCCTCGCCAACGACCCCGAGTTGCTGCTGCTCGACGAGCCCACCGCGGGCATGGCGCCCGCCGAGCGGGGGGCGCTCATGGCGCTCGCCCAGCGCATCGCCCGCGCGCGCGGGCTCACCGTGCTCTTCACCGAGCACGACATGGACGTGGTCTTCGCCGTCGCCGACCGGATCATGGTGCTCCACCAGGGACGCGTCATCGCGGAGGGGGCCCCCGCGGCGGTCCGCGCCGACCCTCAGGTTCAGCGGGTGTACCTGGGAGACGACGAGTGATGACACCGCCCGCAGCGGGCGGCCGCGACCGTCTCGCCCACGGTCAGAACGCCCGGACCGCCCTCTCATGAACGACGCGCTCGAGCTCGACGGAGTGCAGGCGGGCTACGGGCTCTCCCGCGTGCTCCACGGCGTGACGCTCTCCGCGCGGCCGGGCGAGGTGGTGTCGCTGCTGGGGCGCAACGGCGCGGGCAAGTCCACCACCCTCAAGGCCATCGTGGGGCTGGTGGAGGTGACCGGCGGCGCCATCCGCTTCGACGGGCAGGACATCACCCGGCGGCCGACCCACGAGATCAGCCGCGTCGGGGTGGGGTACGTGCCGGAGGACCGGCGCATCTTCGCCGGCCTCACCGTCGAGGAGAACCTGACGGTGGGGGCCAAGGGCGGCGGCGTCTGGAACGCCGCGCGGGTCCACCGGTTCTTTCCCAAGCTCCTGGAGCTGGCGGGCCGCCGGGCCGGGAGTCTCTCGGGCGGTGAGCAGCAGATGCTGACGGTGGCACGCACCCTGATGGGGAACCCGCGCGTGCTGCTGCTGGACGAGCCGTCCGAGGGCCTGGCCCCCGTGATCGTGCGGGCGCTGGGCGACCAGATCGCGGCGCTCAAGCGGGAGGGCTTGACGATCCTGCTCTCCGAGCAGAATCTCAAGTTCGCGGCGCGGCTGGCCGACCGCGCCTACATCATCGAGAAGGGGGAGATTCGCTTCGACGGGCCCATGGCGACGCTGATGGCAGACGAGGCGCTGCGGCGGAAGTATCTGACCGTGTGAGGGGGCGCGAGGCCACGAGACCACGAGGCCAGGAGGAACCACCCCTCACCCTGCCCTCTCCCCTGAGGGGAGAGGGGTAAGAGGAGGCCGGAGGCACCTTTGAAGACGCTGATCAGGAACATCGGGCAGATCGTGACGGGAGATATCGCGAAGCCCCTGCTCGACGGCGACTCGATCGTGGCCGCCGACGGCAAGATCGTGGCGGTGGGCCGCGGCCTCGACGACGATGCCGACACCGTCATCGACGCCCGGGGGAGCACGGTGGTCCCGGGTCTCATCGACTCGCACTGCCATCCGGTCTTCGGCGACTTCACCCCGCGGCAGCGCACCGTCGACTTCATCGACTCGGGCCTCCACGGCGGCATCACCACGATGATCTCGGCCGGCGAGGTGCACCTGCCCGGGCGGCCCAAGGACATCGTGGGGCTGAAGGCGCTCGCCATCGTGGCCGCCAAGGCCTACGCCAACGCGCGGCCGTCGGGCGTCAAGATGCACGCGGGCGCGCCGATCCTGGAGCTGGGCATGGTGGAGGAGGATTTCGCGGAGATGGCGAAGGCCGGCGTCACGCTGGTGGGCGAGATCGGGCTCGGCTCGGTCAAGACCGGCAAGGACGCCGCCCCGATGGTGCGGTGGGCCAGGAAGCACGGCATGACCGTGACCATCCACACCGGCGGGCCGTCCATCGCGGGCTCGAGCGCCATCACCGGGGAGGTCGTGCTGGAGGCCGATCCCGACGTGGTCGGCCACATCAACGGGGGGACCACCGCGATGAGCGAGCCCGAGATCGATGCGCTGGTGGCCTCGCGGATGGCGCTCGAGATCGTCCACTGCGGCAACGGCAAGGCGGCGCTCCACACGCTGCGCCGCGCGCGGGAGGCGGAGGCGGCGCATCGGATCATCATCGGCCTCGACGCCCCCTCCGGCACCGGGGTGGTGCCGCTCGGCATCCTGCGCGTGCTCGCCCACCTGGTTTCGCTCGGGGGCGTCGCCCCCGAGGAGGCGGTGTGCATGGCCACCGGCAACACCGCGCGGGTCTACAAGCTGCCGGTGGGGATGATCGCCCCGGGGCGCGAGGCCGACCTCTGCATCGTGGACGCGCCGATCGGCTCGCAGGGCCGGACCGCGCTCGAGGCGCTGCGGGTTGGCGATCTCTTCGGGGTCTCCATGATCGTCATCGACGGGCAGATCAAGATCGGGCGGAGCCGGAACACCCCGCCCGCCATGCGCGCGGCGGAGGTGGTGAAGGGTCAGGGCCCCGCCGCGGGAGGTCACTGATGAAGATCCGCAAGCTGCTCACGGTGGTGGAGGAGATCCAGGAGGACGGCGGCCGGCGCCTGGAGAAGGCGCTCCGGAAGGTCGCGGCGGTCGCGGTGATCGCGAATCCGTTCGCGGGCCGCTTCGTCGAGGACCTGCAGGAGCTGGTCAAGACCGGCGAGGAGCTGGGCGACCTGCTCGGCCGCCGCGCGGTGATGGCGCTGGGCGGGCCGGTGCACTCCTACGGCAAGGCGGCCATCGTGGGAACGGACGGCGAGTACGAGCACGCCGCGGCCATCCTGCATCCCACGCTCGGCACCCCGTTCCGCGCCCTCGTGCACGGGGGCAAGGCGATCATCCCGTCCGCGAAGAAGCTGGGGGTGCCCGGCACCACCATCGACGTGCCGCTCCACTACAAGGACGCCGCCTTCGTGCGCACGCACTTCGACGCGATGGAGGTGCGGGTCAACGACGCGCCCCGCGCCGGCGAGATCCTGGTGGCCCTGGTGGTCACCGACGGCGGCCGCCCGCATCCGCGGGTCGGCGGCCTCACGGTGGCCGAGGCCAGGAAGGAAGACGGTCTCCGATGAGCGCCAAAGGCGCGAAGAGGCCAAACCGCAAGCCGCAGAAGGTCGCGGCGACGCGCTCAGAGAAGGGCCGCTCCAGTGGAGCGCACGCACCCGGAAGCGTCGGCGCCGGCGGTATGAAGTTCGGCCTGCGCCTCCCGAGCTTCGCGCTCGGCCCCCGGACCGCGTCGCTCGCCGAGATGGGCGCGTACCTGCGGCGGGCGGAGGACCTGGGCTTCGACTGCGCGGTGTCCATCGACCATCTCCTGCTGACCCCGCCCGCCTACGCCTGCACGTGGCTCGAGCCGGTCGCCCTGCTCTCGGCGCTGGCCGGCGTCACCCGTACGATCAAGCTCGGCACCATGGTGCTGGTCCTGCCGCTCCGCAACCCGGCCTACTTCGCCAAGGAGTGGGCCACCCTCGACCTGCTCTCGGGCGGGCGCAGCATCCTGGGCGTGGGCGTCGGCTGGCACGAGGAGGAATTCGCGCTCATGGGCGTCCCGCACCGGGAGCGCGGGCGGCGGATGGACGAGATGCTGGAGGCGGTGACCGCGCTGTGGGCGGGCGACAACGTGACGTACGAGGGCCGGTACTACCGATTTCGCAACCTCACGATCGATCCCAAGCCCGCGCAGACGCCGCACCCGCCGATCTGGATCGGCGGCGGCAGCCAGCCCTTCGAGAAGGTCTACGGCCAGACCGTCACCAACATCGACCCGGTGCTGCGGCGCATCGCCAGGTACGCGAAGACCTGGGTCCCGCACTCCTCCGCGACCGCCGACATGGTCAAGGGCGACTGGGAGAAGATCCAGCGCTTCATGGGCGAGTTCGGCCGCGAGCCTGGCGACATGAACAAGGTCTACTCGAACTTCGTGTGGGTGCTCCGGAAGGGCGAGAGGCCGGAGACCGCCATCCCGCACTTCAAGACCTACTCGGGCATGGATCTCCCCTACTGGCGGGAGTTCTATCTGCTGGGGGAGGCGGAGGAGCTGGCCGAGAAGATCCGGGCCAAGGTCGCCAACCTCGGCGGCTGCGAGTACATCGTGCTCAACCCGCTCGACTGGGGGATCGAGCAGCTCGAGCTGCTGGCCAACGAGGTGCTGCCCCGCGTGGCGAGGCCATGACTCCGTCGGATCGCCCGCTCTCTCCTGGAAGGTGAGGGGCCAGCTCCTGTCCTCCCCTCCGCCGCGCTATCTGGGCGCGAACGTCAAGCGGGTGGAGGACCCCCGCCTGCTGGTGGGGCGGGGAGGCTTCCTCGACGACATTCCGCTGCCCGGCCTGCTGCACGCCGCTTTCGTGCGGAGCGAGCATGCCCACGCCACGCTACGCCGCGTGGACCCGGCCGCGGCCCGCGCGCGGTCCGGAGTCGACCTGGTGCTGACCGGCCACGACCTCGACGGCGTGGTGGCCCCGCTCGCGCCGCGCCTCGAGGCGCCCGGCTTCACCGCGACCGCCTGGCCCGCGCTACCCACCACCCGCGTGCGGTTCGTCGGCGAGGCGGTGGCGGTGGTGGCCGGCTCCACGCCCTACGCGGCGGTGGACGGCGGCGCGCTCGTCCGGGTGGAGTACGATCCGCTGCCCGCGGTGCCCGACGTGGACACCGCGCTCGATCCCCGCGCGCCGCGCCTGCACCCCGAGCACGGGTCCAATATCCTGTTCGAGCGTCGCGGGAGCCAGGGCGACGTGGACGGCGCCTTCGCGGCCGCGACCGTCGTGATCCGCGAGACGTTCACCCACGCGCGCTGCTCGGCCGCGCCGCTCGAGGGCCGCGGCGTGATCGCGCGCTGGGAGGCCGACACGCTCACGCTCTGGACGGGGAGCCAGGTGCCGCACGTCTTCCGGACCGGCCTCGCCCGCGCCTTCGGCCTGCCGGTGGCGCGCGTGCGGGTGATCGTGCCGGATACCGGCGGGGGCTTCGGGCAGAAGATGCACGTGATGCCCGAGGACCTGGCGGTGGCCGCGCTGGCCCGGCGCACCGGACGCCCAGTCAAGTGGATCGAGACCCGACGCGAGAACCTGGCCGCGGCGGCCCACGCTCGGGAAGCCCGCGTGGAGATCGAGGCGGCCGCCGACGCGACCGGCGTGCTCCTGGCCCTGCGCGCGCGCCTCTGGTCGGACGCCGGCGCGTATCACGTCTACCCGCTCACCGCCGCGCTCGAGCCGCTGGGGACCGCCTCCATCCTGCCCGGCCCCTACCGCACGCCCGCCTACGCCTTCCAGCTCACCGCGGTGGCCACCACCAAGCCGCCGCTCGGCGCCTACCGCGGGGTCGGGATGACCATGGGCGCCTTCGTGATGGAGCGCACGCTGGACCTGCTCGCGGACCGGCTGGATCTCGACCCGGCCGAGATCCGCCGCCGCAACCTGATTCCCCGCGATGCCTACCCGTTCACCTCCGCCTCCGGCTTCGTCTACGATAGCGGCGACTATCCGCAGGCGCTCGAGCGGGCGCTGACGCTGGCCGGCTACGATCGGCTCACGCGCGAGCGCGAGGCCGGGCGGGCGCGGGGCCGGCTGCTGGGCGTCGGCCTCGCCTGCTACACGGAGTACACGGGCATCGGCCCCGAGACGTATCGCCAGCGCGGCATGACGGACGTGCCGGGGCACGAGGCCGCGAGGGTCGAGATGGCGGCGGACGGTCGCGTCACCTGCTCCGTGTCGTTTCCCTCCCAGGGCCAGGGGCACGCCACCACCATCGCGCAGCTTGTCGCCGATCAGCTCGGCGTCGCGCTCGAGGCGGTGACGGTGCGGCAGCTCGACACGGATACCGCCCCGGGCGGCACCGGCACCTTCGCGAGCCGCGGCGCCATCGCCCAGAGCGGCGCGGCCGGCGCGGCCGCGGGCACGGTGCGGCGCAAGCTGCTGGCGATCGCGGGCGGGCTGCTCGAGGCGAGTCCTGCGGACCTCGAGCTGCGGGACGGGCGCGTGAGCGTGCGGGGCATGCCCGATCGGGGCGTGCCGGTGACCGAGGTCGCGCGCCTGGCCTGCGCGCCGCCGCCCGGCGGCCTCCCCGATGGCGTGGAGCCGGGTCTGGAGGCGACCCAGTCCTTCGATCCCCCCGGCCCGACCTTCTCGGGCGCGGTGCACGTGGCCGGCGTCGAGGTGGAGCCCGACACCGGGCGCGTCACGGTGCGCGCGTACACCGTCGTCGAGGACTGCGGGCCGGTGATCAATCCGATGATCGTCGAGGGGCAGATCCACGGGGCGGTCGCCCAGGGCATCGGCGAGGCGCTCGGCGAGCGTCTCGTCTACGACGAGAGCGGGCAGCTCGCGACGGGCACGCTGATGGACTACGCGCTGCCGGTGGCCGGGGCGCTGCCGTTCTTCGCCATCGGCCACCTGGAGACGCCGTCGCCGCTGACGCCCGGCGGGTACAAGGGCATGGGCGAGGGCGGCACGATCGGCGCGCCCGCCGCCATCGCCAACGCGGTGGCCGACGCGGTGAAGCCGCTCGGCGTGGCCATCACCGCGCTGCCGATCCTGCCCGGCGCCCTCCGGAGCGCTCGTGGACGTGGGCGCCAGCCATCCTGATCCGCGGGCGCGTCGCCCCGCCGTGGGCCGCCGGCCCCCGGTCGCGGAGTCCGCCCGTGGTATGGTGAGCCATGCTCGCCTGGATCGTCCTGGGATCGCTCGCGCTCGGGCTCTCGGGCGGTGGCGCGGCCTGGGCCGACGATGTGCGGCACTCGGGGAACATCCACAGCTTCGCTCCCGCCGCGGGTGTGCTCGTGCTCGAGACGATCGGGGTCGATGGAGCGGAGGAGACGGTGTGGGCCGACGTCCGGGATGCCCGGATCGTCCGGCTGTCGCGTGATCCTCGCCGGCCGTGGGAGTGGCGCGAGCAGCGTACCAGCGCCCACTGGCTGCCCAGCGGCACCTACGTCACCGTGATCGGCCGCGAGGGGCGATCCGGCATCGTCCGGGCCAGCCGGGTGGAAGTGCCCGAGCCCGACGATCCCCGGCCGCCGGCGGCCCCGGCTCTCTAGGCCGAGCCTCGCGGCGGCCGGGCCCGGCGACCGGGAGTACCGGGCTCTCGCGGCCGGAGCACCAGGGCGAGAAAACAGTAGAGCGCGGCCAGCAGCTCGAAGGACTCCTCCAGCAGCGGTCGAGGAAGGCCCGCGCCCACCATCCGGTTGAGTGATCGCTCGAAGACCGCGGTGAGCACGAGGATGGAGGTGCCGAGCAGCAGCAGCCGGCCCCACGAGGTCCGGAGCGCGGCCCGCCCCCAGGCGACGAGGTCGGCCCGATGACGGAGGGTGTAGACGCCCACGGTCACCGCGAGCCCGGCCACGACGAGGACGAGCATGCTCTCGCGAGGGAGGCCCGCCGCCACGTCGCGAGCCAGCCGGGCGATCCGGACGGACTTGCCGAGGATGAGCCGGGGTAGCTCCATCTCGCCGATCGCGAGGAACGCGAACCCCCCGGCGAGCAGGACGTCGGCCGCGCCGCTCCGGCGGGCCGCCCATTCGAGCGTGGCGAATCGCGCGGCGATCAGCGCCGCCCCGGCGAACAGGACGACCTGCAGCCACTCGACCGGCCCATCCTCGCTCATCAGGGGGCCGGCGAGCCCGAGGTCCACGATCACCACCGCCGCGACTCCGGCCATGGCCACGACGGTGAGCGCGGCGGCCAGTGCGTAGTCGCTCATCCCGCCACCTGAGCGGCGGTTGCCCGGAAGCATGACGATCTCCTCGGCGCTCTGGGGTTCGGGCCGCCCGCCTCGCCGAGTCTAGGGACGATCGCGCGGGCCGTCAATGCCGGGACGCCGTGGTATCGTGCTCAGCGTGTTCGCCTCGCCCGGCGCCATCGCCTTCGAGCTCGGCCCGCTCCAGATCCGATGGTACGGCATCCTCATGGCCATCGCGATCCTGGTGGGCTTCTGGCTCGCCCATCGGCGCGCGCTCCACGAGGGGTTGCCCGCCGACCAGCTCGTCCGCGCCGCTCAGTGGGCCGTGGTGGCGGGCCTGGTCGGCGCCCGCCTGTACGAGGTGGCCTTCAACTGGGACTACTACGGCCGGTTCCCGTGGAAGATCATCGCGGTCTGGGAAGGCGGGCTCGCAGTCCACGGCGGGCTCATCGTGGGCCCGCTCGTCGGCGCGTGGCTCGCGCAACGGTGGGGCGTGCCGGTGTGGCGCGCCCTCGACGTCATCGCGCCCAGCATGGTCCTGGGACAAGCCATCGGCCGCTGGGGGAACTTCTTCAACGAGGAGGCCTTCGGGCGTCCCACCGACCTGCCGTGGAAGCTCTACATCTCGCCGCCGCACCGGCCACCCGAGTTCCGGCAGCTGGACTTCTTCCACCCCACGTTCCTCTACGAATCGCTGTGGAACCTACTGGTGTTCGCGGTGCTCGTGCGCTGGGTCCGCCCGCGGATCGGGCGGCATCCCGGCGCGGTGTTCTTCGTCTACATCGGGCTCTACTCGGTTGGCCGGTTCTTCATCGAGGCCCTACGGCTCGACAGCTTCTGGGTGTCGGGCTTCCGGGTCGCTCAGGTGGCGGGCCTCGTGGGCGTGATCGTGGCCGTGGTGGGACTGGCCTGGGTCGGCCGCCGCCGCGCGGTCCGATCGTAGCACTGCGGATCCTCGTGGGCCGATCGAGCCCCCGGCGGCCGGGCTGAGGCCGACGAGCTCGTACGCCTCCAGCTCGTCGCGCAGGCCCTTCACCACGACGCGGCCCAGCGGGCGCACCCGGATCGCGTGTCGGGCGAGAGCCAGGGTCGTGTCGGTGAGGATGGTCGCGGCGGGTGCGGCCAGCTGCTCCATACGCGCGGCGATGTGCGTGGGCGGCCCCACCGCGGTGTAGTCCCAGCGGAGATCGCTTCCGACGGACCGTACGATCACCTCGCCGGAGTTGATACCCACCCGGATCTGCACGCCCACGCCTCCGCGCCGGGTCCGGGCTCCCGAGTAACGGGCCATCGCCTCCTGCATCCGGAGCGCGGCCCGGCACGCCCGCACCGCGTGGTCGGGATGGGCGACGGGCGCCCCGAAGAGCGCCATGATGCCGTCGCCCATGACCTGGTTCACGGTGCCGCCCGCTTCGTGCACGGACTCCATCAGGCGCTCGATCACCTCATCCAGCACCTGACGCGCCTCGTCGAGTTCATGCCCGGCCAGCAGCTCCATCGAACCCCGCATGTCCGCGAAGAGGATCGTCAGATAGCGGCGGCCGCCGGCCGGCGCCGGGGCCGTCGCGGCAATGGGCGCCGATGTGCCGGCGAGCCCGATCCGCCGACGGAACGCCTGCTCCTCCAGCGCCCCGTCGATCCGCCGGAAGAGCCCATCCGGCTCCTGGCCCTTCTCGAAATAGTCGAACGCGCCGAGCCGCATCGCCTCCTTGGCCGACTCCCAGCCCGGATGGGCGGTGAGCACGATCACGTTGGCGTCCGGGCACTGGGTCCTTGCCGCCTGGAGGACCTCCAGACCGAGCCCGTCGGGCATCCGGAGATCGGTGATGATGACGTCGAAGGCGTCGGCGCCGAGCGCGCGCGTCGCCGTGCTCACTCCGTCGGCTTCCCGCACCAGATGACCGCGATGCCGGAGAAGGAGACCGAGGGTCAGCCGGGCGGATGGCTCGTCGTCGACGACCAGGATCGCGGCCATGGCCACGAGGGATTCACGTCCGATGCCAGTCCCGAAGGGCCTGAAAGTCGAGCGCTCGGTGCTCGCGCCGGGCCGGCCCGCCGTTCCAGATCGGCCGGTCGCGTTTCGCTTTGGAACCGCCCCGCCGAGGCGCCGCACCGGGATCGGCCCATCTGTGCCCGACTTCGCGGCTGGCACGTGCGTTGCTCCGATTCGCCGCCGATGATGTCCACGGACCACCCATCGATTGGCGGGGACGCGCGGCTGCTCGATGCGCTGAGGCGAGGGGATCCGGCCGCGGCCGACGCGCTCGTGGAAGCGTACGGTTCCCGCATCTACCGGCACGTGAATCGCATCCTGGCGAACCGCGCGGATGCGGAAGAGGTCGCCCAGGACGTCCTCCTGACGATCGTCCGGCGGATCCAGTCGTTCGGGGGGCGGTCCACGTTCGCGACGTGGGTTCACCGCGTCGCCCGCAATGCGGCCCTCGCCCGACTGCGGCGCCGCCGGCGGGACGACGCCCACACGGCCGCCGTCTCCAGGTCGTCCGACGTCGGCGGGAACCGCGGGACCGGCGCCGACGCAGACCTGGCGCGGTACGAGCTGGGTGAGGTGCTCGAGCGCGCGATCGCGACGTTGCCGGAGCCCTACCGGCTTCCGCTGATCCTCTGTCATCTCGAGGGGCTGTCGACCGCCGGCATCGCCGGCCGGCTGGGCCTCGGCCGGGCGGCGGCGAAGTCGCGGGTCCATCGCTCCCGGTTGCTGATCCGCGCGAGCCTCGCCGCGTACGTCACGGCGTGAGCCGGGCCCGTATCGCGACGGAGATGGCCATGCAGGAGTACCTGAATCAGCAGTTCCCGCTCGGGCCCGGCGACCTCAGCCTGCAGCCGGCCGGCGTCCTGGGCGATGTGGTGGACCGTCGTGAGGAGCGTGCAGCGGGCGAGGACCGGCCGGGAGCGTGTCGGAGCACTCTCCCTTCGAGGGGGCCCCTCTTGGACTTCAGAAGGCGCCCCCCTCCGATGATCTATCGGTCGAGCCCGTACTCCTTGAGCTTGCGCCAGAGGGTGGTGCGTCCGATCCCGAGCATCTCGGCGGCCCGCGAATGGTTTCGGCCACAGCGCTCGAGCGTCTGGATGATGTGCGCGCGCTCGGCCTCGGCGAGGGTGTGCTCGCGCTCGAGGCCGGGGGCCGGGCCGAGGGTCACGCCGCCGGTGACGTGCGGAGGCAGATCGTCGGGCTCGATGACCTCGTCTCGCGCGAGGATCGCGGTGCGCTCCATCGCGTTCTCCAGCTCGCGCACGTTGCCGGGCCAGGGATAGCGAAGAAGCCGGTCCACCGCCGCCGCACTCAGGCGCAGGGTCCGGCCCAGGCGCTGGGCGGCGCGGCCGAGGAAGTGCTCGGCGAGGAGTGGAATGTCCTCGCGGCGCTCGCGCAGAGGGGGCAGCGTGACCGGGATCACGTTGAGGCGATAGAAGAGGTCCTCCCGGAAGTCGCCCTGGCGGATCAGCTGCTCGAGGTCGCGGTTGGTGGCCGCGACGACCCGCACGTCCACCGTGATCGCCTGGGTCGAGCCGACCGGGCGGATCTCACCGCTCTGCAGGGCCCGCAGGAGCTTCACCTGCAGGCTCGGCGTCATCTCGCCGATCTCGTCGAGCAGCAGCGTGCCGCCGTCGGCTTCCTCGAACAGGCCCTTCTTGGTCCCGCTGGCCCCGGTGAAGGCGCCGCGCACGTGACCGAAGATCTCCGACTCCAGCAGGGACTCGGGCAGCGCGCCGCAGTTGATGGCCACGAAGGGCCCCCGCGCCCGCTCGCTGGCGTGGTGGATGGCCTTGGCGATGACCTCCTTGCCCGTCCCCGATTCGCCCTGGATGAGCACGGTGGCGCTCGTGGGCGCGACCCGCCGCACCAGGTCCACCACCTGCGCCATCTGGGCGGAGCCCGCGAGCAGCCCGGGCAGGCCGTACCGGTCGCGCACCTGGGCCCGGAGGTTCGCGTTCTCCCGCCGCAGGGCCTTCTCGCCGAGAGCCCGCTCGATGCGGTGAATCAGCTCGTCGGGCTCCCGGCCCTTCTCGAAATAGTCGATGGCTCCGAGCTGGATCGCTTCCTTGGCCGACTCCCAGCCGGCGTACGCGGTGAGGAGGATGACGTCGGCGTCCGGGCAGTGGGCCCGGGCGGCCCGCAGGACGTCCAGCCCGTCGCCGTCCGGCATGCGGAGATCCGTCACGATCACCTCGAAGGCCTCATCGGTGAGGGTCTTGACCGCGACCCCGACCCCCTCGGCCTCCGTCACCCGGTGGCTCCGCTTCCGGAGCAGCAGCGCCAGGGTGGTCCG
This sequence comes from Candidatus Limnocylindria bacterium, assembly GCA_035524955.1. Classification (GTDB taxonomy): domain Bacteria; phylum Methylomirabilota; class Methylomirabilia; order Rokubacteriales; family CSP1-6; genus CAMLFJ01. The sequence continues at coordinate 54,100 of DATLFG010000029.1, read as the reverse complement.
GGCCGAGGCTTCGTCATCGACGACGAGGATCGCCGCCATCTCACGCCTCCGCCGCGATCGGCAGCAGGACGGTGAAGCGCGAGCCCTGGCCGGGGGTCGACTCGACGTCGATCCGCCCCCCGTGCGTGGCGACGATACGCCGGGCGATGGTGAGCCCGAGGCCGGTGCCGCTCCGCTTCCGGGAGTAGAAGGGCTCGAAGACCCGCCGGCGCTCCTCGAGCGGGATCCCGCCGCCGGTGTCCGTGACCGCGATCGCCACCGCGCTGCCCCGGCGGGCCACCGTGAAGTCGAGGCGGCCCGGCCCCTCCATCGCCTCGACCCCGTTCAGCGCGATGTTCCACAGCACCTGGGTCATCTGGTCGGCGTCGAAGGCGAAAGAGGGGGGCACCGCCGGATCGATCGCCACCGAGAGCTGCACGCGCTCGGCGCGAGCGGGATCCTCCCGGATCAGGGCCGCGACGTGGTCGACGATCACCCGGATGTCGGCCTCGAGGGGCTTGGACTCGCGGGGCCGGGCGAAGACGAGGAAATCCGAGAGGATCCGGTTGAGCCGTCGCGCCTCCTTCTTGACCGCGCCCAGCGTGTTGGCCCGCTCCTCCCGGGTGAGGGGCTGCTCCTCCCCGAGCAGGGTCGTGGCGTTGACGATGGCGGCCAGCGGGTTGCGAATCTCGTGCGCGACGCCCGCGGCCAGCTCGCCGGCCGCGGCCAGGCGCTCGGCCTCGGTGAGCCGCGCCTGCAGCCGTTCCCGCTCGGTCACGTCGGCCACCAGCTCGAGGAGGAAGATCTGGCCGTCGGGCTGGCGCACCGGGGAGCAGCTGAGCGAGAAGCGGCGGCCGTCGACTCCGGCGACCTCGATCCGCGCCGCGTCGCCGATCTCGTGCCGGCGGTCGAGGGGACAGCCCGGGCACGGCATCGCGTCGGCCGTGAGCAGCTCGTAGCAGCGGCGCCCCACCACCGGGCTGAACTGGCCGTGCATCCACCGGTTGGCGTGGCGGATCCGGAAGTCGCCGTCGACGAGCTGGAGACCCTCGCCGAGGCCGTCGACGAGCCGCTCGTTGAACTCCTTGAGGGCCGCGGTTTCGCTCCGCGCTCGATCCAGCACCATGATGATGATCGCGAAGGTGGAGAGGAAATAGAACAGCATGAACCCGAGGTGCATCATGAGGTGCGGCGCGGTGCCCGGCTCGGCCGGGAACGCCGGCGACACGATCCGGTGCACGCCCCAGAGGGCGAGCGAGCTGGCGAGGAAGCACGCGCCGCGGTAGCGCGGCTGGGCCGAGCGAGGCCAGAACTGCACCCCGGCCAGGATCAGGATGCCCCCGGTGACGAAGCCGGCCAGACTCCGCGCGGCGACGCTCGCGTCCGACAGGTCCCCCAGGGTGAGGGCGCCCAGCGCGGCCAGCCCGCCGATCGCCAGGTCGCGCGGCCGGATCTGGTAGTCGAAACGGAAGGCGAGGCCGCCCGCCAGCACGAGAAGGGTGGCGCCGACGAAGACGGTGTTGATCAGCGCGCCCAGGATCTCGAGATCGGGGACGAGGATCCGGCCGGCGTGCAGGCCCTTGGCCAGGCTCATGAGACCCCAGGCCACCAGCAGGTACCGGAAGAACCGCACGCGGTGAGAGGAGTAGAGATAGGCGAAGATCAGGAACTGGAGCGTCAGGGTCAGCGCGGAGGCCAGGACCAGTGTCTTCGAAATAGGCATGAGCGGGGCTGAGCTCCTTGGGTAATTCTAGTCAGCAGAGTCAAATCCCATGCCAGCCGGATGCCCCTGATTTCCCGGCGGAGACGGGGACGCCGGTGTTCCGCGGCGAAACGAAGCGGTTCGTCGTGAAACAGCCGAGCTCGCGCTATGGATACAGCCCGCGGGAGACGTGCGCCTCGGCGACCCGGCTGACGCCTTCCATGAGCGCGCCGGTCCGCAGGTCCACGCCGTTCTTCTGGGCGGTCTGCCAGACGCGGGTGAACGACCGCGCCATGATCTCCTGCAGCCGCGAGATGATCTCGCTCTCCTTCCAGAAATAGTACTGCAGGCCCTGGACCCACTCGAAGTAGGAGACGACCACACCGCCCGCGTTGCACAGGATGTCCGGGATCACGGTCACCCCGCGGTCGCGTAGAATGACGTCGGCCTCGGGGGTGGTGGGGCCGTTGGCGCCCTCCGCGACGATGAGGGCCTTGATGCGGTCGGCGTTGCGATCGTGGATGACCGAGTCCACCGCGGCCGGGATCAGCACGTCGCACGGCTGTTCCAGGATCTGCTCGTTGCTGACCGGCTCGCCGCCCGGGAAGCCCTCCACGCTGCCGGTCCGGGTCACGTGCTCCTGGAGCTGGCGGAGGTCGATGCCGTCGGGATTCCAGACCCCGCCCTTGACGTCGCTGATCCCCGCGATCGTGCACCCGTCGTTCCACAGCAGGCGCGCGGCCACGCTGCCCACGTTGCCGAAGCCCTGCACGACGACCTTCTTGCCGCGCAGGACCTGGCCCAGGCTCTTGGCCGCCTGGTAGAGCACGAAGACGATGCCGCGGCCGGTGGCCTCGCGCCGGCCCGCGGAGCCGCCCACGATGATCGGCTTGCCGGTGACCACCCCGGGCACGCTCTTGCCCTGGGTCATGGAGTAGGTGTCCATCATCCACGCCATGGTCTGCTCGTCGGTGCCGAGGTCGGGGGCGGGAATGTCGAGATCGGGGCCGATCATGTGAATGATCTCGGTGGTGTAGCGGCGCGTGAGGTGCTCGCGCTCGCGCGGGGAGAGCGCGCGCGGGTTGCAGCGCACGCCGCCCTTGGCGCCGCCGTAGGGCAGGCCCATCAGCGCGCACTTCCAGCTCATCAGCATCGCGAGCGCGGTGACCTCGCCGAGGTTGACCCCCAGGTCGTAGCGCAGGCCGCCCTTGGTGGGGCCGAGCGCGGTGTTGTGGTGCACCCGGTAGCCGATGAACACCTCGGTGTCGCCGCGATCCATCCGGATCGGCACCGAGACCACGAGGGCCCGGCGCGGGAAGCGCAGCCGCTCGTGGATGTCGGCGTCGAGGGCGAGCCGGGTCGCGACGCGATCGAGCTGGGCCAGCGCGGTGCGATGCAGCGCGGAGTCGAATTCGGGCGAGTCGGTCATCGATCAGGCTCCTGGCGCGGGGCGGGCGGTCCGGCCGAGCCGCAGGACGGCGAGGGAGCGACCTTCGAGCGCGTACTGCGCGCCGGTGCGCAGGGGCGGTCGGTCGGCCCCGCCGTCCCAGTCGCGGGTGTCGAGCACCGGCTCCCAGCTCACGCGGCGCCCGTGGGCCGGGAGCACGAAGGGCACCGGCTCGTGGTGGGCGTTGAGCAGGATCAGGAAGGTGTCGCCGACGATCGGCTCGCCCAGGTCGTCCACCTCCTCGATGGCGTCGCCGGCGAGCCGGAGACCGAGGCAGCGGCTGAAGCTGTCCTGCCACTCCTCGTCGGTCATCTCGTGGCCGTCGGGGCGGAACCAGGCGAGGTCCTTCACCGCCGAGCCCTGGATGCGGCGGCCCTGGAAGAACATGCGCCGGTGGAAGACCGGATTGGCGTGCTTGAGGCGGATGAGGCGCCGGGTGAACTCGACCAGGAGCCGCCCGGTGTCGGAGGGCGGCCAGTGGACCCACGAGAGCTCGGTGTCCTGGCAATAGGCATTGTTGTTGCCCTGCTGGGTGCGCCCCATCTCGTCGCCGCCCAGCAGCATCGGGATCCCCTGGGACAGGAAGAGGGTGGCCAGGAAGTTCCGCAGCTGCCGCTCGCGGAGCGCATTGACCTGGGGGTCGTCGGTGGGACCCTCCGCCCCGCAGTTCCACGAGTTGTTGTGGTCGGTGCCGTCCCGGTTGTCCTCGCCGTTGGCCAGGTTGTGCTTGTCGTTGTAGGACACGAGATCGAGGAGGGTGAAGCCGTCGTGCGCGGTGACGAAGTTCACGCTCGCGTACGGGCGGCGCCCGCCCGTCTCGTAGAGATCGCTGGAGCCGGTGAGCCGGTAAGCCAGCTCCGCCACCTGCCACTCGTCGCCCTTCCAGTAGCGCCGGATGGTGTCGCGGTACTTGCCGTTCCACTCCGCCCATCCCACCGGGAAGTTGCCGACCTGATAGCCGCCGTGGCCGAGGTCCCACGGCTCCGCGATGAGCTTGACCTGCGAGATCACCGGGTCCTGGTGGATGACGTCGAAGTAGGCGGAGAGGCGATCCACGTCGTGCAGCTCGCGCGCGAGGGCGGCCGCGAGGTCGAAGCGGAAGCCGTCCACGTGCATCTCGAGCACCCAGTAGCGCAGGCTGTCCATCAGGAGCTGGATCGTGCGGGGGTGCCGCATGTTGAGCGTGTTGCCGCACCCGGTGTAATCCACGTAGAAGCGCGGGTCCTCGGGGGAGAGGCGGTAGTAGGCGTCGTTGTCGATGCCGCGGAAGCAGAGCGTCGGCCCCAGGTGGTTGCCCTCTGCGGTGTGGTTGTAGACCACGTCGAGGATGACCTCGATGCCCGCCCGGTGCAACCGCTTGACCATCCCCTTGAACTCGTCCACCTGCTGGCCCCGGTGCCCCGAGGCCGAGAAGCGCGAGTCCGGGCAGAAGAAGCCGATCGAGTTGTAGCCCCAGTAGTTGGCCAGCCCGCGCTCCGCCTGGTACCTCTCGGTCACCGAGTGGTGGACGGGGAGCAGCTCGACCGCGGTGATCCCGAGCTCGGTCAGGTGCCTCACCGCCGCGTCGGAGGCGAGGCCGGCGTAGGTGCCGCGCAGCTCGGGCGGCACCTCGGGATGGAGCTTGGTGAAGCCCTTGACGTGGACCTCGTAGATGACGGTGCGCGACCAGCGGGTGAGCAGCCGCCGGTCGTCCTCCCAGTCGAAGGTCGGGTCCACCACCACGCTCTTGGGGAGATACGGCCCGCTGTCGCGGGAGTCGGGCTTGGCGTCGTCCTCCGGATCGCCGATGCGATACCCGAACAGGGCGTCGTGCCATTCGAGCGTGCCCGCGATGGCCTTGGCGTAGGGATCGAGCAGGGCCTTGTCCGGGTTGAACCGGTGGCCCTGGGCCGGCTCGTAGGGCCCGTTCACGCGGTAGGCGTAGAGGGCGCCGGGCCGGATCCCGGGCACGTAGACGTGCCAGACCTGATCGGTACGCTGCTCGATGCGGATCTGCCGGATCTCCTTGCCGGGATCGCGCTCGTCGAAGAGACAGAGCGCCACCGCGGTGGCGTGCTCGCTGAAGAGGGCGAAATTGACACCGGCCTCGTCCCAGGTCGCGCCGAGCGGGTAGGGCCGGCCGGGGCGGGTGCGGGGACCGTCGGCCGTCACGGAGACCGCCGCCTCAGGCCGGGGTCAGCCAGAGGGCGGCCAGGGGCGGCAGGGTCAGCACCACCGAGTGCGGCTGGCCGTGCCAGGGAACCGGCTCGCTCGCCACGCCGCCCGCGTTGCCGATGTCGCCGCCGCCGTAGTGCGCCGCGTCGCTGTTCACGATCTCGCGATAGTAGCCGGGGCGGGGCACCCCGACCCGGTATCCGCGCCGCGCCACCGGCGTGAAGTTGCAGGCGCAGAGCAGGAGCCGCTCCACGTTGCGGGAGAAGCGGCAGAAGGTCACCACGCTCTGTTCCCAGTCGCTGCAGTCCATCCACTGGAAGCCGGCCGGCTCGAAGTCCACCTCGTACAGGGCCGGCTCGTTCCGGTAGATGTGGTTGAGGTCCCTCACGAGCCGCTGGACGCCGCGGTGGTAGGGGCCCATGTCGAGCAGCGCCCAGTCAAGCGCCCGGTCGTGGCTCCACTCGTCGGACTGGCCGAACTCGCCGCCCATGAACAGGAGCTTCTTCCCCGGATAGGCCCACATGAACGCGTAGAGCAGGCGCAGGTTGGCGAAGCGCTGCCAGTCGTCGCCGGGCATCTTGCGGGCCAGCGAGCGCTTGCCGTAGACCACCTCGTCGTGGGAGAGCGGCAGCACGAAGTTCTCCGTCCACGCGTAGAGGAGGCCGAAGGTGAGCTGGTTGTGGTGGTACTTCCGGTGTACCGGCTCGTACTGCATGAACTCGAGGATGTCGTGCATCCAGCCCATGTTCCACTTGAAGCCGAAGCCGAGCCCACCCAGGTGGACCGGGCGCGAGACCTGGGGCCACGCGGTCGACTCCTCCGCGAAGGTGGAGGCGCCGGCCTGCCCGCCGTAGACCACCTCGTTCAGCTTCTTGAGGAAGGCGAGCGCCTCCAGGTTCTCGCGGCCGCCGTACTCGTTGGGTATCCACTCACCCGCCTTCCGGGAGTAGTCCCGATAGATCATCGAGGCGACCGCGTCCACCCGCAGGCCGTCGATGTGGTAGCGCTCGAGCCAGAACACCGCGTTGGCGATCAGGAAATTGGCGACCTCGCGGCGGCCGTAGTTGAACACGCGGGTGCCCCAGTCGGGGTGGTCGCGCAGGTTCGGATCGTCGTGCTCGTAGAGGTGGGTGCCGTCGAAGAAGGCGAGCCCGTGGGCGTCCTTGGGGAAGTGCGCGGGCACCCAGTCCATGATGACCCCGATGCCGCGGCGGTGGAGCGTGTCCACGAACGCCATGAAATCGGCGGGGGTGCCGTAGCGGCGGGTCGGGGCAAAGTAGCCGAGCGTCTGGTAGCCCCACGAGGCGTAGTAGGGATGCTCGGTGACCGGCAGGAGCTCCACGTGGGTGAAGCCCATCTCGCTCGCGTAGTCGCCGAGCTGGAGGGCCAGCTCCCGGTAGCTCGGGAGCGCGCCGGGCTCGGAGCGCCGCCACGAGCCCAGGTGCACCTCGTACACCGACATGGGGTGGTGCAGCGCGTTGCGCCGCTTGCGCTCGCCCATCCACTCCGCGTCGCCCCACGTGTAGCCGCCGAGATCGGCGACCGCGGAGGCGGTGCGCGGCTCGTCGGGCTCGAAGGCGAAGGCCACCGGGTCCGTCTTCAGCGCGAGCAGTCCGCCCTCCCGCCCGACGATCTCGTACTTGTAGCGGGCGTCCAGCGGCACGCCCGGCAGGAAGATCTCCCAGACGCCATTGCCGGGGTGCAGGCGCATGGGCTGCGTCCGCCCGTCCCAGCCGTTCCAGTCGCCGACCACGCTGACCCGCCGCGCGTTGGGCGCCCACACCGCGAAGCGCACGCCGTCCACGCCTTCGTGGCGGATCGGGTGGGCCCCGAGGCGGTCGAAGAGGCGGAAGTGGGTGCCCTCGCCGAGCAAGTGCAGGTCGTAGCCGCTCAGAGTGGGCGGGAACCGGTAAGGATCCTCGATCTCGCTCACGCGCCCCTGATCGTCCACGAGGCGCAGCCGGTAGGCCGGGGGCAGGGCGCGTCCCGGCAGCTCCCCCTCCCAGAGGCCGCCCGGATGAACAGAGCGCAGCGAGGTGACCGAGCCGTCGGGCGTGAGCACGGCGACCGCGCGGGCGGCGGGCAGGAACGCCCGCACGCCGATGGCGCCGTCGCGTCCCGCGTGGGGGCCCAGCACCGCGAACGGGTCGCCGTGCTGACCCGCGACGATGGCGTCCATGACGTCCGAGGAGAGCGGGGTGATGGGCATCGGTTGGCCGGTCCTGCGCCACTCTCCCCCGGCGGGGCGGGCGGTGTCGTCTAGAACGAGCGGATCAGTCGCTCGACGCGCTCGTCGTGGCTCTGGAATGGGTCCTTGCAGAGAATGGTCTCGCGCTCCGGATCGTTGAGCTTGAGATAGACCCAGTCCACTCGGTAGTCCTTGCCCTTGAGGTTGGCCTGACGGATGAACTCGCCCCGCAGCCGGGCCCGCGTGGTCTGCGGGGGCACGTGCTTGGCGCGCTCGATGGACTCATCGTCGGTGATGCGATCCACCAGGTCGCGGCGTACCAGGCTAAAGTAGAGGCCCTTGTCGGGCCGGATGTCGTGGTACTGGAGGTCCATGAGCGAGACCTTGGGGTCCCGCCAGGACAGGCGGTTCTTCTCCATGTAAGCCTGGATGAGCTGCTGCTTGATCACCCAGTCGACTTCTCGATTGAGCTGCATGGGGTCGTCCGCGAGCTGCTCGATCACGTAGGTCCAGCGCGCGAGCACGTCGCGGGTGACCGGGTCGGCGTCGATGGCCTGCACGTACCGGGTGGCGTGCTCGAGGTACTCCATCTGCAGCTGCAGCGGGGTGATGGCCCGCCCGTCCTTCAGCCGGATCGTCTCACGCAGCGTCGGGTCGTGGCTGATGTCGCGGATGGCCTGGACCGGCGACTGCAGGCTGTAGTCGCGGTCGAAGTGGCCGTCCTCGATCATGTCGAGGATGAGCGCGGTCGTGCCGACCTTGAGATAGGTCGCCACCTCGGACATGTTGGAGTCGCCCACGATGACGTGCAGGCGGCGGTACTTCTCGGCGTCGGCGTGCGGCTCGTCCCGGGTATTGATGATGGAGCGGGAAGAGGTGGTCGCCCCCGAGATCTCCTGGCAGATGTGCTGGGCCCGCTGCGAGAGGCAGTAGTGGAAGCCCCGCGGGGTCTGCAGCACCTTGCCGGCGCCCGCGAAGATCTGCCGGGTCACGAAGAACGGGATCAGCCCCTCGGCCAGCCGCTGGAACGACACGTCGCGGCTCACCAGGTAGTTCTCGTGGCAGCCGTACGAGTTCCCCGCGGAGTCGGTGTTGTTCTTGAAGAGCAGGATGTGGCCGGAGATGCCGTCCTCGCGCAGGCGCTTCTCGGCCTGGTGCAGCAGATCCTCCACGATGCGCTCGCCCGCCTTGTCGTGGATCACCAGGTCCACGATGTCGTCGCACTCCGGGGTCGCGTACTCGGGGTGGAAGCCGGTGTCGAGGTAGAGCCGAGCCCCGTTCTCCAGGAAGACGTTGGCGTTGCGGGCGCCCGGGATGACCTTCTCGAAGAGGTACCGCGCCACGTTGTCGGGGGACAGGCGGCGCTGGCCGTTCAGGGTGCAGGTGAGGCCGTACTCGTTCTCGAGGCCGAAGATCCGGCGCTTCATGTGGCCTTCAGGGTAACAGGGGAGCCGGCGGGGGGCAAATATCAGTTTCGAAGGGGGCCTCGACGGCCCCCTCCGAGCCTCCCCCAAAGACGGATTGCGCCGGCGGAGTCGGCGCTCGAACGGAGGTTACTCGGACACGCTCCCCGTCTCAGCGCGCCGTTGAACGTTGCAGCCTGCGGCTAGGTGGTCTCGGTGAGGAGCTGGTGGAGGGCTTCGGCGGGGATGCGCCGGAACTTGCGGCGCTCCTTGGTGCGATCGAGGACGGCCACCTCGAGGTCCCGCTCGGTGAGGGTCTTGTTCTGGGTGACCATCAGAGCCCGCACGCCCAGGCGCAGGGCCGCGGCCACGTCCAGGTTCTCCTGGAAATTGTCCTTCAGATACCGCCGGATCTCCTCGGACTGGCCGCCCATCGCCGCGTAGTTCTTCTCGTCCTCGATCGTGCCGTCGTAGAGGATGTGGTAGATCTCGTTCTTGGTCCCGTTGGTGTCGCCCACCTCCGCCACCAGCACCTCCACCTCGAACGGCTTGATGTCCTGGGTGAAGATGTTACCGAGGGCCTGCGAGTAGGCGTTGGCGAGCGACTTGGCGCTCACGTCGCCGCGGCTGTAGGAGTAGCCCTTGACGTCCGCGTGGCGCACGCCCGCCACCCGCAGGTTCTCGAACTCGTTGTACTTGCCGACCCCCGCGAAGGCGATACGATCGTAGATCTCCGAGATCTTGTGGAGCAGGGTCGAGGGGTTCTCGGCCACCAGCAGGATCCCGTCGTGGTACTCGATGGTGACGATGGCCCGGCCGCGGGAGATGCCCTTGCGGGCATACTCCGCCTTGTCCTTCATCATCTGCTCGGGCGACACGTAATACGGCAGAGGCATCCGGTTCCTCGGAGGGGGCTACGCCCCCCTTCCGACCCTCCCCCCGAACTGCGCCGGCGAAGCCGGCGCTCGAAGCGTCACGTCGTGCGGGCGAGGTCGTGTCACGGTAGTGGTCACTCTTTCCGGTGCGTGCGCGCTAGAGGCGGTTGCGGTCATTGAGGATGGCCTCGCAGTGGCGCCGGATCTCGTCCTCGAGCGCGTCCGCGAACCCGGAGCGCGTGATGGTCTTCACCGACGGTAGGATCCCGCGCAGGAGATCGGGCCCGCCGGTACCGAGGTCCTCGTCGGCCGCGTCGATCAGCGCCTCGATGGCGACCCGGAGCGCTTCCTCCCGGTTCATGTCGCGCCGGAAACGCTTCTTGAGCGAATCGCGCGCGTCCTTGCCGCCCGAGCCCTGCGCGAAGTAGTCGGTCTCCTCGTAACGGCCGCCGGTGACGTCGTACTTGAAGAGGCGCCCCACCCCGGCCCGGTCGTCGAAGCCCGCGAAGATCGGGACCACCACGAGCCCCTGCATGGCCATCGGCAGGTTCATGCGGATCATCTGGCCGAGCTTGTTGGCCTTGCCGTCGAGGGAGAGGTTCTCGCCCTCCACCTTCTCGTAGTGCTCGAGCTCGGTCTGGAAGAGGCGCGCCATCTCCATGGCGGGGCCGGCCGCGCCCGCGATGCCGACCCCGGAGAGATCGTCGGCCTTGAAGATCTTCTCGATGCGGCGGTGGGCCACTTGGTAGCCCTCGCTCGCCTGCCGATCGCCCGCCATGATGACCCCGTCGCGGTAGCGGACCGCGAGCACGGTGGTACCGTGGGGGATCGCGGGCGTCGTCCCTTCCTCGCGCGCCGGCTCGCTCGGACCGGGCAGCAAGTGGGGCGCCGCGCGGTGAAGGATCTCGGCGAAGCTCGAGGTCGAGTAGTCGAAGAAGGCCTGCTTCCAGCGCTCGGGATCGAGCATCCTAGAAGTCGCCACTCGGCTTGCCGAGATTGCGGAGCAGCTCGCCCGCGGTGGCCGACTCGTCGAAGAGCTGGCGCACGTGGGCCTCGGTGCCCCGGAGCGGCTCCAGCATGAAGATCTTCTTGAGCGGGCCCTCCTTGAGGTCGAAGATCACCGAGTCCCAGGAGGCGGAGACGACCTCGTCGGCGTACTTCTGCAGGCACATCCCTCGGAAGTACGCGCGGGTGTCCTTGGGCGGGTCGTAGATGGCCTTGGTCACCTCGTCCTCGGTACTGAGGCGCTCCACCGCGTCCGCTTCCTCGAGCTTGTAGTAGAGCCCCTTGCTGGGGCGGATGTCGTGGTACTGGAGGTCGATCATGGCCACCCGCGAGTCCGACCACTCGCAGCCGTGCTTGGCCGTGTAGCTCTCGATGAGCTGACGCTTGATCACCCAGTCGAGCTCACGATCGAGACTCATGGGATCCACCGCGAGCCGCTCGAGCACCGAGCCCCACCGCGCCATCACGTCGTCGACCCACGGCTCGTGCTCGCGCTCGCGATAGTAGCGGTGGGCCAGGTCCAGGAACTCGCGCTGGAGGTCGACCGCGGTCAGGTTGCGGCCGTCCTTGAGCCGCATGGTCTCGCGGCAGCCCAGGTCGCGGGAGACCCGCCGGTAGGAGACGACCGGGCTGTCCAGGGTGAGATCGCGGTCGATGAAGTCGTCCTCGATCATGCTGAGCACGATCGCCATCGTGCCGCACTTGAGGTAGGTGGAGACCTCGCTCATGTTGGCGTCGCCCACGATCACGTGCAGGCGTCGGTACTTCTCGGGATCGGCGTGCGGCTCGTCCCGGGTATTGATGATGGGCCGGCTGTGCATGGTCTCCAGCCCCACCTCGGTCTCCAGGAAGTCGGCGCGCTGGGAGATCTGGAACTCGCAGAACTCGGTGTTGTTCTCGGCGCCCACCTTCCCGGCGCCGGTGTAGACCTGGCGACTCACGAAGAACGGGAGCAGGTACTGGACGATCCGCGCGAAGGGCACCTTGCGGTCCATGAGGTAGTTCTCGTGGGTTCCGTAGGAATTGCCCTTGGAATCGGTGTTGTTCTTGTAGATCAGGATGCGCTGCTCGGGCGGGGAGACCGCCTCCGCCCGGCTCCGCGAGAGGTCCAGGATGCGCTCGCCCGCCCGATCCCAGATCACGCAGTCGCGCGGGTTGGTGGTCTCCGGGGAGGAGTACTCGGGATGCGCGTGGTCCACGTAGAAGCGGGCGCCGTTGGAGAGGATCAGGTTGATGAGCCGCGACTCCTCCTTGGACGGGACCTCCTTGTCCTCCATGTACTCGAAGCCGCGCGCGTCGCGCAGCGGGCTCTCCGCCTCGTAGTCCCAGCGGATCCGGGACGAGCGGTAGGTCTCGTAGGAGTTGATCAGCAGCAGCGAGGAGAGGATCGGGTTGAAGTCCGGCTGGTTCTTGACCGTGATGCCGTACTCGGTCTCGATCCCCATCACCTTCGGAATCGCCATTGACGTCCCCGGATGCTCGATCGCGCTGGGCGGTTGAAAGACACACGGCGGGGGGGAGCCCAGCGCTCCCCCCCGCCGCAGGGCCTACAGGTACTGGCCGGTATTGATCACGCGCTCGACGGCGCGCTGCTTTTCCTTCGTCTCACCCATCAGCGGCTTCACGTAGACGATGCGCTCGCCCTTCTTGCCCGCGATCTTCGCCCAGTCGTCCGGATTGGTCGTGTTGGGCAGATCCTCGTTCTCCTTAAACTCCTCGCGCACCGCGTTCAGCAGGTCCTCGACCTTGATCCCCTTCTCGCTGAGCTGGATGTAGCGCTTGAGCGCCAGCTTCTTGGCCCGCCGCACCACCGACTCGATCATGGCGCCGGAGGAGAAGTCCTTGAAGTACAGGACCTCCTTGTCTCCGTTGGCGTAGGTAACCTCCAGGAACCGGTTCTCCTCCTCGAGGCTGTACATCTCCTCGATGGTGGCCTGGATCATCCGGTCCACCGCGGCCTGCGCGTCGCCGCCGCTCTCGCGAATCTCCGACTCGTGGATCGGCAGCTCGGTGGTCATGTACTTGTTGAAGATGTCGGCCGCGCCCGCCTGGTCGGGCCGCTCGATCTTGATCTTCACGTCCAGCCGGCCCGGCCGCAGGATGGCCGGGTCGATCAGGTCCTGCCGGTTGGAGGCGCCGATCACGATGACGTTCTTCAGATGCTCGACCCCGTCGATCTCGGCCAGCAGCTGCGGCACGATCGTGGTCTCGACGTCCGAGGAGATGCCGGAGCCCCGGGTGCGGAAGAGCGCGTCCATCTCGTCGAAAAACACCACGACCGGCACGTCCTCGGCCGCCTTCTCGCGGGCCTTGATGAAGATCTCGCGGATCTTCCGCTCGGTCTCGCCCACGTACTTGTTGAGCAGCTCGGGACCCTTGATGTTGAGGAAGAAGCCCTTCACCTTCTCGCCGCGCTTCTCCGAGATGCGCGCGGCCAGGTTGTTGGCCACCGCCTTCGCGATCATGGTCTTGCCGCAGCCCGGAGGGCCGTAGAGCAGCACGCCCTTCGGCGGGGCGAGGTGATGCTCCCGGTAGTAGTCGGCGTAGAGATACGGCAGCTCGACCGCGTCCTTGATGGTCTCGATCTGGCTGGTGAGCCCGCCGATGTCCTCGTAGTCGATGTCGGGCACCTCTTCCAGCGTGAGATCCTCGACCTCGCTCTTGGGCAGTTTCTCGAGCAGGTAGCCGCTCTTGGCGTCGATGAGCAGGTGATCGCCGATCTTGAGCTTCGCCGTGCGCAGCGGCTCCGCGATGATGCCGACGCGATCCTCGTCCGCGCGCTGGGTCACGATGGCGCGCTCCTCGTCGAGCACTTCCTTGAGGATCACCACCTCGCCCTGGATCTCGTAGCCCGCGGTCTCCACCACGTTGAGGCCCTCGTTCAGGATCAGCTCCTGACCGGGCTTGATGGCTTCGGCCTTGATCGAGGGGTGCAGGTTGACCTTCACCTTGCGACCCTGCGACAGGATGTTGACGGTGCCGTCCTCGTTGACCGAGAGGTAGACCCCGTAGGTGGAAGGGGGCGCGCAGAGCTTGTCCACCTCTTCCTTGAGCGAGGTGATCTGCTCCCGCGCCTCGTAGAGCGCGTTGACGAGCTTCTCGTTCTGGTTGAACGCCTGCACGAGCTGGCGATTGGCCTCGCGCAGCTTGTTCTCGAGGATCATGAACTCCTTGGGCGCGTCCTCCAGCTTCTTGCGCAGCCGGCCGGTCTCGGTCTCGAGCGAGCGGACGTAGGCCTGGAGATCCTGGACCTGGACCTCGTACTCGGTGAGGCGCCGCCGGTAATTCGAGTCGGTCATGGGGAGGAATTTCGAGAGGCCCTTCATCCCTTCGGACGCGGGCTCTCGGCTCGGATTGCCCTTCTTGTCGAACTCCTTCATGTTCGCCCATTCCTTTCCGGGTGAACCATCGGGCACTTCCAGCGCTTCATCGCGCGCCGCCCAAGCCTCCGAAAGGTGACCTCAGTATAGGAGTCCGTTTCGCGCTAAGTCAAGCGAATTGGCCTCATTTTGCCCTCGGGAGCCATTGATTTTATTTCACTTTCTCCGATTCCCGGTGCGGCGATCTCCTATCGCTGTCACCGTCTAAACCGTGGCTCACCCGACCCGGTTCCGGAGCGCTCCCGACGGACCCTGACTACGGGTCAAGCACGTTCGATGCCACTCGCGAGGCCCGCGGACATGCGGATTCACGCGACTTTCGCGCGGCGGTTGGCCGCGCGTGTCTGCACGAGGGCCCAGCGGATGATCATCGGCGTGCAAGATGGCTACGCATCGCGCAGCAGCCGGGTTCCGTCGTATAACACGATCATGTCGAGCCTGTGCTGGCGCATCGGCGTCGCGGTGGCCTTCGTTCTCGTGCTGGCCGGTGGGGCCTGGGCGCAGGGCGGGGTCCTCCGCGTCGGGCTTCCGTCGATTCCGATCGCGCTCGACCCGGCCGCCGCGCTCGAAGGGCCAGTTTCTGTCATCGGGCGGCAAATCTTCGACACCCTGGTGCAGTACCGCGGCATCACCAGCGATATCGAGCCGGGGCTGGCCACCCAGTGGTCGGTGTCGCGCGACGGTCTCGTGTGGACCTTCCGGCTGCGCGATGGCGTGCGCTTTCACGACGGTACCGCGCTGACCGCTCAGCACGTGGTGGAGAGCCTCGACCGGGTCATCCAGCCCGATGCGGCCCATGCGCCGAGCCCGAACGTGGCCGCGCCGCGGCTGGTCCGGGGCACGCCCGGGGTCGTCAAGGAGGTCAGGGCGGTGGACGCGCGGACCGTCCAGATCGGCCTCCTCCTGCCCTATGCGCCGTTGCCCGCGGTCCTGGCCCATCCCGCCTTCTCCATCGTGCTGGCGAGCAGCGCGGGGCAGCGCTGGGTCGGCACCGGCCCGTTCGCGTTGATCGAGGCGAACCAGGGGCGGGTGGTGCTCGAGGGGAACCCGGACCACTGGAACGGGCCGCCCCGCTCCACGCGGCTGATCTTCCTGGAGACCGGCAAGGATACCCGCGGGGAGGAGATGCTGGACGCCCAGGCGATCGACGTGCTCCTCACCTCCGTCGCCCCCTCCCGCACCGCCGGCACGCAGTCGATCCCGAGCTGGCGCATCGGCTACCTGGCGCTCGAGACGGAGAGCGAGCCCTTCAGCCGGCCCAAGGCGCGCCAGGCGGTGGCCGCGGCGCTGGCTCCGGGCCTACTGGCTCCGGCGGTCGCGCGCGTCGGGGTCCCGCTCCTCTCGTTCCTGCCCCTCGGGGTCTGGAGTCGTCGCGACGGCCCACCCGTGCTCGAGGCGAACCCGGCGAAGGCCAGGCGCCGGCTGGCCGAGGCCGGCCTCCCGCGGGGTACGCCGGCCGGGCTGCTCATCGACGATGGCGGGCAGGACCTGGACCATGCCCAGGTGGCCGAGGCGATCCGCGCCTCGCTGGCCACCGCCGGCATCTCGGTATCCATCCAGGTCGAAGCGCCGGAGGCCGCGCTGCAGCTGGCCCGTACCGGTCAGCATCAGATGGCCCTGCTGGAGGCTCGCGTGGAAGCGGGTGATCCGCACTTCCTGCTCTATCCGCTCTCGAGCAGCGAAGGCGCGAGCAAGGGCCCGGCCGCGTCGAACATGTCGTTCTACCGCCACCGGACCCTCGACGATCTCCTCATCCGGGCCAGCCAGGTGTCCTTCCGGCCCGAGCGGCAGCGGCTCTACGTCCGCGCCCAGGCCATGCTGGCCGAAGCGGTGCCGTGGGTGCCGCTCTACGTGCGGCTGCACTGGGCGGCGGCCCGGCTGGACGTTCGCAACCTGCGCCTCCACCCGAGCGGCAATCCTCGCCTCGACCGGGTTTGGATCGACGCGCCAACCCCGGCGGCGGCGCCCGCGCCGGGCCCCGGGCGGTGATGGGCCTCCGGCTCCTGCCGCTGCTGTGTCTGCTCCTGGTGGCCGCGCCCGCGGACGCCCAGAGCGGGAGGCCGGCGGGCACGCTGAGAGGCGTCTTCGTCTCGGATCCGCCGACGCTCGACCCCGCCCAGGCCACCGACACGACCTCGTCGGCGGTGGTGCGGCAGCTCTTCGACACGCTGGTGGAGCTCGACGAGCGGTTGCAGCCGGGCCCGGGGCTGGCCGAGCGCTGGACGGTGTCGGCCGACCACCGCGTCTTCACCTTCGTGCTCCGCCCCGGCGTGAAGTTCCACAACGGCCGGGTCCTGGTAGCGGCCGACGTGAAGTTCTCCTTCGAGCGCGCTGCCCGCGGCAAGCGGCCCTGGGTCTTCGAGAAGATCGCGGGGGCGCCCGCCTTCATCAAGAGCGGGGCGGGCGGGATCCCGGGCGTGCGCGTGGTCGACGAGCGGACCGTTCAGCTGACGCTGGCGAAGCCCTTCGCCCCGTTCCTCCATCTGATGGCCTACGACGCCGCATCCATCGTGCCGCGCGAGGAGACCCAGCGCCTGGGCGCGGCCTTCGCGACCCACCCGGTGGGCACCGGCGCGTTTCGCCTGAAGGAGTGGCGGCGCGACGACCGCGTGGTGCTCGAGGCCTTCCCCGACCACTTCCGGGGCGCGCCCCACCTGGAGCGGGTGGTGTTCCGCATCATCCCGGCCGAGATCACCCGCTTCAACGACTACCGGGCCGGCAACCTCGATATCAGCGACATCCCGACCGGCCACTGCCGGGCCGTGAAGGCCGATCCTGCCCTCCGCGCGCAGGTGGCGATCTGGCCGACCCTGGGGACCCACGGGGTGCGCTTCAACGTGGAGAAGCCCCCGTTCAACGATCGCCGGATGCGTCTGGTGGTCGCGCACGCCATCGACCCGTCCGCGATCGTGCAGGGGCTCCTCGAGGGATGCGTGATCGCGGGCAAGGGCATCCTGCCCCCCGCGCTGCCCGGCTACCACGCGGGCGTCACTGCGCCCGGCTTCGATCGTGCCCGCGCCCGGCAGCTCCTGGCCGAGGCGGGCTTTCCGGGCGGCCGGGGACTACCGCCCATCACGTACCATTTCAATACGAGCGATCTGAATCAGCGCATCGCCGAGCTGCTGCAGGCCCAGCTCCGGGAGGTGGGGATCACGCTCGAGCTCCGGCGGCTCGACTGGGCCGCTCACCTCAAGGTCGTGGACGAGGGCGCGGTGACGATGTTCCGCCAGGGCTGGATCGCCGACTATCCGGACCCGGAGAACTTCCTGACCGTGCTGTTCCACTCCCGGAACTTCGGCGCGGCGGGCAACACCTCTCGCTACCGCAGCGCGGATCTCGACCGGCTCTTCGACCGGGCCGACGTGATGCCGGCCGGGCCGGCGCGCTTCGAGGTCTACCAGGGGGCCGAGCAACGCCTGCTCGACGATGCGGCCTGGATTACCCTCTACCACTACGCGAGCCGCGCCCTCATCCGCCCTGCCGTGAAGGGCCTCGAGCGCTCGCCGCTGTCCACCGCGCCCGAGTTCCTGGCGCCCCTCAGAAACGTGCGGGTGGACTAAGATTGGCGGTCAACCGGCGCGCTGGCGCGCGCTTGCTTGTGCAGCCGTTTTTTCTTTCATATGCGGGGGCCCAGGAATGGCCCCCGCACTCCCCCCACCGCGGACAACCGGCCGCGAACAACCGTCGGCGCCAGCGCGCCGGCTGACCGCCCCCATGCTCGCCGACTTTCTAGAGCCCGCGGCGAAGCGGGTGCTCGCGCTGCTGCCGGTCCTGCTGGGCGTCAGCCTGCTCGTCTTCGCGCTCACCGCGGTCAGCCTGGGCGATCCGGCCCGGGCCATGCTCGGCCAGCGCGCCGATCCGGAGCTGGTCCAGCAGATCCGTCGGGACTACGCGCTCGACCGGCCGGTGTACGTGCGCTACGCCTCGTGGATGTCGCGGCTGGTGCGCGGTGACCTCGGCACCTCGTATCACCAGCAGCGTCCG
Source organism: Candidatus Limnocylindria bacterium (assembly GCA_035524955.1). Lineage (GTDB taxonomy): Bacteria > Methylomirabilota > Methylomirabilia > Rokubacteriales > CSP1-6 > CAMLFJ01. The sequence continues at coordinate 35,983 of DATLFG010000029.1, read as the reverse complement.
GTCGCGGAGATCATCGCCGAGCGCCTGCCCGCCACCGCCCGGCTCGCGCTGGCCGCCACCGTGGTCGCCGTCGTCGTCGGCCTCGTCGCGGGGATCGCGGCCGCGCTGCGCCCGGGCCGGCTGCTCGATCAGCTCCTCATGGGCGCGGCCGTGCTCGGCATCTCCACGCCCGTGTTCTGGCTCGGCATGATGCTGTCGTTGCTCTTCGCGGTATGGCTCGGGTGGCTGCCGGTCTCGGGCTACGGCGACGGCGCCTGGGCCAATCTGGTGCTGCCCGCGCTCACCCTGGGTGCCGTCCACACCGGCACGATCGCGCGCATGGCCCGCTCGACCTTGCTCGAGGTGATCCGGCAGGAATACGTCCAGACCGCCCGCGCCAAGGGGCTCGCCGAGTGGCTGGTGATCGCCAAACACGCCCTGCGCAATGCCCTGATCCCGGTGGTCACCGTGATCGGCATCGGGATCGCGGATCTGCTCGTGGGCGCGCCGCTGACCGAGACGGTGTTCGCGTGGCCCGGGCTGGGCCGGATGCTGGTGGCCGCGGTCGGCCAGCGCGATCTCCCCGTCGTGATGGGCGCGGTGCTCGTCTTCGCGGTGATCTACGTCGTCGCCAACCTGCTGGTGGACCTGGCCTACCTCGTCATCGACCCGAGGATCCGCCGTGGCCGCTGAGGCGCTCCCGCTCGCTCCCGGGGCGAGGGGCGGCCGTCGCGGTCGCCGCCTCGCCGTCGGCGCCACGCTCGTCGGCCTGTTCGCGGCCTCGGCGCTGCTCGCCCCGTGGCTCGCGCCGTACGACCCGACCGCGGTGCCGGCGGCGCTGAGCGAGACCATGCTGCGGCCGCCCGAGCCCGCGCATCTCTTCGGCACCGACGCGCTGGCCCGCGATCTCTTCTCGCGCGTGCTTCACGGGGGCCGCGTCTCGCTCGCGCTCGGCCTCGGGGTGGAGGTGGTGGCCGCGACCCTGGGCATCGCGGTGGGCCTGCTGGCCGGCTACTCCGGCGGCTGGCGCGATTCGCTGCTGATGCGGGTCACCGACGTCGTCATGGCTTTCCCCTCGCTGATCCTGGCCATCGGGCTCATCGCGGTCTTCGAGCGGCCGGGGCTCGACAAGGTGGCGCTGGTGCTGGTGGCGCTCGGCTGGACCACCATCGCGCGCGTCGTGCGGGGCGAGATCCTCTCGCTGCGGGAGCGCGACTACGTGCAGGCGGCCCGCGCGCTCGGCGTGGGCCACCGGGTCATCCTGCTCCGCCACCTCCTGCCGAACGCGGTGGGCCCGATCATCGTCGCGGCCACCATCGGTGTCGGCAGCAACATGATCGCCGAGGCCGGTCTGTCGTTCCTGGGCCTGGGCGCCCAGGCCCCCACGATCTCCTGGGGCAGCATGCTCGCCGAGGGCCAGACCTTCCTCGCCTCGGCCCCCTGGGTCGCCTTCTTCCCCGGCGCCGCCCTCTTGCTCGCGGTGCTGGGCATCAACGTGCTCGGCGACGCGTTACGGGATTGGCTGGACCCGCGCTGGCGCGAGTGACCGTCGGCGCCGCCACGGTCGGATCAACCGGCTGCTGCGAGACGTACGGACCCGCTGCTCCATCTAATGCGGGGGCCCAGACATGGCCCCCGCACTCCCCCCAATAGCGGACAACCGAGGCGGACGACCGTTCCGAATAGAGTCCGCGGGTCCAGAAGACATGGTGTTCCGTCGTTCAGCAGTGGAATCGACCCGGGCGGCGGGGAGCGGGCGGGGCCGGGGGCCCCGGGGGGCCGCCGGTTGACCCGTTCCCACCGTGGAACGCCTATACCGCGCGTTCCCGGATTGGGAACTCCTGACTGCGAGAAAGCGAGGGAGCGGGTCGTGGTCGGAGGCGGCCCCCCGGGGCCCCCGGCCCCGCCCGCTCCCCGCCGCCTAACTGTGCTTGCGCAGCTCGAGCCGCCCGATCTGGCGGCGATGCACCTCGTCCGGCCCGTCGGCGAACCGCAGCGTCCGCGAGTGCGCCCACATGGACGCGAGCGGGAACTCCTGGCTCACGCCGCCGCCGCCGTGCAGCTGCATCGCGCGCTCCACCACACGTCCGGTGATGTTGGGCACCGCCACCTTGATCTCCGCGATGGCCTGCCGCGCCGCCTTGTTGCCGACGGTGTCCATCATGTAGGCGGCATGGAGCACGAGCAGCCGCGCCTGGTCGATCTCGATGCGGGACTCCGCGATACGCTCGAGCGTGATGTCGTTGTCGGCCAGGGGCTTGCCGAAGGCGATCCGCCTCGTGGCGCGCTTGCACATCAGCTCGAGCGCGCGCTCGGCCACGCCGATCTGGCGCATGCAGTGGTGGATGCGGCCGGGGCCCAGGCGGCCCTGGGCGATCTCGAAGCCGCGGCCCTCGCCCAGGAGCAGGTTGGCCGCGGGCACCCGCACGTTCTCGAACAGCACCTCGCCGTGGCCGTGGGGCGCGTCGTCGTAGCCGAACACGGTCAGCATGCGCACGACCTTGATGCCGGGCGTCTCCCGCGGCACCAGGATCATGGACTGCTGCTTGTACTTGTCGGGGTTCTTCGCGTCGGTCTTGCCCATGAAGATGAGGACCTTGCAGCGCGGATCGCCGATGCCCGACGTCCACCACTTGTGCCCGTTGATCACGTAGTGGTCCCCGTCGCGCTCGATGCGCGACTCGATGTTGGTCGCGTCCGAGGAGGCCACCTTGGGCTCGGTCATGGCGAAGGCGGAGCGGATCTTGCCCTCGAGCAACGGGTGCAGCCACTGCTTCTTGTCCTCGGCGGTGCCGTAGCGCTCGAGCACCTCCATGTTGCCGGTGTCGGGGGCGGAGCAGTTGAAGGCCTCGGGGGCGATCGGGGAGCGGCCCATGATCTCGCAGAGCGGCGCGTACTCGAGGTTGGTGAGGCCGGCGCCGCGCTCGCTCTCGGGCAGGAACAGGTTCCAGAGGCCGCGCTCGCGCGCCTTGGCCTTGAGCTCTTCCATGACGGGCGGGACCTGCCAGCGGGTGGGGCCCGAGTTGAGCTGGTCGGCGAAGACCTGCTCGTTGGGCACGACGTGCTTGTTCATGAAGTCGGTGAGCTGCTCCATGTACATCTTGGTCTTCTTCGAGTACTCGAATTCCATGTGGGCCCTCCCGGCGCCGGTGCCGCTGGTACGCTGTTCCGCCCGCCCGCTGACGTGGCCCCAACCCTAGGGCCGCCGCGCGCGATTGTCAACGCCTCCGCGGGGCCCGCGTCTGGACTTGCAGTGCCCACCGTGGTAGAAAAATGCGAGACTTACGCGGCATCCGACGCTGACCATGCTCTCGATCTCCGACACGGCTACCGAGATGGTGAACTGGGTGTTCCCCGAGCACGCGGGGGCGCCCGGGCAGATCCACGGGGGCCGGATGATGCAGTGGATCGCCACCTGCGGCACGATCGCGGCCGCGCGGGTGGCGCGCGGCAACGTGGTGCTCGGGGCGATGGACGACATCGACTTCCTGCACCCGGTCAAGGTGGGCGAGGTCGCGGTCTTGCGGGCCCAGGTGGAATACGTCGGCCGGTGCTCACTGGAGGTCGGCGTGCGCGTCTACGCCGAGAAGCCGGCCACCGGCGAGCGGGCCCTCACGCTGTCCTCCCACCTCGTGTTCGTCAAGGTGGACGAGCGCGTCAAGCCGGTGCCGGTGCCGCAGAGCGTGGCGCCGCACGGGGCGGACGAGGAGGCCCTCCACGCGGCGGCGGGCGAGCGGCGGGCCCGGCGGCTCGCGCGCTTCGCCCGGCGCGCCGAGCGCATGCGCGAGGTGGACGACGACGCGCCCGAGCAGGTCCGCTGGCGGTTCGAGTCCTGCCGCTCGGTGCTGCCGGAGGACCTGCTGTTCGGCAACACCATGTTCGCGGGCAAGCTCCTGCTCGATATCGATGAGGCGGGCGGTATCCTTTCCATGCGGTACTGCCGGGGCCTGGTCATGACCGCGTGCCTGGACGCGCTCGATTTCTACACGCCGATCCAGTCGAACGAGGTCGTCACGTTCCAGGCGGGTCTGAACTACGTGGGGACGTCGTCGCTGGAGATCGGGGTGAAGGTGCTCAGCGAGGTGCCGTGGACCGGTGAGGTCAAGCACGCGTGCACCGCCTATCTCACCTTCGTGCACCTGGGGCTGGACCCGGCCGCGCCGCTCCGACCGCGGCCGTGCCCGCGCTTCACGCCCGAGACCCCCGCCGAGCAGCGGCGCTGGATCGGGGCGGTCGAGCGCCGGGCCAGGCGCCTGGAGCGGGTCAAAGCCGTGCGAGGCGCAGCCGGAGGCGAGCCGAGCGAATCCAAAGCCGTGCGAGGCGCAGCCGGAGGCGAGCCGAGCGAATCCAAGAACACCGTCACGGAAGGAAGATAGCCATGTCTGGACATTCTCGGTGGTCGCAGATCAAGCGGAAGAAGGGCAAGACGGATGTGCAGCGCGGGAAGCTGTTCTCGAAGATCCTGCGCGAGATCACGGTCGCGGCCCGGCACGGCGGGGGCGATCCCAAGGGCAACCTGCGCCTGAAGGCGGCCACCGAATCGGCGCGCGCGGCCAACATGCCCGCCGACAACATCAAGCGGGCGATCCAGAAGGGCACCGGCGAGCTGCCCGGCGAGGCGTACGAGGAGATCTCGTACGAGGGCTACGGGGCGGGCGGGGTCGCGGTCATGGTGCGGACGCTGACCGACAACAAGAACCGCACCGGACCCGAGATCCGGCACATCTTCGAGAAGAACGAGGGGCGGATGGGCACCTCCGGCTGCGTGGCCTGGATGTTCGACCGGCGCGGCCTGATCGAGGTCGACGCCCAGAAGGTGAAGGAAGACGATCTGCTGGAGAAGGCGCTCGATTCGGGGGCGACGGACGTCAAGCAGGTCGAAAAAGTGTTCGAGGTCACCGCGAACCCTGATGAAATGGAGACGGTCCGCCAGGTGCTGGAGCGGCAGGGGATGCCGGTGGTAGAGGCGCGGGTGGACATGGTGCCGCAATCCACGGTGAAGGTGGAGGGCAAGGAGGCTGCGGCGGTGCTGCGGCTGATCGAGGCCCTCGAGGAGCAGGACGACGTCCAGTCCGTCTATTCCAACTACGACATCGCCGACGAGGTCATCGACGCCATCACCGCGGCCTAGCGCCCTCCGCATCATGGGGGTGGACCCGGGGCTCGTCGCCACCGGGTACGGCGTGCTGGAGATCGGCCCCGGCGGCGTGGCGGTGCGCGACGCCGGCGTCATCAGCACGACCACCGGACAGCCGCTGGAGGCCCGGCTGAACGCCCTGTACCGGGCGGTGCACCGGATCATCGAGCTCCAAGGTCCCGGGCTGCTCGTGGTCGAGGATCTCTACACCGAGTACAAGTTCCCGCGCACCGCCGTCCTGATGGGCCACGCGCGGGGTGTCATCTACCTGGCGGCCCGCCAGCTGGGGGTGAGCGTGCTCGCGCTCGCGCCCGCAGAGGTCAAGCGTGCGATGACCGGCAACGGCGCGGCGGGCAAGGGGCAGATGCAGCGCGCGGTCCAGACCGTGCTCGGGCTGAAGGAGCTCCCGCGGCCCTCCCACGTGGCCGACGCCCTGGGGTTGGCGGCTACCGGGATGGGGCGGGTGATCGGTCGCTTCCCTTCACCAGCTGCGGGGGCCCAGAAATGGCCCCCGCACTCCCCCAGCGGCGGACAACCGAGAAGCGGGCCCCCGCACTCCCCCAGCGGCGGACAACCGGGAAGCAGGCCCCCGCACTCCCCCACACGCCCGCTTCTGGCGCGCGGGGGCGGCCGGCAACCGTGATCGCCTCCCTGCGGGGCAAGCTGCGGCGCAAGCTCGAGGACCGCGTGGTCGTCGAGGCCGCGGGCGTCGGCTACGAGGTCTTCGTCCCGCCGGTGACCCAGCAGGAGCTGGTGCACGTCAAGGCGGCCGACGGCGACGCGGCCGACGAGGTGGCGCTCGAGATCCACTACCACGCCACCCAGAACCAGCCGCGGCCCGTGCTGATCGGGTTCACCTCGGAGCTCGACCGGGAGTTCTTCGAGAAGCTCATCACCGTGAAGGACGTGGGCCCGATGGTGGCGGCCCGCTCGCTCGCCGCGCCGGTCGGGGAGATCGCGGCGGCCATCGCCCGCCAGGACGAGGCCTACCTGCGCCGTCTGCCCGGCATCGGCCCGCAGAAGGCCAAGAACATCGTGGCGCAGCTCCAGGCCAAGGTGGCCAAGTTCGCGCTGGCCCGGGGCGAGGCGGCGAGCCCGGAGCCGGCCGCGGTGGTCGCCCCGGACGAGGAGGCGCTCCGCGGCATGGTCTTCGACATCCTGGTCAAGCAGCTCGGCTACCGCCCGAGCGAGGCCGCCCCGATCATCGGCGCGGCGCTCGCCCGCCGGCCCGGCGTCACGACCCCCGAGGAGTTGCTCGACGAGATCTACCGTGGCGGCCGAACGGCCTGATCTGGACGGCGGGATGGCCGACGAGGCCCGCGTGATGAGCCGCGTCGCCCTGCCGGAGGAGACGCAGGTCGAGCGGCAGCTCCGGCCCCAGCGCCTCGCCGAGTACGTGGGGCAGCGCGCGGCGGTCGAGAGCCTGCGCGTGTCGGTCGAGGCGGCGCGGCAGCGCGGGGAACCGCTCGATCACGTGCTGCTCTCCGGGCCCCCGGGGCTCGGCAAGACCACGCTGGCCACCATCATGGCCAACGAGATGCGGGCGAACATCGTGACCACCGCCGGCCCCTCGCTCGAGCGCGGCGCGGACCTCATGGGCATCCTCACCAACCTCGCCGAGAAGGACGTGCTCTTCATTGACGAGATCCACCGGCTGCCGCGGGTGGTCGAGGAGCTGCTCTACCCGGCCATGGAGGACTTCTCGGTCAACTTCGTGATGGACAAGGGCCTCAACGCCCGCACCATCCGGATCCCCCTGCGGCCCTTCACCATGGTGGGCGCGACCACGCGCCCGGGCATGCTCTCCTCGCCGCTGCGCGAGCGCTTCGGGATCTTCCACCACCTGGATTTCTACTCGGGCGAGGAGCTGACCGCGATCATCAACCGCTCCGCGGCCATCCTCGGCGCGCCCATCGCGCCCGGCGGCGCGGAGGCGATCGCCCGGCGCGCCCGGGGGACGCCGCGCATCGCCAACCGCCTGCTGCGCCGGGTGCGCGACTATGCGCAGGTGAAGGCCGACGGCACCGTCACCGCGGAGGTGGCCGGCCGCGCGCTGGACCAGGAAGGCGTGGACGAGGCCGGGCTCGACCGGCTCGACCGGCGGTTCCTCACCGCGATCATCGAGAACTACAAGGGCGGGCCCGTCGGTCTGGACGCGATCGCCGCGACGATCAACGACGAGGCCGAGACCCTCGCGGAAGTCGTCGAGCCCTTCCTGCTCAAGATCGGCTACGTGGTCCGCAGTCCGACCGGGCGGCGGGCGACGGCCGCGGCATACGCGCACCTGGGCCATGCGTTGCCGGCCTCGCCGGGAGGGCAGGGGCAGCTCCCACTGTGATCCCGCTGGGCAAAATGCTTCTGCTATTCGGGTTCCTGATGGTACTCCTGGGATTGCTCCTGCTCGCCGCGGGACATTTCTCGGGAAAGGTGCCATGGGTCGGACGACTGCCGGGCGACATCTACATCGAGCGTGGGCGCTGGACGTTCTACTTCCCGCTCGTCACCTCGCTCATCATCTCCGTCGTTCTGACGCTGCTCTTCTCGCTCTTCGGCCGGCGCTGATGCGGCCGTCGCTCCGGGTGAGCGCGGGCGCGCTCGTCGCGCTGGTCCTCTTCCTGTGGGCGGGCCCGGCGCGGGCGGCCGGGGACATCCGTGTGGCCATCGCCGAGGGCCTCCGGACCATCGAGGTGGGCGGCGGGCCGATGATGGTGAGCGATCTCGCCGGGCGGACGGTGGTCGAGAACTCGCCGACGTGGCTCCGCGCCACGTGGAGGGCCGGCGGCCTCGAGGTGAGCGGCGGCGGGCGGCGAGTGGACGGTCTGCGGCTGGCCCACGGCGACACCGGCTTCCTGCGCGTCAACGGCCGGGAGTACCCGGGCGCGCTCGAGATCATCCGGAGCGGCGACACGATCACGGTGGTCAACGAGCTACCCCTCGAGGAGTACCTGGCGGGGGCGGTGCAGGCGGAGGCCGGCGACAAGATGCCGATCGAGATGCTGAAGGCGCAGGCCGTCGTGGCGCGTACCTACGCGGCCTACCATCGGCGGCTCAATGCCGAGAAGATGGTCCACATCGTCGCCTCGACGCTGAATCAGCAGTACATCGGCCGCGTGCCGACGGATTCGCCGGTCTGGGCCGCGGTGAACGAGACCGCCGGCCAGGTGCTGCTGTGGAACGGCGAGCTGTTCCCCGCCTTCTACCACACCGACAGCGGCGGGCACACCGAAGACCCGCGCGTGGTCTTCGCGACGGGGAACATGCCCGCGCTGAAGCCGGTACGTGTCGAGTTTCCCTCGGCCTCGCCGCATCACCACTGGCGCCTCGATCTGCCCCTGGCCGATCTCTCGGCCGCGCTCCTGCGGGGCGGGGTCTCGGTGGGGCGCGTCGTGGCGCTCGACGTGCTCGAGCGGAGCACGTCGTTGCGGGTGGCGCGGATCGCGGTCCGCGGCACCGCGGGCACCGTGACGCTGCGGGGCAACGACCTGCGGCGCCTGGTGGGCTACGACACGCTCAAGAGCACGCTCTTCGCGGTGGCGGTCGCGGGGCGGGTGGCCCGCTTCGTCGGCCGCGGCTACGGCCACGGGGTCGGGCTCGATCAGTGGAGCGCCAAGACCATGGCCGACCAGGGCTACCGCGCCCCGCAGATCGTCGGCTACTATTACCCGGGCGCGGTGCTCGGCGCGCTCCCGGGCACGCCCGCGATCCGCTGAGCGCTCCGAGCGGCGCGAGCCTGTCCCGGGACGAGTTCACCCGCGTGGACATGCGTGTGGGCGTGGTGCTGGCCGCCCAGGAGTTCCCGGGCGCGCGGCGGCCCGCGCTCCAGCTCGAGATCGACTTCGGGCCGCTCGGCATCAAGCGGTCGAGCGCGCAGATCACCGCTCACTACACGCCGGCCGCGCTGGTCGGCCGGCGCGTGGTGGCGGTCGTCAACTTCCCGCCGAAGCGGATCGGGCCGTTCACCTCCGACGTGCTCGTGCTGGGGGCGTACGACGCGGCCGGCGAGGTCGTCCTGCTTGCACCCGATCTCGACGTGGCGCCGGGGGCGCGGATCGGCTAGCTTCGCCGCGCGTGGCGGGGCGTCGGATGGGGCGGGGGGCGGCAGGTGGGCCTCTGATCACGACCCGCTGCCTCGTCCTCTTGCGTGAGGAGTTCCCAATCCGGGATGTCGGCGTTCCTGGCGTCCGTCGGCGGGGAACGGATCACCCGGCCCACCTGCCGCCCCCCGCCCCACCCGACGCCCCGGTCTCCCTCCCTGGTCGCCCAGTCTTCCTTCCCCGCGCTTTCTCCCGCGCCCGCCCCGTCCGGGGGGCGCTGGCTGGTTCGGGGGGTGGCGGCGGGCTACACTTCGTGGGCGATGGACGTTTCCCTCTTCGACTATTCGTTGCCGGCGGAGCTGATCGCGCAGGAGCCGGCGGAGCCTCGGGATGCTTCGCGGCTGCTCGTGCTGGATCGCGGGCGTGACGCTCGGGAGGACCGGATGTTCGGGGATCTGCCCGAGCTGCTGCGGGCGGGGGACTGTCTGGTCGCGAACCGGAGTCGGGTGATTCCGGCCCGGGTGCTGGGGACCACGATCGAGGGCGGGCGGCCGGTCGAGCTCGTGCTGCTGCGGCCGGTCGCGGAGCGGCGGTGGGCGGCGCTGGTGCGGCCCGGGCGGCGGTGTCGGGCGGGGACGCGGGTGGATCTGGCGAACGGAGCCGCGCGGGCGCGGATCGTGGGGGAGGAGCCCGGGGGGGCGCGGGTCGTCGAGATCGAGGGGCCGTGGGGGGTGCGGGAGCTGCTCGAGCGGCATGGGCTACCCCCGCTGCCGCCGTACATCGAGCGGCACGACGCGCCGAAGCCGGAGGATCGCGAGCGCTATCAGACGGTCTACGCGCGCGATGACGGCTCGGTGGCGGCGCCCACCGCGGGCCTGCACTTCACGCCGGAGCTGCTGGCGCGGCTGGCGGGTCGGGGTGTCGCGATGCACTTCCTGACCCTGCACGTGGGCCCGGGCACGTTCCGGCCGCTGCGGGGCGCCCGGCTCGACGAGCACCGCATGGAGGCGGAGCCGATCGAGATTCCCGAGGCGACCGCGCGCGCCGTCCGCGAGGCGAAGCGCGACGGCCGCCGCGTCGTCGCCGTCGGGACCACCACCACGCGGGCGCTCGAGTGGGCGGCGGGCGAGGACGGCCGGCCGCGCGCGGGGGCGGGCGACGCGGATCTCTTCATCCGTCCCGGCCACCACTTCCGCGTGGTGGACGCGCTCATCACCAATTTCCACCTGCCGCGCTCGACCCTGCTCGTGCTGGTGGCGGCGTTCGCGGGGCGCGCGCCGGTCCTGGACGCCTACCGCCACGCGGTCGCCGCCCGCTATCGCTTCTACTCGTACGGCGACGCCATGCTGATCCAGTGAGCCCGCCGACCTTCGGCTTCGACCTGATCCGGACCGACGGCGTCGCGCGCCTCGGCCGCATGCGCACCGCGCACGGCTCCGTGAACACGCCCGCCTTCATGCCGGTGGCGACGCAGGGCACGGTCAAGAGCCTGACCCCGGCGGATCTCACCGCGGCGGGCGCCCAGATCGTGCTGGCCAACACCTACCACCTGCTCCTGCGCCCGGGGCCCGAGCTGGTGCGCGAGCTGGGCGGGCTGCACCGCTTCATGGGCTGGGATGGGCCCATCCTCACCGACTCGGGTGGCTTCCAGGTCTGGAGCCTGTCGAAGCTGCGACGCATCGGGGAGGAGGGGGTCGAGTTCCGCTCCCACGTCGATGGCTCTCTCCGCACGCTCACCCCGGAGTCGGTGGTGGCCGCGCAGCACGCGCTCGGCGTGGACGTGCTCCACCCGCTCGACGAGTGCCTCGCGCAGCCGGCCACCCCGGCCGAGACCGAGCAATCGCTCGCGCTGACCTTGCGCTGGCTCCGCCGTGCCTTCGCCGCGCACCGGGCCGCGGGCGCGCCGGGCGCGCTCTTCGGGATCGTGCAGGGCGGCACCTCGCACGCCCTGCGCCGCCGGGCGGTCGAGGAGACCTGCGCGCTCGATCTGCCCGGCTACGCCATCGGCGGCCTCGCGGTGGGCGAGCCCAAGCCCGCCCTGTACGACATCACGGAGCTGGTGGCGGGCCGGCTGCCCGCCGCCCGGCCGCGCTACCTCATGGGCGTGGGCAAGCCCGGCGACCTGCTGGAGGCGGTGGCCCGCGGCGTGGATCTGTTCGACTGCGTGATGCCGACCCGCAACGCGCGCAACGGCCAGGCCTTCACCCCGGACGGGCCGATCAACATCGAGAACGCCCGCTTCACGCGCGATGCGGCGCCGCTCGACCCCGCGTGCCCGTGCGAGGCGTGCCGCGGGTTCTCGCGGGCCTATCTCCGCCACCTCTTCGGCGCGCGGGAGCTCCTCGCCTACCGGCTCCTGACGCTGCACAACCTGACTTTCTACCTGGGCCTCATGCGGCAGATGCGCGAGGCGATCGCGCGCGGCGCATTCGGCTCGTTCCGGTCTCGGTTTCTGGAGCGTTATGGGGTAGAATCCGTGGGCGGCTCGGCCGACATTCCCGCGGATTCGGAGGCCTGATTGTCATGATCGATCTCGCGTACGCGATGGCGCCCGGCGGTGGCGGGGGCAACGGCGGCGGCATCCTCTCGGTCCTCCCGCTGATGATCGGGATGTTCGCCATCATGTACTTCCTGATCATCCGCCCCCAGCAGAAGCAGCGGCGCGAGCGCGAGAGCCTCCTGCGGGCGATCAAGAAGGGCGACCGCGTCGTCACCACCGGGGGGCTCTACGGCACGGTGGTGGGGCTCTCCGAGCACACCGTCACGCTCAAGGTGGCCGATCAGGTGAAGCTCGACTTCGAGCGGGGCGCGATCGGGCGCATCGTGCCCGTGGCGGGCGACAAGGAGTCGAGCGCCTAGAATGCGCCGTCAGCTCGGGGCCCGCATCGCCCTCGTGGTGATCGTCGTCGCGGTGTCGGCCTGGTACCTGTACCCGCCCGCCGACACCATCAACCTGGGCCTCGACCTCCAGGGCGGCATCCATCTCGTCCTCGGCGTCGAGGTGGACAAGGCGGTGGAGGCGCAGGTGGAGCGGGCGGGCGACAGCGCGCGGGCCGAGCTGGAGAAGCGGGGGATCGGGGTCACGCGGGTCGAGCGGCGGGGCACCACCGAGCTCGTGATCCAGCTGGTCTCGCCGCCGGGCTGGGACACGGTGCTCCGGACCATCGAGGAGGTCCTGCCCGTCTTCGACCGGCGGGAGGCCGATCAGGCGGCCGGCCGCGTGGTGCTGGCCCTCAAGCCGGGCGAGGGCGCGAACATCCGCGAGCTGGCGGTGCGCCAGGGCCTCGAGACCATCCGCAACCGCGTCGACCAGTTCGGCGTGGCCGAGCCGTCCATCCAGCAGCAGGGCGAGAATCGCATCCTGGTGCAGCTGCCGGGCGTGCAGGATCCCGCGCGGGCCAAGGCCCTCATCGGCAAGACCGCCCTGCTCGAGTTCAAGATGGTGGACGAGCGCACCGAGCCGGAGGCCGCGCTGCGGACCGGGCCGCCCCCCGGCACCGAGATCCTCTACCAGCGCCGGGTGGACAGGGAAACCCGCGAGGAGCGGAAGGTACCCTTCCTCGTTCAGAAGAAGGCCGCGATCACGGGACGGGACGTGGCCACCGCGCGCGTCTCCATCGACCAGAACACGAGCGAGCCCTACGTCTCCGTGGATTTCAACGCCTCCGGCGGTCGGGCCTTCGCCGACCTGACCGACGCCAACGTCGGCAAGCGCCTGGCCATCGTGCTCGACGGCAACGTCCATTCCGCCCCCCAGATCCGCGAGCGCATCCCGTCCGGGCGCGCCCAGATCACGGGCGGGTTCACGAGCGACGAGGCGACCGACCTCGCCATCGTGCTGCGGGCGGGCGCGTTGCCCGCGCCGGTGCAGGTGCTCGAGGAGCGCACGGTCGGCCCGTCGCTCGGCGCCGACTCCATCCGCCAGGGCATCATCGCGATCCTCGCCTCCACCGCGCTCGTGTTCGCGTTCATGCTGTTCTACTACCGGCTCTCCGGCGTCATCGCCGATGTCGCGCTCGGGCTCAACCTGCTGCTCCTGATGGCGATCATGGCCGGCTTTCACGCGACGCTGACGCTGCCCGGCATCGCGGGCATCGCGCTGACCATCGGCATGGCGGTGGACACGAACATCCTGATCTTCGAGCGGATCCGCGAGGAGCTGCGGGGCGGCAAGACGGTGCGGGGCGCGATCGACGCGGGCTTCTCGCGCGCGTTCAAGACGGTCGTCGACACCCACGTGACCGTGCTCGTCGCGGGCCTCATCCTCTTCCAGTTCGGGACCGGCCCCGTGAAGGGCTTCGCGGTGACCCTGATGATCGGCATCGCGGTCAGCCTGTTCACCGCCGTCTTCTTCACGCGCCTGGTCTTCGATCTGCTCTACATGGGGCAGCGCAAGCGGGAGACGCTGTCGATATGATCCAGCTCTTCCGGGATCCGAGCTTCAACTTCATCGGGCGGCGGCGCTGGGCCTATCTCATCTCGATCCTGTTCATCCTGGTCGGCGTCGGCTCCATGGTGGCCAAGGGGGGGCTGCGCTACGGCATCGACTTCTCCGGCGGCACCCTGATCCAGGTGCGGTTCGAGACGCCGGTGGCGGTGGACCGGATCCGGCGCGCGCTCGAGACCGTGCAGATGGGCGACAGCGTGATCCAGGAGTTCGGTGACGCGCGCGAGTACCTGCTCCGCCTCCCCCTGGCCCAGCTCTCCTCCGAGGAGGTGACGCGGCGGACCCAGGAGGCGCTGGCCAAGGATTCCGCGCTGGGCAAGCACGAGATCCGGCGGGTCGAGTTCGTGGGACCCCAGGTGGGCCGGGACCTCCAGATCCAGGCCCTCTATGCCGTCCTCTGGAGCATGATCGGCATCCTCGCCTATGTCGCGATCCGCTTCGACCTGCTGGGCGGGGTCGCGTCGGTGGCCGCCATCGTGCATGACGTGCTCGTCTGCCTGTCAGCCATGTCGCTGACCAACCGGGAGATGTCCCTCGCCATCCTGGCCGCCATGCTCACCATCATCGGCTACTCGGTCAACGACACCATCGTGGCCTACGATCGGGTCCGGGAGAACCGGGCCAAGGGGGGCCGACGGAAGGGGGAGTCCTTCGAGGTTCAGATCAACACCGCGATCAACCAGACCCTGTCCCGGACCGTTCTCACGGCGATGACGACGTTCCTGGCCACGGCGATCCTGTACCTCTTCGGAGGCAAGGTGCTGGAGGACATGGCCTTCGTCCTGTGCATCGGCGTCTTCACCGGCACGTACTCCACCATATATATCGCCGGCTCCCTGATCGTGGACTGGGCCGGCTGGCGGGACCGCTTGGTGGCCAGGAGGAAAAAAGCCGTAGCAAAAGCCTGATTTTAGTGGCAAAATTCAAGGTCAACCTGGGGAGGGGGACGGTTGACCCAACTGCAGACGCTCATCGAAGAGATCCCCAAGTACCAGCCTGCCGCCGATCTGAATCTCCTGGAGCGCGCCTACCGATTCTCCGAGCGGTCCCACCAGGGTCAGCAGCGGGCCTCCGGCGAGCCCTACCTCTCCCACCCCCTCGAGGTCGCCGGCCTCCTCGTCAACTTCAAGATGGACGTGACCACGGTCACCGCCGGCCTGCTGCACGACGTCCTCGAGGACACCAAGGCGACCAAGGGGGACCTCCAGCGCGAGTTCGGCACCGAGATCGCCGACCTGGTGGACGGGGTGACCAAGATCGGCAAGCTGGCCTTCTCCTCCCGGGAGGAGCGTCAGGCGGAGAACTTCCGCAAGATGCTGGTGGCCATGGCGCGGGACCTCCGCGTGCTGATGATCAAGCTGGCCGACCGGCTGCACAATATGCGAACACTGCAGTACCTGCCGACCGAGAAGGCCCGGAAGATCGCCCAGGAGACCCTCGACATCTACGCCCCGCTGGCCCACCGGCTCGGGATGGCCACGGTCAAGGCGGAGCTGGAGGATCTGGCCCTCCGGGTGCTGCATCCGGACGACTACCAGGAGTTGATGCGGCGCGTCGCGAAGCGGCGGCTCGAGCGCGAGACCGAGATCAACCATCTGATCGCGCTCCTGCACGAGAAGCTGGGGGAGGTGGGGATCGGGTCCAAGATCGCGGGCCGCCCCAAGCACTTCTACTCGATCTGGAAGAAGATGCACGAGGGGGGGCGGGAGTTCGACGAGATCTACGACCTCACCGCGGTCCGCGTGCTGACCAATACCGTCCGCGACTGCTACGGGGCCCTGGGGGTCGTGCACTCGCTGTGGAAGCCGGTACCCGGCCGCTTCAAGGACTTCGTCGCGATGCCCAAGGTCAACATGTACCAGTCGCTGCACACAACCGTGATCGGGCCCAAGGGGGACCCGGTCGAGATCCAGATCCGCACCGGCGAGATGCACCGGATCGCCGAGGAAGGCATCGCGGCCCACTGGCTCTACAAGGAGAAACGGACCGATCGCGACAAGTTCGACGATGCCTTCACCTGGCTGCGCCAGCTCCTGGAGTCGCAGAACGAGACGAGCGATCCCAAGGAGTTCCTCGACAGCGTCCGCCTCGATCTGTTTCCCGACGAGGTCTACGTCTTCACCCCGCGCGGGGACGTCAAGGCGCTCCCGGAGGGGGCGACGCCGGTGGATTTCGCCTACACCGTGCACACCGACGTCGGCCACCACTGTGTCGGCGCCAAGGTGAACGGCAAGCTCGTCCCGCTGCGCTACACGCTCCACCAGGGCGACATCGTCGAGATCGTGACGTCGCCGACCCAGCATCCGAGCCGCGACTGGCTCAAGATCGTCAAGTCCAACCGCGCCCGCGCCAAGGTCAACCAGTGGCTGAAGATCGAGGAGCGCACCCGCTCCCTGGCCCTCGGGCGGGAGTTCTTCGAGCGCGAGGCCCGGAAGTACCGGCTCGCCCCCGCGACCCTGCTCGCCTCCGACGAGATGAAGAAGCTCATCGTCGACCTGGGCTTCCCGTCGGTGGACGATCTCCTGGCCTCGATCGGCTACGGCAAGACCTCGATCCAGCAGGTGCTCGGCCGGGTGGCCCTGGCGCCCCCCGTCGACAGCGAGGCCCCCGCCGAGACCAGGCCGGCCCGCCCGGCGCGCCGGGCCGACGGCCCCGCGGTGCGGATCCGAGGCGTGGACGATCTCCTGGTTCGCTTCGGCAAGTGCTGCGCGCCGCTGCCCGGCGACGCCATCGTGGGCTTCATCACGCGGGGGCGCGGCCTGACCGTCCACGCGCGCGACTGCCTCACGGTGGTCAAGAACGTCCTCGAGAAGGAGCGGCTGGTGGCGGTGGAGTGGGAGGCGGGGGAGCCGACCAAGCGGCCGGTGCGGATCGCGGTCTACATCGGCCGGGACCGCCCGGGCCTGCTGGCGGAGATCACGAGCGCCATCTCCTCGCGCCACGGGAACATCATCAAGGCCGAGATCACCGTCACCGAGGACCGGAAGGGGCTCAACCACTTCGTGGTCGAGGTCGACGACCTGCGTCAGCTTCAGGACATCATGCAGGCCATCCGCGAGGTGAAGGACATCGCCAACGTCGAGCGGGTTCGAGGCGTCTAGCCCGCACGGCGATCCGCCGCCGGCCCGAATGACCCGCCGGGAGTTCGAAGCGCTCGTCGATTCCGCCCTCCGCACGCTGCCCCGCGCGTTCCGCGAGAAGCTCGCCAATATCGCCGTCGTGGTGGAGGACTGGGCCGACGCCGAGACCCTGGCCGAGATGGGCATCGAGCCGCCCGACAGCCTCTACGGGCTCTACCGGGGGATCGACATCACCCGCCGGGACTCCTTCTACGGCAATGTCCTGCCCGACACCATCCACATCTACCAGGGGCCCATCGAGGAAGACTGCGCGGACCCCGAGGAGATGGCCGACCTCGTCCGGGACGTCGTGGTCCATGAGGTCGGGCACTACTTCGGGCTCGACGACGAGACGATGGAGGGCATCGAGGGCCACTGACCCTGACGAATTTTGCTTGACAGGATTTTCATTTGTCCATATGGTTTCAGCATACGCTGAAAATGAAGGAACAAGTGAAACTGGACGTGAAGGAATGGCGAAAGCAGACAATCTCAGGACCCTGGCGGCACAGCGGGTGCGCGAGCTCATGTCCAAAGCCAGCGGATGGGAGCAATCGCTCGACGTGAAGGTGGGCGGGCAAACCGTTGATCTGGTGATGAAATTCAAGATGGGCGATCGGCCCCATACGCTGGCGATCGGTGTCACTTCCCTCGGCCAGCCTCGCCAGATCCGAGAGGCCGTGACCAGGCTTTCGGAGATCCGGAGAGACATGCCGGAGGCGTACCCGGTCGCGGTGTCGCCGTACATCAGTCCCCAGAGCGCGTCCCTGCTCAAGCGGAGCGGGCTGGGCTACCTCGACCTCTCGGGAAACTGCTACCTGAGCTTCGAGAACGTGCTGATCGAGAAGGAGGGCAAGCCCAACCTCCGGCCCTCTACCCGGCCACTCAAGTCCCTGTTCGCCCCTCGGGCGACGAGGGTCGTGAGGGTCATCTTGGTCGATCCCCAGCACGCCTGGCGACTCGAGGAGCTGGCCAAGGCCGCCGACGTGAGCCTGGGCCATGCCCACAACGTGGTGAAGCGCCTGGAGGAGTTGTCCTGGGTGGAGCGGAACGGCCAGCAGCGGATCCAGGTCACCCGGCCAGGGGAGCTGCTGGACGCCTGGGTGGAGGCCTACTCGTACCGGCAGAACGACATCCAGGCATACTTCTCGCCGGAGCGGATCACCCGCGGGCTGGTGGCGGAGCTCGGCCGGGCGGCCCACGAGGCGCACCGTCGGTATGCGTTCACCCTCCATTCGGGCGCGGCGCTGGTGGCGCCGAACGTCCGCTTCCCGGCCATCCACTGCTATCTGGAGGGTGATCCCGAGCCGGTGGCCCGGGCGCTGGGGTTGCGGCCGGGCGAGGGGGAGGGCAACGTCTATCTGCTCGCCCCGTACGATCAGGGCGTCTTCTACGCCCCGCTGGCCAAGGGGGGCCTGCCGGTCGTCTGCCTGCCCCAGCTCTATGCCGATCTCTATCACTACGAGCGCCGGGGGCGGGATCAGGCCGCCCATCTCAGGCGCGAAGCGATGGGTTACTGAGTCCCCGACCGAAGGGAGGTGAGACCCGACATGCCGAAGCGCAAGAAGGCGGTCAAGAAGGGCGGCAAGAAGAAGAAGGCCACCAAGAAGGGTAAGAGGAAGTAGCGAAGCGTGACGTTATTTCTCCACGAAAGGAGGTGACGACCCTCATGGCGAAGAAGAAGAAGGCGGCCAAGAAGAAGAAGAAGTAACCGCTGTGGTCGTGCGGTGGGGGGTGGCGGCCTCCCACCGGGACTCGTTCTCGAGCTTCAGAGTACGGCGGGGGGTGGCGACACCCCCCGCCCTCTTGTTCTACCGAGCTAGACGACCTTGACGACCTTGCCGGCCTTCAGGCAGCGCGTGCAGACCCGCATGCGCTGCACCCGGCCCTTGACCATCGCGCGCAGCGAGACGAGATTGACGAGCCACCGCCGCTTGGTCACGTTGTGGGCGTGGCTGATCTTGTGACCGACGGCCGGACCCTTCCCGCAGACATCACAGCTTCGAGCCATGCTGATCCCCTGCCGATCCCCTGGAGCTGAGTGTGGTTTGCTGGATGCGGCCACCTTTTATAGCATGGGGGCTGGCATGAGGCAAACCGTTGGCCCCGAGTAAGCCGGCGAGTGTCCCCCCCGGTCGCGCGCCGACGCCCGGGACCCATCCGCTCGCCACCCCGCTGCAGTTCCTCAAGGGCGTCGGGCCCGGACGGGCCAAGCTCCTGGCCAACCTGGGCCTCCAGACCGTCGAGGACGCGCTCTACTATCTCCCGGCCCGGCACGAGGACCGCAGCCAGCTCACCCCGCTGCGGAGCCTCAAGCCCGACGACGTGACCACGGTGACGGGGACTATCCGGGCGATCAGCCCGCCGCCGCGGAACCGGCCGCGGGTGCCGTTGTCGGTGCTGCTGAGCGACGGCACCGGCTTCCTCACCTGCGTGTGGTTCGGCCAGGCCTACCTCGAGCGCCTCTTCCAGCGCGGCCAGCGCCTCATCGTGCACGGCAAGGCGCAGCGCTACCGCTCGGGCCCACTGCAGATGACCGTGAAGGACTACGAGATCGTCGAGGACGAGCCGGGCGAGGGCACGGGGGATCCCTCGGACGAGACGCTCCACACAGGTCGCCTCGTGCCGGTCTACGGCCTGACCCGTGGGCTCACCGCGCGGCCGATGCGCCGGCTCATGAAGCGCCTGGTGGACGGCTACGTGGACGGCCTGGAGGATCCGCTCCCCGAGGCGCTGCGGGCCAGGCACCGTCTCGTGCCGCTGGCCGAGGCGCTGCGCGCCGGCCACTTCCCGAAGGCGGACAGCGACCACGCGACCGCGCGGCGTCGGCTCGTCTACGAGGAGTTCCTGCTCCTCCAGCTGGGGCTCGCGATCCGCCGGCAGCGCCAGGGGCGCCAGCCCGGGCTCGCGATGAATCCGCCCGGCGCGCTCGCGCGGCGCCTGCTCGGCTTGCTGCCGTTCGCGCTCACGGAGGCCCAGGAGCGGGTATGGCGCGAGATCCGGCAGGACATGGCCGAGCCCTACCCGATGAATCGCCTGCTCCAGGGCGACGTGGGCTCGGGCAAGACCGTGGTGGCCGCCCTGGCCATCCTCACCGCGGTCGAGGCCGGCTACCAGGCGGCCCTCATGGCGCCGACCGAGATCCTGGCCGAGCAGCACCTCATGACGCTGACCCAGCTCCTCGGGCCCCTCGACGTGGAGGTGGCGCTGCTGACCAATGCGGTCAAGGGCAAGGCGCGCGAGCGCGTGCTCGCGGCCGCCGCCGCGGGCGAGATCGGCTGCGTCGTCGGCACGCACGCCCTGGTCCAGGACAACGTGAAGTTTCACCGGCTCGGACTGGCCGTGGTCGACGAGCAGCACCGGTTCGGGGTGCACCAGCGCGCGACGCTCAAGCGCAAGGGCGAGAGCCCGGACGTGCTGGTGATGACCGCCACCCCGATCCCGCGCACGCTCGCCCTCACCCTCTACGGCGATCTCGAGGTCTCGGTGATCGACGAGCTCCCGCCCGGGCGCAAGCCGGTGCTCACCCGGGCGCGTGCCGGTTCGGCGCGCGGGAAGATCTACCGGTTCCTGCGCGAGCAGGTGAACGACGGGCGCCAGGTCTACGTGGTCTGCCCGCTGGTGGAGGAGTCGGAGGCCCTCGACCTCCAGGCCGCGACCGAGATGGCCGAGCGCCTGCGGCGCGAGGTCTTTCCCGATCTCGCGATCGGCCTGCTGCACGGGCGCATGCCGTTCGCCGAGAAGGACCGCGTGATGCGGGAGTTCAAGGCGGGGGCCATCCACCTGCTGGTCTCCACCACCGTGATCGAGGTCGGGATCGACGTGCCCAACGCCTCCGTGATGCTGGTCGAGCACGCCGAGCGCTTCGGCCTCTCCCAGCTCCACCAGCTCCGGGGGCGCGTGGGACGAGGGCCCTGGACGAGCTACTGCATCCTGCTCTCGGGCGCCTCGTCGGAGGACGCCCGGCGGCGGCTCGAGGCGATGACCGCCACCAACGACGGCTTCAAGATCGCGGAGGCGGATCTGTCTCTCCGGGGACCGGGCGACTTCTTCGGCACCCGCCAGTCGGGTCTGCCCGAGTTCCGCGTGGCCGATCTGCTCCGCGACGCGGCGGCCCTCGAAGCGGCGCGGCGCGACGCGGTCGCGCTCGTCCGCGAGGATCCCCATCTCCTCGCGGCGCCGCATCGGGCGCTCCGGGCCGCGCTGCTCCAGCGCTGGCGGGGCAAGCTCGACCTGGCCGGGGTGGCCTGATGCGCGCGCGGTGGGCCCTGGTGGGCGCGCTGGTGCTGGGCGCGGTCGGTGCCCCCGCGCCGACGGCGGGCCAGAGCAGCGTCGAGGTGGCCCGCGCCCGCCAGGCGCTGGAAGACTACTTCGTGTGCGAGCGCACCCGGCGGTTCGCCCCGTGCTGGCCTCGCCTGTCGACGCGCGTGCGGGCGGAGTGGGCGCGGCAGGGGCGGGGCACCGTCTCCGAGTACGCGGAGTCGCGGGCGGCCACCGAGCCGCACTACGGGGATTTCCGCGTGGTGCGGATCCGGCGGAGCCCCGCGCGCATGGTGTTCGTGGTCGAGGCCACCCGCGCCGCGGCGAGGGATGGCCTTCCGGATCGCGTCGAGTACGCGGTGCTCCGCGAGGGCGAGCAGTGGAGGATCGACGGCCGGCGGGTGGGCCAGTCGGAGACGACGCCGTGACTCCCAGGATTCCGTGAGGGTGCTCGCGGGTGCGCTCAAGGGCCAGCGGCTGACCACGCCGCGCGGCCGCACCACGCGGCCGACCGCGGATCAGGTGCGCATCGCCTGCCTGGATACCCTGATGCCGTTCCTCGCCGCCGGCCCCTTTCTCGATCTCTTCGCGGGCGCGGGCGGTGTCGGGATCGAGGCGCTCTCCCGCGGGGCGCCGTCGGCGGTGTTCGTCGAGCAGGACGGCGCGGCCCTGCGCGCGCTGCGCGACAATGTCGAGCGCCTGGGCCTGGCGGCCCGCGCCCGCGTGATGCGGGCCGACGCCGCGCGCGCGGTCGGGGACCTGGAGGCGGCGGGGGAGCGCTTCGGCGTCGTCTTCCTCGATCCGCCGTACGATTCCCCTCGCGGCGCCGCCGCGCTCGAGGCGGTCGCGGCCGGGCGGGTGTGCGTCGCGGGCGCGGTGGTGGTGATCCAGCACGGCACCAAGATGCCGCCCGCCTCGGCCCCGGGCGCGCTCTCGCTCTGGAAGGCGCGTCGCTTCGGGGAGACGACCTTGACTTTCTTTCGATTCGACGCGTAGACTGAGCAGCGTTTTCAGTAATTTCCAGAACGGGGGCCAGTGTGGGCAAGCGGGCGGTGTACCCGGGGATGTTCGATCCGATGCACAACGGGCATCTGGATCTCATCGAGCGCAGCCTGCGCATCTTCGACGAGTTGATCGTGGCGGTGGTGGCGAACCCCTCGAAGGAGCCGCTCTTCACGGTCAAGGAGCGCCTCGAGCTGATCGACGAGTGCACCACCGGCATCGGGATGGGCCGGATGCGCATCACGTCGTTCGACGGCCTTCTGATCGACCTGGTGGAGCGCGAGGGCGCGGACTGCATCGTGCGCGGCCTCCGGGCCGTCTCCGACTTCGAGTACGAGTTCCAGATGGCGCTGATGAACCGCAAGCTCCGCCACACGGTGGAGACCGTGTTCATGATGCCGCACGAGCGCTATACCTACATCGCCTCGCGCCTGATCAAGGAAGTCGCCTCGCTCGGCGCGCCCGTCACCGGCCTGGTGCCGCCGGCGGTGGAGGAGCGCCTCAGTCAGAAGTTCTCGAATCCCAGATAGTCGAAGGCAGGAGCCCATGCTGGCAGACCGGATGAAGACGCTGGCCCCCTCGCCGACCCTCGCCATGCAGGCCAAGGCGAAGGCCATGCGCGCGCAGGGCATCGACGTGATCTCCTTCGGAGCGGGGGAGCCCGACTTCGACACCCCGGTCCGCATCAAGGACGCCGCGATCCGCGCGATCGAGACCGGGCAGACCAAGTACACCGAGGTCGGCGGCATTCCCGAGCTGCGGGCCGCGGTCTGCCAGAAGCTCAAGCGTGACCACGGCCTGGAGTACGCGCCGGAGGAGGTCACGGTCTCCTGCGGCGCCAAGCACTCGCTCTACAACATCATGATGGCGCTCATCAACCCGGGGGACGAGGTGCTGATTCCGAGCCCCTACTGGGTCTCGTACCCGGAGCAGGTGCGCCTGCTGGGCGGCGTCCCCGTCCCGGTGGTCACGCCGGAGGCGACCGGCTTCGATCTCGATCCCACCGCGCTCCGCCGGGCGGTGACGCCCCGGACGAAGATGGTCGTCCTCGACAGCCCCGGGAACCCGACCGGCGCGGTGTTCTCGCGGGAGGCGCTGGCCGCGGTCGCCGAGCTGGCGGTGGAGCGCGATCTCTGGATCATCTCGGACGAGTGCTACGAGTCGCTCACCTACGAGGGCCGGCACGTGTCGATCGCCTCGCTCTCACGCGAGGTGAAGGCCCGCACCCTCGTGGTCAACACCTGCTCGAAAGCCTACGCGATGACCGGGTGGCGCATCGGCTACGCGGCGGGCCCGAAGCCCGTCATCCGGGCGATGACCGACGTGCAGAGCCAGGTCACGTCGAACCCCGCCTCGATCGCCCAGTGGGCCGCGGTGGAGGCGTTGAGCGGGCCGCAGGACGAGGTGGCCAGGATGGCGGGGGAGTTCGACCGGCGCCGCCACGTGATCATCGAGGCTCTCAACGCGATCCCGGGCGTGACCTGCGTGATGCCGAAGGGCGCGTTCTACGCATTCCCCAACGTCTCCGGGCTCTTCGGCAAGCGCGCGAAGGCCGGGGTGCTCCGCGGCTCCGCCGATGTGTGCGCGTTCCTGCTGGACGAGGCGCGCATCGCGACGGTGGCGGGCGTGGACTTCGGCTCCGACGCCCACATCCGCCTCTCGTACGCGACGGGTCTCGACACCATCAAGGAAGGGCTGCGACGGATGGCCGCCGCGGTCCGGACGCTCGAGGGCTGACATGAAGATCGAGGGCTCCGCGGACATCCCGGCCCCACGCGAGAAGGTCTGGGCCGCCTTCCTCGATCCCGGCCTCCTGGCGCAGGCCTTGCCGGGCTGCGAAGCGCTCGAGGCGATCGGGCCGAACGAGTACAAGGCCACCATGAAGGTCGGAGTCGCCGCCATCAAGGGCACCTTCGAGGGCAAGGTGAAGCTGAGCGAGCTGGAGCCGCCCAACCGCTACCGGATGGCGGTCGAGGGCAGCGGCGGGCCGGGCTTCGTCCGCGGCGACGCGGGCATGCAGATGTCCGACGTGGACGGCGGCACCCGGGTGAGCTACGACGCCGACGTGCAGGTGGGCGGGCTCATCGCGAGCGTCGGGCAGCGCATGCTGGGCGGGGTCACCAAGATGATGCTCGATCAGTTCTTCACCCGCATGACCGAGCTGCTCGCGTCGAAGCCGGCGTAGCGCTGTTCACCCTTCCGCCGTTCCTGCTGGCCGGCCTGCTCTCGCTCGCGGCCGCCGCGTCGCCTCCGCCCGTCGCAGGCGACTGCGCGGGATCGGGCGGTGAGCAGCCCTCCCGCTGCCTCTACCGGTCCGCCTTGCCCAGCACCGGCCTCGTCGCCGATTGCCGCAGCGACCGCGATTGCCGGGTAGGCTACTACTACGGCGATCCGGAGAAGCCGGTCTGGCTCGAGCCGCCCCCCGATCTGTCCACCCTTCCGAAGCCCGAGGTCATGTGGCGGGCGGCCACGTTCGCGGAGATCCGCTTCGCCTGCGGTCCCGGGTGCCGCGTGAGCTACTTCTTCGAGGCCAAGCGGCGCCGCCTCTCCCCGCCCCGCCACCACGTCTTCGAGGTCGACCTCCGCCGGCTGCTCCTGGCCCAGGCCGAGGGCGCGAGCATCGCGGTCCGCCAGATCTTCTCTGGCCGCGAGGTCGCCCGCATCACCCGCGACTGGAGCCCGGGCGCGCTGGACGACGCGCTGGTCGAGGTGCGCTTCGACCCCGACGGCCGCCTCACCTTCACCTGGCTCAAAGGCCCCGACCGCACTGCCGTCACCGAGCGCATCTCGGTCCCCAGCATCCCACGGTAGGCCCGAGGCGGAGCGGGGGCGGGGGGTGGCAGGGGGGCCGGGTGACCCGTTCCCGGCAACGCGAGCATGAAGCCTCACGTCCCTAGATTGGGAACTGCTACCCGCGAAAGACGAGCACGCGCGTCGTGGTCAGAGGCCCCCCTGCCACCCCCCGCCCCCGCTCCGCCTCGAGCCGGGCCGCGACGCTACACGGAGTGAGATGCCGCCGCGACGGCCGGCGAGCGGAGCGGCAGCGTGAAGGGCAACGTGAGGAACACGACGGCTCCGACGAAGGTGAGCGTCAGCCGCACGCCGCCCCAGTCGCTGAGCAGCCCGTAGGCGAAGGGCGACAGCGCGGAGGCGCCGATGCCGAGCGTGTAGAAGATCGCGTAGCTCCGCGCCCGCCGCTCGCTCGACACCAGATCGGCGACGCTGCCGTAGAGGACGGACGAGGTGCCGTTGAGCGCCACGCCGAGCACCGGTAGCGCGAGGAGACAGGCGCCCAGCGGCAGCGACAGCAGGAGGAGGATGCCCGCGCCGGTGACGAGCTCGGTGACCACCACGGTGCGGATCACCCCGACCCGATCCGCGAGAGCCCCGCACGCAAACTTCCCCACCGCGCCCCCGGCGAAGACCAGCACGAGCGCGAGCCCCACCGCCGGCACCGTCGCGCCCTTGGCGATGAGCAGGAAGGGCAGGAAGGTGAGGAAGCCGGTGCGGGTGGCGTTGTCGATGACGTGGATCGCGGAGATCGCGGTGAAGGCGCGCGCGTCGCGGATCCCGGAGCCGGTCGCGCGCGCGGGGCCGGCGCCGGGCGGCGCCGGGGCCGGGCGGAGCCCCGCGCCCAGGCGTCCGAGCAGCACCAGGATCGCGCCGGCGGCGAGCAGCCCCACGATCGCGTAGGCCTCCACGGCCCCGCGCCAGCCGAGCCAGGGCAGGGCGAGCGCCACCGCGCCGGGGACCGCGACCTTGCCGAGATCGCCCGAGAAGTTGTAGGTGCCGAGCGCGGTGCGCCGGGGTCCGGTCTCGTAGGCCCGGGCCACCAGAGAGGACGAGAGGGGGTGTTGGCAGCCCGAGCCGAGGCCGGCCACCACGAGGCAGGCCAGCAGGGCGACGAAGCCGCCGGTCAGGCCCGCCACGAGGAAGCCGAGCGCGGTCACCGCGGTGCCCGCCGCGAGCAGCCGCGCCTCGCCGCGGCGCTCGGCGAGGATCCCCGCGGGCACCTGGAAGGCCGCCATCCCGCCGGTATAGAGCGTCTTGAGCAGGCCGACCTGCGCGAAGCTGAGCCCGAACTCGGCGGCCCACACCGGCAGGAGCACGTAGAGGATGTCGGAGAAGCCGTCGTGGATGAAGTGCGCCCCGCAGGCGACGGCGAGGACGGCGCGACCGCGGCGGGTCATCGCCGCGATTGTTTCACAGGAGCGCGGGCGCCGGCAAACGCCCGCGCCCCGGTCAGCGCGGATGCCGGACGAGCATCCGGAACATCATGAGGTGCATGACGACCAGGGCCGGCACCACGAAGGTGGGGATGAAGTAGGCGGCCCCGAGCTGCACGTCGTGGGAGAGGCCCTGGTAGAAGGCGTGGACGAGGTCGGCGCGCTGGCCGTGACGTGGCTCCAGTACAGCGCGTTCTTCCCGGTCACGCGCCCCGCCCGTCGCGGGCGCGCCACGCGCCGAGGTGGATCGCGGCGATGTTCATGACCCCGAGCACCACGAGCGCCGCCGCCATGGTCATGTACAGGCCCGGAAGGCCGCCGCCCAGCCCGCGCACGGCGAGCCAGCCTCCCGCGCCCGCCACGACCAGACGGGTGAATCCAGCGCAGAGAGGCCAGAGAAGCCGTCCCGCCCCCTGCGAGGCGAAGTAGAGGGCCAGCCCCGCGCCGAAGAAGCCGTAGAAGGGCCCCACGATCGTGAGATACCGGGTGCCCGCGGCCAGCACCGCCGGATCGGCGGTGAAGAGGCCGAGCCAGAGGTGCGGGAACAGGGCGGCCAGGATGCCGATCGCCCCGGTGATGCCCGCGGCCATCCCGGCGCCGACCCACGCCACGCGCACCGCACGCGCGCGATCGCCGGCTCCGATGCTGGTGCCGACCATGGTGACGAGCCCCGATCCCAGGCCGAAGACGATCGGGATCTGGAGGTACTCGAGCCGCGCGCCCATCCCGTAGCCCGCCAGCGCGGTCGCGCCGAAGGGCCCGACCAGCGCGGTCAGGACCACGATGGTCAGGTTGGTGAACACCGTGTTGAGCGCGCCGGGCGCGCCCACTCGCAGGATCTCCCAGAAGAGCGCCCGGCGGAGGCCCCGGCCGTGCAGCACGGGGCGCACCAGGCTGCGGCCCCCGACGAGGAACCCGAGCAGGGCCAGGCTCCCGAGGCCGAACGAGAGCACGCTGGCGACGGCGGCGCCCGCGATTCCCAGCCGGGGCAGCGGCCCCCAGCCGAGGATCAGGGCGGGGGAGAGGGCCAGGTAGAGCAGCCCGCTCGCCACCATCACCGAGGCGGGGACCGCCATGTTGCCGGTGCCCCGGATCGCGCTGCCGAGGGTGTTGAAGAGCCAGTAGGCCACCGCGCCGCCGAAGAGCACGCGGGAGTAGGCCACCGCGGCCGACAGGACCTCGTCCGTGCCGCCCATGGTCCGGTAGAGCGCGGGGCCGGCCAGCTCCAGCGTGAGGGTGAACGCCCCGCCCATGACCAGCGCGATCACGATGGCGTGGATGACGAGCGCGTCGGCGTCGGCCCGGCGGCCCGCGCCGAGCGCGCGCGCCACCGCGGAGGCCACGCCGCCGCCCATGCCACCCGCCGACATGGTCTGCATCAGCATGACCAGCGGGAACACCAGCGAGACGCCGGCCAGCGCCGCCGAGCCGAGCCAGCCCACGAAGACCGCGTCGAGCGTGCTGACCGCCGCCTGCAGCACCATCACGAGCACGTTGGGCGCGGCCAGCCACAGCAGGGTCCGCGCCACCGGACCCTCGAGCAGGAGGCGCGTGCGCGGAGACAGGGCGCCGGGCGGGACCGGCGCCGCGACGGCGTGGCTCACTACCGCCCCATCGCCTGCTCGCCCCGGAGGGTCAGGCAGGTGCTGGAGGCGCGCGCGACGAGGCGGTCCTTGCCGTCCACCACGTCGCACTCGAGCAGCCCCACCGTATGCCCACCCTTGACGAGGCGCCCGGTCGCGGTGAGCCGGCCGGCCCGCACCGGCTTGAGGAAGTTGATCTTCAGCTCGAGCGTGGTGAACGTCTCGCCCTCGTCGAGGCCCGCCGCGTAGGCGATGCCCATGGCCGCGTCCGCGATGTCGCAGAGCACGCCGCCGTGCAGCGTGCCCATCGGGTTGGCGTGCCGCGGCCCCGCCTCGAACGCGACCACCGCGCGCCCGGGCTCGGCTTCGGTGAGGGTGAAGCCGATCAGGTCGGCGATCGGGGGCGGGGCGGCTTCCCCGCGCTGCACCATCCGGATGAAGTCGAGCGCCTTCGGCATCGGGCCCCTCCTTGGTTCGGCGAGTGACTATAAAAATAATAGTCACTTGCGATTCTGTCAAGCAGGTTCGTATACTGCGGACATGCCGAAGCGATACAACCAGTCCTGCCCGGTGGCCAAGACGCTCGAGGTCATCGGCGACCGGTGGACCCTCCTGGTGGTGCGCGACCTGCTGCGCGCCCCCCAGCGCTTCCAGGACCTGCTGGGGAGCCTGCCCGGCATCGCCCCCAACATCCTGTCCGCGCGCCTCAAGCTGATGGAGGAGCACGGCCTGATCCGCCGCGCGCTCTACTCGGATCATCCGCCGCGGGCGGAGTACGCGCTCACCGACCGGGGCCGGGAGCTCGGGATGGTGGTGGGGGCGCTCGCCGCGTGGGGGGGCCGCCACGTGCACCGGGAGACCCAGCTCGTGCACACCGGGTGCGGGCACCCGGTGTCGGTCGGCTACTACTGCCCGGACTGCAAGGAAGGGGTCCGCGGGGCGGACGTCACCGTCACGCGGGCTCGAGCTCGTCGAGGAAGTCCAGCACCGCGCGGTTGAAGCCCTCCGGCTGGTCGCGGTTGCCGAAGTGGCCGGCCGGCGAGAGCAGCACGAAGCGAGAGGCCTTGACCTTCTTCTCCATCACCCGCATCGGCTCGAGCGAGGGGTCCTCGTTGCCGCAGATCAGCAGGGTCGGCACGCTGATCTCGGGCAGCCGCTCGGTGATGTAGTCCATCTGCAGGAGCGCGCGCAGGGCGTTCGCGTAGCCGATCGGGGTCAGCTTCCGGTAGTAGTCGAAGATCTCCTGGCGGGCGCCCGGGTCCAGCTTGAGCCGGCCCGCCACGTTCGGATTGGAGGCGATGGCGAACTCGGCCATGGCGTCCATCCCGCCCTTGAGCGTCACCTCGATGGACCGCGCGCGCATCACCAGGTTCTCGACGGAGAGCGGCAGGCCCACCGCGGAGGACGAATCCACCACGATGAGGGCCCGCACCCGCTCGGGGTGCGCCAGCGTGAAGCGGGTGGCGATGCCCCCGCCCAGCGAGAGGCCGCCCACCACCGCGTGGACCAGGCCCAGGTGGCTCATCAGGTCGCGCACGTCGAGCACCCAGTGGCCGAAGGTGACCCGGGTGGGATCGGCCGGGCTTTCCGAGCGGGCGTGGCCCCGCGGCTCCCAGAGGATCAGCCGGTGGCGCGCGGAAAGGGCGTGGATGTTGGGCTGCCACATCCCCGCGTTGCCGCCGATGCCGTAGGCGAGCAGGAGCGGGTCGCCGGTGCCGTGCGACTCGTAGTAGATGCGGACGCCGTCGCTGGTGGTGAAGTGCGCCATGGGCCCCTCCGTCCGGGAGGTTGTGGTACAAGAAGGTCCTATGGAACGGTCGTTCGCCGAGGAAGTCAAGCAGCTGGCGCTGGGCGACGGCCAGGTGCTCCGGGGCGAGGGGATCCTCGCCATCACCAAGGCGCTGCTGCAGTCCGGCGTCTCCTACGTGGGCGGCTATCCGGGGGCCCCGGTCTCGCACCTCCTCGACGTCCTCGCCGACGCCAACGAATCGCTGTTGAAGCCGATGGGCGTCTACCTGGACGCCTCCGCCAACGAGGCGGCGGCCGCCGCGCTCCTCGGCGCCTCCATCAACTACCCGATGCGGGGCGCAGTGACGTGGAAGTCCATCGTGGGCACCAACGTGGCCGCCGACGCGCTGTCGAACCTGGCCTCGGCGGGGGTCATCGGGGGCGCCCTGATCGTGGTGGGCGAGGACTACGGCGCCGGCGCCAGCGTCATCCAGGAGCGCACGCACGCCTTCGCGCTCAAGTCGTCGCTGCCGCTCATCGACCCGCGCCCGACGCTGCCGAACCTGGCGCGCATGGTGGAAGAGGGCTTCGGCCTGTCGGAGACCTCCAGCCTGCCCACCGTGATCAGCCTGCGCATCCGCGCCGCGCACATGCGCGGGAGCATGGTCTGCCGCGACAATGTCCGGCCGGCCATCGGGATGCACACGCGGCTCGAGCGTCACTCCTTCGACTACGGCCGCCTGAGCCACCCGCCGTCCACCTACACGCAGGAAGCCCAGAAGTTCGAGCGGCGGCTGCCCGCGGCCCGGCGCTACATCGTCGAGCGCGGCCTCAACGAGGTGATCGCCGGCGAGGACAACGCGCTCGGCGTCATCCTCCAGGGCGGGCTCACCCCGACCGCGCTGCGGGCGCTCGAGCTCCTGGGGATGGCCGACCCGTTCGGCGCCTCCCGCCTCCCACTGCTCGTGCTGAACGTGATCCACCCGCTCGTGCCCGAGCAGCTCGTCTCCTTCCTCGAGGGCAAGCAGCGCGTGCTCGTGCTGGAGGAAGGCATGCCGAGCTTCATCGAGCAGGAGTTGAAGGCGCTGGCCTACGAGCACGGGCTCACCACGCGCATCCACGGCAAGGACGTGGTGGCCGCGCAGGGCGAGTACGTGCCCGAGGTGGTCCTGGCCGCCCTCGCGCGCTTCCTGGGCGGCGACGCGGAGCGGCGGCGGCAGGCGCTCACCGACCACGTGGGGCAGGGGCGCGCGCTCCTGCGGGCGCCGCTGCCCAAGCGCCCGCCCGCCTTCTGCACCGGCTGCCCGGAGCGACCCGTGTTCAGCGCGCTCAAGATCGCCCAGCGCGAGCTCGGCGAGACCCACGTGGCCGCCGACATCGGCTGCCACGCCTTCGCCACCCTGCCGCCGTTCAACCAGGGGAACACGATCCTGGGCTACGGGATGAGCGTGGCCTCCGCGAGCGCGGTCGCCCCGAATTTCGGCAAGCGCGTTATCTCGATCCTGGGCGACGGCGGCTTCTGGCACTCGGGCCTCACCGCGGGGGTGGCCAACGCGGTCTTCAACAAGCAGGACTCGATCGTGGTGGTGCTGGAGAACTTCTACACGTCGGCCACCGGCCAGCAGGCCAATCCCTCGTCGGGCAAGAACCCGCGCGGCGAAGCGGTCAGGATGTCCATCGCCGAGACCATCCGGAGCCTCGGGGTGTCCTGGATCAAGACCGTGAATCCGTACCGGGTCGGCGACACCCTGAAGGTGATCAAGGAGGCCATGACCACCGCGGCGGGCGGGCTCAAGGTGATCATCGCGCGCGCGGAGTGCCAGCTCGAGCGCCAGCGGCGCGTGAAGCCCGAGACGGCGGCGCGCCTGCGGGCGGGCGCGCGGGTCGAGGTGCCGCGGTTCGGCGTCGACCCCGACGTCTGTACCGGCGACAAGTCGTGCATGCGCTTCAACGGTTGCCCGTCGCTGACCCTGAAGGACAATCCGGACCCGCTGCGCGACGATCCGGTGGCCCACGTGGACGCGAGCTGCGTGGGCTGCGGCCTCTGCGGCGAGGTGGCCCACGCCGCCGTGCTGTGCCCGTCGTTCTACGAGACGCGTGTCGTGCACCATCCGGGCGCCGGCGCCCGCGCGCTCGACGGGCTGCGGCGCCGGGTCATCGGCTGGCTCCAGCCCGCGTGATGACCGCGCGGCGCCCGGTCTCGATCCTGATCGCCGCCCTCGGCGGCCAGGGTGGCGGCGTGCTCACCGAGTGGCTCGTGGGCGCGGCCGGCCACGCCGGCTATCCGGCCCAGGCCACCTCGATCCCCGGCGTGGCCCAGCGCACCGGTGCCACCACGTACTACGTCGAGGTGTTTCCCCGGCGGGTGGAATCGGGCGGCCCCGAGCCCGTCTTCTCGCTCTACCCGACGCCGGGCGACGTGGACGTGATCATCGCCTCGGAGCTGCTCGAGGCCGGTCGCACCATCGAGATGGACTACGCCTCGCCCGGCCGCACCACACTGGTTGCCAGCACGCACCGGCTGTTCTCGATCGCGGAGAAGTCGGCGCCGGGCGACGGGATCTACCCGAGCGAAGGCCTGGAGGCCGCCGCCCGCACCCTCAGCCGCCGCTTCGTGGGCTTCGACGCCCTCACCGCGGCGCGCCGGCACGAGACCGAGGTCAACGCCCTGCTGCTGGGCGCGCTGGCGGCCACCGGCGTGCTGCCGATGACCGCAGCCGACTTCGAGGCCGCCATCCGTGAAGGCGGCGTCGCGGTTGATCGCAATGTCCGCGGGCTCAAGGCGGGCCAGGAGATCGTGGCGGCCGGCCAGGCCGGTCCGGAAGCGCGGCCGGCCGACCGGCCCTGGGCGGCGGTGAAGGCCGAGCGGGCGGCCGCGCTCGGCCCGCGGGGCCCCGCGTTCCTGGCGCTGGCCGCGCGGGCCGAGGGCGAGTTCCCGGCCGCGCTCCATCCGACGCTCGGCGAAGCGCTCGCGCGGCTGATCGACTACCAGGACGCCCGCTACGCGGAGCTGTTCCTCGAGCGCGTCCGGCGGGTGCGCGCGCTCGATCCGGACGCGCGCCTGACCCGCGCGTTCGCGCGGCGGCTCGCGGTATGGATGACCTACGAGGACGCCATCCGCGTGGCCGACCTCAAGACGCGCCGCGGCCGCTTCGAGCGCATCCGCCGCGAGAACGCGGCGCCCGAGGGCGCGGTCGTCGTGGTCACCGACTATCTCAAGCCCGACCTGGACGAGCTCTACGGGATCCTGCCCGCCGTCCTCGGCGCCCCCATCGCGCGCTGGGCGGAGCGGCGGTGGCCCGACGGCCGCCCGACGATCGGCCAGCACGTCCAGACCACCTCGGTGCTCGGGTTCCTGCGCGTCTGGCTGCTCTCGCGGCTCCGCTGGCTGCGCCCCTCGTCACTGCGCCGCCGGCGCGAGTTCGCGCTGATCACCCGCTGGGAGGATGCGGTGCTCGCGGCCGCCGCGCTCGACCCGGGCCTGGCCGCCGAGGTCGCGGAGCTGGCCAACGTCGTGAAGGGCTACGGCGAGGTCCGGCGCCGCCTCTCCGGCGCGCTCGCGCGCTTCCTCGACGACACGGTGCGCCCCGCGATCGAGGCCGACCGGCGCGCCGGCGCGGGCTACGCCCGCTCGACCGAGCTCGTCCGCGCCGGCCGTCATCGCCTCCTCGCCGACGAGAACGCCTCGCGAGACCCTCTCCCCTCAGGGGAGAGGGTAGGGTGAGGGGTGGGTCGATGAGGGGTGGGTCGATGAGGGGTAGGTCGATGAACGTCCTCCTCACCCGCGACGGGCCCATCGCCACCGTCACGCTCAATCGTCCCGACCGCCGCAACTCGCTGAGCGACGAGATGCTCACCGAGCTGGGCGCGGCCTTCGCCGATCTGCGCGACGACGCGTCGACTCGCGTCGTCATCGTGACCGGCGCGCCGCCGGTCTTCTCCGCCGGGGCCGACGCCGGGCACGCCAAGGCCAAGACGCCGGAGGAGCGCCGCCGACTCTTCCTCTCGCGCAAGTCGCAGTTCCGCCGCCTCTTCGAGCGGTCGAACACGCTGCTCGAGAATCTCGAGCAGGCCACCATCGCGGCGGTCAACGGCCATGCGGTGGGCGGCGGGTGGGGCCTGGCGCTCGCCTGCGACTTCCGCATCGCGGCCGCGGAGGCCCAGTTCTGGATCCCGGAGGTGGACCTGGGCGTGCCCCTCGGGATCGGCACCACGACCCGCTTCGTGCGAATGGTCGGCCCCGCGCGCGCCAAGGAGATCATCATGGGCTGCGCCCGCTACGCGGCGGCCGACGCCCAGGCCTGGGGCCTCGTGAATCGCGTGGTGCCCGGCGCCGAGCTGGTCCGGGCCGCGCGCGACTACGCGCAGCTGCTGGCCGGGAAGCCGGCCCGCCCGCTCGCCGAGGTCAAGGCCCGCATCAACGCGATCGCGCGCACCGGCATCCCCGAGATCAACGCGATGACCGAGGGGTTCCTCGACCGCGAGTGAGCCGGTGATGGATGTTCTCGCCGCCCGTCTCCTTCAGCAGGAAGCTGATCGCGGCGCCGAGGAGCACGAAGAGCACGCAGATCGCGAAGGCACCCCGGTAGGACCCCACCGGATACACGCGGGCACCCTCGATCATGGCGCCGGTCCAGCCCGCGTCGAGCACGGCGCCCACCGGCCCCTGGGTGAGCGCGGCGCCCACGAAGCCGCCCAGGTTGGTCACCGCCACCGCGCTGCCCGCGAGCCCGGGCGGGTTGACCTCGGCCCCCAGCGGCCAGGTGAGCACGAAGGCGCCGCCCACGATCCCGAAGAGGACGAAGAGCACGCACACGCCGGATAGCGGCAGGGTGCCGAGCGTCAGCAGGAAGCCGAGCCAGACCAGGAACTGCCCGGCGACCAGGATCACGTACGGAAGCTTCCGGCGGTGCAGGACGCGGTCCGATAGATAGCCGGTGAGCGGGGCGGAGACGAGCAGCGCCACCGAGGGCAGCGAGGCGTACAGCGCGGCCTCCGTGGTGGAGAGGCCGTAGACGTCGCGGAGGAACGGCACGCTCCACAGGAAGAAGTTGCCCATGGCCGCGTAGAGGAAGAAGAAGCAGAGGAACGGCGGCCAGGTATACGGGTTGCGCAGCACCTGGACCGTTCCCGCCACCGCCTCTCCGAGCGACGCGCCTTGCGGCACGTCGTCGCGTCTCCCCGTGGGATGGTCGCGGACGGCCGTCGCGCAGAGCAGCGCGCCCGCCAGCGTGACCGCGCCGATGATGACGAGGGCGCCGCGCCAGGAGACGCCCGCGGCCAGCGCGGCGAGCGGGGCGCTGCCCACGAGGGCGCCGAGCACGCCCACCGTCGCGGTGAGCGCGGACATCATCCCGAACTGGGAGCGCGGGAACCAGTTCGCCGCGATCTTGAGCGCGCCCGTGAAGGTCACGGTCGCGCCCAGGCCCACCAGCAGCCGACCGGCGAAGAGGACGGCGGGACTGGGGGCGAGCCCCATCGCCACCGAGCCCAGGCCCATCACGGCCCCGCCGCCCGCGATCACCCAGCGCGGGCCGACGCTGTCGATCAGCACGCCGCCCGGCACCATGAAGCCCGCGTAGGAGTAGAAGTACATCGCGGAGAGCAGGCCCACCACCGTCCCGGTGATGCCGAACGCCTGCATGAGCTCCTTGGCGATCACGCCGGGCGCCGCGCGGTGCAGGAAGGCGATGAGAAAGATGAGGGCCGGGATGCCCCACATGAGCCACCGCTGGCCCGCCGGGGCGGCGGGCGGGGCCGTGCTCACGCTCGGCGGGTCCAGAAGCCGTCCGGGTCGCACGCGCGGGCGATCGCGAGCTCCGCGGGGGTCGGCGTCGGCGTCGGCCCCACGTCGGGCGCGGTCCGGAGGGGAAACCCGGTGGCGGCCCGCACGCTCTCCACGCTCTGCCCCGGATGATAGGAGGCGAGGTACATCTCACAGCTCGCGGGGTCGAAGCGGAATACGCCGCGGGTCGTGACCACCGCGGCGGGCCCGCCGCCCGTGAGGCCGACCCGCGCGCGCCAGCCCGGGCCCTCGCCGAAGCCCGGCGAGGTGATGTAGTCCACGCGCTCGCGGAAGCGGTGCTTCTCCTGGGGCATGATCACCACGAAGCGCCCCGCCAGGCTCGCGATGTCGCCGCCGCCGCCGCTACCGGGCAGGCGCACCGTCGGCCGGCGCCAGTCTCCGATATAGGACGTGTTCAGGTTGCCGAACCGGTCGATCTCGGCGCCGCCGATGAAGCCCAGGTCCACGAGCCCCTGCTGGAGGAGCGCCATGATCTCGAGCGTGCCCGTGCACCAGAGGGCGCCCGGGATGTTCGGCGTGTCGCTCATGGTCATCAGCGTCCCGGGCGCCGGCTGATCGCGCACGATGCCGTTCTCGAAGAGGCCGGTGGCTCCGGGCGCGTGCGTGCGCTTGGCGAAGGCGAACGCGATCAGGGGCAGGCGCATGCCGACGAAGACCACGTC
>DATLFG010000023.1:0-31142 GCA_035524955.1 Candidatus Limnocylindria bacterium | reverse complement strand
GCGGCGCACCACAAGCGGGTGCCGCGGCTGACGGGGCGGGCGCAGGAGCTGCTGCTGGGGGCGGAGTGGCCGGGCAACGTGCGGCAGCTGGAGAACTGCATCGAGCAGGCGGTGGTATTGAGCGAGCATGATACGATCGACCTCGACGTGCTACCGCTCGCCGAGGCGGGCGGTAG
Organism: Candidatus Limnocylindria bacterium; assembly: GCA_035524955.1. Classification (GTDB taxonomy): domain Bacteria; phylum Methylomirabilota; class Methylomirabilia; order Rokubacteriales; family CSP1-6; genus CAMLFJ01. The sequence continues at coordinate 30,966 of DATLFG010000023.1, read as the reverse complement.
GCGCGGGGCGGAGGTGGGCAAGCCGGGGCTTCCCTCCGGTCTCACGCTGCGGGATCTCGAGCGGCAGTACATCCTCCAGACGCTCGACGGGGTGGGCGGCAATCGGACCCAGGCCGCGCGGCAGCTCGGGATCAGCCTTCGCTGCCTGCAGTACAAGCTGAAGGCCTACCGCCACGCGGAAGGGCTGACGCGACCGGATGGAAGCGCGGGCGAGGGATCCCGCATCGCGCCTCCCGGCCCGTCGCGGCGTGCGGTGTCCTCCCTGAAGGACGTCCTCGCCCACGGCGATCGCCGGCGCATGCTGATGTCCTGAGCGGCGGCCCTCCGGGGCCGCCCTCGTCTTGTCGCCGTCAATCCACCGGGGTATCCTCGGCGGGCGGTGACCGGAGCCCGTTCCGCTTCCCCCCACGATGGCGACGACGGCGAGGCCTTCGCCCGCCGTCACGTCCGGCATAACGTCGTCGCCCTGAGCCTCGATTTCGGCCTCTTTCTCGTCGGACTGTCGTTCGCGTCGCAGAGCACGATCCTCCCCGCCTTCGCCGCCCATCTGGGTGCCTCGAATCTCATCATCGGCGCGATCCCGGCGCTCATGACGCTCGGATGGAATCTCCCGTCGCTGTTCGCGGCGGGCTACACCGAATCGCTGGCCCGGAAGCTGCCGTTCGTGCTGCGCTACACGCTCTGGGAGCGCCTGCCCTTCGTCGGGCTGGCCGCGGTCGCGTTCTTCCTGGCCCGCCCCGCGCCCGGGCTCTCGCTCGCCCTGATGCTGGGCCTGCTGCTCGTGATCACGAGCGCGGGCGGGGTCCTCATGCCGGCCTGGATGGACATCGTCGCCCGCACGGTCCCGGTGGGCCTGCGCGGCCGCTTCTTCGCCGTCGCGAGCCTGCTCGGCGGCGCGGGGGGTCTGCTGGGCAGCGCGCTCACCGCGTGGGTGCTCGCCCGCATGCCGGCACCGGACGGCTACGCGGTCTGCTTCCTGATGGCGGCGCTCTGCATGGGCCTGTCCTACGCGGCGCTTGCGCGGGTCCGCGAGTCGCGGGCGGCCGCGGTGGAGGTCGCGCCTCCCCTCAGCGTCTACCTGCGCCGGGCCGGCCGGATGCTGCGGGACGACCGCAACCTGGCCTGGTTCCTCCTCGCGCGCGCGCTGATCTTCGTCGGCATGATGGCCTCCGGCTTCTACACGGTGTACGCCCTCCGCCACTACGCGGCGCCGGACTGGGCGGTGGGCGTGTTCACGACCGCCCTGCTCGCGGGGCAGATGGCCGGCAACGTGGCGCTGGGGGCGCTCGCGGATCGCGCCGGGCATCTGGCGCCGCTCGGTATCGGTGCGGGCGCGCTCGTGGTCGCCAATACCGGAGCATGGCTCGTGCCGTCACTCGAGCTGTTCATCGCGGTGTTCGTCCTGCAGGGCCTTCACCTGGCGGCGGTGAACGTCTCGGGCCTGAACGTGCTGCTGGAGTTCGCGCCCACCCCGGCCCTGCGGCCGACCTACATCGGTCTCGGCACCACCCTGCTGACGCCGGTCGCCTTCGGCGCCCCGCTCGTCGCCGGCCTCATGGCCGACGCGCTCGGGTTCCCGGCGGTGTTCGTGGTGGCGGGGCTGGGAAGCCTGGCCGGGCTCGTCCTGCTGCTCGGTCGTGTGCGCGAGCCTCGGCATCTCCCGGCCGCGGACTGAACGGCGGCCCGGAACCGGGCCCGCCATGATATTTTCGGCGGGCGGGAACCTCCCAGTCCCATCGAGAGTTTGGAGGCATAACGTAAGATGGCGGCCATGGTCTATCTGTCGATCGCGCTGCTGATGGTCGCCTCGGACGCGGCGGCCCAGACGCGGGAGCAGATCGCCCGGGGCAAGTACGTGTTCGGCGCGGCGGCAGGCTGCGGGTGCCACACCGTGCCGAAGGAGCCGCTCAACGCGGGTGGGCGCAAGTACGACGGGCCGTTCGGGACGGTCTACTCGTCCAACATCACCCCGGACCCCACGACCGGGATCGGCAAGTGGACCGACGAGCAGATCATCGTCGCCACCCGGGCGGGGCGCCGGCCGAACGGGGAGCGGCTCATCCCGGTCCATCCCTACACCGTGTTCAACGGTATGGCGGAGCAGGACCTGAAGGACGTGGTCGCCTACCTGCGCTCGGTGCCCGCGGTCAACCGCGCGACGCCCGCGAAGAAGATCTCGGTCCCGCTGTTCGAGAGCGTGTTCCTCCCGGCCTGGCTGGCCGCCTTCGCGGCCGTCGAGACGCCGCCAAAGTCGGCGCCGGGCTCGGGAGCGGCGCGCGGGGAGTACCTGGCGCGTGCGGTGTCTCACTGCGGCGAGTGCCACACGCCGCGGACCATGACCATGGCGGTGGACAATACTCGCTTCCTGGCCGGCAACCCCAAGGGCAAGGGCCCGGAAGGCTCCGCGGTGCCGAATATCACGCCGGATCGCGAGACGGGGATCGGAGACTGGAGCGAGGAGCAGATCACCGATTATCTCGAAACCGGGAACAAGCCCGACGGAGACGTGTCGGGCGGGCTGATGATGGAGGTCATCCAGGGCACCTCGGCCGGCTACAAGGACCTGACCAAGGCCGATCGGCAGGCCATCGCCAAGTACCTGAAATCCATCCCGGCCGTCAAGAACAGGATCGAGTAGGGACAACCTTCACCAGCCGGACGGGAAGCCGCCCAGCCGCGGCCCGGTCCGCCAGAGGAGGCACGATGAACGGACGACTGAGACTCACCGCCAGCGTGATCGTCACCGCCAGCTTGCTTGTCGGAGTCGCAGCCGGATGCGCGAGCAAGTCCATGTCGAAGATGGGCAGCGGCGACGTGGTCGCGGATCGCCAGCGCTTGATGAAGTCGGTCGGTGCCAACTGGGGGGACATCCAGGCCAAGGCCAAGGCCGGCAACATCGAGGGCACCGCCGTGAACGCGGAGGTGCTCGCCATCTACTCGCAGCAGATCACGTCCCTCTTCCCGGCCGGCTCGGGCACCGAGAAGTCGAAGGCGAAGCCGGAAATCTGGCAGAAGTGGTCCGAGTTCGAGGCCGCGGCCAAGAACCTCGAGACCGAGGCCGCGAAGCTCCGCGACGCCTCCCGCGCCAAGAACGAGCAGCTCACGCAGCAGCTCGTGAAAGACTTCGGCCGTCAGGCCTGCGGAACCTGCCACACTCCGTTCCGCCAGCCGCCGCCCCGGTCGTAGCGCTCCCTCCCGTCGCAGGCTTCGGGGCTGGCGTCGCCCTCTCCGGGTGGCGCCGGCCCCGTCGTTTGTCTGCTAGACTCGCCGATGGATGCCGCACCCAGTCAAGGTGCTCGTCGTCGACGACGAGCCGGATATCGTCCGGTACCTGGAGCACGTACTCCACCGGCTCGGCTACGAGCCGGTGGGCGCGCCGGACGGCGAGGAGGCCATCCAGAAGGCACTCAACGACCCGCCGGATCTGATCATTCTCGACGTCATGATGCCGATCATGGACGGGTTCGCGGTCCTGCGGGCCCTGCGGGAGCGCGAGGCGACCCGCCTCGTCCCGGTGATCATCATGACCGCGCTGCAGGGCGTGGAGAATCGCGTGAAGCTGCTGGAGCACGGCGCCGACGACGTGCTCACCAAGCCGGTGGACGAGCGCGAGCTGGTCGCCCGGGTCCAGGGCGCGCTGGCCCGCAAGCGCGACGTGGACCAGCGCCTGGGCGAGATCACTCGCGTCCGCGACCACTTCGCCAAGTTCGTGCCCGAAGCGGTCAAGCGCCTGGTCGCGGCCAATCCCGACGCGCCCGAGCTGGCCAAGCAAGAGCTCGACGTCTCCGTGCTCTTCGTGGACATCAGCGGCTACGGCCACTTGGCCGAGCGCGTCTCCCCGGTGGATCTCAACGCCCTGGTGGAGCGGTATTTCGGCAGCTTCCTGGACCGCATCACCGACGCAGGCGGCGACATCAACGAGACGTCGGGCGACGGCTTCATGGCCATCTTCCAGGACGGCGACCCCGTTGCTCACGGCAAGCGTGCGGTGAACGCGGCCCTGATGCTGCTCGCGCTGACCGAGGCGCTCAACCAGAAAGAGCTCGACAATCCGCTGGCGATCCACATCGGGATCAACTCGGGGCCGGCCCTGGTCGGTTCCACGCGCTTCGAAGGCCGGCGGGGCACCCGCTGGACCTTCACCGCGAGCGGCATGGTCACCACGCTGGCCGCGCGGCTCGCGGCCGCGGCGGGCGACGGCGAGATCCTGGCGGGGCCCGAGACGGTGCGCCGGCTCGAGGGGCGCTACCTCCTCGAGCGGGTGGGGCGCGAACGGCTGAAGAACATCACCGAGGCCATCGAGGTCCACCGCATCATCTCGCCGCCCTCGAAGGGCTCCCTTCGATGACCTACTGCTCGATGACGAGGGCCCGGTAGCCGCGGGTGGTGAGGGCGCGGGCCGCGGCGGCGGCCCGGGCACGATCGGGGTAGGAGCCGACGCGAACGCGATAGGTGGTCTCGCCGGCCACGACGGCCTCCGCGATGGTGGCGCCGCTCACCGCATCACGGAGCGCCTCGGCGCGAGCGCGTGTCGTGAAGGAGCCGATCTGGACGGTGTAGGGGCCGTCCCCGGGAGCTCCGCGCGCGGGAAGCGACAGGACTCGCACCGTGACCGGAATGACCCCCGGGCCCACCGCGCCGAGAATGCGGGCCGCCGCGTAGGACAGGTCGAGGATGCGGCCTTCCACGAACGGGCCGCGGTCGTTGACCCGCACCTCGGTCGCCCGGCTCGTGTCCCGGTTGGTCACCAGGACGCGCGTGCCGAAGGGCAGCGTCCGGTGCGCCGCCGTGAGCTGGTGCATGTCGTACACCTCCCCGCTGGCCGTCCGGCGCCCGTGGTGGGGCGCCCCGTACCACGAAGCCATCCCCACCTCCTCCATGCCCGTGACGGGTGGTACGGGCGGAGTGGTCATGACCGCGCGGGAGCAACCGGCCAGCGAGGCCAGCGCCACCATTACCGCGGCCGCGAGCGGGACACGCCTGCGCGCGCCTGTCATGGCAGCCCTATCCTGCCATCGGGGTGGGGGGTGGGCCAAGGGGAGGCCGGTCCCGGCTGGACGGGGGCCTTGTCTTGAGCGTGGTTTCCTGGTACTCAAGTAGCCCAGCTTTCGGCCCATGATCGGGTCAGGCCCCACCGGGGGCGAGGAGGCACCGCGTGGCCAGCATCAACCGGTGGACCACCATCTCCTGCGCGACCATCACGTCCCGCGCGACCATCACGGGCTCGGACTGAATCGTGCGACTCAGGCGCGAAGACGTCGAGCGCATGATGGATCACCGGCCGGCGGGCAGCTCGCTGGAGGAAGCGCTCGAGGTGTTCGAGGTCTTTGCCAGCGGTAGCCTTGCGGACGAGGTCTACGTGCTCGACGACGTCGGGGGCAAGCGCATCGCCATCGCCCCCGCCGCGTTGAAGGCGAAGTACCGGAAGGAGTGACACGCCATGGCCATCATCACGATTTCCCACGAGATCGGCGCGGGCGGCCCGGAGATCGGCCAGCAGCTGGCGGAGCGGCTGGGCTACCGCTACGTGGATCAGGACCTTGTCTCCAACGCGGCCCAGAAGTACGGGCTGCTCGAGGAGAAGCTCTCGCATCTCGACGAGTCGAAGCCCTCGCTTTTCGAGCGCTTCGACTCGGAGACGCGACGGTACATCACGGTGATCCAGACCGCGCTCTACGACTTCGCCGAGCGGGACAACGTGGTGCTGATGGGGCGCGGCGGCCAGTGGCTCCTGCGGGGCATCCCCCACGTCCTGCGCGTGCGGGTCATGGCTCCGTTCGACGTGCGGGTCAAGCGGCTCGCCCAGAAGCTGGCCGGGCCGATGGGTGAGCAGACCAACCCGCGCACCGTCTCGGAGCTGGTGCGCCGCGACGACTCCGAGAAGGCCGGGCGCATGCGGTACCTCTACGAGGTCGGGATCACCGATCCCGCGCTCTACGACATCGTCGTCAACACCGAGAAGCTCCAGCCGACGGCGGTGGTGGGTCTGCTTGCGGGTGTGGTAGGGCAGGCCGAGATGGCCGCGACTGCCGCGAGCTCGCAGCTGGTGGCCGACCGCTCGCTCGCCTCGCGGGTGCAGGTGGCGCTGGCCACGCATCCGGAGACGCGAAAGTACCGGATCTCGGTCGAGGCCCACTCCGGCGTGGTGACCCTGGAGGGCACCGCGGCCATGGACGAGGCGATGGACGTCGCCCGCGGGGTCGACGGCGTGTACGACGTTCAGGCGCGGCAGATGACCGTCCCGCCGATCCCACCCTTCGTCGCGTAGCGCGTCAGGGCCTGGCTGGAGGGCCGGGGCGCCGCGCGGTCTCGTCCGGCACCTCGGCGATGGTCACCGCGACGTCCATCTTCTGTTTCTTCCGCACGATCTGGAGCGTCACGCTCGTGCCCACCCGTGTCTCCGCCACCAGCCGCTGCACATGCCGGTAGTCGTCCACCGGGGTGCGGTCGTAGGCGACGATGACGTCGCCCTGCTGGAGTCCTGCCTGGGCCGCGGGGCTGCCGCTGATCGTGGAGCCCACCACCGCGCCGTTGGTGCCGGCCAGTCCAAGGCTCTGGGCGAGGTCGGGGGAGAGGGGCTGCAGCGCCACCCCGAGCCAGCCGCGTACCACCTTGCCCTTGTCCACGAGCTGGTCGACCACGCGCTTGACCATGTTGATGGGGATGGCGAAGCCGATGCCCTGGCCCGCCGCCACGATCGCGGTATTGACCCCGATGACCTGTCCCTTGAGGTTGACCAGGGGCCCCCCGGAATTGCCCGGATTGATCGAGGCGTCGGTCTGGATGAAGTTCTCATACGTGGCGATGCCCACGTCCGAGCGCCCGGTCGCGCTGATGACGCCCACCGTCACCGTCTGGTCGAGGCCGAAAGGGTTGCCGATGGCAATGGCCCACTCCCCGACCCGGAGGGTGTCCGAATCGCCCAGGCTGGCCACCGTGACCTCGTGGTCCGGCTGGAACTTCACCACCGCGAGGTCCGTTTTCGGGTCGGTTCCAAGGATCTGTCCGCGGTATTCTCGCTTGTCGGAGAAGCGGATCAGGATCTCGTCGGCGCCCTTCACGACGTGGAAATTGGTGAGGACCAGACCGCGCTTGTCGATGATCACGCCGGACCCGAGGCCGGGCCGTCGGAACTCGGGGCGGGAGTCGGGCGCTTCGGAGCCGAAGAACTGGTTGAAGAAGTCGCGGAAGAAGGGATCCTCGTTGCCCTGCGGCAGGTTGGGGCCGCGCCGGCTCCTCGCCTTCTGGATCGTGCCCAGGTGCACGACCGCCGGGCGCACGTGCCGAGCCACGTCCACGAAGCCGAGCTGGAGAGCCTCCGCGAGGGCGATGCCGGTAGCGGCCTGCGGACTGCTCGACGTCGGGGCGGCCGCGCTCCGTCCGAGGCGATCGCGCAGCAGGTACCCGCCCCCCCCGGCGGCGACCAGCAGGAAGGCGACCACGGCGATCAGTATCGGGCGGCGGCTCATGTATGTACTCTACCAGTGGGCCCTGTTGCGATGGGCCCCTGGGGCGACCGGATGATAGCGACTGCAGTCTCGGACTGTCAAGGAAGCCGGTGAGATACCGTCACGCCTGGCCGGGATTTCTGCTGCTCGCAGCGCTGGTGCTGCTGCTCGTGGGCCTGCTGCGATGGGGCGAGCATTTCCTGTCGCCCGGACCCACGGGCGGCATCCATGGGCTGCTGCAGCTCTGGGCGGCGTCGCGCCCCGCGGAGGAATCCATCGCGCCGCCCGCGGCCGCGGCGCCGTCGCCCGCGGGGGATGCGCCGGCCCCGCCGGTGGTGGGGCTGCCGCCGACGGCCGCTCCGGCGCCGTCGAGCTCCCCAGGAGCACCCGGTCCCGTCCCCGCCGCGCCCCCACCGGTCGCGTCCGCGCCGCTCCCTGAACCGGTGGTGAAGGCCCCGCCGGACCGGGTGGAAGACCCGCGCGAGGCCGTTGCGCAGCTACCCCCCGGCCCGCCGCCGGTCCGCTACGCCCTCGCGCTCGGCACCTTCCCGCTGTCCGAGGACGCTGAGCGCGTGGAGGCCCGGCTCAACCAGGCCGGCTTCTCCACCGTGCGGTTCCGCCAGCAGACGCCCGCCAACCTCTTCGCGGTGCTGGTGTCCTCGCTGAAGGATCCGGAGGAGGGACAGGCCATCGTCGAGCGGCTACAGAAGGAGGGGCATCCGCCGAGCGTGCTCCTGGTCGGACGCACCGATGTCACCGTGCGCGTGGGCCCCCCGACGCCGCTCAGGTCGGCGGTGCAGCTCGCCGAGAAGCTGCGGGCCGCCGGCTACGACGCGCGCGTGGCCACCGAGCCCACGCGCGCGGGCCAGGTGAGCCTCCGGCACGGCAACTTCGCCTCGCGCGCCGAGGCGGAGGCGTCCAGCCGCGAGGTTGCCCGGCTCGGCGTCCCCAACGAGGTCATCCAGGTCCGGTAGGGGCGCGCGGCCCCGAAGCTTGGAGATAAAACCAGCCCGAGCGTAGTATCGGTGCATGCCCGGGAAAAAGATCCTCGTGGTGGACGACGAGCCGGAAGTACGCCAGATGATGGAGCATTTCCTGACCGAGCGCGGCTACGAGGTGCGCATCGCCGAGAACGGCCGGCTGGGCCTGCTGGCGCTCGACGCCTTCGCCCCGGACGTGGTGCTGCTGGACATGCACATGCCCGAGATGGACGGCCTCGAGACGCTCAAGCACCTGGCGGCGCGCGCGCCCTCGCTGCCGGTGATCATGATCACCGTCAACGACGACGTGGAGACGACCGCGCGTCTGCTCCAGATGGGCGCCGCCGACTACGTCCCCAAGCCGTTCAATCTCGACTACCTCGAGCAGGCCATCAGCATCCAGCTCTCCGCTGCCAGCGAGTAGTCGTGTGCTCTCCGCCGCTCGGCGCCGCGGGCCGGGGGGTGGGGCCTCCTCGCGGGAGCACGCTGAGCCGCGACCCAGTGCGCCGTCTCGATCGAGTCACGAGATGGGCCGCATTCCCGCTTCGCTCGTCCGCAGAAGACACGGTTCCCCCGGGGGGCCCACCCCCCGGCCCGCTGCCCTATCCTTGGACGGTGAGGGTGTCCAGCGCGGTGCGGGTGCGCGGGGAGAGCTCGACGAAGCGGAGCCCCGCGGTGTCCTTGCGCGCCCACATCACCTCTGCGCGCTCGATCGTCAGCGCCTCCGGATGATCGCGCAGGTTGATCTGCAGCGACACCATCTCGCCCGGCTCGAGCCGGCGGGGGACCGCGTGCACCGCGAGCCCGGTGCGGGAGAGGTCTCTCGCCTCGCACACCACGGTCAGCTCGCCGTCCGAGATGGACACGCGGCCCTCCATCATGACCCGCGGGGCCGCGCGGGAGTTGAACGAGGCGCCCTTGCCGGTGCCGTCCGCGCCGACCTGGTGCGGTAGCTCGCCGAGCACCGCGTAGATCTTCACCGGGATCGCCCTGCCCTTGACCGTGACCTCGCCAAGATCGCGGACCCCGAAGTGCTCCCGCACCTCCGCGTAGGTGGCCTCGCTGATGATGATGGGCACGCTGAATTCCTTCGTCATCCCCTCGAGCCGAGAGCCCAGGTTGATGGTGTCGCCGATCGCGGTGTACTCGAGGCGCTGCTCGGAGCCGATGGTGCCCACCACCGCGTCGCCGGTGTGGATGCCCACGCCGCAGGCGAGGAGGCCGCCGTGCTTCGCGGCGAAGCGCTCGGCGAGAGGCTGCAGGCGCTCCTGGAACTCGAGCGCGGTCCGCACTGCGCGCAGCGCGTGGTCCGGCGCCTCGAAGGGCACGTTGTAGAGCGCCATGATCGCGTCGCCGATGTACTTGTCCACGGTGCCGCCGTGCTTGAACACCGCCTCGGTCATCACGGTGAGGTACTCGCGGAGGAACGTGACGACCTCTTCCGGCTGCATCTTCTCCGACATCGAGGTGAACCCGCGGATGTCGGAGAAGAGCACGGTCATGCGGCGCCGGTTGGCCGCGAGCTTGGCATCGTCCTTGTGCCGCACGATCTCGGCCACCACGTCGGGCGAGAAGAAGCGTGAGAGCCGGCGCTTCTCGCGCTGCTCCTGGGTGAAGTTCTTGGCCACCGTGCCCGCGTAGGTGATGAGGAGGGCCAGTGGCACCGGTACCACCTCGACCCAGTAACGTCCCCACAGGAACGCGCCATGGCTGGCCGCGAGGTAGCCGCCGACCCCGGCCGCCACGACGCCGAAGGCGGGCAGGGGCCGGAGCACGGTGGCGGTCCAGGCCGCCGCCGCGCCCGCCAGCGCCGCCACGATCGGCACGAGGAAGCGCGGGGCCCGGCGCAGCGGGATGTCCTGGAGCAGGGTCTCGATCGTGTTCGCGTGGATCTCGACGCCCGACATGCCCGACTGCGAGGCGAACGGGGTGGGGAAGATGTCGTGCAGCGTGGGGGTGGTGGCGCCCACCAGGACGATCTTGCCCGCGAACACCTCCGACGGGATCTCCCCGGTCACCACTCGGTGGTAGGCGACCATCGGGAACGTGCCGGGGCCACCCCGGAAGTTGACGAGCAGCTCGCCCTCGGTGGGGGCGGCCCCCCGCGCCAGCCCGGCGCGCTCCCCGAGCCGGTAGATCAGCAGATCGAAGCCCGGCCACTCCCGGTCCTGGAAGAGGCGCTTGAGGGTCGCCCGGCGGACGAACGCGTCGGCGTCGGAGTCGTAGTCGGCGGAGCCGAACGCCGCCCGGCCCCGAATCTCGGGGATCGGCGGATTCAGCGCCTGCTTCACGAAGGAGGCATCGCCCACCGTGGTCAGGGCCGCCGCGAGCACGATCCGGTCTCGCACCCCCTCCACCGCGGCGCCCAGGGCGGTGTCGTCGGCGGGGCCCCGGGCCGACGGCTCGGTGAACAGGATATCCATGCCGATCGCGACGGGTCCGCCGCGGCCCACGATGTCGAGAAACTTGGCGTGGACCGCCCGCGGCCAAGGCCAGGCCAGGTTGAGCCCATCGAACGAGTCCTCGTCGATGGTGACCACCACGATGGGCGACTGCGGCTCCCGGGGACCGCGCAGGGTGAACTGCGCGTCGAGCCCCTTGAGCTCGGCGATCTCGAAGAAGCTCAGCGGGTTGGCGGTGGCCAGCGCCACGACGGCGAGGCCGGCCAGGCTCCCTGCCAGGAGGACACGCCAGGAGGCGAGGGATCGCACCGAACCCAGCCTAGCACAAGGGAAGTTGCCGCCGCCGCGGGGAAACGTCTACACTCGACGCATGCGAGTCCGCACGATCGTACTGGCCTCGTTCTGGGTGGGCATGTTCCTGTGGGTCGGCTACAACGGCATGCAGGCCATCTACTCCTACTTCCAGACCAACGACTTGACCGAGCAGGCGTTCACGGCGGCCTGGGAGCGGCAGCGGCAGCGCGACCCCTCCGAGCTGTTCTCGGCCGATTTCATGGCCGACCTGCGCACCGGCGTGCTGACCGGCACCCGCCGGGCCGGCATCGAGGTGGATCCGGCCAGCGTCAAGGTGGCCGCGGACGGCGCGCTCGTGCGTGTCACGTTGAGCTGGACCTACCGGACCGAGCCGACGAGCGCCTGGGGCTTCGACACCGGGCTTCCGGTGCCCCTTTGGCTCGGCCGCAGCTTCGATCCGCAGCTCGGCCGCCGGCGGATGTTCTGAGCCTCCCGCGCCGACCAGCGTCATGAGCCAGCACATCGTCATCGCGGAGGACGACGAGGATCTCGCGTTCGTCCTCCGCGAGGCTCTGCGCCGCCAGCGCTACGAGCCCGAGGTCGCGCCGACCGCCGGGGCGCTGCTCGACAAGCTCAAGGCGACGGCCTATGACCTGATTCTCCTCGACGTCCGGCTGCCCGACATGGACGGCCTCGACGCCATCCCGAAGTGCCGGGAGCTCGCGCCGGACACGCCCATCATCGTGATGACCGCCCACGGCACCCGCCAGACCGCGATGGACGCGATGACGCGCGGGGCCTACGACTTCTTCACCAAGCCGCTCAAGATGGACGAGTTCCAGGTTGTCGTCGCGCGCGCGCTCGACCGGCGGCGGCTGCAGAAAGAGATCAAGGTCCTGCGCGAGAGCCAGCCGGGCGGCGTCGAGGGGCTCATCGGGCAGAGCGAGGGGCTCAAGCGCGTGGTGGAGATGGCTCATCGCGCCGCCCCCACCGACCTGACCGTGCTGATCCTGGGCGAGAGCGGCACCGGCAAGGAGGTCCTGGCGCGCGGGATCCACCGGCTCAGCTCCCGGAGAGACGGACCGTTCGTGCCGGTCAACTGCGCGGCCATCCCCGAGGGCCTGCTCGAGTCCGAGCTGTTCGGCCACGAGCGGGGGGCCTTCACCGGCGCGGTGCGGGCCCGGCCGGGGCGCTTCGAGCTCGCGAAGGAGGGCACGCTGTTCCTGGACGAGATCGGCGACATGCCGCTGGCCATGCAGGCCAAGATCCTGCGCGTGCTCCAGGAGCGCGAGTTCGAGCGGGTGGGCGGCACCCGCACCATCGTCGCCGACGTGCGGGTGATCGCGGCCACGCACCGGGACCTCGAGGCGGCGGTCGCGCAGGGGACGTTCCGCCAGGATCTGTTCTACCGCCTTCAGGGTGTCGGCGTGCAGCTGCCCGCTCTGCGCGAGCGCGTGGACGACCTGCCGCTCCTGGCCACCCACCTGCTGGAGCGCGCGGCCAAGCGGCTCAACCGCCCGCCCGCCGTGCTCTCGCCCGAGGCCCTGCGCTGCCTGTGGACCTACGCGTGGCCCGGCAACGTACGGGAGCTGCAGCACGCGCTCGAGGGCGCGATGGTGATGAGCGACGGCGTCATCAAGCCCGAGCACCTGCCCCCCGCGATCCAGCGCTCGACCCAGGCCCGGCCCGCCGCCGAGAGCGCGCCGGTGCTCTCGGGCTCGCTCGACGAGGCGCTCGAGGAATGGGAGCGCCGCATGATCCTGGACGCGCTCTCGCAGACCCAGGGCATCCAGGCGCGTGCGGCCAAGGTGCTGGGCATCTCGGAGCGCAGCCTCTGGTACCGGATCAAGAAGCTGGGCATCCAGGTGCGTACGCCCGACGACGGCCCCTCGACGGGCTGAGTTCCCTTTCCGGCCCGCCTCGTGTATCGTCGAGCTCGATGAAGGTCAGGAAGGCCGTGTTCCCCGCCGCCGGTCTCGGCACCCGTTTCCTGCCCGCCACCAAGGCGCAGCCGAAGGAGATGTTGCCGCTCGTGGACAAGCCCACCATCCAGTACGTGGTGGAGGAGGCGGTGGCCTCCGGACTCGAGGAGATCATCCTCGTCACCGGACGGAACAAGCGGGCGATCGAGGACCACTTCGACGCGGCCTTCGAGCTCGAGTACTACCTGAACGACCGCGGGAAGATGGAGGAGCTGGCCCAGATCAAGACGATCTCCGAGCTGGCGTCGGTCTCCTACGTGCGCCAGAAGGAGCCGCTCGGGCTCGGCCACGCCATCCTCTGCGCCCGGCCGCTCGTGGGCGACGAGCCCTTCGGCGTGTTCTTGGGCGACGACGTCATCACTTCGCGGGTGCCGTGCATGCGCCAGCTCCTCGACGTGTACGATCGCCACGACGGCCCGGTGCTGGCGGTGATGCGGATGCCGCGGGAGGAGATCGGCCGCTACGGGGTGATCGCGGCGCGCGGCCTCGGGGCGAACGTCTACGAGGTCCAGGACCTCGTGGAGAAGCCGGCTCCGCAGGACGCGCCCTCGGACCTCGCCATCATCGGGCGGTACGTGCTCACCCCCGACCTGTTCCCGATCCTGGAGGAGACCGTGCCCGACTCACGCGGCGAGATCCAGCTCACGAACGGGCTCCGCACGCTGCGGGGCCGGCGGCCGATCTACGCGGTCGAGTTCGAGGGCAAGCGCCACGACACCGGCGAGAAGCTCGGCTTCCTCAAGGCCACCGTGGAGTTCGCCCTGGCCCGGCCCGACCTGGCCGATGCCTTCCGCGAGTACCTGAAGGGCCTCAAGCTCTAGCGACCCGGCGAAAGGCCTTGTGGGGCGGTACTTTGCCACGCACGACGACCTCCCGATTGATTGACTTCCCCGGGGCTTTCTGGGACAATCCGTGCACTTCATCGCCGGGTGGGGAGGTGTCCGCATCTCTATGAAGAGCCAGCCCAAGCGCGCCTTCCACATGGCCTCCGAGCCGGAGATCAAGGCGGGCGAGGTCTCCGACGTCTACTTCGAGCGCACCGTCGAGATCCTGCGCGCGAAGGGACTTCACAAGCGGGTCAAGGCCGAGATCCGGCTCAAGAGCTTCCCGCAGACCGACTGGACCTTCGGGGTCCTCGCAGGCATCGAGGAGGCGGCGGCGCTGCTCGAGGGCCTGCCGGTCGACGTGTGGGCGATGGACGAGGGCACCCTCTTCGGATCCGAGGACACCGTGCTCCTCATCGAGGGCGTCTATCCCGAGTGGGCCAAGTACGAGACCGCGCTCCTCGGTTTCCTCTGCCAGGCCTCCGGCATCGCCACCAAGGCCGCCCGCTGCAAGCGGGCCGCGGGCGAGCGCCAGGTGATCTCCTTCGGGGCGCGGCGCATGCACCCGGCGCTGGCGCCGATGATCGAGCGCAACGCCTTCGTGGGCGGCTGCGACGGGGTCGCGGTCACCAAGTCCGCCGAGCTGATCGACGCCGATCCCACCGGCACCATCCCCCACGCGCTGGTGCTGCTCGTCGGCGACACGGTGGAGGCGTTGCGCGCCTTCCACGAGGTGATCGATCCCAAGGTGCGGCGGGTGGCCCTCATCGACACGCTCCAGGACGAGAAGTTCGAGGCGATCCGGGTGGCCGAGGCTCTCGGTCGCGAGCTCTACGCGGTGCGCCTCGACACACCGTCCTCGCGCCGCGGCGACTTCTTCCGCATCCTCGAGGAGGTGCGCTGGGAGCTCGACCTGCGCGGCTTCACCCACGTCAAGATCCTGGCCTCCGGCGGCATCGACGAGTACGAGATCCTCAAGCTGAACGCACTGGTCGACGGCTACGGCGTGGGCACCTCGATCGCCAACGCCCCCGCGCTTTCCTTCGCGCTCGACATCATGGAGATCGAGGGTCGACCGATGGCCAAGCGCGGCAAGCGCTCCGGGGCCAAGCAGGTGTGGCGGTTCCCGGGCGCGGTGCAGAACGTGGTGCTCCCCGCCTTCGCCCCCGCGCCGGTGGGCCCCGACGGCCGGCCCGCGGAAGCGCTCCTCAAGCCGCTGATCGCGGGCGGCCGGCTCGTGCGCGATCTACCCCCGCCGCGTACACTCCGCGAGTACGTGATGGAGCAGATGGAGCGCATCGACATCACGGGGCGGGATCACGGGCTGCGCGGCGACTACTAGCCGGATGGGCGTCCTGGATGAGATCGTCGCCCACAAGCGCTCGGAGCTGGCCGCGCTCA
This sequence comes from Candidatus Limnocylindria bacterium, assembly GCA_035524955.1. Classification (GTDB taxonomy): domain Bacteria; phylum Methylomirabilota; class Methylomirabilia; order Rokubacteriales; family CSP1-6; genus CAMLFJ01. The sequence continues at coordinate 15,635 of DATLFG010000023.1, read as the reverse complement.
AGCCGCGGCGCCCCCTCCCGGACCTGGTCTCGGCCTGCCGCGGGCTCCCTCCCGCGCGCGACTTCGAAGCCGCCCTCCGCCCCGCGCCCGGCGAGCGGGTGCGCCTGATCGCGGAGGTCAAGCGAGCCTCGCCGTCCCAGGGGCTCTTCCGCGCCGATCTCGATCCGGTCGCGCAGGCCGGGATCTACGCGGAGGCGGGCGCGGCCGCGGTGTCGGTGCTCACCGACACCCGCTACTTCCACGGGAGCCTCGACGACCTCGCGCGAGTTCGCGGCGCCGTCGCCGTCCCCGTGCTCCGCAAGGACTTCATCCTGGACGAGTACCAGCTCTGGGAGGCGCGCGCGGCCGGCGCCGACGCGGCGCTCCTGATCGTGGCCGCCCTCGAGGACGCGGTCCTCCGCGACCTGCTCCACGCCGCCAAGGGCGCCGGGCTCGCCACCCTGGTGGAGGTGCACACCGGGGGCGAGCTCGACCGGGCCCTCCGGCTCGGCGCGCCGGTGATCGGCGTCAACAACCGAGATCTCCAGACACTCACCACGAGCCTCGAGCCCTCGCTCCGCCTCCTGCCCCAGATCCCGCCCGGGCCGGTCACGGTGAGCGAGAGCGGGCTCGCGAGCGGCGCCGATGTGGCCGCCGTGGTGGCCGCGGGCGCCCACGCGGTGCTGGTGGGGGAGACGCTCCTGCGGGCGGGCGACGTGGTCGCGAAGGTGCGCGAGCTCTCGCTCCGATGAGGATCAAGATCTGCGGCATCACGAACCTCGCCGACGCGCGGCTCTGCGTGGCCGCGGGCGCCGACGCGCTCGGCTTCATCTTCGTGGAGGGCACCCCGCGTCACGTCGCCCCCGAGGCGGCGGCGCGGATCGTGGCGGCCCTGCCGCCCTTCGTGACCCCGGTGGGCGTCTTCTGGAACCACGCCCCGGGCCACGTGAAGGCGGTGGCCGAGCAGTGCGGGCTGGGCGCGCTGCAGTTCCACGGTGACGAGACCCCCGAGGACCTGCACGACTTCCGGCTGCCCGTGATCAAGGCGCTCAAGATCTCGGGCCCCGCCGATCTCGACCGCATGGCCGGCTACCGGGTGGCCGCCTTCCTGCTCGACTCCCCCGCGCGCTGGAGTGAAGGCGAAGCCCGGCCGGTGATTCCCTGGGACGTGGCCGCGGAGATGGCGCGCCGCCATCCGGTGCTCCTCTCGGCCGGGCTCACCCCGGACAACGTGGGCGAGGCGGTGCGCCGCGTCCGCCCCTATGGGGTGGACGTCAACTCCGGGGTGGAGGCCCGCCCGGGGCGCAAGGACGCGGCGCGGGTGGCCCGCTTCGTGGCCGAGGCGCGCGCGGCGGCCGCGCCATGAGCCCGGCGCGCCTGCGGCCCGCGTCGCTCCCGGACGCCAGCGGCCACTACGGCCGCTTCGGCGGCCGCTTCGTGCCCGAGACGCTGATGCAGCCGCTGGTGGACCTGGATCGCGCCTACCGCGCCGCCCGCGCGGACACGCGCTTCCGGCGGCGGCTCCGCGAGCTGCTGTCCACCTACGCGGGCCGCCCGACCCCGCTCTACTTCGCGGAGCGGCTGACCCGCCACGTGGGCGGCGCGCGCATCTACCTCAAGCGCGAGGATCTCTGCCACACCGGCGCCCACAAGATCAACAACGTGCTCGGCCAGGCCCTCCTGGCCCAGCGGATGGGCAAGTCGCGGATCATCGCGGAGACCGGCGCGGGCCAGCACGGGGTGGCCTCCGCCACCGCGGCCGCGCTGCTGGGCCTCGAGTGCGAGGTGTACATGGGCAGCGTGGACGTGGAGCGCCAGGCCCTCAACGTGTTCCGCATGAAGCTGCTCGGCGCCCGGGTGATCCCGGTGGCGAGCGGCTCGAAGACGCTCAAGGACGCGGTCAACGAGGCGCTGCGCGACTGGGTCACCAACGTGCGCACGACCTACTACCTGCTCGGCTCGGTGATGGGCCCCCATCCGTATCCCATGCTCGTGCGCGACTTCCAGCGCATCATCGGCGACGAGGCCCGCGCGCAGTCCCGCCGCGCGATCGGCCGCCTGCCCGATCTGCTCGTGGCCTGCGTGGGCGGCGGCTCCAACGCGATGGGGCTCTTCTGGCCCTTCATCGGCGACCGGCGCGTGCGCATCGTCGGGGTGGAGCCCGGCGGCCACGGCATCACCACCGGCAAGCACGGTGCCTCGCTCGGCTCCGGGGCGGTGGGGGTGCTGCACGGGAGCATGAGCTATGTGCTCCAGAACGACGACGGGCAGGTGGCGGAGGCGCACTCGATCTCGGCCGGCCTCGATTATCCGGGCGTGGGCCCCGAGCACGCGTACTACAAGGACGTGGGCCGCTTCGAGTACGTCTCGATCACCGACCAGGAGGCGCTCGAGGGCTTCAAGGCCCTCACCCGCCTCGAGGGCATCATGCCCGCGCTCGAGTCCTCCCACGCGGTGGCGCACGCGATGCGGGCGGCCGCGCGCATGAAGAAGACCCAGAGCGTGCTGATCGGGCTCTCGGGCCGGGGCGACAAGGACGTGCACACGGTGGCCCAGGCCCTCGAGGGCGCGGCCGCCAACGGAGACGGCGGCCACCGATGACGCGTTCCTCCGCTGCCCCGCGGCCGGCGTCGCGGCTCGCCGCCGTCTTCGCGGCGCTCCGGGCGCGCCGCGAGCGGGCCCTCGTCGCCTACTTCACGGCGGGCGATCCCTCGCTGGCCATGACGCGGCGGCTGGTGGGGGAGGCGGCCCGGCGCGGCGCCGACGTCATCGAGCTGGGCATCCCGTTCTCGGATCCGCTCGCGGACGGCCCGGTGATCCAGCGGGCGACCCAGCGCGCGCTCGCCGCGGGCGTGACCCTGCCGCGCGTGCTCGAGCTGGTGCGGGAGATGCGGGGCGAGATCCCGGCGCCGCTCGTGTTCCTGACCTACTACAATCCGATCCTCGCCTTCGGGCTCAAGGCCTTCTGCCGCACCGCGGCGGAGGCGGGCATCGACGGGGTCATCGTGGCCGACGTGCCGCCCGAGGAGGCGGGTCCGCTCCGCGCGGAGGCCGCGCCCGCCGGGCTCGACGTGGTGCACCTGGTGGCGCCCACCTCGACCCCGGAGCGGATGCGCAAGATCGCCCGGGCCAGCCAGGGCTTTATTTACATGGTGTCGCTCACCGGGGTCACCGGCGAGCGCAGCGCGCTCGCGCCCGAGCTCGCGCAGCAGCTGCGCGCCCTGCGCAGCATCACGATCAAGCCGATCTGCGTGGGCTTCGGCATCAGCACCCCGGAGCAGGCGGCCGAGGTCGGCCGCGCCGCCGACGGCGTCGTCGTGGGCTCCGCCATCGTGCGCCTCGTCGAGCAGTACGGCGCCTCCGCGGAGCTCCTCCCCCGCGTCGGCGACTTCATCGCTGCGCTCAAAGCGCCGCTGAGGAGCGTTTCGTGATCAAGGTCGCAGCGACCCGGGAACCGGCTGTCGATCGGATCCGCTTCTCTATTGAAATGCGGGGGCCCAGAAATGGCCCCCGCACTCCCCCAGTCCGCGGACATTCCGCGTTCGGCGGACAACCCGCGTGAGCGGTCGCTGACCGATGGCCGCCTGGTTCTGGAAGAAGAAGGAAGCCGGCGACGACGACCGGCCGAAGAAGGTCGTCATCGCCGAGGGCCTCTGGGTCAAGTGCGACTCCTGCAAGGAGATCGTCTACCGGGCCGAGGTGGAGCGCGCGGGCCGCGTCTGCCCCAAGTGCGGCTACCCGTTCCGCATCTCCGCGCGCGAGCGCATCGCGCTCGTCGCCGACGACGGCTCGTTCGAGGAGCGCGAGACCGGGCTGCGCTCGAAGGATCCGCTCAACTTCAAGGACACCAAGCGCTACACCGACCGGCTGAAGGCCGCCCGCAGCAAGACCGACGCGGGCGAGGCGGTGGTCACCGGCACCGCGCGCATCGGCGGCTATCCGGTCGCGATCGCGGTCTTCGAGTTCGCGTTCCTGGGCGGCAGCATGGCCTCGGTGGTGGGCGAGAAGCTCACGCGCACCATCGAGCTGGCCCTGCAGAAGCGCATTCCGCTCCTCATCGTCTCCGCCTCGGGCGGGGCGCGCATGCAGGAGGGTATCCTCTCGCTCATGCAGATGGCCAAGACGTCGGCCGCGCTCCAGCGCCTCGACGCCGAGCGCATTCCCTACATCTCCCTGCTCACCGATCCCACGACCGGCGGCGTGACGGCCAGCTTTGCGATGCTGGGAGATCTCATCCTGGCCGAGCCGCGCGCCCTCATCGGCTTCGCGGGGCCGCGCGTGATCGCGGAGACCATCCGCCAGCCGTTGCCCGAAGGATTCCAGCGCTCGGAGTTCCTGCTCGAGCACGGCCAGCTCGACCTGGTCGTGGAGCGGCGGGAGCTGCGGGCCACGCTCCGACGCATCCTCGCCTTCTTCAGCGGTCGCGCCCCCACGCCCACCCCATGACGTATGCGGAGGCCGTGGCCCGCATCCTCGCGCTGCGCGGCGGGGAGCGGGCGGGCATGCGCCCCGGCCTCGAGCGCATCGAGGCGATGCTCGACGCGACCGGGCGGCCCGAGCAGGCCTTCACCATCGCCCAGGTGGGCGGTACCAACGGCAAGGGATCCATCGCGGCCATGCTCGCCGCCATACTCCAGGCCGCGGGCCGCCGCGTCGGGCTCTACACCTCGCCGCACCTCGCCCACTACCGGGAGCGCATCCGGGTGGACGGCCGGCCGATCTCCGAATCCGATTTCGTGGACGGCGTGGACGCCCTCGGCACGCTCATCACCCGGCTCGACCTCACCGTCTTCGAGGCGGGCACCGCGCTCGCGCTCGACCATTTCTGCCGCGCCCGGGTGGAGGTCGCGGTCCTGGAGGTGGGCCTCGGGGGCCGGCTCGACGCCACCACGGTGGGCTCGCCGCGGGTGGCCGTCCTCGGGCCCATCGACTACGACCACCAGCACGAGCTGGGCGACACGCTGGCGTTGATCGCAACCGAGAAAGCCGCGATCATTCGGAGCGGCGTGGCCTTCTCGGCGCGGCAGGATCCCGAGGTGGAGGCGGTCGTCATCCGGCGCGCCGTGGAGAGCGGCGTGCCGCTCGCGCTCGAGGGCCGCGACCTGCACGTCACCCCGCTCGGCTTCACCCTCGACACGCAGCGGCTCCACCTCGAGGGGCCGGACTGGCGGATCCCCGACGTGGCCTGCGGGCTGCTCGGTGTCTACCAGCCCGGCAACGCGTTGCTCGCGGCGGCGGCCGCGCGGGCGCTGGGCGCGGACGAGGGCGCGATCCGCGCGGGCCTGCGCGGCGTGCGCTGGCCCGGGCGCTTCCAGATCTTCCGTCGCGACCCGCTCGTCATCCTCGACGGGGCCCACAATCCGGCGGGGGCCCGGGCCCTCGCCGCCTCGCTGCGCGCCTACTTCCCGGGGCGGGCCGTCACCTTCGTGATCGGCGTCCTCACCGACAAGGACGCGGGCGGCATCCTCGCGGCCCTCCGGCCGCTGGCCGCGCGCGTCATCCTCGCCGCCTCCACGAACCCGCGGGCCGCCCCGCCGGACGCGCTGCGGGCGCTGCTCCCCGCGGGCACACGCGTGGCCACCGCGCGGTCGCCGCAGGACGCGCTCGCGATGGCCACCGCAGAGGATCCCCGCGGGATCGTGTGCGTGGCCGGCTCGCTCTCGCTGGTCGGCGACGTCCTGGCCGCCGCGGCCGACGGGCAGGATGTTCTTTTCACGGCCGGAACCCGCTGCTAGCATGGGGCCTCATGCCGCCCCCCCGGCCTCGCCTCCGCTCGATCCCCGGCCCTGGCGGGCCCGCGCGCGGCGCCCGGATGTTCCCGCTCGTGGGCCTGCTCGCGGCCCTGCTCTCGGCCGGGGCCGCCATGGGGCTCCCCGCCGGCCCCGCGTGGGCGCAGCCGGGCGGCGTGACGGTCCGCGCGGGCGGCGAGGAAGCCACCGTGGTGGCCGACCAGATCCAGCAGGTGGGCGGCGCGACCGATCTGCTCATCGCGGTCGGCAACGTGGAGATCACCCGGGGCCCGATCCGCCTGCTCGCCGACCGCGTGGAGCTGAATCGCGACACCGGCCAGGCGGTGGCCCAGGGCAAGGTGGTGTTCTACGACGGGCCGGACCGCCTGGTGGGCGAGCGCATCGACTACAACCTCAAGACCGGCACCGGGGTCGTCCACAAGGGCTCCGCGGTCTCGGCGCCGTACTACCACCTCTCGGCCGAGCGGATGGACCGCGTCGGGGACAGCATCTACGAGCTGCGACGCGGCGTGTTCACCACCTGCGAGGGCGACGATCCCCCCTGGTCGTTCCGGTTCGGCTCGGGCACCGCCGATCTCGACGACATCGTCTACGGGCGGGACGCTTCGTTCTGGGTGAAGGGGATCCCGGTGCTGCCGTGGGTGCCGTTCTTCGCGGCGGCGCTGCGGCGCGAGCGCCAGTCGGGCTTCCTGTTCCCGGAGTTCGGCCAGTCCTCGCGCAAGGGCTTCTTCTCGAGGGTCCCGTACTTCTGGGCGATCGACGACAGCCAGGACCTCACGGTCAGCCTCGACGCCTACAGCGAGCGCGGCTTCGGGGTCGAGGGCGACTACCGCTACGTGCTGTCGCGCGACCAGCGCGGCCAGCTGGCCGCCTTCGGGGTGAACGAGGTCTTCCGCGGCGACGATCCGCGGCTGGAGGAGAACCGTGGCTGGGCGTCGTTCCGACACGACTGGCAGGTGACCCCGCGCCTGTCGTTCAAGGTCAACGCCAACGTCACCAGCGACGACCTGATCTTCCGCGACTACGGCAACCGGCTCGTGGAGCGCGCCAACCAGCGGGCCGAGACGAACGTGTTCGTCACCCAGACCTGGGACGCCTGGAGCCTGGTCGGCAACGTGAAGTGGTACCAGGATCTCACGACCGCGCGGCCGATCGAGCTGCAGCGGGTGCCGGAGATCACGCTGGTGGGCATCCGCCAGCCGGTGCCCGGCGTGCCCGGGCTGCTCTACGAGACCACCGCGAGCTTCGTGAACTTCATCCGCGACGTGGGTCCCGACGGGATCCGGGCCGACTTCCACCCGCGGCTGCTCATGCCGCTCCCGGTGGCGGGGCTCCTCACGGTCACGCCGTTCGTGGGCGGCCGGCTGACGTACTACGACGAGCGCGTGGTGGGCCAGCGCGTCACGCGCGTGGGCGCTCTCACCGTGGAGGAGTCGGTGCACGATCCGCGCGTCCGCCGCCAGGTGGAGTGGGGGGTGGAGGCGGAGAGCCGCGTCTCCCGGGTCTACACCAGCGACGGCCGCGGCGGGGTGGCGGCCTACCAGCACGTGATCGAGCCCCGGGTGAAGATCATCCAGATCCGCGGCCTCGATCAGAAGGACCATCCCCAGTACGATCCGGGCGCGAGCACCGCGACCGGCATCGATCCCGGCTACGAGCGGCGCGTCGGCATCGACGGGATCGGCAAGGCCAACGAGATCACCTACTACCTCACCAACTCGCTGAACGCCAAGACGGTGGCCGGCCCCGACCAGCAGCCGGTGCGCTGGGAGATGGCGCGCTTCACCGTGAGCCAGACCTTCAAGATGGACCCGGTCTCCCAGCCCTTGAAGGACCTCTACGCCGATCTCACGATCAGCCCCAACCAAAGGATCGGCTTCCACGCCGATGCCCGGTACAATGTCTACGACCTGGGCCTGCGGGAGGCCAATGCGGACATCCGCCTCGTGTACCCGCGCTTCGCGGCGGCGGTGGGTCCCCGTTTCAACGAGCAGGGCGAGAGCCGCTACCTGAAGGCGGAAGCGCTGGTGAGGGTGCTCGGCAACGTCGACGTCCGCGGGTCCACCGCCTGGGACGTCCGGAGGGGGCGGGCCATCGAGAACCGGGTGGGCATCGACTGGCGCTTCGACTGCTGGTCCGTCATGGCCGAGTACGTGAATCGTCGCGGCGACGAGAACGAGTTCCGCATCTCGGTCAACCTGTTGGGACTGGGCCAGCTGGGCACCTCGGCCCGCTCGGGCTTCTGATGATTCCCCAGATCGACCTCAAGCGGCAGCACGAGGCGCTCCGCGGCGAGCTGATGGACGCGGCGGCGCGCGTGCTCGACTCCTGCCGGTTCGTCCTGGGGCCCGAGGGCCAGGCGCTCGAGCGCGAGCTGGCCGACCTCTGCGGGGCGCGCCACGGGGTGGGAACGGGCTCGGGCACCGACGCCCTGCTGCTGGCGCTCCGGGCGGTCGGGGTCGGGCCGGGCGACGAGGTCATCACCTCCGCGTTCTCCTTCGTCGCCTCCGCCACCACGATCGTGATGGCCGGCGCGACCCCCGTGTTCGTGGACGTCGAGCCGGGCACGCTCAACCTGGATCCGGCCCGCGTGGCGCGGGCGATCACGCCGCGGACCCGCGCGATCGTGCCGGTCCACCTCTACGGGCAGGTGGCCGCGATGGACGCCCTCGGCGATCTCGCCCGGGCGCGCGGCCTCGTGATGGTGGCCGACGCGGCGCAGGCGGTGGGCGCATCCTACGCGGGCCGCGCGGTGGCCGCGTGGGCCGAGGCCACCACGCTGTCGTTCTACCCGACCAAGAACCTCGGCGCCTGCGGCGACGGCGGCATGGTGCTGACCGCGCGCGACGACGTGGCCGAGCGCGTCCGGCTGCTCCGCGATCACGGCTCGAGTCGCAAGTACACGCACGTCGAGCTGGGCGGCTGCAGCCGCCTCGACGAGCTGCAGGCGGCCCTGCTCCGCGTGAAGCTCAAGCGCCTGCCGCAGTGGAACGAGCGCCGCCGCGCCATCGCCCATCACTACGACGCCGCGCTCGCCGGGCTGCCGCTCGGCCTGCCGGTGGAGCGGCCGCCCGCGCGCCACATCTACCACCAGTACACGGTGCGGTCGGCCAAGCGGGAGGCGCTCGCGGCGGCCCTGGCCGGGCTGGGTGTCGGTACCTCCGTCCACTATCCGACCACGATCCCCGCGCAGCCGCTCTTCTCGCAGCCGAACGCGGACCGCGACTTCCCGGTGGCCACCCAGGCCGCCGCCGAGGTGCTGTGCCTGCCGTGCTTCCCCGAGCTCCTGGATCCGGAAGTGGACCAGGTGGTGGATGCGATCAAGCGGGCGCTCGCCCAGGTGATGTGAGGTGACGCCGCTCGGCGCGCTCGGGTCCCGGCTCGAGGAGCGCCTGAAGAGCCGCTCCGCCACCGTGGGCGTGGTGGGGCTGGGGTACGTGGGGCTGCCGCTCGCGGTGGCCTTCGCCCGCGCCGGCTTCCGGGTGATCGGGGTCGACGCCGACCCCGCCCGCGCCGGGCTGCTCGCGGACGGCGTGAGCCCGGTGGAGGACGTGCCCGCCGCCGAGCTGGCCCCGCTGGTGCAGAGTGGCCGCCTCGCGATCCACGCGGCGCCGGACGCGCTGGGCGCGGCCGACGCGATCGTCATCTGCGTGCCCACGCCGCTCGGGAAGTCCAAGGAGCCCGACATCTCCTTCATCGTGGCGGCGGCCGACGGCGTGGCCCGCGTGCTGCGGCCCGGCTGCCTCGTGGTGCTGGAGTCCACCACCTATCCCGGCACCACCGACGAGGTGCTGCTTCCGCGCATGAGCCGCGGCGGGCTCCGGGTGGGTGAGGAGTTCTTCCTGGGATTCTCGCCCGAGCGCATCGATCCCGGCAACCGGACCTGGGGGCTCTCCCGCATTCCCAAGGTGGTGGGCGGCGTCACCCCCGCGTGCCGTCATCTGGTCGAGACGCTCTACGGTCAGATCATCGACCGGATCGTCCCGGTGTCGTCCACGCAGGTCGCGGAGATGGTCAAGCTCTTCGAGAACACCTTCCGCAGCGTCAACATCGCGCTCGTCAACGAGCTGGCGATCGTGTGCCGCCGGCTCGACATGTCGGTGTGGGAGGTGATCGGCGCCGCCGCCACCAAGCCCTTCGGGTTCATGGCCTTCTCCCCGGGCCCCGGCATCGGCGGCCACTGCCTGCCCAGCGACCCGCACTACCTGTCCTGGCGAACGCGGCTCGCCGGCTACGAGGCCAAGTTCATCGCCTTCGCCGACGAGATCAACGGCGGCATGCCGCGCTACGTGGTGCAGCTCGCCGCCGACGCGCTCAACGACCGGACGAAAGCGGTGAAGGGCTCGCGCATCCTGGCGCTGGGCGTGGCCTACAAGGCGGGGGTCGGGGACATCCGCGATTCCCCCGCGCTCGAGATCATCGAGCACCTCCTCGCCCGCGGGGCGCAGCTCGAGTACGCGGATCCCCGGGTGCCCCAGATCCAGGTCGGCGGCCACCTCCTCAAGAGCGTGTCCTGGACGCAGGCCGACCTCTCCGCCTACGACCTCGTGGTGCTGCTCACCGCGCACCCCGAGTTCGAGCCGGCGAGGCTGGTGCGGGAGTCGCGGCTCGTGCTGGACACCCGCAACGCGACCGGGGCGCTGGGAGAAGTCCGTCACGTCATCAAGATCTGAGGCCTCGTGAGCCTCCTGGTCGCCGCGCTCGTCTCGCTCCGCCCGCGGCAGTGGGTGAAGAACCTCTTCGTCTTCGCCGGGCTCATCTTCTCGCAGAGCCTGTTCACTCCGCTCGTCTGGCCGGCCCTGGCCGCGTTCCTGATCTTCTGCGCGCTCTCCGGGGCCATCTACGTCTTCAACGACGTGGCCGACGCCGAGAAGGATCGACTGCATCCCGCGAAGCGCTTCCGGCCCATCGCGCGGGGCGCCCTGCCGGTGGGCGTCGCGCTGGGGCTGGGCATCGCGGTGCTGGTGGGCAGCCTGATCGCCGCCTTCGCCCTGTCCTTGGGCTTCGGGCTCACGGCCGCCGCCTACGCGGCGCTCCTCACCGCCTACTCGGTCTGGCTCAAGCACCTGGTGATCCTCGACGTGCTCACGGTGGCCGCGGGCTTCGTGCTCCGCGCGGTGGCGGGCGCCGAGGCCATCGCGGTGGAGATCTCGGGCTGGCTCGTGATCTGCACGATCCTGGTCGCGCTCTTCCTCGCCCTCGGCAAGCGCCGGCACGAGTATCGGACGCTCAAGGGCGACGCGGCGGCACATCGGCCCATCCTGGCCGAGTACAGCGAGGGCTTCCTCGACCAGATGGTGGCGGTGGTCACCGCCTCCACCGTGACCGCCTACGCGCTCTACACCATGTCCCCGGAGACGGTGGCGAAGTTCAACACGCGGCTCCTGCCGGCGACCCTGCCCTTCGTGCTCTACGGCGTCTTCCGCTATCTCTACCTGCTCTACCGTCGGGACATGGGCGGCAACCCCTCCGACCTCCTGCTCAACGACCGCGCGCTCCTCGTCAATACCGGGCTCTGGATGCTGGCGCTCTTCGTCATCATCTACGGTCCGGTCTGGGGGCCCGCGTGGCTCGCGCGGGGGATGCCGTGACCGAGCTCCCCCTCGAGGAGGTGACGGGGTGGGGTCGCCATCCGGTGGGCCGCGGGCGGGTAGACCGCTCCGATGGGCCGGGGCTGCCCGCGGGCGAGGATCCGCTGGTCGTGCGCGGCCTGGGCCGCGCGTACGGCGATGCCGCGATGCCGGCGGCGTCCGGCGGGCTCGTGGTGGACCGCACGCGCGCCGACCGCATCCTGGGGTTCGACGGCGACACCGGGCGACTCACCTGCGAGGCGGGGTTGGGCCTCGCCGACGTCCTGCGGGTCTTCGTGCCGCGCGGCTGGTTTCCGCCGGTCACGCCCGGCACCAAGTTCGTCACGGTCGGGGCCTGCGTCGCGTGCGACGTCCACGGCAAGAACCACCACCGCGACGGCTCCTTCGGCAACTTCCTCGAGCGTCTCGTCCTGGTCACCGCCGACGGCCGGCGCGTGGAATGCGGGCCCGCCCGGGAGCGCGAGCTCTTCCTCGCCACCGTGGGCGGCATGGGACTCACCGGTCTCATCGTGGAGGTCACGCTGAAGCTCCGCCGGGTCGAGTCGCCGTGGATCGTACTGGAGACGGTGGGTGTCGACGGACTCGAGACCATGCTGGCCGGGCTCAAGCGGAGCGCGGACGACTGGCCCTACACCGTCGGCTGGATCGATTGCCTGGCCCGGGGACGCGAGGTCGGCCGCGGGGTTCTCATGCGGGGGCGTCACGCGACCGCGATGGAAGCGGCCGGACGCCGGCGGCCGCGCGGGCTGCCGCTGAGCGTGCCGGTGGACGCGCCGGAGTGGCTGCTGAACCCGCTCTTCATGCGCTGGTTCAACTATCTCTATTACCGGCTCCACGGCGGGACGCTCAGGCGGCGCCTCGTCACCCACGAGCGCTTCTTCTACCCGCTCGACGCGGTGGGGCAGTGGAACCGGCTCTACGGCCGCCGTGGCCTCCTCCAGTACCAGTGCGTGTTGCCGCGCGCGGCGGGCGCCGCGCCGCTGGTCGCGATCCTCGACCGGCTGGGCGCCGCCGGGGCCGCCTCGTTCCTGGCCGTGATCAAGGACTGCGGGCCCGCCTCCGACGCCTACCTGTCGTTCCCGATGGAGGGCACCACCCTGGCGCTCGACCTCGCGTACCGCGGCGCGCCCACCGAGGCGCTCATCCACGAGCTGAATACGGTGGTGATCGCCCACGGCGGGCGCGTCTACCTCGCCAAGGACGCGGTGACCCGCCCCGAGGACTTCGCGCGCATGATGCCGCGCCTGGCCGAGTGGCGCGCAGTGCGCGACCGATGGGATCCGGGCCACCGGTTCCGCTCCGCCCAGTCCGTCCGGCTCCTCGGGGACCGCGCGTGAAGGTCGCCTTCGTCGGCGCGACCCGCGGCATGGGCCGCGCCCTGGCGCGGGCGCTCGCCGAGCGCGGCGACTCCGTGTTCCTGCTCGGCCGCGACGCGGCCGAGCTGGCGCTGTCCGCGCGCGACCTGGAGGCGCGCGGCCCGCGCGCGCCGGTTGGCCATGCCCCGCTCGACCTCGGCCGGCCGGCCGGGTTCGCGGCCGCGCTCGACGCCGCCGACCGCGGCCTGGGCGGCCTCGACGCCCTCGTGGTGACCGGCGGGGCCTTCGGCCGCCAGGAGGATCTGGCCGCCGATCCCGCACGCCTGGCCGCGCTCCTCGAGGTCAACTTCACCGGGACCGTGGTGCTCTGCCAGCAGGCCGCCGCGCGGCTGGCCGCCCGGGGCGGGGGACTCGTCTGCGCCTTCAGCAGTGTGGCGGGGGACCGCGCCCGGCGGAGCAACTATCTCTACGGCGCGTCGAAGGCGGGCCTCTCGGTGTTCCTCGACGGCCTCGACCTGGCCTATCGCGAGCGCGGGGTGCGCGTGCTCTGCGTCAAGCCCGGCTTCGTCCGGACCGCGATGACCGCGGGGCTACCCGTGCCGCCCTTCGCGGGCGAGCCGGAGGCGGTGGCGGCCGCGGTGGTGCGGGCCATGGACGGGGGCCGCCACCAGCTCTACGCCCCCGGCATCTGGCGGTGGATCATGCTGGTCATCCGCGCGCTGCCGCGCGCCGTCCTGCGCCGCGTGCAGTTCTAGCGCCACTCCTCAGGGAAAGGGAGCATATGCCGAAGATCTGGCGGGTCTACAGCGGCGCGGACGGGCAGTCGCACGTGGAGGAGGTGTCGCTCCCCATGACGTCCTTCACCGACACCGAAGGCGCGCACGGGGAAGGCACCCCGATGCAGCCCGTCGCGGGCCTCGCGTTCCGCGTGGCCCCGCCCGGCTACATGCTCGACTGGCACTGCGCGCCGCGGCGGCAGTACTCGATCACGCTCTCCGGACAGGCGGAGATCGAGGTCGGCGACGGCACCGTGGTCCGCGTCGGGCCGGGCGACGTGCTGCTGGCCGAGGATCTCACCGGCCGCGGCCACGTCACCCGCGCGGTCGGGGCGACCCCGCGCTTCTACGCCATCGTGCCACTCGCGTAAGCCCGCGATCCGGGGCAGCCGGGACGGGGGCGGGGGCGCCCCTACGCCCGTCCCGGCTGCGCGCGCCGGGTGCCCGCCCGCGATTGCTCCGCGGCGTCCGGCGGCCCGCGTCGCGCGCTCAGCGGGCGGGTTCGGGAGGGGCGACCGGGACGCCACGGACGCCGGACTTCTCGAGGGCCTGGGCCACGAACCCGGAGGCCTTCATCTCCTCGATGAACGCCTTCGCGTAGGCGAGGCCCGCGTCGCGGCCCTTGGGCAGCCCCATCGCCTGCTCGATCACCATGAAGCGGTCCTCGAGCACGCGCGAGCCCGGCAGCTTGGCCTGGTCCATCAGGAGGAGTTGTCGCACCCCGGCGACGACGTCGGCCCGGCCCGCCTGGAGCAGGCCGAGCCCGGCGCTGTTGCCCGCCCCACGGACCAGGGTGGCGTTCTTGATGGTGCGGGTGAGGAAGTGATCGTACGCGCTCTTCTCGGAGACCGCGATGCGCATGCCCTTGCGGTCGATGTCGACGGCGCGGGTGTCGGAGGAGCCGGCCGGCACGAGGTAGGTACCCTCGATCAACAGGTGCGGCGCGGTGAAGCCGATCTCGCCCGCCCGCCCGGCTTCCCGGGCTAGGAAGGCCACGTCCCACGCGCCGGTTGCGAGCGCATCCGTCATCTGACCGGCCGAAGCGTACTGGACCAGCTCCACCGGCACGTCGAGCCGACGGCCCAGCTCGTGCGCCAGGTCCACCGCGACGCCCTTCACCTCGCCGGTCGTGGCGTTCTTCTGGGCGAGGACGAGATTGCCGTGGTTGATGCCGACGCGCAGCGTGCCGGTCGGGGCGAAGTCGGAGCGGACGGCCGGAGAGATCGGTGCCATCGTGGGGCAGGCTCCTAGACGGTAGAGGGTTGGCCGGGTCGCACGTTCCGGAGGATCAGCTTGGGCATGACCGGGCGAGTGTACGGCGGCGCCCCGGCCGCTTCAAGCCCAGGGCGGCGACCACTCCGCGCGCCAATTCTGATAGGCTATGGCGCCATGGATCTCGAGGGTCGCGTCGCCCTGGTCGCGGGCGGCACCGGAATGCTTGGCATCGCCATCGCGCGGGGCCTCGCGAAGGCGGGCGCTCACGTCGCCATCACCTACCTCGAGCGCAAGGACGCCGCGCGGGAGACCTGCGCCGCGGTGGAAGCGCTCGGGCGGAAGGCGTGGAGCGTCGCCCTCGATCAGACCGACGCCGGGGCGATCCGGCCCGCCATCGAGGCGGTGGTGGGCCGGTTCGGCCGGCTCGACGCGCTGGTCAACAACGCGGCCTGGAACATCAGCATCCCGTTCCCCGACCTGGAGGCGCTCGACGCCGCGACCTGGGACCGGCTCTTCTCCACCAATCTCCGCGGGCCGTACCTGCTCTGCCGGGCGGCCGCCCCGCACCTCCGGGCGAGCGGGTCCGGCCGCATCGTGAACATCGCCTCGGTGGCCGGGCTCAATCCGGGCGGCAGCAGCATCGCCTATGCGACGAGCAAGGCCGGGCTCATCCACCTCACGCGGTGTCTCGCGGTGGCGCTGGCGCCCGAGGTCACGGTGAACTGCGTGGCCCCGGGGCTGATGGAGGGGACGCGAATGACGTCACGCCTGCGGCCCGAGGTGGCCGAGGGGGCGCGCCAGCGCGCCGTGCTCAAGCGCGCGGCCAGCGTGGAGGACGTGGCGGATCAGGTGACCGCGTTCTGCCACTCGGACAGCGTCACCGGCCAGGTCCTCAACATCGACGCCGGCGTCTTCTTCCACTAGCCTTCCACTAGCCCGACCGCGGCCGGGCGCTGAGAAAGGTCCAGCTGCGAGGCGGCGCCCGAAGGTCGGGCGCGAAGCGTACTC
>DATLFG010000041.1:0-75963 GCA_035524955.1 Candidatus Limnocylindria bacterium | reverse complement strand
ATCCGCTGTGAGGACGCCATGACCGACCGTATCATCCAGTGGCTCATCGAGGATCTCACCTGGGGGGGAGTGTTCTTCGGCGTTTCCCTGTTCCTGGTCACGATCGTCGGCAGCCTGCTCGTGGCGGGATTCCTGCTCGTGAAGCTGCCCCCCACGTACTTTCAGGAGTTCCATTCCCGTGATGTCTGGGTGGACCGTCATCCCGTGCTTCGCCTCACGGCTCGGTTCGGCAAGAACGTCCTGGGTGCCATTCTCGTCGGGGTGGGCATCATCCTGGCGCTGCCCGGGGTTCCCGGACAGGGGCTGCTGACCATCCTGGTCGGCCTCATGCTGGTCGATCTTCCGGGCAAGCGTCGAGTCGAGCGCCGGATCGTCGGCCGGCCCCGAATCCTGCGAGCGATCAACCGCCTGCGGAAGCGCTTCGGCCGGCTCCCTCTCGTGCTGGGCAGTCGGCGCGGGGAGGTCCATCGAAAGCGCCTTCTCGCGGCGGGCGGCGCCGTCGGCGGGAATCCGGCCGGCTGATCCACCTCCGCCGACCGGCCCGGCCCGCTGGGCCAGCGTCGTCCATGCGGCGGGACGCGTCGGTTGAGCCCGCGCACATCACCGCCCGGCAGCGCCGGCTAGCCACCGTGCTCGCCTCGCATCGAGAATGCCTTCAGCGCTGCCAACCAGGCCGTCGCAGTGAGCACATGACGACCGTGGTTCAGGAGCAGCCATTGCGACAGGGTTGCCTCGACCTCGGCTTGGGGATGGTCTCGGCGCCCATCAGCCGGACCATCGTCGGGATGACTCGCGCGAGCCTGGGTGTCATCGACGCCGGCCCCGTGGCAATGCCGAGAACTTCCCGTGATTGAGCCCCGTGTTCGTGGCCAGGAGTCTACTGCGCTCGCGGAGACCCTGCGCGGCGCCAGTCTCGGACGTACTTCAGCAGGAGCCCGCTTGCGAGTAGCAGGTCCGCGAGCAGCTCGCACGGTTCCTCGAGCGGATAGCGGAAGATCGGATGACGCGTGCTCAGCAGCGTGTCGTCGACGTCGAGGGCCTGGGCCACCGCCTGCGCCGCGAACGCGGCGTAGAGGAGGAGCGTCGTCGGCTCGAACATCTCGCGCCGGATGAAGCCCACCGTCAGGTAGCCGCGGGACCAGATCAGCCCGAGCCCGAGCAGACCGGCCACCACGAGCGGGATGGCGAACCAGGGGTAGTGCCACGCGACCTTGACGAGGTCGTGAGATGAGCCGACGTAGACGCTGGCCGCGCCCACCCGACCGATCAGGGGGCCCAGGATGCCGAACCAGTCCATCTCCTCGATCGCCAGCAGCACGCAGGAGAGCGACACGAAGCGGTACGGCCGGTAGTCCGCCGCGCGAGGCCCCAGGAAGGCGGCGTGCCGCCAGGCGATCCACGCCGAGATCAGGAACAGGCCGGCCTGGGCCGGCTCGACGAGCCCCCACTCGCGCGTGAGGGCCCGGCCGTAGGCCGGCCACGCGAGCCCGATGAGGGCGAGGCCGGCCAGCGGCGCCAGGATCGCGACCGCCAGCACGCCGGCGAGGCGGCGCGGGCGCCACTGCCGCACGGCGGCGAGCCAGTCCGGGGCGTGGGCGACCAGGCCCACCAGGAGGAGCAGCATACCCGCGTGCGAGAGAATGGTTCCCGGCGCACGATACTGACGCCGGTTGAGGTCCAGGATCGGGTTGCCCGGCATCGTGAGCACGAGCACCGCGATCAGGACAACGAGGCCGAGCCCGAGCGCCCAGGGGGCGAAGGCCCGCATCCACGGTGCACCTGCCAGGACGCCGCCCGCCGCGCCCGAGCGAGCACCCGGGAACTCCGATGTCGTGTCACGCATTCGTAGCAATCTAGCACGGCGTCGACCCCGCCCCGCACGGTCTCCGCGGGACAGGATGATCGCCCACGCGCCGGCCGAGGCCTACCGTTCAGCGGCCAGCGGGCCGTCGAGGATGCGGCGCGGGAGCAGCGGGCCGTATCTGATGAGTCCGGTGAAGATCCCGCCCGCCCCGCCGCGAGCACCTGGCGCGCTTTCTCGGGGCTGTCGATGCCTCCGGTCGCAGTGATCTCGAGGCCCTTCAAGGAAGAAATGGCTCCCGGGATATAGTGAGAGGGCGCGGCGAGTTGGCATTTCCAGGACAGCTTCGCCTCCGGCCGCGCGAAACGGCAGCGATGAATTTGGACAACTTCGTCGTGCGGTCGCCGCGTCGCTGTTCACCATCGGGTCCGTCGGCATCGCTCCTGGGGGGCAGGTATCCATGCTACTTTCGTACGTCGTTTCCCTCGCCATCGTACAAGGCGTGACCGAATTCCTGCCGATCAGCTCGTCAGGCCATCTCATCCTCGGCCGCGACCTTCTGGCGGCGCTCGGCGCACCGCCGGACACCGGGAGCGCCTCCGACAAGCTCGCCTTCGATATCGCACTGCACGTCGGCACACTTGGCGCCGTCATCGCATACTTCCGGCGTGATGTTGCCGAGATCATGCTCGGGCTGATCGACGGCCTCACCGGCCGAGGCGGGCCGCGCTTCCGTCTGCTCTTGTTGGTGGTGATCGCGACGATCCCCATCGTGGTGGTCGGCTTCCTGGTCAAGGACCTGGCCACCGACCTCTTGAGATCCATGGAGGTGATCGCGTGGACGACGTTCGTGTTCGCCGTCGGGCTCTGGGCGGCCGATCGGCGGCCCGAAGCGAAGGGTGAGCCGGCCGCGATGACTGCGAAGGAAGCTCTCATGATAGGGCTGATGCAGTGCGTCGCCATCGTTCCCGGGGTAAGCCGCGCCGGCATCTGCATGACCGCTGGGCGGTTCCTCGGTTTCGACCGTCCGCTCTCCGCGCGTTTCTCGCTGCTGCTGGCGGTGCCAGCCATCATCGGCGCCGGCTTGCTGGGTGGCTACGATCTCTATCAGGCGGGGAACGCCCGCATGACGGCGGAGGCGGTCATCGGTGGTTGCCTCGCCTTCGTGGCGGCGTGGATCGCAATCACGCTGATGATGCGTTGGCTGAAGCGGGCGAGTTACGTGCCGTTCGTCGTCTACCGGATCGTCCTCGGGCTTCTGCTCCTCGGGTTGCTGTACGGTGCCGGGTGGTCGCTCGAATAGCGCCGACAGTTGCCGCGGCGGACCACGGAACCCGCGCGCTCCCCAAGGAACGTGCCCGATGAAAGCTCCTTCAGGTGGGCGATGGCGGCTTCGGACCGGCCGATCGTTTTCCGGTCGTGGGCGCGGTACTCGTCGGTCGGGAGGGGCGCGCGATCCTCGAAGCGTGTCAGATCGGCGTCCGGCGCGTATGTGTCGTGCCGGATCTTCGCCTTCCACTGCTCGAGTTGGTTGCTCGCCCGGGTCCGGGAGGTGGTGCGGGCGGACCGCTTCAAAGGCTTACTGGGCGATCGATAGTGCGAAGACAAGGACCGAGGCGCCTCAGACCATGAATCGGATGTCCGAGCCGTACGTGGGGTATGCGTAGAGCGCCTGCTTCAGCTCGCCCGCCGGAATGCGCAGGCGAATGGCCAGGGCGAAGAGATTGATCACCTCGTCGGCGTGGGGTCCCAGCAGATGCGCCCCGACGATGCGGTCGGTCCCCTGCTCGATGAGCACCTTGGCGCCGGCGGTCGTCTCGCCGACGCGGCGGGTGTTGAACCACCCGGACATATCCTGCCAGGTCGTGCGGAACGTGAGGCCCGCCGCGCGCGCGGCCGCCTCCGTGAGCCCCGCGGAGGCGAGCGGCGGCAGGCTGAACACCGCCGAGGCGATGCCGTCGTAGTTCGTGGCGCGCCGGTTGCCCTCCAGCAGGTTCGTGGTCAGCACGCCCGCGTCGTGGTCGGCCTTGGGCGTCAGCGGCGGCCCACTCGCGGCGGCGTCGCCCCCCGCATAGACCGCGGGGTTCGACACGCTCTGCAGGAACTGGTTCACCACGACGCCCCGCTTCTCCCGCTGCACCCCGGCGGTCTCGAGATGCAGGTCGTCCAGCTCGGGCACCCGGCCCGCGCTGTGGACCGCGATGTCGGCCTCGAAGCCGACCTCTTCACCGCGTCGGGTGCAGCGCACCACGAGGTGGGCGGCGGCCGCCTCGATGGCGCGGACCTCGGTGTCCAGCTCCACCCCGATCCCGAGCTCGCGCGTGCGCTTCACCAGCATGGCCACCAGGTCGGGATCGAAGGCCTCGAGCGGCCGGGCGCCCCGGTGGAGAATCGTCACGCGCACGCCGGCCCGCGCGGCGACGTGGGCGAACTCGAACGACACGTAGCCGCCGCCCACGAAGATGATCCGGGGCGGCAGGCGGTCGAGGTCGAGGAACTGCTCGCTGGTCGTGAGGCGATCCGAGCCCGGGAACGTGAGCGGCATCGGCATGGCGCCGGCGGCGATGAGGACCCGCTGCCCGGTGAGCCGTTCGTCGCCGACGGCCAGCGTGGTGGGGCCCACGAACCGGGCGCGGCCGTGGAATTGCTCGACCCCCATCTTCGCCCACGCCTGCTCGGTGCGCTCCGTCGTCGGGTCGATCAGCGAGCGCTTGAACCGCATCAGCGGGGGCCAGTCGAGCGCGAGGGCGCCCGCGGGCACGCCCCGGTCGGCCATGTCGCGGGCCGCGTGCACCGCCTCCGCCGCGCCGACGAGGGTCTTCTTGGGTATGCACCCGCGGAGCGCGCAGGTACCGCCGAAGGGGCGCGAGTCCACGACCGCGACACGCCACCCCGCCTCTCGACACCGCGACGCCACCGCCGAGGTCACCCCGGTCCCGACGACCACCAGGTCGAACTGTCGCTCCATGTCGCGCCTCCTCTTCGCTGGCCGTGTCTGCTCCTCGCGCCCCTCGGCCACCGATCCACCTGCTCAGGGTAGTCGAGCAGAACCGGGCTTCCTGCGGCATAATGCGGTCGGGCCCGATTCCCTGCTATTCTCGCGGAGGGTTGTCATGAAGGTGAGTGGCGCCATGGAGCAAGACCGTCGTGGATTTCTCGAGGTTGCCGGGACTGCCGCGGCGGCCCTCGCGCTCGGGCTGCCGTTTGGCGCACCCGCCGCCCGCGCCGCCAGTGGAAAGGTGAAGATCGGCGTCGTCGGTTCCGGCAGAGTCGGCGGGGCACTGGGCGGCGTCTGGGTGAAGGCCGGGCACGAAGTCATGTTCTCGTCGCGTCATCTCGATCACGACAAGAAACTGGCCGCGAGTCTTGGGCCCAATGCACGAGCCGGGACGCCGCGGGAGGCCGCCGCCTTCGGCGAGGTGCTGCTGGTCTCGGTGCCGTACCGGGCGCTCCCCGAGGTCGGCAAGGATCTTGGGGACCTGGTCAAGGGCAAGGTGGTGATCGATACGTGTAACCCGTTTCCCGCGCGCGACGGTGAGATCGCGACGTGGGCCCGGGAGAAGGGCGCCGGTCTCGCCTCGGCGGAGCTTCTACCCGGAGCCCGTATCGTCCGCGCCTTCAATGCGATCGGCTATGCGCGCATGGGCGCCGCGCGCGAGCAACGGGGCGAGCGCATCGGGATGCCGATCGCGGGCGACGACGCCAAGGCCATCGAGCTGGCGTCGCGTCTGATACGCGAGATCGGCTACGAGCCCGTTCTGATCGGCGGGCTCGCCATGGGGAAGCATTTGATGCCGGGAACGCCGCTGGCGGGCGAGCGTACGCCGGATCAGATTCGGCAGATCGCGGGCACCCTCAAATAGGGGTCGGACCGCCCTGTTCGCCAGCTCTCCGACCTGAAGTGCCTCCGTTTCTCGCAGCTTGCCCGGCTTCCGGGCCTCCGCCTACTGATCGTCGATCCACTTCTTCGCCATCGCCAGTGAATAGGTCTCCGCCGCTTCCTCCGACTCGACAAGCACCTCGCCGGGAGCGGACAGGATCTGCCGCTGCAGCGTCCCCCTGCGGTAGATGGACACGACCGCCTTCGGCCGCCACCGCTTGCCTTCGGATTCGTATGACCGGACCTCGATGAAGTGGCCGCGATACTCGATGTCGGGAGCCTCGCCCATGGAGCCCTCCCTTCCGGGTTGTGCACCGCCCGTGGGACTCTCGAGACCTGCGAATCATGAGTGCGAATGTCGATGTCCGGAGGCGCCAGCGGATCATGGGCCTCCGCCGCCGGTACAGCCGCCGGCAACAAATCCCCGTCCCGCCCGGTGGCACTCACGCGCCCGGTCGGCATCGCGGTCCTCCCATGCCCGCCGGATGCTGTCCTGCTCGGCCGCGGAGTACGAGCACGCCGGGAGCGCTCCGACCAGGAGCATTCCCATCAGGAGGACGGGCAGGACGACCTGGCTCAATGTCCGAGCTCGGTGGTCATCGCGGCGTGCCGAGCATGGGAGAATCAGCCTGACACCAATGCCCACCCGCGGCAACGAGTTTCAACGCCTCGTCCACCTGGCAGAGGCGCAGCGTGCCCGCAATCGGGTAACGCCGCCGGCCCGCGCCTGCCGATGACCGCCCACGAGGCCGCGCCCCGGGAGGAGTACCGGCGACGCGAGAGCCGGCACCGCGAGCAGGCGGCCCGCGCCGCCTGGCGCGAGGAGGCGATTGCGCGGGCCCGCCTGGGCGTGGCGCTGGCGGCCGCGCTGATCGCCTGGCTGGCCTTCGGCGCGGGCTGGCTGTCCCCGTGGGGGCTCGCCGCGCCGGCCGCGGCGTTCGCGGCCCTGGTCGTGCTCCACGCGCGCGCTCGAGCCGATCGCCGTCGGGCCGAGCGGCGCGCGACGTTCTACCGGCGCGGGCTCGCCCGCCTCGACGGACAGTGGGCGGGGGCCGGCCGGCGGGGCGAGCGGTTCCGCGATGCCCATCACCCCTACGCCGACGATCTCGACCTCTTCGGCGAGGGCTCGCTGTACGAGCTGCTCTGCGAGGCGCGCACGAGCATGGGCGAGGAGGTCCTCGCCTCCTGGCTGCTGGCGCCGGCGGATCCCGCGGCGGTGCGCGCGCGGCACTCGGCCGTGCAGGCGATGACGCCGCGGCTCGACCTGCGTGAGGACCTGGCTGTCCTCGGCGAGGAGGTGGCGGCGACGGTACGCGCCGACGGCTTCGCCGCGCTGGCGGCGCCGGTCGTACGGCCGCCCTCGCCGGTGCTGCGCGCTGGTGCCGCCGCCGTCTCGGCGGTGGCGCTGTCTGCCGTCCTCGCGTGGGCCGCGGGCTGGGCGCCACTGATCGTGCCCGTGGGCGGCCTGGCCATCCAGGGCCTGGTCGGCTGGCGGCTGCGCGCGCGGGTGCGCGATGCCGACCGGGCGGTGGCCGGGCACGGCCCGGACCTCGAGCTGCTGGCGGCGGTGCTCGAGCGGTTCGAGCGCGAGCGGCTCGGCAGCCCCTTGCTCGACCGGCTCCTTGCCGACCTGGTCAGCGCCGGCCGGCGGCCGTCGCGCGCGGTGCGGCGGCTGCGCCTGTGGGTGGATCTGCTCGATTCGCGGCGCAACCAGTTCTTCGCGCCCTTCGCCCAGCTGACGATGTGGGGCGCGCACTGCGCGCTGGGGATCGGGGCCTGGCGGGCGCGGCACGGCGCCTCCGTCGGCGCCTGGCTGGCCGCCGTCGGCCAGCTGGAGGCCCTCGGCTCGCTGGCGGGCTACGCCTACGAGCACCCGGCCGACGTCTACCCCACGATCGGCGGCGGCGGACCCGCGGCCGGAGGCGCCGAGGCCCACTTCGAGGCGGAGGCGCTGGGGCACCCGCTCATCCTCGAGACCCGCTGCGTGCGCAACGACGTGGCGCTGGGCGGCGCCGCCCGGGTGCTCATCGTCAGCGGCTCCAACATGTCGGGCAAGAGCACCTTGCTGCGCGCGGTCGGCGTCAACGCGGTCCTGGCCCAGGCCGGCGCGCCGGTGCGCGCGACGCGGCTACGGTTGTCCCACCTGGCGCCGGGCGCCACGCTCCGCATCCGGGATTCGCTGCAGGAGGGTACCTCCCGGTTCTACGCGGAGCTGGTCCGGCTGCGCGACATCGTCCGGATCGCCGCCGGCCCGATCCCCGTCCTGTTCCTGCTCGACGAGATCCTGCACGGCACCAACTCGCACGACCGCCGCCTCGGCGCGGCGGCCGTCGTCCGCGGCCTGGTGCAGCAGGGCGCCATCGGCCTCGTCACCACCCACGACCTCGCGCTGTCGGAGGTCGCCGCCGATGCCGAGCTCCGCGCGGTCAACGTGCACTTCGAGGACCGGCTCGATGACGGCCGGATGGTGTTCGACTACCGCATGCGGCCCGGGGTCGTGCGGACCTCGAACGCGCTCGCGCTGATGCGGACCCTCGGGCTCTGGTCCGACGCGCCGCCGGCCGGGGGCTGACCCGGCCCGCGGGTCCTGGTGACCACGTGATATGCTCCAGCCTCGTGAGTCCCGCCGAAACCATCGATTCCGAGATCTTCCTCGAGCCCGGCGCCGGCCGAGCGCCGAGACCGGGGACCGCCTGACCCATGCGGTGCGGCGCGTGCGGTGCGGAGAACCCGGTCGAGCATCGCTTCTGTGAGCAATGCGGCGCCGGCCTCGAGGCGCGGTGCCCGCACTGCCAGGCCCCGGCCCGGGCGGGCGCGCTCTTCTGCGGCGCCTGCGGCCGGCGGTTCTCGCCGCCGGCGGCGGGGACGCCTCCCGCTGCGCCGGCGCCGGAGGCGGCCGTCCGGCCAGCACCGCGCATCCGCGGCTACACGCCGAGGCACCTCGCCGAGAAGATCCTCACCGCGCGCTCCGCCATCGAGGGCGAGCGGCGCCAGGTCACCGTGCTCTTCGCCGACCTGGCCGGCTTCACCGCGTTCGCCGAGAAGCTCGATGCCGAGGAAGTTCATCAGATCGTGGACGCGTGCTTCGAGCGCATCACCGCCGAGATCCACCGCTTCGAGGGCACGATCAACCAGTACACGGGCGACGGCGTGATGGCGCTCTTCGGGGCGCCGATCGCCCACGAGGACAGCGCGCGCCGCGCCGTCCACGCCGCCCTCGGCATCCAGCGGGCGCTCCGCGAGTATGCCGCGCAGCTGCGCACCGAGCGCGGGCTCACCCTCGCCATGCGGATCGGCCTGAACACCGGCGCGGTCGTGGTCGGCCGCATCGGCGACGACCTCCGCATGGACTACACCGCGGTCGGCGACACCACGAACCTCGCCGCGCGCATGCAGCAGAGCGCGCGGCCGGGCAGCGTGCGCATCACCGAGGCGACGCACCGGATGGTCCTCGGCTTCTTCGAGACCCTGGACCTCGGCGACGTGGGCGTGAAAGGCCACGACCCCGTCCGCGCCTTCGAGGTGCTGCGCCCGCGCGGGGCGCGCTCGCGCATCGAGATCAGGAGCGAGCGCGGGCTCACGCCGTTCGTCGGCCGCGAGCGCGAGCTCGGCGTGCTCCTCGAGCGGTTCGCGGACGTCGCGGCGGGCCGTGGGCAGGTGATCTTCGTGGGCGGCGACGCCGGCATCGGCAAGTCGCGCCTGCTCTACGAGTTCCGGCGCGCGCTCGACGCGACGGATCACCGCGTCACGTGGCTCGAAGGGCAGTGCGTGTCGTTCGGCCAGGCGATCTCGTTCCTGCCCCTGATCGATCAGCTTCGCAAGAACTTCCGCATCGAGGAGTTCGACGGCGAGCCGGAGATCATCGCGAAGATCGAGCACGGCATGCAGGCGCTCGGCGGCTTGGAGCCGCACGTGCCGTTCATCCGCTACCTGCTCGCCGTCGACCCGGGCGATCCGGCGGTGGCAACCATGGACGCGCCGGGCCGCCGGCGTCACACCTTCGCCGCGCTGCGCGCGCTCGCGCAGGGCGGAGCCGCCCTCCGCCCGGTCGTGCTCGTGGTGGAGGATCTGCACTGGATGGACGGCAGCAGCGAGGAATACCTCGCCTGGCTCATGGACTCGATGGCCACCATGCCCGTGATGCTGATCCTCACCTATCGGCTGGGGTACACGCCGCCGTTCCGCACCCACAGCTTCCAGTCGACGATCAGCCTGACCACGCTCGCCCAGCGCGACGCGCTGGCGGTGGCGTGCGCGGCCCTCGGCGCGACGGATCTGCCCGACGAGGTCGCGGCCGCCCTGATGGAGAAGGCGGAAGGCGTGCCGCTGTTCATCGAGGAGGTGGCGAAGACGCTACTGGACCTGGGCCTGCTCCGGCGCGAGAACGGAGGCCTCCGGCTGGTGAAGGGGGCGGGGACCGCGAGCGTGCCGGACACGATCCAGGACATCATCATGGCGCGCCTCGACCGCCTCGGCGAGGACGGCAAGCGCGCGGTGCAGGTGGCGTCCGTGATCGGCCGCGAGTTCCTGGTTCGCCTGCTGAGCCGGGTGTCGGACATGAAGGAGCGGCTGGAGCACCTCTTGACCGAGCTGCAGGGCCTGGAGCTCATCTACGAAACGGGCGTGCCGCAGGACCCGTCGTACATCTTCAAGCACGCCGTCATCCAGGACGTGGCCTACAACAGCCTCCTGCGCGAGCGGCGCCGGCAGCTGCATCGCGCCGTCGGGTACGCGCTCGAGGAGCTGTACCCGGAGCGCCTCGCCGACCACTACGAGGAGCTGGCCCATCATTTCTCGCAGGGGGAAGAGTGGGCGAAGGCCTTCGACTACCTCGCGCACTCCGGCGCCCGGGCCGGCTCCGCGAACGCCAACCAGATCGCGCTCGACTGGTACGCCCGGGCGCTGGAGGCCGCCGCGAAGGCGCCGACGGCGGTACCGCGCAAGCGTCTGGCCGAGATCCATCAGCGGCGGGGCCAGATCCTCATCGGCGTGGGCCGGCTCGACGAGGCGATCGCGGAGGCGGAGCGCATGACGGAGGTCGCTCGCGCGGCGGACGACCGGCGCCTCGAGGGCGAGGCCCTCGCCGACCTCGCGTATGCGCACTACATGACGCTGTCGATCGATCACGTCCAGGACCTCAAGCGGGCGGCCGAGGAGGCGCGGCACATCGCGGGCGAGATCGGCGACGACCGCCTCCTCGCCCGGAGCGTGAGCCTCATCGGCATCATCGACCTGATCGAGAGCCGCGTGGTGGAGGCCGAGCGCAATCTCGGGGAGGCGCAGCGGGTGGCCCGCGCGGGCGAGTTCCACGACATCGTCGTCACCACGCAGGTGATCGCCAGCGTCCAGAGGAACTGGCAAGGCAACTTCGCGGACGCCATCGCCATGGCCCGCGACACCGCGTCGCTCGCGCGCGAGGTGCACGACGGCTTCAACGAGCTGTTCGCGATGTCGAACCGGTGCTTCGCCCACATCGGTCTCGGCGAGCATCGCGAGGCCCTCGCGCTCCTCGTCGAGACCCGCGGTCTGGCGGCGGAGCGCGAGAGCCCGTTCATCATCGCCCGGGTCGGCAATACCCAGGGCTGGCTCTACGAGGAGCTCGGCGACTTCCGGCGCGCCTTCGAGCTCGATCGCGAGAGCGCCGATATCGGCAAGCGGATCAAGAACGGCAACGTGGAGATCAGCGCGCTCATCAACGTGGGGTTCGACGAGCTGAACCTGGGCGCGCCCGAGCGCGCGCTGCCGTTCTTCGAGGAGACCATCGCCCGGGCGGGGAAGTCGTTCGGGCTCCATCGCTGGCGCTGGTCCATCCATCTCGCGTTCACGCTGGCGGTGACGCTGGCGGCGCTGGGCCGCGACGGGGAAGCGCTCCGGCAGGTCGAGCGCGGCCTGGCCGAGGCGGTCGCCACCGGCTCCCGGAAGTACGTCGGCTGGTTTCACATGGTGCGGGGCGAGCTCGCGCTCCGGGCCGGACAGGCGGCCGCCGCCACCGTCGACCTGGCGCAGGCGCTCGCGGTCGCGCGCGCGATCGGGTATCCCACGCTCACATGGCAGGCCGCGCATCTGCTCGCGCAGGCGCAGGCCGCGGCCGGCAAGGCCGAGGACGCCCTGGTCTCCGTGACCCTGGCCCGCGACACGATCGATCGCATCGCGGCGGGCGCGCCCGAAGCGGAGCTGCGCGCCACGTTCATGGCGTGGCGGCGCGTGACGGCCGTCCACGAGACGATGGAGCGGCTCCGGCGGGGATGACGGATCGCCGACCGCGCGGGAGCTGCCCACGGCGCCAGGCCCGTCCGCCTCGCGCGTTGCCCGTTCGTGAATAGCCCGCGCTAGTCGGCGAACTGGGCCGCGCGCCACTTGAGCGCCGCGCCCAGGCCCTCCTTCTCTCTGATCTCGTCGAACTTCATCCCGACCTCGGTCCGCGCCGCGTAGAGCGGAGCGAGCACGTCGAGCCCGGCGAGGATCGCGTTGCGGAAGCCCGCCGCCTCGGCGCCGCGCCGGGTCGCGAGCTTGGTCGCCACGAGCGACTCCGGGGAGATCAGCGCCATCCGGCGGGCGAGCTTCAGTGTCGCCGCCGGCAGCTGGGCGCGCGGGACGACGCGGTTGACCATCCCGTACTCGAGCGCGGTCCGGGCGTCGATGGGGTCGCCCAGGTAGAGCAGCTCGCGCGCGCGCCGCAGGCCCACGACGAAGGGCATCACGAGGGCGGGTCCGACGTTCGAGAAGCGGATCTCGGGCTCCCCGAAGACGGCATCGTCGGAGGCGATGGCGAGATCGCACAGCATCATGAGCTCGCAGCCGCCGCCGAGGCAGTGTCCCTGGACCGACGCGATCACCGGCTTCCGCATGTCCCACGGCGTCATCTCGAGCCGGACGTCGTCGGCGAGCGAGTCGTGCCACGCCAGCGCGTTGCCGCGCCGCGCGGCGCGGGCCGGGCTGGGGGAGATGTCGTAGCCGGCGCTGAAGCTCCTGCCCTCGGCACGCAGCACCACCACGCTCGTGCCCGGGTCGGCGTCCGCCGCGAGCAGGCGCTCCACGAGCGCACGCTTGAGCTCGGGGGTGATCGCGTTGAGCTTCTCGGGACGGTTGATCGTCACGATGCCGACGCGGTCGTCGGCGGTGTAGGTCACGAGCTCCGCGGTCATGGGGGCTCCTCGGCGCGGCGGCCACGGGGGACGATGAGCGCGTCGACGACGACGCAGCCCCGGCCCCGCGGCAGCACCGTGATGGGGTTCAGGTCGAGCTCGGCGATGGCGGCGCGGTCGGCCCACGCGTAGTCGCCCAGCGCTTCGAGGCATCGATGGAGGCCGTCGAGGTCGGCGGGGGGATGTCCGCGGAAGCCGGCCAGCAGCGTCGCGGCGGCGGGAACCTCGGCGACCATCGCCTCGGCATCGCCGACCCGGAGCGGCAGCGGCCGGAGCGCGACGCGGGCGAGCGCCTCGGCGGCGACGCCGCCGAGCCCGAAGGCGAGCACCGGGCCGAAGTCCCGGTCGTGGTGGACCCCGGCGAGGACCTCGACCCCCCCGCTCACCATCTGCTGGACCACGAAGCCGGCGACCGCGACGTCCCCCAGCTTCCGGGAACGCACCGCGGTCATGCGGTCCCACGCCTCCCCGAGCTCGCGGGGGTCCCGGAGCCCGACCGCCACGAGGCCGAGATCCGACCGGTGGGGCACGTCGTCGGCGACGAGCTTGAGCGCCACCGGGTACCCGATCGCGCGCGCCGCGGCGAGCGCCTCCTCGCGCGTGGTGCAGAGCGTCTCCCTCACGACGGGCAGGCCGGCGCCGGCGAGCAGCCGCTTGGCGTCGTGCTCGTGGATCGTTCGCCGCGCCGTGCCGCCCGGCATCATCGTCGCCAGCGCCGGCATCGTCGTCGCCGGCGGGGGGCGGAGGGGCGCGGGCGGCGCGGCCTGGAGGGCCAGGCGATCGATCGCCCGGAGTCCCTGGCGCGTGCCGCCGATCAGCGCGATCCCCTGGGCGCTCAGGAGCTCGTGCTGGTCCCGCCGGAAGATGCCCGGGCGCGTGCCCATCAGATAGAAGGGCTTGGTCGACTCCTGGGCGCCCTCGACCAGCATCCCGGCGTACGTCATGAAGCGCTCGGGCGATCCCAGCGGGGAGGCGTCGGCGCTATCGGTGCACCAGACGACCGCGTCGATCTCCGGGTCCGCGCCGAGCGTCCGGAGCGCGTGCGACACGTTGGTCCGGAAGTCGCCGTTGCCCCACGCGTCCAGCGGATTGCCGTCGCCGGTGATGGGACCGATGACGCGCGCGGCCTCGGCGCGCGTGGCGGGGGAGAGTGCCGGCAGCTCGAGCCCGACGCTCGTGGCGAGGTCGAGGATCAGCTCGGTGTGGCCGCCGGAGTTCGTCACCACCGCGATCCGGCGACCCGCGGGCCGGCGCCCCCCCTGGAAGGCGGCGAGCGTCTCGGTCAGCTCGTCCATGTCGTGGACCTCGATCGCCCGGTGCGCGCGGAGGACCGCCTCGATCACGCGCGACTCGCCGGCGAGGCCGCCGGTGTGGCTCGTGATCGCGCGGCGCGCCCGCTCGCTGCGGCCGACCTTGAGGACCACCACCGGCTTGCCGCGATCGGCGGCGCGATCGAGCGCGGCGACGAACCGCTCCGGCTGCCGCACGCTCTCGAGAAACATCGCGATCACGCGCGTGGCCGGGTCGTCGACCAGGTACTCGAGGACATCGGCGGCCACGATCACGGCTTCGTTGCCCGTCGAGACCACGCGGCTCCAGCCGAACCGCCGGCAGTCGGCCAGCAGCCCGATGACGATCGATCCGCTCTGGGAGATCAGGCCGACGTTGCCGGCGAGCGGCGCCGGGTCGCGGAGCTCGTTCAGGTAGACGAGGCTTCGCTCGTGCGGACTGATGGCGCCCATGCAGTTCGGCCCGCAGAACGCGATCCCCGCCTCGCGACAGATGGCGACCAGCTCGTCCTGCCGGCGCCGTCCGGTGTCGTCGCTCTCGGCGAACCCCGCGTCGAACGCGACCGCGGCGCGCACCCCCTTCTTGGCGGCGGACCGGAGGCCGTCGAGCACGCGCTCGTGATTGACGCAGAACGCGAGCACATCGACACCGTCGGGCAGCTCCTCGACCGATCGGTAGCAGCGTCGGCCGAGCAAGGTCTCGTAGCGGGGATTGATGGGGAAGATCTCCCCGTTGAATCCGATGCGCTCGAGGTTCTGGACGACCGTGCGGCCCGCCGAGGGGCGCTCGGAGGCTCCGAGCACGGCGACCGAGCGAGGCTTCAGGAGCGCGTCGAGCTCGATGAGAATTCCTCCTGACGGGCGCGGGGCGCCGCTGGAGCAATGGGGGTGCTCTCGCTGGTCAGGAGACTCGCCCACGTCGCACCGGTGGTCAAGCGGGATTTGCGGGGCCCGTCACCGCGATCGCGTCCTGGGCGGCGCCGAGGACCGCGACCGCCTCGATCTCGACGAGCATCCGCTCCCGGGCCAGGCCGCCCACCACCGTGGTGCGCGCGGGATAGGGCGGCGTGAAGAACGTCCGGTACTCCTCGTCGAACGCGGGGACCAGCCGGGGGTCGGTGAGCGTGACGTTGGTCTTCACGATATCGCCCATGCGGCCGCCCAGGGCCGCCAGGCAGAGGCGCAGGCTCTCCATGGTCCGGCGCGTCTGCGCGCGCACGTCGCCCGCGGCGGCCAGGCGCCGAGCGGTGTCGGCCTCGCCGGCGAGATGCACGAGGGTCCCGACCTCTACCGCATGCCAGCCCGGGGCCAGGTCGGGAGAGACGACGCGCCGGGGCCCACCGACCGCGACGGCCTCGATCTCGATCAGCATGCCCTCGACGCCGGGCGCGCCCTGCGTGACGGCGCGCGCCGGAAGTGGCTCCGCGAAGTACTTCCCGAGGGTCTCGTGGTAGCGGGAGAGGCCGGTCCAGTCCGGGACGGTGGCGTTGATCTTGACGACGTCGGTGAAGTCGAGACCGGCCGCGTCGAGGACGGTGCCGAGGTTGTCGAGCGCCTGCTCGGCCTGCGCCCGCAGGTCGCCGCGGCCGATCAGGGCGCCGCTCGCGTCACGCGCCAGCTGGCCGCTCGCGAACAGGACGCCGGCGGCCTGCATGCCCTGGGTGAGCGGCACCGGAGGCTCGGCGCGTGCCGCGGGCCGGACCGCCCTCGGCAGGCCTCCGACGGCGGCGGTCGCCTCGAGCGCGACGAGGGCGTGGTCGCGGACCAGGCCGGCGCCGACCGTGGCCCGGGCCGGCCACGGCGGCGCGAAGGCCTCGCGGTACGCGGCGTTGTAGGCGGGGGCGTGCCGGAAGTCGGTGAGGTACCCCTTGATCTTCGCCATGTGGGCGAGCGGGATGCCGAGCGCGTCGAGCGCCAGCGCGAGGTTGTCGATGGCCCGCCGGGTCTGGGCCCCGGCGTCGCCCCGACTCGGGCCGGCGATCTCGCCCGTCCGGTCCAGACCGAGCATGCCGGCGGTGAAGACCCAACCCCCGGCCTGCACGGCGTGGCTCGAGGGGCCCGGCGCCGGCGGCAAGCCGAGCGCGACGGTGACCGAGCGGGGCACGCGAGCGGGCTCTCGGGTCAGTCCTGCTCCCAGCCGAAGTTCGGGAGGGGGTGCGGGAGCGGAGGGAGGTCCCAGCTCCCGGTGGCGAGCGGGCGAATGTCGGGGTCGACCCGCACGTCGAGGACGGTCGGTCGGTTCGACGCGATCGCCGCCTCGAGCTGGCCGGCGAGGTCCGCGGGCTTCTCGACGAGCCAGCCGTCGGCACCCATCGAGCGCGCCATCGCCGCGTAGTCCGCGCTGAAGGGCTTGCCCCCCGTCCCCTTGAACATGGTGGCGAGCTCACGGTCACGACCGAAGTAGCCGAGCTGCTGGTCCCGGATGACGGCGAAGCCGCCGTTGTTCCAGACGATCCAGACCGCGGGAATCTCGTACTCCACCGCGGTGAGCACCGCGCTCGCGTTCATGACGAAGCCGCCGTCGCCGCAGACCGTCACCACCGGCCGGTCGGGAGCCGCGAGCTTCGCCCCGAGGGGCCCCGCGACGCCGAAGCCCATCGACGCGTATCCCCACGTCTGGACCAGGGTGCGAGGCTTCCAGGCGTCGTACTCGGCGACCATCCAGTTGTGGTGCGCGCCGACGTCGACCAGCACGATGCCGTCCTCCGGGACCACCCGGCGCACGTCGGCGACCACGCGCTCGGGACGGATCGGCACCGCATCGGACGTCCGCGGGGGCGTCGTGGCCTCGACCCACTTCCTTCGCCAGCCTTCGATCCGCCCGAGCCACGCCTCGTGCCGGCGGCCACGATCGGTCCGGTGCGCGAGCAGCTGGTCGAGCGCCAGCCGCGCGTCGGCGATGATCCCGATCGCCGGCTGGAAGTTGCGGCCGATCTCGTTCGGATCGATGTCGACGTGGATGAGCCGGGTGGGCGGGATGCTGTAGGTGAGCCCGGGGAGCCAGGCGCTGGTCGCGCGGTCGTCGAAGCGCGTCCCGAGGGCCAGGATGACGTCGGCGTTGCGGCAGGCGGCATTGGCCATGTAGGGCCCGTTCCGTCCGGTCACGCCCAGGCTGAGCGGATGGCGGGCGTCGAAGACGCCCTTGCCGAACGGCGTCGTCGCCACCGGGATGGACATCGCCTCCGCGTAGGCCAGCAGCGCGGCCTCCGCATGGCCGAGCTCGACCCCGTGCCCGGCGACGATGACCGGACGCTCCGCTTCCGCCAGGAGGCGCGCGGCCTCCCCGATGGCCCGAGGATCGCCCGCCGGAGCCGCCCAGCGCGCCTGCGGCCAGTGATCCTCGCGCCGGGCGGCCGTCTCATCGACGGGCTCCACGAAGACGTTCAGGGGGACATCGAGGTGCACCGGGCCCGGCCGCCCGTTCGTCATGAGGGCGAAGGCCTGGCGGAGCGCGAGCGGGAGCATCTCCGGGCGGGTGGGCTGGAAGCTGCGCTTGACGTAGGGACGCAGGACATTGACGAAGTCGCCCTGGAAGTAGCGCCCGGTCTCCTGGAACGGCCCGCGGTTCCACTGGCCGGTCGGCACGTTGCCGGTGATGTTGAGCATCGCCGAGGAGTCGGCGAACGCGGCGGCGACCGCGACGACGATGTTCGCCGACCCCGGGCCGCAGGAGGTGTAGGTCGCCACGGGCCGCCCGGCGACGCGGAAGTAGGCATCGGCCATGAACGCGGCGACCGCTTCGTGATGCACCGACAGGGTCTTGACCTCGGTCTGACGATCGAAGAGCCCGTCCAGGAGACCGAGCACGCCATGGCCGCAGAGCCCGAAGACGTACGGCACGTCCTGCTGCACGAGGAAATCCGCGATGTACGCCGCTCCCGTCGATGTCGGCCGGCCCGCCCTCCCGCTCATGGATGAGCTCCTTTCGCGCTGGATCGTCGTGATGGCCGAGACTAGC
This sequence comes from Candidatus Limnocylindria bacterium, assembly GCA_035524955.1. Taxonomy (GTDB): domain Bacteria; phylum Methylomirabilota; class Methylomirabilia; order Rokubacteriales; family CSP1-6; genus CAMLFJ01. The sequence continues at coordinate 57,890 of DATLFG010000041.1, read as the reverse complement.
CCCGCCTTCAGCGAAGCTCCTTGTTCGGGGTGATCAGGTACTTCTCGCCCGTGGCCAGCTTGCCGTAGACCGCGATCTCATCGAGCCGCAAGGCGCCGGCGAGAGAGACTTCCTTCGTGTAGGTGCTCGCGAACGTGGTCTTGATCTCGGCCGCGACCCGCTCGCGCAGCTTCTGGGCGGCCTCGAAGCCGATCTTCTGCAGAAACGGGGTGAGCAGCCAGCCGCCGATGCCCCACGCCATGCCGAAGGTGCGGCTGAACTGGGTCGGCCCGCGGTCGAGGCCGCCGTAGATGTAGACCTGCTTGTGCGTGGTGGATCCGTAGCGGCTGTATTCCTTCGCCGTCCGGTTCAGCGCGAGCTCCATGGCGGTGAGGATCTGCCCGGCCAGGGTGCCGCCGCCGATGGCATCGAAGGCCACCGTGGCTCCGGTGGCGACGAGCGCCTCGGTGAGGTCGTCCATGAAGGTGGGCGCGCTCGAGTTGCACACGTGGGTGGCGCCGAGCTTCTTCAGGACGTCCACCTGCTCCGGCGTGCGCACGATGTTCACCAGGGCGACCCGGTCCGTGATGCAGATCCGGTTGAGCATCTGTCCGAGGTTGGAGGCGGCCGCCGTGTGCACCAGCGCCTTGTGACCCTCCGCGCGCATGGTCGCGACCATGCCGAGCGCGGTGAGGGGGTTGACGAAGCAGGAGGCGCCCTCGGCGGGGGTGGTCCCCGGCGGCAACACCAGGCATTGCACCGCCTTGATGCAGCGGTACTGCGCGTACATGGCGCCACCGAGGATGGCGACGGTCTTGCCCAGCAGCGCCTGCGCGGCCGGAGAGGCACCCGCCTGGACGACCACGCCGGCCCCTTCGTTGCCGACGGGCAAGGACTGATCCAGACGCCCGGCCATCGCCTTCATCGCCGCCGGGGAGATGCCGGCGGTCACGACCGGCATGTCCGGCGTGCCGGAGGCCCTGGCCGTGCTCATGTCGGCGCCGGCGAAGAGCAGTCCCTGGTCGGAGGGGTTGATGGGGGAGGCGTCGATGCGGACGATCACCTCCTCCGGCTTCGGCTCGGGGATGGCCACGCTGACGAGCGAGAGCTCGAGGGTGCCGTCCTTCTTCACCGTTGAGCGAAGCTGAAGTCCCGTGCCCATGCTGGCGTTGGCCATGTGTCGTCTCCGATGTCGCGTGGCGGCCTATCAGGCCAGGGTTTTCCTGAAGAAGGCGATGGTGCGGTCCCACGCCAGCTTGGCCGACGCCTCGTGGTAGCGCGGCGTCGAGTTGTTGTGAAAGCCGTGCTGGGTGCCCGGGTAGATGTGCATCTCGTACGGCACGCCGGCGGACTTCAGCGCCGCCTCGAACGCGGGCCACATCTCGTTGATGCGCGGGTCGGTCTCGGCGTACTGGATCAGCAGGGGGGCCTTGATCTTCGGCACGCCGGCGGTTTCTGCCGCCGCGCCATAGAACGGCACGCCGGCGTTCAGGTCGCGGCCCATGGTGACCGCGAGGAAGTTGACCGCGCTCCCGCCCGAGCAGAAGCCGGTCGCGCCGAGCTTGCCGTTCGAGAGCTTGTGCGACTTGAGAACGGTCGCGCTGTTGAGCATGTCGGTCCGCAGCTTGGCCTGGTCGAGACGGCCCTGCAGCGTGCGGCCGTCGTCGTCGTTGCCGGGGTACCCGCCAACCGGGAAGAGGCCGTCGGGGGCGAGGGCCACGAAGCCCTCGACGGCGGCGCGGCGCGCCACGTCTTCGATGTAGGGATTGAGTCCACGGTTCTCGTGGATCACCAGCACCGCCGGGAATGGCCCCGGCCCGGCCGGCTGCACCAGGTACCCCCGCATCTGGCCCGAGTTGCCGCCGGGCGACGGGTAGGTCACGTACTGCGGCTTGATCCGGGCGTCGGTGAAGGAGATCGTCTGCGCCTGGGCGTAGCGCGGCAGCAGCGCCTGCGCCATCGCCACGCCGCCCGCCACCAGCGCGGCCAGCCGCAGGAACTCGCGGCGATCGATGCGACCGTGGCAGTACTCGTCGTAGAGATCCAATACGCGCTGGTGGATCTCGAGCTGCGTCACGGCTTCGGTCATGGTCGGGCTCCTCCGTCGCGGCCGTCACGAGCCGCTATCGCCTGCCGATATCGAGCCATCCTGCGCCGCCAGCGGCTCGTGGTCAAGAAGGGGGCGGAGGATCGGGCACTCCGCCCGATCCGGTCGGCTTATTGCCCGCTCCCCGGGCAGCTTCACCATCCGCCCGTCATCCCCGGAATCTGACGAAGGCCCATCGGCATCAACAGGAGCAGAGGACAAAGGACATGAGCAAGCTCGAGGGCAAGGTGGCGATCGTGACCGGCGCCTCGAAAGGCATCGGCGCCTCCATCGCCCGGCATCTGGCGGCGGTGGCCTCTTCCGAGGCGGCGTGGATCACCGGCGAAACGCTGCACATCGCCGGAGGCCTGCGATGACGGGAGCGCGGAAGCCTGTGGCGGGGCCGGATCGTCAACAGCGCATGACGCGTCTTGTTCGTCTCCTCGGGGGCATGGCGCTGATCGTGATCCTGTCGGGGCTGGCGGCCTGCGATCGGTCGCCGCAGGTGAGCGCGGCCCCCAAGCCGCCCGCGGTCACGGTGGTGGCCGTGGCGCAACGCTCGGTCCCGGTCTACGGCCAGTACGTGGGCCAGACGGAGGCGGTCAAGACCGTCGAGGTGCGCGCGCGGGTCGAGGGCTTCATCGAGCGGCAGGTGGTGCCCGACGGGGCCGACGTCAAGGCGGGCGACCTGCTCTTCGTCATCGATCCGCGCCCCTTCGAGGCCGCCCTGCGCCAGGCGGAGGCCAACGTGGCCCGTGACACCGCCCAGCTTCGCCAGGCGGAGGCCGCGCTCACCCAGCGCGAAGCCGACGTGCGGCAGGCGCAGGCCAATGTCGAGCGCGATCTCGCGCAGGTCGAGAATGCCCGTACGCAGGAGGGGCGCTATCGCACGCTCGTCCAGCAAGGGCTGATCGCCCGGGAGCAGTACGACCAGATCCGCACCAACCTGACCGCGCTGGAGGCCACCGTGCAGGCCGACCGCGCCGCCCTCGAGAACGCGCGGGCCGCGCTCGCCGCTTCCGGGGCGGCCATCGAGAACGCGCGGGCCTCGATCCGCGCCGACGAGGCCGCCGCCGACAGTGCCCGGCTCCAGCTCGGTTACACGGCGATCAAGTCGCCGCTGGATGGGCGGATGGGCCGGGCCGAGGTCCGGGTGGGAGCCCTGGTCGGAAAAGGTGAGGCCACCCTCCTCGCCACGGTGTCCACGCTCGATCCGATGTACGTGAACTGGAGCGTGAGCGAGCGCGAGGCCCTGTCCGTGTGGGGGCGTCGCCGGGCGGAGATGCAGGCGCGACCGATCTCCTCTGGCATCACCATGACGCTGCCGGACGACAGCGCCTATCCGCACGACGGCCGGCTCGACTTCGTCGACCGCGCGGTGGACCCTCGGACCGGCACCCTCGCCCTGCGCGCCGCCTTCCCGAACCCGGCGCGGCTGCTGCAGCCCGGGCAGTACGTGCGGCTCCGGATCCTCCTCGCCGAGCGCCCCGACGCGCTCGTCGTGCCGCAGGCCGCGATCCAGGAGAGCCAGGGCTCGGCGTCGCTCTTCCTGGTGGCGCCGGATCGGACGGTGCAGGCGCGCGCGGTCCGGATGGGACCGCGCGTGGGGCCCCTGTGGGTCGTCGAGGAGGGCGTGAAGCCCGGCGAGCACGTCGTGGTCAAGGGCCTCCAGCAGATCCGGACCGGGTCGCGCGTCGAGCCGATCCTGGAGGCGCTCCCGCCGACACCGGGGAGCTGACGCCGGTGTTCGTCAACTTCTTCATCGACCGCCCCATCTTCGCCTCCGTGCTGGCCATCGTCATCGTGGTGGCCGGCGCGGTGGCGATCCCGTTCCTGCCCATCGCGATGTTCCCCGAGATCACGCCGCCGCAGGTGGTCGTGACCGCCACCTATCCTGGAGCCAGCGCGGAGGTCGTGGAGCGGACGGTGACCACGCCGATCGAGCAGCAGGTCAACGGCGTCGAGAGCATGATCTACATGTCGTCCCGTAGCGGGAGCGACGGGACGATGACGCTCACCGTGACCTTCAAGGTCGGGACCGATCTCGACATCGCCGCGGTGAACGTCCAGAACCGGGTCGCCATCGCCGAGGCGAAGCTTCCCCCGGACGTGACCCGTCAGGGCATCACCATCGTCAAGCAGTCTCCGGATCTGGTCGAGATCGTCGCCCTGACCTCCCCCGACGGGAGCCGGGACGAGCTCTATCTGGCGAACTACGCCACGCTCCAGGTCGTGGACGTGCTGGCGCGCGTGCCCGGCGTGGGGCAGGTGACCGTGTTCAACGGGCGGGACTATGGCATGCGGCTCTGGCTCGACCCCGAGCGGCTCGCGAGCCTCGGGCTCACCGCCGGCGACGTGGCCGACGCGGTCCGGGAGCAGAACCTGCAGGCCGCCGCCGGGCAGATCGGCCAGCCCCCGGCGCTGCCCGGGCAGCAGTTCCAGTACACGGTCACCACGCGCGGCCGCCTCTCGACGCCGGCCGAGTTCGAGGACATCATCCTCCGCACCCGGGCCGACGGCTCGCTGCTCCGCGTCCGCGACGTCGCCCGCGTGGAGCTGGGCGCGCAGAGCTACGGGTCGTTCGGCCGCGTCGGCGGGAAGCCGGCGGCGCTCATCGGCATCTTCCAGCTTCCCGGCGCCAATGCCCTCGAGGTGTCGCGGGGCGTCCAGGCGGCGGTGGCCCGCCTCGCCCCGAGCTTCCCGAGCGGCGTCACCCATGCGCGCCCCTACAACACGACCGAGTTCGTCCGGGTCTCGATCGAGGAGGTCGTGGAGACGCTCCTCATCGCCATCGGGCTCGTCGTCCTCACCGTCTACGTCTTCCTGCAGGACTGGCGCGCCACCCTCATCCCGACCATGACCATCCCGGTCTCGCTGGTGGGGACCTTCGCGGTCATCAGCGTGTTCGGGTTCTCGATCAACACGCTGACGCTCTTCGGCCTCGTGCTGGCCATCGGGATCGTGGTGGACGACGCCATCGTGGTGGTGGAGAACACCCAGCGGCACCTCGACGAGGAGGGGCTCGCGCCCCGCGAGGCGGCCCGTCGGGCGACCGCGGAGGTGGTGGGGCCGGTCATCGCGACCGCGCTCGTCCTGATGGCGGTGTTCATTCCGATCGCCTTTCTGCCCGGCATCACCGGCCAGCTCTACCGCCAGTTCGCGCTGACGATCGCGGTGTCGGTGGGCCTCTCGGCCCTCAACGCGCTCACCCTGACCCCGGCGCTGTGCGCGCTCCTCCTCCGTCCCCCCGGCCTCGCCCGGAAACGCTGGCTGGCCCGGGCCTGGAACGCGGCGTTTCTCCGGCTCACCGACGGCTACGACCGGACCGTGCGGCGCATCGTCCGGCGGTCCGCCCTCGCCCTGGTGGTTCTGCTGATCCTGAGCGGGGCCGGCTACGCCTTGCTGCGCGCCGTGCCCACCGGCTTCGCACCCACCGAGGACCAGGGCTACCTGCTCGTCAACGTCCAGCTGCCCGACGCCGCCTCCCTCGAGCGGACCGACGCGGTCGTGCGCCGGATCGAGCAGATCCTGCTCGAGACGCCCGGCATCGAGACGGTGGTGGCCATCGGTGGGCGCAGCTTCATCACGGGCGTCAACGGCCCGAACGTCGCCTCGCTCTTTCCCCGGCTCGCGCCCTGGTCGACGCGGAAGGCGCCCGAGCTCCAGGCCGGAGCGATCCTGGCGCGCCTGCGCGCGCGCCTCGGCGGCATCCAGGAAGCCGTCGTCGTGGTCTTTCCGCCGCCCCCCATCCGGGGCATCAGCTCCGGCGGCGGCTTCCAGTTCGAGCTGCAGAGCGTGGCCGGCGGCTCGCTCCAGGATCTCGACGCGACGGCCCGGCAGATCATGGACGCGGCCCGGCAGCGCCCGGAGCTGGCCGCGACCTTCACCGGGTTCCGGCCGGGAGTGCCGCAGCTCGACGCGCAAGTCGACCGGGCCAAGGCCAAGGCGCTCGGGGTGCCGCTGTCCGACGTGTTCTCGAGCCTCCAGATCTTTCTCGGGTCTCTCTACGTCAACGACTTCAACGCCTTCGGCCGTGTCTATCGGGTCCAGCTGCAAGCCGAGCCGAGCTTCCGCGCCTCTCCCGGCGACGTCGCGCGCCTCTATGTTCGGAGCCGGCCCGGATCGAACGGGCAGGCCGCCCAGATGGTGCCACTGAGCACACTGGTCACCGTGAAGCCGATCACGGGACCCGACACCATCTCCCACTACAATCTCTACCGGTCGGCCGAGATCGCGGGCGACACCGCGCCGGGGGCCAGCTCGGGCCAGGCCATCGCGGCCATGCAGGACGTGGCGCGGCGTCTCCTGCCGCCGGGCATGGCGTACGAGTGGTCGGGCCTCGCCTTCCAGGAGATCGAGGCGGGCAGCCGGGCGGGGTTCGTCTTCGCCCTGTCCGCGCTCTTCGTGTTCCTGGTCCTGGCCGCCCAGTACGAGAGCTGGCTCGTCCCGCTGGCAGTGATCCTGGCGGTGCCGCTGGGTGTCTTCGGCGCCCTGGGGGCGCTCTGGCTCAGCGGGCTCGCGAACGACGTGTATGCACAGATCGGCCTCGCGCTGCTCATCGGGTTGGCGAGCAAGAACGCCATCCTCATCGTGGAGTTCGCGAAGGAGCGTCGCGAGCGCGGGATCGAGGTCCGGGAGGCGGCGCGGGAAGCCGCCCGACTGCGCTTCCGCCCCATCCTGATGACCTCCTTCGCGTTCATCCTGGGCTCGCTGCCGCTGGTCGTCGCATCGGGAGCGGGTGCGGCCAGCCGGCACTCGATCGGCACAACGGTGGTCGGCGGGATGCTCGCGGTGACGGTCCTCGGCGTGCTGCTCGTTCCGGCGTTCTACGTGGTGGTGGAGCGGCTCGCGGCGTGGCGCCGGCGACCCATCACCGCGCCCACCGGACCACGCGGAGAGACGGGACCAGGCACCGGGCAGTAGCCGCACGGGAGGGGGTGTCCGCGCGAAAGCCCCGAGTCGAAGGCGGTCCTTGACGCTTCCGACCCGCCCGGCGACCTGGAAGGTGGGTCCAAGCAGCTTCCACGGCAGTCCGCCGAGCTGGCCGGTGAAGATCTGGGAGAGCACCTCGACCTGCCTGTCAGTCGTAGCGGGCTCGACGATGAAGGTGGCCTTGCCGTTGCCCTCCGTGGATAGCCTTGGGCCACACGAAGATCCCGGCGCCCTTCATGCCGGCGAGGTCGGTGTCGCCGCAGCGCCCCTTCGTCACCGAGAAGCCGACGAGCGCACGGCAGCTGCCGTCCTTGGAGTTCGGGAGCCCCCGAAGTTGCAGCCACCGCCGAAGTCGCAGTTGCAGAATTCGTACCCGTGGCCGCTCATCTGCCAACGGCTTTGGTCGCTGTTCCCATCATTCCCGAGGCGTCTTGACCAAACCGGATCGGCATATAGAATTCACAACAGGGCTAGGAACACGCGCGTAGCGTTCAGCGCTGACGGAGGAGAACAGGGTTGCTGTCGTGGCTTGCGCGCTTCATTGAAAGACACCCCTTCCTTCACCGGATCTCGCTCGCGGTATGGAAGCGTTTCCCACCGCGGCTCGCCGGCTTTCTGCGCACGCTTCTCACCACGCGCTGGGCCGTTGGAGCGGTTGCGGTGATTGTCGACGAGGAGATGAATCCTCCGGAAGTGCTGCTGGTTCAGCACAGCTATCGAACGAAGGGAGCGTGGGGGCTCCCGGGTGGTTCGCTCGAATCGGGTCTCCGAAACCCGCGGGAGCCCTCAACGGAGGAGGCGCGCGATGACATCATCGAGTCCAGCCTCCGGCGCGAGGTTTACGAGGAGCTCGGGATTGAGATCGAAATCGTCCGACTGACTAAGATCGATGCGGTTCCCTACGTTCCGGAGGAGCCGGGGCTCTATCGTCTCGACTTCTACTACCGGTGTCTTCCCAAGCAGGGATTCGGCTCGTTGCGCGAGGGGCTCGGCAGTGGGATCATCAAACCGCGTTCGCCGGAAGTGAGACAGATCTTGCTGGTCCCGGTCAGCCGATTGAAGGAATACGACCTCTACTCTTCCGACGCCCGGATTCTGTTCCCGCTGCTTACGTAAGAGTCGCCGCCGCTCCTCCGAGCCACCGCGCGGGCCCGCCGCGTCAGGCTGGATGACCCGAAACGATGATCAGTGCCCCTCGCTCCGCGTGGCCGAAGCCGATCCCCTGGCCGGCGCCGGTCACGATCGCGACCCGATCCTGTCGCAAGCAGGCGGCAGGGTAGCACCTCTCGGGCGCTCCGGACCCGGATGGCTTATCATGGCCGGCCAGAGGGGGACGCCATGGACTACACGCGGATCTCCGCCGACTGCCACATCGACATGCCCTGGATCCCGCCGGACCTCTTCACGGCCAACGCGTCCGGCGCCCTGCGCGACCGCATGCCGTACGTCACCGATGGGCCCGACGGCCCGTGCTGGGTGTCGAGGAACGGCGCCTCGTTCGGGCTCGTCGGCGGCGTGGGGCCCTCGGGGCAGAAGTACGTCCCGGGCCTCCACTACCGCGCGGACGTGATGGCGTCTACCGGGTTGTACGATGACGGCCGGAAGGGGATACGCCGTCCCACCGATCCGCATCTGCGGGTCCGGGACATGGAGCGGGACGGCGTGCAGGCCGAGATCATCTTCGGCATCCTGGGCGCGGCCACGCGCCTGGGCGATCACGAGGCGGCCGCCGAGATGTTCCGCATCTACAACGACTGGCTCGTGGACTTCTGCCGCCACTACCCGGCGCGCCACATCGGGCTCGCCTGCCTGCCCTACGGCGATATCGACGCGGCGGTACGCGAGATCCACCGGGTGGCGAAGATGGGGCTGCGCGGCCTCGAGCTGTCGTGCTCGTGGGACATGGAGCCGATGTGGCATCCGTCGTGGGAGCCGCTCTGGCAGGCGGTGAACGAGGTCGGCCTGCCGCTGCACTTCCACACCTTCCCGACCATGCCGCCCAGCGTGCGGGAGAAGGCGACCGGCCTCACCCGGCGCGCCGCCATGTTCACCAGCGTTTCCGGCTTTCAGATGAACCTCATCAACATCCTGGCCGCCGTGATCGGCAGCGCGGTGCTCGAGCGCTACCCCGGCATCCGCATCTCGTTCGGCGAGAGCGGGATCGGCTGGCTGCCCTATGCGCTCGACCGCATGGACTTCGAGTGGGAGGACCGCTTCCGCGACCTGGGGCTCCGGATGAGGCCCAGCGACTACTGGCGGCGGCAGTGCAAGGCGACGTTCCAGTTCGACCGGATCGGCACCCAGATGATCCACGAGATCGGCGAGGACACGGTGATGTGGGGCTCCGACTATCCCCACGGCGACGGGGTGTGGCCGGAGTCCTCGAAGTACATCGAGGAGCAGTTCGGGCACCTGCCGGCCGCCACCGTGCGGAAGATCGTCTGCGAGAACGCGGGGAAGTTCTACGGCCTGATCAAGTAGCCGACCGGCCCGACGCGGGAGGAAACCATGTCTCGAGCGGTGACCGACGTGACCATCCACCGCCTGTCGCCCGCGCTGGGCGCCGAGGTGCTGGGAATCGACCTGGCGCACCCAGTCGACCCCGCGACAGTGACGCGCGTTCGCGACGCGTTCCAGGAGCACCACCTGCTGTGCTTCCGCGAGCAGCGCCTCACCGACGACGAGCTCATGGCCTTTTCGCTCCTGTTCGGCCCCCTCGAGAGATTCCCCGAGAAGGACAAGACCAAGGGGAAGATCGAGGTCTACAACGTGGCCAACGTCTCGCCCGAGGGGCAACACCTGCCCGCCGAGGACCCGCGGGTGATCTTCCAGCGTAACAACGCCCGGTGGCACACGGACAGCTCCTATCGCTTCGTTCCGTCGCTCGCCTCGATCCTGTACGGCATCGAGGTGCTGCCGGAGGGCGCCGAGGGCGGCGAGACCGGGTTCTCGAACATGTTTCTGGCCTACGACGCGCTGCCCGACGAGATGAAGCGCCGCCTCGAGCCGCTCCACATGGTTCACAACTACGAAGGGATCCGGCGGCTGGAACCGGAGATGCCCCCCACCACCGCGGCCGAGCGTGACGCCTTTCCGCCGGTGACCCATCCCGTGATCCGCGTGCACCCCGACCGGGACGACCGGCGCTCGCTCTACTTCACGTGCAACACCTCGCGCGAGATCGGCGGCGGAACCCTCGAGGAGGGCCAGCGGCTGCACGACTGGCTGCGCGAGCACGTCAGCCAGCCGCGGTTCTGCTACTTCCACCGGTGGCGCCCCGGGGATCTGGTGATGTGGGACAACCGCTGTCTCCTGCATCGCGCGATCCCCTACGACTACACCCGGTACCGCCGGGTCCTGCGCCGGACCACGGTGGCCGGCAGTGGGCCCGTGGCGGGCCCCTTCTCGGCCCGAGCCCGGACGGCCGGGAAGGCGTGAGCCCCCGGGCGCTGTCGGCCCGTGCCCGGGCGCTGTCGGCCCGTGGTCCACAGGACGGGCTTGACCCGGTCCCCCGCCAAGACTAAGCTCTCGCCACCGTCCGACCGGCGCTGGGCAGGAGGATGTCATGGCGATTCTGACGATCTCCCACGAAATGGGCAGCGGCGGCGCGGAGATAGCCATGGCCGTGGCGACCCGCCTCGCGTACACCTACGTCGATAACGACGAGCTGCTCGGTCGGGCGCAGCGCTATGGGCTGGCCGAGGAACGCCTGGCGCGCCTCGTGGAGGACCGGCCATCCTGGGTCGAGCGATTCGATGCGGAGACGCGCCGGTGCATCCTGGCCCTGCAGGTGGCTCTCTACGAGTTCGCGCAGTCCGACAATGTCGTCCTGATCGGCGGGGGCGGCCAGTGGCTGCTCCGCGGCGTGCCCCACGCGCTCCGGACGAGGATCGTCGCGCCCTTCCCCGAGCGCGTGACCCGGCTGATCGCCACCTTGTCGGCCCAGGGGCGGGAGCGCGTCACCCCGAAGACCGTCGCCCAGTTCATTCGCCGGGACGACATCCAGAAGACGGCGCGCATGCGCTACCTCTTCGACGCCGACGTCAAGGATCCCGGCCTCTACGACGTCCTGATCAACACCGCCGGCTTTTCCCGCGAGGCGGCCGTGGATCTGCTCGCCGACGGAGCCCGCCGGCCCGAGTTCGCCACCACGGACGCGGCCAGACAGCTCGTGGCCGACCGCGTGATGGCCTCCCAGGTGGAGGTCGCGCTCGCCGGCCATCCCGACTTGCGGCGGTACCGGATCGACGTGGAGTCCGCCCGCGGCCAGGTGACCCTCGAGATCCCGGGCGGCGCCGATCCCGACGTGGCCGTCGCGGTGGCGCGAGACGTCGCGGGGGTGCAGAGCGTCACGCTGCGGATCGCGGAGATTCCCGTGGTGACCCCGTTCCCGGGGTGAGTGTCGGGATCCGCGCGCGGGCGCTCCATCGGGGCGCGACCTAGGACCGGACTATGCGGGAACACATGCGCCACCCTCACCCCGGCCCTCTCCCCCGGAGGGGGAGAGGGAGCCATTTCGATCCCCTCGCCCCCGGAGGGGGAGAGGGACAGGGTGAGGGGGTGCATAGGACGCGGAACACGCGTTCATGAGTAGTCCGGCCTAGGACCGGCCGGATGAGGGACGGGGGCCGATCGCGGAGCCCCGCGGCGGGTAGTCGATCGTGCCGTCGAGGGTCGCCACCGTCTCCGGGGGGAAGTCCGGCAGGTTGAGGGTGCCCTCCTGCCGCCACGCCTCCACCTGCGCCTCGGCGGCCGTGCGCTTGGCGTCGTCGAGCCCCTGGTCGCGCGCGAGGTACGTGGTCTGCGACGGAAACGCGAAGCCGGTACCGCTCTCCGCGACGATGCCCATGATGCGCAGGTAAATGTCCTCCCGGATCGCGAGGAACTCGTCGAAGTCCGACGTCTGGACGTAGGCGAAGATCTCCAGGTCGAGCGAGTAGGCGCCGAAGTTGACGAAGCGGATGCGGGCCGGCCGCGGATCGACCCGGGGGTGGGCGTAGAGCATCTGGCGAATCTGCACGAGTACGTGACGCAGCTGATCGGGGGTGGTCTCGTAGCGGAGGCCGATCGTGGGGTGCAGCCAGATCCGGTCCCGGAGCGTGAAGTTCTCGAGATCGAGCGAGGCGAAGTGCCCGTTGGGGATCGAGACCACCGTCCGGTCGAGGGTCCGGATCCGGGTCGAGCGGAGGCCGACCTCCTCCACGATACCGACGCGCTCCCCGAAGCGGCAGAAGTCGCCGACGCGGACCGGCTGGTCCAGGATCAGGCTGACGCCGCCGAAGAGGTTCTCGACCGTCTTCTGGGCCGCGAGCGCCACCGCGAGGCCGCCGATGCCGAGACCCGCGAGGATGCCGGTCACGTTGAGCCCGACATTCTGCAGGGCCGCGAGGACCGCGAGAACCACGATCACCACCTTGGTCGCCTTGCGGCCGAGGGGCACGACCGCGATGGCGGTGGATCGGCCGGCGTTTCGCAACCGCTCCGTCGCGAGATCGGCGAGGACGTCCATCGCGCGCACGACCACCCAGGCCAGGACCACGATGATGAGGGCCTTCCCGACCTCGCGGACGAACTGGTGGGCTGGGATCGAGAGGTTGAGCAGGCCGCTGCCCAGGAAGAAGACCGCGATACCGAAGGCCAGGCGCAGCGGGCCGATGACGGTGGTCAGGAGCTGCTCCCCCAGGCCCGGTGCGGCTCGCCGGATGACCGGCCGCAGGATGCGGAGCGTCACCACCGCGCCGATCCATCCGATGATCGAGGCCAGTGCCACGAGCAGTATCAGCGCGAGCCACTGCCACAGGGCGAGGGCGAGGAATCGGATCTCGAAGAAGACCGGCGGCAGGTAGTCACCGAGCGGCCCGTATCCCAGCTCGCGGTACAGGCGAGGGATCTGGGTCACGGTGGACGCCGACACCTTCCACTCGCGGCTGTCCTCGGTGCCCGGCAGCCGCTGCAGTAGAAGGGGGATCGTCCCGGCCTCGTTGGTGACCGTGCCGATCAGGGCCTGGTCGGCGCGAAGACCCTCCCGCGGGGTTCCTTCCGGCCGATCGCTCAGATCCTCGAGATCGATGCCGACCGCCTGGTCGATGACGATCCGTAGCTCACGCGCGCGGGCCGGTCCCAGCTCCGCGCGGCGCCCCTGCCCGATCCGGCTCAAGTCGAGGTAGTCCGCAGCCCGGCCATAGTCGCGGCGGCTCGTGGCATCGAGAAAGCCGGTCATGGCGCCACGCGGGGTCCGTCGGTCCAGGGCCTCGGAGGACGAGTCCGGCTCGGCGGACGGCGCGGCGGCCGGTTCGGGCGCGGTGGACCGCGCGGCCGCCGGGGCGGCGGCGACCAGCAGGCCGATGACGAGGCAGAGGGCGGCGATTGCGTCGATCGAGTGGGATGTCCGCAGCGAGCTCATGGCACCTCCTTGACGTGTCTCGGTGGCTTCGGTGGCGGCGCCGCTGATCTGGAGGGGCGCGGCGGCGCAGGAGCACCAATCGTACCTGCTCGATGCTGGAGACCGGGACCGCGGAGGCGCCGTCGCGGTCGCCGGGGCATCCGGCACGCAGGCGCTCCTCGCGTCCGCGCCAGGCAGGGATCCGGAACGCGCGCTACCGGTACGACATGGAGCCGGCGGTGGAGCCCGCGGCTACGCGCTGAATTGTATCATGCCGTGTCGATCCCGGACTCTCCCGGACGACTACCCGGTGTCCGCCGCCGTTCCGGCTGTCGATCCCGGGCTCCCCGGGACGACCATCCGCAGGACGTGCCGGATCTCACGAGAGGAAATGGAGCCACCGATGGTCATCAAGGGGCTGATCGCGCTGGCCGCGATCGTGGTCGTACTGGCCGTGATCGTCGCCACCCGGCCATCCGAGTTCCGCGTCGAGCGGACCGCCACCATATCCGCTCCGGCGCCGGTGGTGTTCGCGCAGGTGAACGATTTCCACCAGTGGGACGCGTGGTCCCCGTACGCGAAGCGCGATCCGGCGATGACGAAGCGCTTCGAGGGCGCGCCCGCCGGAGTCGGCGCGATCTACACGTGGTCCGGCAATCGCGAGGTGGGTGAAGGACGCACCACGATCATCGAGAGCCGCCCGAACGAGCTGATCCGGATCAAGCTCGAGTTCGTGCGGCCCTTTGCCGCCACCAGCACCGCGGAGTTCACGCTCAGGCCCGAGGGCGATCGCACCGCGGTGACGTGGAGCCTGGCGGGCCGGAACGGTTTCACCGCGAAGGCCATGGGGCTGGTCATCGACATGGACCGGATGATCGGCGGCGACTTCGAGACCGGCCTGGCGCAGATGAAGGTGATCGCCGAAGCAGCACCCCGACGATAGGAGGACACCATGGGAGCGAGGAGCGAGGAGCTGGCGAAGCAGTTCGAGGCGAAGTCCCGAGACGCGATGGCCACGCTGGAGAAGCTCAGTGACGCGGACTGGAGGAAGGTGACGGAGGCCGAGAAGTGGTCGGTGGGCGTCACCGCCCACCATCTGGCCGGCGCGCTGGAGCCCATCTCCAGCATGATCCGGGCCGTCGCGACGGGACAGTCACCGGGCGAGCTCAGCCCGGCGATGCTCGACGAGATGAACGCCCGGCACGCGCGGGACTTCGCGGACTGCACCCGGGCGGAGACGATCGAGCTGCACCGAAAGGGGAGCGCGACCGCCGCCGCGACGATCCGCGGGCTGAGCGACGCGGAGCTTGCATCGAGCGGTACGCTGCTAAAGGGGCTGCCCCCGATGACCGCCGAGCAGGTGATCGTCGCGGCCCTGCTCGTCCACATCGACGAGCACTACGGCAGTATCCGGGAAACCGTAGGCCACTGACGGCTCGGCCGTCGCGAGGAGGCGGACCGTGCAGGCAGCGAGCGGGAAAGCGGTGTGGACCGGCCGGGTGATCACGGCGATGGTGTCGCTCCTGTTCCTGTTCAGCGCGGGCATGAAATTCGTGGGCGGCGCGGACGTGAAGCAGGGGATGGCCCACCTGGGGCTGCCCGAGTCGATGATCATCCCGCTGGGGATCCTCGAGCTCGCCTGCACCGTGATCTACCTGATCCCGGCGTCGTCGGTGCTGGGCGCGACCCTCCTCGCCGGCTACATGGGGGGCGCGATCTGCACCCACTGGCGGGTCGGGGATCCGGTCCTGCCGCAGATCGCGGTCGGACTCGTCGTCTGGCTCGGCATCTACCTGCGCGAGCCGCGGCTGAAAGCACTCATTCCATTGAGGAGATCCTGAGGAGGCTCGACGATGCGATTCATGATCGAGGTGAAGTCGCGGGACGAGGCGATCGCCTGGACCTCGCGCGTGCCGTTCGCGGACGGCGAGGTGGTCGAGGTGCGCCCGGTGTTCGAGGCCGCCGACTTTCCGGCCGAGGTGCTTCCCCCCGAGGACGCCGCGCGGGAGCAGGAGCTGCGCGACGAGCTGCAGCGGAAGGCGGTGACGCGATGAGCCGGGTCCGGGTGCTGGTGGGCACGCGCAAGGGCGCCTTCGTCCTCACGTCGGACGGCAAGCGCGTCCGCTGGGACGTGAGCGGACCCCACTTCGGGGGCTGGGAGATCTACCACCTCAAGGGCTCGCCCGCCGATCCGAACCGGCTCTACGCGTCGCAGTCCAGCAGCTGGTTCGGGCAGGTGATCCAGCGCTCGAACGACGGGGGCAAGACGTGGGAGTCGGCGGGCAACAAGTTCGCCTACGAGGGGCCGACCGGCACGCATCTCTGGTACGACGGCACCCCGCACCCCTGGGAGTTCGCGCGGGTCTGGCATCTCGAGCCCTCGCCGAGCGATCCGGACACGGTCTACGCCGGAGTGGAGGACGCCGCGCTCTTCCGCACCACCGACGGCGGCCAGAGCTGGCAGGAGCTGCCGGGCCTGCGCACCCACACCTCGGCGTCCCTCTGGCAGCCGGGCGCGGGCGGGATGTGCCTGCACACGATCCTGCTGGATCCGAGCCGGCCGGGACGGATGTTCGTCGCCATCTCGGCGGCGGGCGCGTTCCGGAGCGACGACGCGGGCACGACGTGGCGGCCGGTGAACCGCGGCCTCCAGTCGGAAGGCATTCCCGATCCGACCGCCGAGGTCGGCCACTGCGTGCACCGCCTCGCGATGCACCGGGCGCGCCCCGGGGTGCTGTTCATGCAGAAGCACTGGGACGTGATGCGGAGCGACGACGCGGGGGAGTCGTGGGGGGAGGTGAGCGGGAATCTGCCGAGCGACTTCGGGTTCCCGATCGACGTGCACGCGCACGAGCCGGAGACGATCTACGTCGTCCCGATCAAGAGCGACTCGGAGCACTATCCACCCGACGGCAAGCTGCGCGTGTACCGCAGCCGCACCGGAGGCCACGAGTGGGAGGCGCTCACGAAGGGCCTGCCGCAGAGCCACTGCTACGTCAACGTGCTGCGCGACGCGATGAGCATCGACACGCTCGATCCGTGCGGCGTGTACTTCGGCACCACCGGCGGGCAGGTGTATGCCTCGGCCGACGCCGGGGACAGCTGGGCACCCATCGTCCGGGACCTCCCGGCGGTCGTCTCGGTCGAGGTCCAGACGCTGCCATGATCCGGGTCGTGCTCCCGGCCCACCTGCGCACGCTCGCGCGCGTCGACCGCGAGGTCAAGCTCGACGTCCTGGGCCCCGCCACGCAGCGCTCGGTGCTCGACGCCCTCGAGGCCGCCTATCCGATGCTGCGCGGGACGATCCGCGACCACGTCACGCAGCAGCGCCGGCCGTTCCTCCGGTTCTTCGCCTGCGAGCAGGATCTGTCCCACGAGGCGCCGGACACCCCGCTTCCCGACGCGGTCGCGGAGGGCGCGGAGCCGTACCTGATCGTCGGAGCCATGGCGGGCGGATGAGGCCCGGGCGCCGATGAGTACCGACGGCAAGCGCATGGTCGATCTCTGGGGCGGAGCTGCCCGCGTCTTGACTGCCGGTGCGGAGAGGCGCAGAGTTTTCGACGCATCGCACGGTGGACGAGGAGGACCTCGATGCCGACTTACATGGTGCAGGCGTCCTACACGAATACCGCCTGGAACAAGCTGGCCCAGCGACCCGAGAACCGGATGGAGGCGCTCAAGCCGGTCGTGGAGAAGCTGGGCGGCCAGGTGCTCGCCTGGTACTACACGTTCGGCGACTACGACGTGCTCGTGCTTTTCGACGTCCCGAGCAACATCAATGCCGCCGCGTTCTCGATGGCGATCGCGGGGAGCGGGGCCGTGAAGGAATTCAAGACCACCGTCCTCATGTCGCCCGATGAAGGCTTCGACGCCCTGATCCTGGCCCAGGGAGCGGGATACCGTCCGCCGGGTGGCTGATCCGGCGGCGGCCCCGGCCGATCGCTTCATGGAGCCGATCGCCTCATGGAAATGATGTGACCGCTTCATTGTCGCCCGGCGACCGGGCGGCTAAGGTAGGGGCGTGAGGGAGGTGAGCCTAGGCATCTCCTTCGGTGCCGTGAACCTCAACCAGGGAGGCTCGATGGAGGGAACTCCCCCCGACCCGACGGGGCATCGCTGGGCTCGAGGACGCTGGCGGTGCCGGGGCAACTGAGAGGCCTCAGCAGTCCATAGATCCCGGCGCATGCCGGGACGCGGCAGTCGAGGCTGCCGCATGAGAGAGTCGCCCGGTGCACGGGTGCGTGGCCCCCGTGACACCGGGCGTCGTTTCTCGGAGAGGGGCGGCCCTTTTGACTCCGGGCTCCCGTCCACCTAGACTCCCGGCATGACCCGGGTGCCGTGGCGCGAGTGGACCTTGGTCCACGTGCTCCGCCGCCAGGCCAGCGAGCAGGGTGACCGACCGTTCGTCCGCTTCGAGGACGGCCAGGCCTTCACCTTCCGGTCACTCGACGCCTGGACCGACGCGCTGGCCGGATCGCTGGCCGCGCTCGGCGTCCGGGCCGGCGATCGCGTCCTGGGCCTGGTCGGCAACCGGGCTGAGACGATCGGGATGCTGTTCGCCGCGGCGAAGCTCGGCGCGGTCTGGGTGCCGGTCAACACCGGGCTGCGCGGCGCGTTCCTCCAGCACCAGCTTCACAACGCCGAGCCCCGCGTCGTCGTCCTGGAGGACCGCCTGGCCGCAAACTTCCGCAATGTCGTGCCGGGCCCGGTGGCCCCGGAGGCCATGGTCATCGTCGGCGATCCGGCCACGCCGACTCCGGCGTGCCTGCGTAACGCCGCTCGCCTCACGTTCTCCGAGCTGCGCGCGCTCCGGGCGCCGGCCGCCTTGGCGCTCGTGATTCCGTCGCCCGGTGACGTCGCGATGATCATGTACACGTCGGGAACGACCGGCCCGTCGAAGGGTGTCCTCGTACCCCATGGACACGGCTATCTCGCCGGCCTCGGGCTGGCGGAGGCCACCACTCTCACCGCGACCGATCGCTACTTCGTCTGTATGCCCCTCTTCCACGCGAACGCCCTCCTCATGCAATTCATGGGCAGTCTCATCGCCGGGGCGGAGGTCGTGGTGACCGAGCGCTTCCGGGCGACGAGCTGGCTCGAGGAGGTGCGCGCGGCCGAGGCCACGATCACCAATGGCCTCGGCGTCATCCCCGAGTTCATCTTCCGCCAGCCGCCGACCGACCGCGATCGCGACCACCGTCTGCGCCTGATGATGGCGGTGCCCATCGCGCTGGAGTGGGGCGCGGCGTTCGAGCACCGCTTCGGCGTGCCCTTCATGCAGGGGTTCGGCATGACGGAGTGCAACATCGTGGCGTACACGCGCCCGGGCGACGCCCTCGTGCCGGGCTGCGCCGGGTATCCGCTGGCCGAGTGGTTCGACGTCGCGATCGCCGATCCCGACACCGACGCGCTCCTTCCCGCGGGCCAGACCGGCGAGATCGTGGTGCGGCCGAAGGTCCCCGGCTGCGTCATGGCCGGCTACTTCCGGATGGCCGACAAGACCGTGGAGGCGTGGCGCAACCTCTGGTTCCACACCGGCGACGCGGGCCGCTTCGACGACCTCGGCCGCCTGCACTACGTGGACCGGATCAAGGACTGCATTCGCCGGCGTGGGGAAAACATCTCGAGCTTCGAGGTCGAGCAGGTGCTCAATGCCCATCCGGCGGTGGCCGAGTCGGCGGTGGTCGGGATCAAGGTGGCCGGAGCCGGCGGCGAGGACGAGGTGAAGGCCTACGTCGTGCCGGCCGCGGGTGCGACGGTCGACCCGGCGGAGCTGCTCGACTGGTGCACGCCCCGGATGCCGTACTTCGCGGTGCCCCGCTTCGTGGAGGTCGTGGCCACCGAGCTGGCCAAGACCCCGACGGGCAAGCTGCAGAAGACACGCCTGCGCGAGGCCGGCCTCACCGCGGCCACCTGGGACCGCGACTCGGTCGGCTACGTGGTCCGGCGCTGACGCGGGCGCGGCCGCCCCATCTGGGGCGGGCGTGCCCCGCCCCTCCGGGGCGGAGCGTCGGGATCTCCTGAAACCACACGGGCTTGACCGGAGTCTGCGGCTGGCAGCCCGGTTGCAATGGTAGGGGAGGAACCATCATGGCATTCAAGCATGTGCTCGTTCCGACGGACCTTTCAGAGCCGGGAAACGACGCCGTACGCTATGCGCTCGAAGAGGCGGCACTGCACCACGCCAGCGTGACACTACTCCACGTGCTGCCACCAACCGCCGGGACGGGGGTCTACTATGTCACCGGCGTGCCGGGTTCAGGATCGGACGGTGTTGATCTCGCGGGTGGGCGTCTCGGCGTCCGGTCGTTGGCGCAACCGACGGTTGTACGTGATGATGACAGTGAGGCCGCGCTGACGCGGCTCCAGGACCTGATCGCCAGTGCCCGGCACGACGGCACGTCGGAGTCGAGATCGCGGTGGGGCACCCGGCTGACACGATCGTCCGCGTCGCCCAGGAGCGCAATGCCGATCTCATTGTCATGAGCACTCACGGCCGTACCGGGCTCCAGCACGTGCTGCTGGGGAGCGTGGCCGAGAAAGTGGTGCGGCTGGCTCCGTGCGCGGTGCTGACGGTCAAGTACAAGAGGGTCTGATCATCGGGTGTTGCCGCGTCTCTCCGCCGGCAGCCGGGGCGGGATCGCGGGCCGGGCGGGTCCCCACAGCCGCTGGAAGTAGGAATCGGCCAGGTGCAGGGCGCCGATCGGGTTGTGGGCGAGCACGCGATCCTTCGCGACCAGGGTCGTGACCAAGCCCTGGGAATGCGGGAAGAAGAGGCTGTCGTGGCCGACACAGAGGCCGAGCACCATGTTGAGCTCACACCCCGCCCGATTGAGCAGCTCCGCTTGCGAGATCGGATTGCACATGGACTCGTGCCGGCCGGGGCGGATCTTCTGATCCTCGCGGAGGCCCAGCTGCTCCTTGGGGACCCCGCCGTTCTTGCACGCCACCGAGGCGACCTCGAACCCGTGGGATTCCAGGATGCCGCTCAGCGTTCTGGCGAGGTCCACCATGCTGATGCAGGTCGCGATGCCGATCTTCCTGAACCCGAGCTTCTTCGCGAACGCGCAGATCTCCTCGACGCGGGTCCATCGGCAGTAGCCTTCACTCTCGACGAGGGCCGCGGCCCGTTGGGCTCTTCACTCAGGTGGCGCGGGGCGCCGATACCGAGGCGGCCGCAACCTCCCGCAGTACAGCCGCGGGATCATCGGGGCGGTCATCGGGAGGGCCTTCGCCGCGCTCGAGCGGGGCGGCGCGATGCACCTGATCGGCGAGATGCTGGACGCCGCGCGCACGGGCCCCGGGATCCCGCCCTCTGGGGGCTGGCCGAGGCGCTGTGGGGAAGCACGGGCATCGCGCACTCCGTCGCGGAGTGCCGGGCTTACTTCGAGCGGGCCGGCTTCCGCGACGTCGCCGCGCACGAGTTCGTGCCCGGTGTCCTCACGCGGGTGACCGGGATCCGGCCCGCGTAGCTTCCCCGGCGACGCGCCTCAGCGCGTGCCGAACCGCTCGCGCGCGGTGCGGGTCGCCGTGAGCTCGCGGCCGAGCTGCTGGTCGAACGCGTTGCGGTTCTCCTTGCGGTCGGCCGGAGCGTCGGCTCCCGGATCGGCGTCGAGTACCTGGCGGACGCTCGCGACCAGGTCCTCGTGCGTGGATGGCGTCGAGAGGCTGAAGGCCCGCGGGATCGTCGGGGTCTTCGACGCGTCGCCGGATATTAGCATGAGCTTCGTGGACGGCCGGAGCGAGGCCAACCGCTCCGCCAAAGACGTCCCACTCATCGATATCGCACAGTGTTTGCTCGTGGACGATGCGGTGCGCGGCTGACATCGCCCGAGCCACGCCGGCCGTCCGGGTAGGCCACCGAATCAATTCTTTCAACAGTCTTGGGTCGGATCAGCCTGGCAGGCTCCTTGCGTGAAGCATGGACGTGACCACGATGGCTGGCGCACGCTCGTTCACGTTGTGGACCGGGTTCCTCCTGGCTCTGATGCCCGGTGTCGCCTCCGCGCAGACCGCCCAGGGCATCGTGACCACGTTGTCCGGCCGGGCCACGGTTGCTCGACCGTCCCTGGCTCATCCACAGCCACTCCGCTTCAAGGACGCGCTCTTTGTGCGCGACCGGATCGCCACCGCCGAGCGTTCGCTGATGCGGGTGCTCCTGGGAGGCAAGGCGTTGATCACGGTCCGCGAGCTCTCCACGTTGATGATCACCGAGGGCGCGGGCACCGAGATCCTGAGGCTGTCCGAGGGCAAGCTTGCCCTTGGCGTTGCCCGAAGCCGGATGCGCCCGGGCGACCTACTCGAGATCCACACGCCGAATGCGGTCGCCGCGGTCCGAGGGACCGTGCTGGTGGTCGAGATCCTCCCGTCCCCTGCGCCGGGTGGAGCGCCGAACACACTCGTCACGGTCACGCGAGGCGTGGTCGACGTCACGCCACTGGCTGGGCCACCGGGGCTCGCGGTTGTGGTCCGTGCCGGTCAGCGCTACGACGTGGCGGCCGGCCATCTTCGACCCCTTACGCCGGACGAGATCGCGGGCACGTTTGCGGATCTCGTGGGCGAGTCCCTGCCCGTGACCCTGTCCGATGACCTCATCCACGGCTTCTGGGTGCGCGAAGGGGAACGGAGCGCGGCCGAGGCCACCCTGTTCGTAGGCGCCGAGATGCCGGTCACCCCATGGGCGACGGCTCTTGGGCAGGCGTTCGCCGAGTCTCCCCTGCGTCTCATCACCGAGAGCGGCAGTGGGCTCACGGGGCGGGGGTGCGGCGGTGGAGTCGGTGGCGGGGCCGGTGCGGGGTGCTCGGGTACGGGCCAGGGCGCCGCGCGCCGCCGGCAGAAGTAGCGCCGGGTCGCTCCCGGGCGGGGCAGATCCACACGATCGCAGGACGCCGAGGAAGCTCCCGCAGCTTGACCCCCGACCAGCAGAAGCTCATCATGAGCGCCGGCATGGAAGCGCCGAGGAAGAGCCGCGACGCCACCGGGGGCGGGACGACCTCGCCACGGCCACGGAGATGCTCGGCAGCGGTACGCCGAGCTCCGGGACCGCATTGTCAGCACGAAGTAGCGCGCCTGCGGTCCGCCACCTCAGCGCAGGCGATCTGACACACCCGGCCGTTCCGTCGATCGCGCGCGGCATCCTCTCCCAGGCGCGGCCGATCTTCGTCGGCCAGGTGGCGGTCATGCTCTACGCGGTGGTCGACACCGTGCTCACCGGGCACGCCTCGGCCACCGACCTCGCCGCGATGGGCCTGGGAGCCGGCGTCTACTCGAGCGTCTTCGTGAGCCTCCTGGGCGCGATCAACGCGCTCAACCCCATCATCGCCCAGCACCATGGCGGGGGGCGCCACGCCGCCATCGGCGTGAGCTACGTCCAGGGCCTGTGGCTGGCGCTGCTGCTCTCCGTCGGCGGCGGCCTGTTCCTGGCCTTTCCCGGGCCGTGGCTCGCGTGGCTCCACGCTCCGCCCGCGGTGGAGGGGCTGGTGACGCGGTATCTGCGGGTCATCAGCCTCGCCCTGCCCGCCGCCCTGATGTTCCGGGCGATCTGCGCGGTGAACATCGCGGTGGCGCGCCCGCAGATCGTGATGCGGATGCAGGTCGCGGGTCTCGTGCTGAAGGTCGTCCTGAGCCCCCTCCTGATCTTCGGGGGGCTCGGAGTGCCGCGACTGGGCGCGGTCGGCGGCGCACTGGCGACGGCCATCGTCTTCTGGGCTCTCCTCGCCGGGGCCTGGGCGCACACGCGCCTCGACTCGTTCTATCGCGGCTTCGAGATCCGCGGGGCGGGACCCCACTGGCCCACACTGCGCGAGCTGCTCCGTCTCGGCATCCCGATGGGCCTGTCGTACGCGATCGAGGCGACGTCGTTCACCTTCATCACCTTGCTCGTCGCGCGGCTCGGCACCAGCGTGATGGGCGGGCACCAGGTCGTGGCGAACCTCGCGGCCCTGTGCTTCATGGTGCCGCTCTCGCTCGCGGTCGCCACCGCCACCCTCACCGCCCACGCGATCGGCGCGGAAGACGGGGCACAGGCGCGGCGGACCGCGGCCGCGGGGATCCGCATCGCGGTGCTGGCCTCCGCGTCGCTCGCGCTGGCGGTGTGGACGCTGCGCGATCTCATCGTGCAGGTCTACACGAGCGACGCGGCGGTGGCGGCGGTGGCCCTGACCTTGATCCCCTACCTGGCCGCCTTTCACGTCTTCGACGCGCTGCAGACCGGCGTCGGCTTCGTGCTCCGCGCGCACAAGCGCGCGGTCGCCCCCACCGTGGTGTACGCGCTGACGCTCTGGGGAGTCGGCCTGCTCGGTGGCTATCACGTCGCCTTTCGCGGGCTCTGGGGGCCGCCGCTGGGCGTCTCCGGCATGTGGTTGATGCAGGCGGTGGGACTCGCCCTGGCCGGGCTGCTCCTGCTCGCCTTCTACCTCCGGCTGCTGCGGCGTGAGGATCGTCGGGCTCGCGGGCCGCGTGACAGAGGAGCATGATGGGCGGAAGAGGGGGGTCGCCATGCCACAGCCACTGTCCCAGGAGATCAAGCAGCTACTGGACCGCGCCAACTTCGCCCATCTCGCCACCGTGATGCCGGACGGCTCCCCGCAGAGCGTTCCGGTCTGGGTGGGGCGCGACGGCGACCGCATCCTGGTCTGCACCGGGGAAGGCTCGCTGAAGGCGCGCAATACCCGCCGGGATCCCCGCGTGGCCCTGTCCATCGTGGACTTCCACGATCCCTACATGGAGGCTCAGATCCGCGGCCGGGTCGTCGAGCGCCGGCCCGACCCCGACCTCGCGATCATGGATCCGGTGTCGCACAAGTACACCGGCAAGCCGTTCCCGTTCCGCGACCCCGCGGGCCGCGTCGCGCTCGTGATCGAGGTCGAGAAGGCGCGCTACGTCAAGCTGCCCTTCGAGCACGCGCCGCCCCGGTCGGCCTAGCGTGCCGGCCGGCAGTCGTCAGCGGACGGTGTAGCCGCGGCCGCTCATGCAGGCGGAGAAGGCGCGATCGTAGCCGTCCTTGGACTTGCTGTAGTTGTAGGTGCCCCCCACCCCCGCCCCGCCGATGCCGCCGGCGGCCGCGCCGATGGCCGCGCCCGTCCCCGCGTTGCCCGTCGCCGCGCCGATCGCCGCGCCGGCCGCGGCCCCGCCCACTGCGCCGACCAGCGCGCCCACGCCCGCGCCCTTGGCGCTATCGGTCAACGGATCGAAGCCCGTCTGCTGCTTGGCCCAGCCCTGGCACTCGCTCGTGTCGCGTACCTGCTGGGCCTGCGTCTGGCCCTTCTGGGGATAGACGTAGGCGCTGGGCTGTGCCGCCGGACCCGAGGCGCAGCCCGAGACTGCGGCCACGAGGCTGATCAACGAGGCCCACGAGCCCAGCCGAGATCGGATCTGTGTCATGGCGAAACCTCCTCTGGGGGGCACATCCGGAGTGGGCTCGCGCCCGGTCACGGCCGGTAGAACGGCCGGTCCCCCTTGACGGTCACGCGGTGGCCGTGGCGCCGCTGCGGGAAGTAGTCCCACATCGCGTGATGCTGGGCGCAGCGATTGTCCCAGAACGCCACCGAGTTGACCCGCCAGCGGAAGCGGCACTGAAACTCCGGTGTCTCGATGTGCTCGTAGAGCATGCGCAGGACCGCGGCGCTCTCGTTGCGGCTGAGCTGCGGGATGCGCGTGGTGAAGGTGCGGTTGACGAAGAGCCCCCGGCGACCGGAGACCGGATGCGTGCGGATCACCGGGTGCTCGGCCTCCGGGAAGGTCTTGCCCTCGTCCTGCACGCCGTATCGGCCGCGGTAGACGTGCTCGCCGCGGTGGATCGCGGTCATGCCCTCGAGCAGGCGCTTCATCGGCTCGGAGAGGGCCTCGTACGCCGCGTACATGCTGGCGAAGAGGGTGTCGCCGCCGACGGGGGGCAGCTCGTGCATGTAGAGGATGCTGCCCATGGGCGGTTCGGGGTCGCAGGAGACGTCGGAGTGCCAGTTCTCGCCCGCCACGTGCCTGGATGTCTCGTCGGCGTGGATCACCAGGATCTCGGGGTGGCCCTCCACGAGCCCGGGGGCGGCGGGGTGCACCGCCAGCTCCCCGAAGAGGCGGCCGAAGGCCTTCTGCTGGTCCGGGGTCATGCGCTGATCGCGGAAGAAGATCACCTGGTTCTCGATGAGGGCATCGTGGACCTGCTTGAACGTGGGCTCCTCGAGCGGCCGCGACAGATCCACCCCGAGCACCTCGGCGCCGATGTGGGGCGTGAGCTTCTCGACCGTCAGGGTCCGGTGGGTCATGGTCAGCTCCTCTCGAGTAGGGTCGACAGCGGGGTCTCCGGCTCGCCGAGCGCCTCCGCCACCGCCGGGTGCACGATGCGCCCGCGCCAGATGTTGACGCCCTTCGCGAGCGGCCCGTTGTCGCGGACGGCCGCGGCCAGGCCCTTGCCGGCCAGCTCGAGCGCGTAGGGCAGGGTCGCGTTGTTCAGCGCGAAGGTGGAGGTGCGCGGCACCAGCGCCGGCATGTTGGCGACGCCGTAGTGGACGACGCCGGAGGCGAGATAGGTCGGGTCCTTCAGCGTGGTCGGGCGGATCGTCTCCACGCTGCCGCCCTGATCCACCGCCACGTCCACGATCACCGAGCCCTCCTTCATGGACGCCACCATCTCCTTGGTGACGAGCACCGGGGCCCGGGCGCCGGTGACGAGCACGGCGCCGACCAGGAGGTCGGCCCGGCGCAGCACCTGGCCGATGTTGAAGCTGTTGGACACGAGCGTGATGACCCGGCCGTGGAAGAGGTCGTCCACCGCGCGCAGGCGGTCGAGATTGATGTCGAGGATCGAGACGTCGGCGCCCAGGCCCAGCGCCATGCGCGCCGCGTTGACGCCGACGGTGCCCGCGCCCAGGACCACGATATTGCCGGGCGGCACGCCGGGGACGCCGGCGAGCAGGATGCCGCGGCCGCCGCGCGCCTTGGTGAGGAAGAACGCGCCCTCCTGCACCGACAGACGTCCGGCTACCTCGCTCATCGGGGCCAGCAGGGGCAGGGTGCCGTCGGGGCGCTGCACGGTCTCGTAGGCGATGGCGACGACGCCGGCGGCCTGCAGCGCCCGGGCCAGCTCCGGCGCGGGCGCCAGGTGCAGGTAGGTGAAGAGGATCTGGCCCGGGCGCATCCGCGGGTACTCCTCGGGCAGCGGCTCCTTCACCTTGAGGATGAGCTCGGCCTGCGCCCACACGTCCGCGACCGACGCGGGCGTCGCGCCCTCGCGCGTGTACTCCTCGTCCCGGATGCTGCTGCCCAGGCCCGCGCCGCGCTCGACCACCACCCGGTGGCCGCCCTCGACCAGGGCGCGGGCCCCGGACGGGGTCAGCGCCACGCGCTGCTCGCCGGACTTGATCTCGCGCGGCACGCCGATGATCACGCCGCCGGCCCCCCGAGGCTCACGCGGCCGCGCCGCCCGCCGTCACGATCGGGCCGGCCACCCTCCCGGCCCGGCCGCGGTCGATGTCCGCGACGGCCACCCTGGGGCGCTCGCCGAAGCCCAGGGCGGTGGCCCGGCCGATCCCGGGCCCCGAGACGAGCGCCACCTCCCCGTCGAATCGCATCCGGTCCTCCGCGCGAGTTCTTGACCAGCGGGCCGCCACCCTCTCCGAGCGAGCGGATCCGTCGGGCGCCTTCGCTGGCCCGCATCCCGGGCCCGATCCTGCGCCCAGGCCGACCGTGCGGTCAAGCCCTGCCCCGCTTGGTCGGCCGACCCTCGTCGCGGTCCGACCGCGGGAGCTCCGACGCGCGCCGCCCGGGGAGTCCGGGAAGCGTCCGGGGGGCTCGAGGGGACAGCCTTGCGGAAACCGCGGTTGACAAGGCGGGCGATTCACGCATAATCCGCCTACCGCTCGGCGGTGTACGGTATCCACCGCTCGCGTCCCCGGTCGCGGAGCACGCTCGAGCTTCTGGAGTAAGGAGGGAACGGCATGAAAGCGAATCGCCGGTGCTTCCTGGGCACGGTCGCCCTGATCCTCGGTCTCCTCCTCGTCGCGCCCGCGCCGTCCGCCGCCGCGCCGCAAGGCACGGTGACCTATGCGGTGCACATCACGATCGCGCCGGCCTGGTTCGATCCCGCCGACAATCCCGGCCAGATCACGCCCTTCATCATCCAGTACGCGCTGCACGACGCCCTCATCAAGCCGATGCCGGCGGGGATGATGACGCCGAGCCTGGCCGAGTCGTGGAAGGCGTCCAAGGACGGCCTCGTCTACGACTTCGTGCTGCGCAAGAACGTGGTCTTCCACAACGGCGACCCGATGACCGCCGAGGACGTGAAGTTCAGCTTCGAGCGGTACCGGGGCGCCGGGGCCAAGCTCCTGAAGGAGAAGGTCGAGGCGGTCACGATCGTGAACCCCCACCACGTGCGCTTCCACCTGAAGGCGCCGTGGCCCGACTTCATGGGGTTCTATGGCTCGCCCGCGACGGGCGCCGGCTGGATCGTTCCCAAGAAGTACGTCGAGAAGGTCGGCGAGGACGGGTTCAAGAGGGCACCGGTCGGAGCCGGGCCGTTCAAGTTCGTCAGCATGACGCCGGGCGTGGAGATCGTCCTGGAGGCCCACGAGAAGTACTGGCGGAAGACGCCGAAGGTCAAGCGGATCGTGATGAAGAGCGTCACCGAGGGCTCGACCCGCCTCGCCATGCTCAAGCGCGGGGAGGTGCACATCGCTTACAAGACCGACGGGCCCCTCGGCGAAGAGGTCAAGAAGGACCCGAATCTCGACCTCGTGTTCTCGGGCGGCATCGCCACCTGGTGGCTCCAGTTCGGCGAGCTGAACGACCCCAAGTCGCCCTGGCACAACCGCAAGGTGCGCCTGGCCGCCAACTACGCCCTCGACCGCAAGGCGCTCAGCGAGGCCGAGACGCTCGGGGCCTCGCCGCCCACCGGCAGCATCGTCCCGCGCGAGTTCGAGTGGGCGCTCCCGGTCGAACCCTTCCCCTACGACCCGAAGAAGGCCAAGCAGCTGCTGACCGAGGCCGGCTATCCGAACGGCTTCGACGCCGGCGTCATCACGCCGATTCCCCCGTACTACAGCTTCGCCGAGGCGGTCGGCGGCTATCTGGGGGCGATCGGCATCAAGACCAGGGTCCAGAAGATGGAGCGCGCCGTCATGTTCGACAAGCGGCGCAAGAAGGAGCTCGCCGGCATCTGCCTCTGCGCCAACGGCGGCTTCGGCAACGCGGTCACCCGGATCGACGCGGACATCGTGTCCGCCGGAGTCCACTCGATCCTCAAGGACGCGGAGATCGACCGGCTCTTCGCGGAGCAGTCGCGGGAGACCGATCGCGCCAAGCGCGAGGCCCTGCTCAAGCGGATCCAGCAGCGGGTCGTGGACCAGGCCTACTTCGCGCCCATCTACCAGCTCCAGTGGCCCAACGGCGTGAGCAAGGCCATGAAGGTCTCGGGTATGGGTCTGATCCCGACCTTCTACTACACGGGCCCGTTCGAGGACATCGAGCTCCGGTAGGCCGGCGGGGCGGTTCGCGATGACGCGCTTCATCCTCAAGCGCTGCGGGTTGGCGCTCGTGTCGCTGTTCATCCTCAGCGTGACGATCTTCGTCCTCATCCGGTTGACCGGTGACCCGGCGACCCTGCTCGCCGCCCCCGAGGCGAAGGAGGCCGATCTGGAAGCGATCCGGGTGCAGCTCGGCCTCGACCGCTCCTGGCCCGTGCAGTACGTGCACTTCGTCGGGGGCGCGCTCCGGGGCGACTTCGGCACGTCGCTCTACTACCGCGTCCCCGCCGGCTCGCTCTACTGGCAGCGGCTGCCCGCCTCGCTCCAGCTCGCCGCGGTCGCCATGACCATATCGCTCGTGGTGGGTCTCTCGGTGGGCATCCTGGCCGCGGTCAACGTCGGGCGCTGGTGGGACAGCGTCGGCAAGCTCATCGCGCTGCTCGGCCTGTCCATGCCGAGCTTCTGGCTGGGCCTCCTGCTCATCTACTTCTTCGCGGTCTACCTGCACTGGCTGCCGACATCGGGCCGGGGGACGGCCGCCCACGTGGTGATGCCGGCCATCGCGCTGAGCGGCTACTTCACCGCCGCCCACATGCGCCTCGCGCGCTCGTCGATGCTGGACGTGCTCGGCAGCGAGTACGTCAAGCTCGCCCGGCTCAAGGGCCTGCCCGAGCCCTGGGTGCTCATCAAGCACGCGTTCAAGAACGCGCTCATCCCGGTCCTCACGCTGGCCGGCATCAACCTCGTCCTGATGATCAACGTCGCGGTCGTGGTCGAGACGGTCTTCGCCTGGCCCGGCATCGGCCGCCTCCTCTACGAGGGTATCGAGTTCCGCGATTTCCCGGTGGTCCAGACCGTGGTGCTGCTCGGCGGCGTCATGGTGATCGCCGCCAACCTCACGGTGGACATCCTCTATGCCTGGATCGATCCCCGCATCCGCCTCGAGCGCTAGCACGCTCGCGTATCCAGGGAGCCGGACGTGGCGCCGGCTGCGCGACGGCAGTCGCGATCTGCCGGTCGTCCCGGTCACGATCATCGGCGTGGCCCTGCTCGCCGCCCTCTTCGCGGACGCGCTGGCGCCCCACGACCCCGTGCTGGGCAACCTGCGCCACCGCCACCGGCCGCCGGCGTGGCTGGCCGGCGGCGACGCCGGCCACCTCCTGGGCACCGACCACCTCGGCCGCGACGTCCTGAGCCGGCTGCTGTTCGGTGCGCGCATCTCGCTGCTCGTGGGGTTCACCGCCGCGGTGGTGGCGGGCGCGCTGGGCACCGCGGTGGGCATCATCTCCGGCTACTACGGCCGCTGGGTCGACCAGGTCATCATGCGCGTGGTCGACGCCTGGCTCGCCCTGCCCGCGATCAGCTTCGCGATCTTCCTGGCCGTCCTGCTCGGCCCGAGCGAGATGAACATCGTCATCATCCTGGCCGGCATCTTCTGGACGCGCTACGCCCGGGTCATCCGGGGCGAGGTGCTGTCGCTGAAGGAGCGCGACTACGTCCGCCTGGCCATTGTGGCCGGCTGCACCAAGTGGACGATCATGCGCCGCCACATCCTGCCCAACGTGATCAATACGTCGATCGTGCTCTCCACCCTGATCGTCGGCGTCGTCATCGTGGCCGAGGCCGCGCTGTCGTTCCTGGGGGTGGGCGTCCCGCCCCCGAAGCCCGCCTGGGGCCTCATGCTCGCCGACGGCAAGGAAGGGATGATGGCGGGGTACTGGTGGGTGACGGTGTTTCCCGGGCTCGCGATCATGCTGGTGGTCCTCGCCGCCAACCTGCTGGGCGACTGGCTCCGCATCAAGCTGGACCCGCAGCTCCGGCAGCTCTGAGCCCGCCGGTCGAGCGATTCAGGCGATCGCTACCCCTTGTTGCGGAGCTTGGGGTCGAGCGCGTCGCGCAGCGAGTCGCCGAACAGGTTGAAGCCGAACACGCCCAGGCTGATGGCGATGCCGGGGAAGACGGGGATCCACGGGGCCTTCTCGGCGTACGACAGCGCGGAGCCGGAGAGCATGAGGCCCCACGACGGTGTCGGCTCCGCGGCCCCGAGCCCGAGGTAGCTCAGCGCCGCCTCGGCCAGGATGGCGCCGCCGAGCTGCGCGGTGAGCAGGATGATATAAGGTGCCGCCACGTTCGGCACGATGTGCCGGAGGACGATCCGCGCCCGCGCGGCGCCGAGCGCGTTCACCGCCTCGATGTACACGTTTTCCTTCACCGAGAGCGCGGTCGCCCGCACCACCCGCGCCGCGCGGGGGATGATCGGGATGGCAATCGCGATCACCACGTTCTGGACCGCCGGTCCCAGGATCGACGCGATGGCCAAGGCGAGGATGAGCTGCGGGAACGCGAGCAGCATGTCCATCACGCGCTCGAGGAGGAGGTCCACCTTCCCGCCCAGGTACGCGCTCATCACGCCGAGCAGGCCGCCGAGCGTACAGCCGAGAAACGACGCGCTGAAGCCGACGAAGAGCGCGATCCGGGCCCCGTACATGATGCGGCTCATCAGGTCGCGCCCGAACTCGTCGGTGCCGAACCAGTGCTCCGCGCTCGGGCGCGCGAACTGCGCCGCGTAGTCGGCGGTATACGCGTCGTACGGCGCGAGCAGCTCCGCGGAGGCCGCCACGACCAGCATCGCCAGGATGATGAAAGCGCCCGCCGCGCCGAGCGGCTTCTTGCGGGTGAAGCGCAGCACGCCTTTGACCGCGGTGAGGCGTGGCGCCAGGGCCGCCGTGGCCGTCGTGTGGGTCAGCTCGATGCTGGTCGCCACCGTCAGCGGTACCGGATGCGCGGGTCAAACCACGCGTAGGTGAGGTCCACGAGCAGGTTGACGATCACGAAGCTGAAGGCGATCAGGAACACCAGCGCCTGCACGACGGGATAGTCCCGGTGGGCGACCGCCTCCACCACGAACCGGCCGATGCCGTTCAGCGTGAAGACCGTCTCGGTCACGACGAGGCCGCCGATGAGGAAGGCGAACTCGGTCCCGATCAGCGTGATCACCGGGAGCATCGAGTTCTTGAGGGCGTGCCGCATGACCACGACCCGCTCGCGCAGCCCCTTGGCCCAGGCGGTGCGGATGTAGTCCTCCCGCAGCACCTCGAGGACCGTGGACCGCGTCATGCGGGTCGTGACCGCAGCGTACCGGTACCCCACGGTGACGACCGGCCACACCATCATCTGGAGATTGACCCAGGGGTCGACCCAGGGCGGTGTGAACTCGAGCGGCGGCCCCCAGCCGAAGTAGATGACCAGGAACAGGATGCAGAGAATGCCGATCCAGAAGGAGGGGATGGCGAGCCCCCCGATGCTGACGACCCGGACCACGTAGTCGACCCAGGTGTCCTGACGAACCGCTGCCAGCGTCCCCAGCGGGATCGCGATGAGCACGGACACGAACGTGGCCATGAGCGCCAGCTGAAGCGACAGCGGCAGCCGGATCGCCAGCTCGTGGGCGATCGGCTGCCCGGTCCAGAGCGAGTCGCCGAAGTCGAAGCGCACCACGCCCCACAGCCAAGTCCCGAACTGCACGATCAGCGGCTGGTCCAGCCCGAGCTGGCTGCGCAACGCATCCACCTGCTGCTGATTGATCTGGCCCCCGTCGTCACCGCCGAGGATCATGAGCGCCACGTCGCCGGGGATCACCCGCATGATCAGGAAGACGATCGCGGCGACCCCCAGCAGCGTGGGGACGATGAGCAGCAGGCGCTTGAGGATGTAGGTCCGCACGGCGCCTCACCTCATCAGTCTTCGGAGAGCCAGACGTCCTGGAGCTTCTGGTTCGAGTAGTGGCTGGGTGCGGCCACCCAGTTCTTCACCTTCGACGCGTGCACGATGCTCCGCACCCACCAGAGGCCGTGCGCGAAGTACGCCTGCTCGAACACGCGCCGCTCGAACGCGTTCACGAGCTTCTTGCGCTCGGCCGGATCCAGCGCCCGCGCCTGGCGCGCGTAGAGGTCGTCCAGCTGGGGGTCGGAGTAGTTCATCCAGTTCTGGACGGGATTGTTGCTGAGGAAGTCGGCGAGCGTCAGGTCCGGCTCGTCCATGAAGTCGACGTGCGGGTCGACGATCGTGTCGTAGTTCTTGGTCTGGCGGCCGGCGTCGAACCACGACGCCGTCTCGAGCGGCCGGTTATCCACCTCGACGCCGATCTTCTTCCACTCCTGGATGAAGAACACGGCGAAGTCCTGGTACGGCAGCTTCACGTTGCGGTTGACCAGGGTGAACTTCAGCCCGTTCGGGAAGCCGGCCTCGGCGAGCAGCTTCTTGGCCTCGGCGCGGCTCTTCTCGATGTCACGCCCGAAGCCCGGGAGCTGCTCGAGCTCCGCGGGCGACATCGCCCACTGCGTCCCCGGGCGGACGAGCCCGCCGACGTTCTTGAGCCCGGTCAGCGGGAACAGCACCTTGCCCATGGTGTGGCGGTCGATGGCGAGGGTGAGCGCCTTGCGGACGCGCACGTCGTCGAACGGCTTGACCTTGTTGTTGAACCCGACCGCCCACCAGCCCGGCGTGGGCGCCTCCTGGACCGTGACCTTGTCGCCGAGCTGCTTCCTGATCGCATCGACCTCGGACTGCGGCAAGCCCCGGAACTCGATGTGGGCTCGGCCGGACCGCAGGGCGGCGGCGCGCACGGACGTCTCGGGGCTGATGTAGAACTTGTAGCCGTCGAGATAGGGCCGGCCCTTGACGAAGTAGTCAGGGTTGCGCTCGCCCTCGAACGTGGAGCCGCGCACGTAGTTCTTGAACTTGAACGGGCCCGAGCCCACCACGTTCGTCTTGAAGTAGTTCGGGTCCTTGTCCAGGTACTTCTTCGGGAAGATCACGTTCCAGGGCGAGGCGAGGTTCGCCACGAAAGCTGCCGACGGATGCTTGAGCTTGAACACGACGGTGGAGGGGTCAGGCGCCTCGATCCCGGCGACCGCCGCGTAGTGCGCCTTCCGCGAGCTCCGCGTGCCCTCCGGCGGGAAGACGATCTTGTCGTAGCTCGCCTTGACGTCGGCGGAGGTCATCGTCGAGCCGTCGTGGTACTTGATGCCCGGGCGGATCTTGACGGTGACGGTGAGCCCATCCGGCGACGTCTTCCACTCGCTGGCCGCGTCGCCGATGATCTTGGACGAGTCCAGCGGATCCATCTGGAGCAGCGTGCTGTAGAGCGGGGCCACCAGCTGGATGTTGGCAAAGGTGCTCTCCTGGTGCGGATCCAGGCTGGGCGGGTCGGCCCCGATGGTCGCCAGGAGCACTCCGCCCCGGCGCGGGGTCTCCGCGGCCGGCGCGTCCGCCGGCATCCACAGGGCCCCCCAGGCCAGCAGGGCAAGCAGGACGAAGAGGACTCGTACGGGACGACGGGATCGTGCCATCATGGGACACCCCCGGGCTCGCAAGATTTGAGCGGTCGTCGATCGAGCGATGTGAGCGCAGACAGTACCAGCCGGGCCTGGATACGTCAAGGGCGGTCCGAGGCGAATGGTCGGCCTCCCGCAGTCCTTTGACCTCCCGCGGAGAATCCGTACACTGACCGTCATGCTCTACGATCCGGGGGTCTGGCTGTTCGGGCTGGCGATCGGCCTGTTCGCCGCGGGCATCCTGGGCGTGGTGCTGTCGACCCGCCGCGCGCCGCCCGGCGAAGCGCTGGAGCTGCCCGGGCGCATCGCCGACGCCGGATCCGAGCGCCAGCTCCTGGAGCTGGAGGCGGAGGTGGAGCGGCTCCGCGCCGAGCGAGACGAGCTCCAGCACGTCCTCGGCCGGCTCGCGGCGCTCCTGGAGCGGCGATACCCGCAGGTCTCCCCGGCGCGACGGGCGCACCTCGTGACTGCCGGGGATGACGAGGAGCACCGGGTCGGAGGCGGCCAGGCCGGATGATCGCCCTCCCGCTCGCGCGGCTGCGGGCGTCGCCGGCCGAGGCGGCGTCGTGCTCCGGCCCCGCGTGTAACGAGATCCGGGTGGAGACGGCGGGCCCTGCGTGGCGGCCGGGCCGTCCCGCAGGCCGATGACCGGCTGCGTCAGGCCGCGCGACATCACCCGGAACGCCGCGGGCGCCGTCACCGAATAGGGGCCCACCGTGCCGCTCCAGCGCTCGCGCCGGCACAAGATGATCGCGGGAGTCTGCGGCGGCATCGCGGAGTGGCTCGGCTGGGATCCGACCCTGGTCCGCATCCTGTACGTGGTGGTCTCGGCCGTGTCGGTCGCGTTCCCCGGCATCCTGGCCTACATCATCCTCTGGATCATCATGCCGAAGGCGCCCGACTAGGACCCAGGACGGGGGCTGGGCGCAGATCCCGACCGGGCCCGCTCGCCGTCGCGGATCGGCCGGGGTATAGTCCCGGTGACGACCGATCCGTTCACTCGAGGAGGCGCGCGCTATGCCCGGCACAGTCGGATTCATCGGTCTCGGGGCCATGGGCGATCCGATGGCGCTCAACCTGGTCAAGCGCGGCTTCTCCCTCGTGATCCACGACATCGATCCCGTGAAGGCCGAGCGGTGGCGCACGCGCGGCGCCGCCCTGGCGTCCTCGCCCGCGGACGTGGCGGCCAAGGCCGATCGGACGATCTGCATGGTGGAGACCACCGCGCAGGCCGAGGCGGTCCTCACGGGCGAGCGCGGCATCATCCACACCGCGCGGGCCGGGCACATCGTGGCCTGCATGAGCACCATCGACCCGTTCGTGGCGCGCCGGCTCGCGGAGCAGCTCGCGGCCCGCGGCATCGCGATGGTCGACGCGCCGGTGAGCGGCGGCACGGAGCGCGCCGCCTCCGGCGAGCTCTCGATCATCGTGGGCGGCGATGCGCGGACGGTGGCGGCCTGCCAGGACCTCTTCCGCGCGATGGGCGCCAACGTGTTCCACATGGGCGCGCTCGGGCAGGGGCTCGCCATGAAGCTCGTGAACAACATGCTGATCCAGGTCAACACGGTCGCGGTGGCGGAGGCGCTGGTGCTCGGGGTGAAAGCCGGGCTCGACCCCCAGGCGATCTACGACGTGGTGCGGGTCAGCACGGGTGCGAGCTTCGCGTTCGAGATGCGCGTGCCGCGGATCCTCAAGCGCGACTTCTCGCCGGGCGGCACCGTGGACATCTCGTTCAAGGACCAGGAGTTGGAGACCGCCTTCGCCAAGCAGCTCGGCGTGCCGGTGCTCCTTGCGAACGTGACCCAGCAGGTGTACCAGATGGCGCGGGCCGCCGGCCTCAACAAGGAGGACGGCTCCGCGGTGGTGAAGGTCTACGAGCGGCTCGCCGGCGTGACGGTGGGCGGGATAGGGATAGCGCCATGGCGAGCTACGTGCTGGTTCACGGAGCCTACCAGGGAGGCTGGATCTGGAAGCCGGTGGCCCAGCGCCTGCGCGCGGCCGGCCACGTGGTCCACGCGCCCACGCTCGACGGCTGCGCCGAGCGGGCCGATCAGGTCCGTCCCGGTATCACGGTTGGCACCCACGCCCGGGAGGTGGCCGGGCTGCTCTTCTACGAGGACCTCCACGATGTCGTGCTCGTCGGCACGAGCTCGGGCGGCATGGTCATCTGCCGGGTGGCCGAGCTGGCTGCCGACCGCATCGCCCGGCTGGTCTTCGTGGATGCCCTGGCCCTGCTCCCGGGCGAGAAGGTGAGCGACATCGTGAGCCGCCCCCCGGGCGACGTGACCGCGGCGACGATCGCGCCGACGCCCGCCGACGCGGAGAGCCGCATGTTCGCGGATCTGGAGCCGGCCACCCGCGCGTGGGCGCTGGCGCGTTACACCCCGCACCCGATCGCGGCGCTCGAGGCCCCCATGGAGCTGGCGGACTTCTGGGAGCGCAAGTGGCCCGCGAGCGTGATCCGGTGCCGGCGCGCCAAGAACCCGCCGGAGCCGCACCAGCGCCGGACGGCCGAGCGCCTCGAGGCCGGCTACGCGGAGATGGACACCGGGCACTACCCGATGCTGAGCCAGCCCGACGAGCTGGTGCGGTTGCTCGGCTGATGGCGCGCCGGCCCGCCGCCGCGGCGGGGATCACGATCGCGCCGAGCCCGAACCGGGTGATCGTCCGGCTGGATGGACGGGTCATCGCCGACACCACCCGCGCGCTCGTCATGCGGGCGCCGGGGACGCCCGATCAGCCGTACCTGCCCCGGGAGGACGTGGACATGACGCGTCTGGTCCGGACCGACCTCGTGACACACTGCCCCTACAAGGGCGACGCGTCTTACTGGAGCATCCGGAGCGGCGCGCGCACCGTGGAGAACGCGGTGTGGAGCTACGAGACGCCGTATGACGACATGGCGCCCATCGCCGGATATCTGGCCTTCTACGCCGACCGGGTGGACGCGATCGAGGAGCGGCCTCCCGCCTCTTCGCGATGACGCTCCGCGCGGCCCTGCCGGCGACCCTGGTGACGGCCCCCCGTCATCCTCTCCCCGGCCGGGGGGTGGCGCGATGAAGGGATTCGACGGTCTCTGGAACGCCGCGGTCGACCGGATCCAGGGTGAGCGGCTGGTCGACCAGCTCCGGGGGCTGGACTTCCCCGCCGCGCTCGCGGTGCTCGGCGCCGGGCAGGCGCCGGCTCCGGCGCCCCTGACCGACCTGCTCGATCAGGTGGCCGCGCAGGTGGGCGGGGCCGACGGCGAGCGGCTCCGTCACGCGCTGCAGCAGCTCTTCGTGTTCCGCAAGCCGCCGGCGGAGGCGGGGAGCGAGGATGTCCTGATCCGCGCGCTCCAGGTGGGCGGCGACATCGCCCGCCCCGGGCTGCCCGTCACGCCGGAGGAAGCCGCGAAGGTCCTCGATCTGCTCCGGAGCGGCGAGTTCTTCAGCGACGCGGCCGGCACCACCAGCGCGGTGGTCCGGCTCACGCAGCAGCTCCCCGGGGCGCTGGTCCGCGATATTCCGAGGACGCCCGGCCGGCTCGACGAGCTCGGCGAGGCGCTGGTGCGGGACGGGGCCGACGCGCTCGGCCACATCGGTCAGCTCGCGGCCGATCTCCTGGACGGCCACCTCGACCGGCCGCGAAGCCCGTTGACCAATACGCTGCGCTGGCTGTACGGCAACGCGGCGGCGAGTGCGGTGGCGGAGACGGTCCGGCGGATCATCGCGCGCGACAACGAGACCGCGCGGCTCGCCATCCTCATCTACGCGCGTGCCCACGGCATCCCGCTGACCGCCGAGGGGCTCGACGCGCTCCACGACGGCCCGCTCGACCCGCAGGATCCCGACCTCGGGCCCGCGCTGGCCGCCGGCGTGCAGGTCCTGACCGCGCAGCGAGGCGGCGAGCAGGGCGTGGTCGGCGTGCTGAGGCGCCTGCGTCGCTGATCAGCCCTCCCGGAGCAGCCGCCCGAATCCCGCCACCGGATCGCCCACGCCGACCAGACGGAGCGCCCGCCACAGACACGCCTGGTTGCTGCTGATCACGGGCTTGCCCAGCTCGCGCTCGAGGCCCTCGAGCGCCGACACGGTCGGCAGCCCCGTCCCGCTGATCAGCACCGCCTGCGCCTCGGGCGCGTCGGCCCGGCGCGCGAGCTCGGCCGCGCGCTCCTCGGGCTCATCGTAGATGCTGGCCACTCCCGCGAGGCGGTGATGGCCGACGATCTGGAAGCCCGCCGCCTCCCAGTACGCGCGACCCTGCCGGCTGATCGATTCCGGATACGGCGTGCCGAGCGCGAGGCGCGTCACGCCCAGATGGCGGAGCGCGGCCCGCACCGCGTGCGCGGCGAGCAGGGCGGGCGCGCGGCAGAGTGAGGTGACGCGGTCGACCAGCGGCTGCTCGCGCCCCCAGCCGAGCATGTAGCTCGTGGCGGTGTGGGCCAGCACCACGATCGCGGGGCGCACGAGGCCGAGCGCCCGCGCCGGCCCGTCGAGGCCCTCGTGATAGGCGCGCGTGCGCTCTTCCATGGAGGCCGCGCGACCGGGCGAGCCGTCCGATGGGGGCGCCGGCAGCCGGGCGAAGTGCAGGCTGACGCCGGGCGGCGCCATCCGGTAGAGCTCGGGCTCCACCGTCGGGTTCCCCGGCGGGACCAGCACCCCGATTCGCCGGCGCCCGGTCATGGCCCTACGGCTTCGGGACCTTGAGGGTCTTGCTGATCATCAGGCTGCCCGACAGCAGGAAGAGCAGGCCGACCAGATGCAGCTCGAGCCCGCCGATCGTGACCGGATACAGGGTCTCGCGGTGGAAGGCCAGCAGCAGCAGCCCGAGCGGGACGACGCTGGTCGGGATCGGCGTACCCTCGAAGTAGCGCACCTTGCCGGTCTCGGTCGCGAGGGCCTCCGCGGTGACGTTGTAGCGGGCGAGCCGGCTCACGCCGCAGCCGACGAAATACATGAGGATGATCTGGTCGACCGCGCTCCGCAGCCCCGCAGCGTACGCGATCCCGGCCGGGGCCACCCCGAACGAGATCACGTCGGCCAGGGAGTCGAGCTCGCGCCCCATCGGCGACGCGCGGTGCCGCCAGCGCGCGATGCGCCCGTCGAGCACATCGAAGAGCAGGGCCAGGACGATGAGCCCGGCCGCCACGTCGACGCGCCAGCGCTCGCCTCCGGCGAGGAAGCCCATGGCCTGGAACAGGGCGGCCACGCCGCAGAAGCCGTTGGCGATGGTGAAGAGATCCGCCAGGTGAAAGCTGCGGATCATCGAGAAGTGCCGACCGGTCCCCGCCACGAGGGCTCTCCTACCCGGCCGTCTCCGCCGGGGGGCGGGTGGGTTCGACGCCGACCATGCGGACGAAGTTTGCCACCAGCGCGGGGCTGTGGAAGGTGCCCACGCGCCCGGTGAGCACGCTCACCGCGAACCCGCGCGAGCGGGCCTTCGCGTACGGGCGCGTGGTACAGATCGCGTCGTAGACGTCGGAGATGGCGGTCATCTGGCTCGCCAGGGTGGGCCGGCGGCCGATGCGCGGCAGCGGATAGTTCGGCTGGCCGTCATAGCGCATGTGGTGCTCGTAGGCGACCAGGATGGTGAGGGGATGGCTGCCCTCGACGCCGCAGAGGTGGGTGGCGCCCTCCTGGGCGTGGCCCATCATGATCCGCCACTCGTCGCCCTCGAGCTTGCCTGGCTTGTTGAGCACCTCGAGCGGGATCTTGAGCTTGCCGATGTCGTGCAAGAAGGCGGCGAGCCCGATGGCGTGCAGCCGGGCCCCCTCGATGCCGAACGAGCGCGCCTGGGCCAGGGTGAGGAGCGAGACGTTCACCGAGTGTACGAAGGTGTAGTCGTCGTGCGTCTTGAGCGGGGCCAGGGGCAGGATCTCGCGCGTGGCCCGCTGGAGCGCGTCCATGAGGCTCCACACCACCTGCTCGAGGCGCACGAGGCCGCCGCGCCGGTCGGTGCGGAACTCGGTGAAGGCATCGCGCGCGCCGTCCACGCTCTGCGCGGTCAGCGCCTCGATCGCGGAGTCGCCCCCCGGCCCCGCGCCCGGTCCTCCGCCCGCGCCGGTCCCGGGGCCGGGGCCCTCCTCGAGCCCGGCGGCCTGTAGCTCGACCCGGCCCACCGTGATGTACCGGGTGGACACCGGCACGCCGCCGAGCGCCATCGGGGTCAGGAAGCGCACGCATTCCTCGGCCTCGAGGCCGCGCGCCACCGTCAGCCGTTCGACCCCGCGGCGGGTGAGCGCCCGGATGAACTGCTGGTGATAGAGGCTCCCCGTCCGCAGGGGCTGCGTCTCCACCACCAGATCCTGCCCGACCACCAGGAACGTGAGCGAATCCTGCTGCCGCTCCTGGCAGGCCGCGGTCACCGCTTCCATGATGCGGTCCACGTGGCTGGCGAGCGCCGGGTGCTCGGAGGCGTAGAGCGCGCGCATGTTGATCCCGGCGACGAGGCTGACCACCAGCCGGTCCACCGCGGAGAGCGCACCCGGAATCGTCGGCTCGCTCATTCCGGGTCGCTTCCCGGCGCGCCACCGGCCGGGGCGCTCTCGGCCGGGGTGCAGGGGTCCGCCTTC
Source organism: Candidatus Limnocylindria bacterium (assembly GCA_035524955.1). Taxonomy (GTDB): domain Bacteria; phylum Methylomirabilota; class Methylomirabilia; order Rokubacteriales; family CSP1-6; genus CAMLFJ01. The sequence continues at coordinate 17,170 of DATLFG010000041.1, read as the reverse complement.
GCGAGCCCACGGCAGATGTCGCGGATCACGGGATCCCGGGACCTCTTGCCCCGTGCCACCCAAGGGCCGCGGGCGCCGGAGTCGTAGGCGCTCAGGTACCGGTAGGCGGACCGGCGCTCCTCGATCGCCACCAGCGGGAACGGCCACTCGCAGAAGAAGCGGCCGAGCCGCGGCAGCACGGCCGGGTCGCCCAGGTCGGCCAGGGCCCGGAGCGCCTTGAGCCGCATCGAGCGCTTCCGCCCGAAGAGGTCCCATCGGCGCAGGATCTCCACCAGCAGGTCGGTGGCCTGGGTGATGCCGTGCTGGCCGCTGAGCAGCACGGCCGCCTCCGCCAGCCTCGGGTCGGGGTGGTTGATGGTCCGCGCGAGCAGCTCGCGCGGCACCTTGGAGTCGAAGGTGAATAGCGCGCGGATGGCCTCGAGCCGCACCCGGAGGTCCGCGTGATCGGCGCAGCGCAGGATCTCGCTCATGGCCGAGCGGTCCTGCACCCGCCGGAGGAGCAGCACCATGTTCCGCACCACGTACCAGCGCGGATCCGCGAGCAGGCGCCGCGTCTCCGGCACGATGGCGGGGCCCAGCGAGGCCGCGAGCTCGATCAGCCGCAGGCGGCGCCCCCGATCCTCCTCGGCGGCCAGCGCCTCGAGGAGCCCGCGGGCCGCCGAGGCGCCCAGCGCCAGGACCAGGGTCTGCACCTGGACGAAGGGGGGCCCGCCCGGCTGCCGGCTCGCGGCCACGAGGGCGGCCAGGGAGGGGGCGTCGGCGAGATTGACCAGGAACTCGTCGAGCGCCTCGCGCCGCGCCGCCAGGCTCGGGTCCGCGGCCAGCTCGCGCACGGCGCGAATGATGCCGACGGCCTGGGCGAAGCGGCTCAGCTGGAGCGAGCGGACGAAGATCTCCCGCAGGCGGCCGAGGACGAGCGGCTGTACGACGTCGGGCGAGCCCGCGGTCATGTCGAGCAGCGTCGTGACGACACGTCGCTCGATGGCATCGTCGCTCTCGGTGTCGGGCCCGAAGGCGTCGGGATCGGCGGTCAGGTCGACCGCGATCGCGTCCAGGTCCACCGTGGGCTTCTGGGCCAGCAGCGCGCGATGGTCCTCGGGGTTGTAACGGTCCACGTCCTCCTCGCGGAACAGCGCGGCCATCTCCGCGAAGTCCGCGGGCGGCTCGGGCAGCGCCGGCGCCGGCCCCATCGTCTCGTGCGCCTCGGCCAGCGCCTGGGCCATCTGGAGCGCGTGGCTCGAGAGCTGGCCCTGCTCGCGCGCGAGCCGGCGCAGACCCCGGAGCACGTCGGCGGCCGGGAGAGCCGCGGCCAGGCTGGCCAGGTGCGCGCTCGCGGTGTCCTCGCGGGTGAGCGTCCGGAGCGCGGCGGCCAGCACCGGCTCGCGGACCTCGCCGGGGAGCGCCCGGAGGAGCTGGATGATCTGCGGCGCGAGCTTCTCCCGCTCGTCGCTGTCGGCGCTCTCCAGGCGGGTGCCTATCAGGCCGGCGAGGGTGTACGCGGCGGCCATGCCGAGGCGGCCGCCCGGCCCCGCCGCCGCGCCTGCCGAGTCGAACCCGCCGCCGCCCCGGCCGCTTCCCCGTCCACTCCCGCCCCCGCCCCAGCCTCGACCGCCGGCGCCCCCACCGCCCGGGCCCCCGGTTCCTCCACCGCCCGGGCCCCCGCCCCCCGGTCCGCCGGCGCCGGGTCCACCCGTGCCGGGCCCGCCGCGGAACAGGGAGGCGATGGTGTCGGCCGAGGTGCGCTCGCGCGGGCCCGAGACGTCGGCCCCGGTCCCTATCGGCTCCGCGGCCAGCAGCGACTCCAGGAGCCCGTCCCAGAGCGAGCCCTCCTCCGCCCCGGTCGGCGTCAGGTCCGTGGTCGTCACCAGCGCGCTGTAGTCGATGGCCGAGACCGAGATGCGCGTGATGCCGGCGGCCGGCAGCTCGTCGCCGGTAATCGGCTGGTCGCGGGCGGGCCCGGTGTCGCCCAGGATGGCCAGGAAACGCTCGAGCTCGGCAAGCTCCACGTCCTCTTCGATCCGCAGCAGGCCGCCGTTGCGCCGATAGAGAGCGCGCGCGAAGGCCCGTACCTGGGGAGTCTGGATCTTCTTGCCGGCGCTGACGAGTCCGTCTCGCCCGATCCCGAGCATCAGGGGGCTCGCGACGGCCAGGTACGCGCGCACGCGGGCATGGGCGGTGGCGAGCGCCGAGGACCGGGCGGGGTGGCCTGGGGGATAGGCGGCCAGATTCCGCCACGCGGTCACCACCGCGGACACGACTTCGGGCAATGTGGGCGGCGCACCCGGGGTTTCCACGCTTCTGGGGATGAGTCTAGCCGAGCCGGGCCGCATCCTCCGCAAACTTGAGCCGGCCGGCCGGCTCGCTTATGCTGCCCGCATCCGAGTTGGAAGGGAGATCGATCGGCCATGAAAGTCAGCGCGTTCCACCTGATGCCCCACCGCGAGCTGCCCCCGGACTTCGAACGCCGCTACGAGAGCGTCTGGGTCACCCCGCCCTGGTGGGAGCTGGCCGACGCCCGGCGCGTGGGCCAGTACTACAACTGGACGCTCGATGAGCTGCTCCACGCGGCCCGGGCGGGGTTCGACGGCGTGTGCACCAACGAGCACCATCAGAACGCCTACGGGTTCATGCCGAGCCCCAACCTGATGGGCAGCGTGCTGGCCAAGCAGACCAACGGCCTCGATGTGGCCATCGTGCAGATGGGCATGACCCTGCCGACGACCTCGCCGCCGGTCCGGGTGGCCGAGGAGTACGCCATGCTCGACTGCATCAGCGGGGGCCGTCTCGTCGCGGGCCTGCCGCTCGGCAGCCCGATGGACGTCAACCTGGCCTACGGCATCACCCCGATGGAGCACCGCGAGCGGTACCGCGAGGCCTTCGAGCTCGTGCTGAAGGCGTGGCAGGCGAAGGAGATCTTCGCGTGGAACGGGAAGTACTTCCAGCTCGGCCAGGTGAACCTCTGGCCGCGGCCGGTGCAGGAGCCGCACCCGCCGGTGTGGGTGCCCGGCTCGGGCAGCATCAGCACCTTCGACTTCGCCACCGAGCACAACGTCTGCTATTGCTTCCTCTCCTACGCGGGCGCCCGCGCCGCCACCACCATGATGGACGGCTACTGGGACGTGGTGGACAAGAAAGGGCTCGAGCGGAATCCCTACCGGGCGGGCTTCCTGCAGCTCGTGGCGGTATCCGAGACCGACGCGCAGGCGGAGGCCGATTACGCCGGGCACGTCGAGTACTTCTATCACAAGTGCCTGCACGTGCCGCCGCAGTGGTTCGCGCCGCCGGGCAACCAGGACTACCCGAGCCTGCTCGCGGCCAACCGCAACCCGGTGCGCCGGGCCGAGGATCCCAAGACGCTCCGCTACAAGGACTTCGTGGACAAGGGCTACGTCATCGCGGGCAGCCCAGCCACCGTCCGGGAGCGCCTGACCGAGGAGGTCATCAAGCGCCTCCACGTGGGCAACCTGATGGTGCTGGTGCAGATCGGCTCGATGCCGCACGAGCTGACGCTCAAGAACATCGATCTCTTCGCGCGCGAGGTGTTGCCCTCGCTGCGCGCGATCTGGGACGACAAGGGCTGGGAGAACCACTGGTGGCCGAAGAGCCTGCGCGGCAGCCGCCAGCCCGCCGGCGCGACCCGATGACCCCGCCGGACCCCCTCTCCCCCCTGGAGAGGGCAGTGACCGCTCCTAACACCCTCTACTCGCCAGGGAGAGAGCAGTGACCGCCCCCGACATCCTCTCCCCTCGGGGGAGAGGGCAGGGTGAGGGGGTGGGTGGTGAGGGGGTGGGTGGTGAGGGGGTGGGTGGTGAGGGGTCCGGGCCCCGGACCGTCACGGTCTGGAATGGCCGTGTACCCATTCGCGTCCACGTCCAGGGCAGCGGGCCCGCGGTGGTCTTCTTCCACGGTCCGTGGGGGCTCACGTGGGGCCCGTTCCTCGATGCGCTCGCGCGGCCGTTCACGGTCTACGCGCCCGAGCACCCGGGCACGACGCCGGGCGAGCCGGACGCGATCCGGCACGTGGACTCCCTGTGGGACCTGGTGCTCTGCTACGACGAGCTGCTCGAGCAGCTCGCGCTGCGCGACGTCATGCTCGCCGGCCACTCCTTCGGGGCCATGATGGCGTGCGAGGTCGCGGCGCTCCAGCCGGCGCGGGTGAAGCGGCTGGCCCTCATGGATCCGATCGGCCTCTGGCGGGACGACGCGCCGGTGATCAACTGGATGCTGCAGGGGCCGGCGGAGATGCCGGCGTACGTCTTCCACCGGCCGGACGGCCCCGCCGCCAAGGCGATGTTCATGGTGCCCACCGAGGCGGAGGCGGGCGCCCTCGCGCGGACGCGCCTCACGTGGGCCATGGGGGCGACCGGCAAGTTCATCTGGCCGATCCCGGACAAGGGTCTCAGGAAGCGCATCCACCGCATCACCGCGCCGACCCTGCTGCTCTGGGGCGAGCACGACCGCCTCGTCCCGCGGGTGTACGCCCAGGAGTTCGCGGGCCGGATCAAGGATACCCGGCTCGAGGTGGTGCCGGGCGCCGGGCACGCGCCGCATCTCGAGCAGCCCGACGCCACCGCGCGGGCCGTGCAGGCGTTCCTCAAGGCCTGACGATCCCACCTGGGCCGGCGTCGGCTTGCGTCGACGCCGCGACTCGACTATTCTTGGCCTCCCCCGTGACAACCCGGCAAGGAGGCCACCATGAGCCGCAACACGCCCGTCGCCAGCAATAGCCTGACCGTCCGCATCCGTTTCGCCAACAAGCCGGGCATGCTCGGCCGGATCACGTCCGCCATCGGCGAGGCCGGTGGCGACATCGGAGCGGTGGACGTGGTGGAGGCGAGTCAGAAGGAGATGACCCGGGACATCACCTTCAAGGCCTCGGACGAGGCCCACGGGCAGGCCATCGTGGAGCGCCTGCGGCAGGATCCGGAGGTCACGGTGGTCAACGTCTCCGACCGCACGTTCCTGATGCACCTCGGGGGCAAGATCGAGGTCAACGGGCGGGTGGCGGTGAAGACCCGCGACGATCTGTCGATGGCCTACACGCCCGGAGTCGCCCGCGTGTGCATGGCCATCCACGCCGATCCGGAGAAGGTCTACAACCTCACGATCAAGCAGCACACGGTGGCGGTCGTCACCGACGGCTCCGCGGTGCTGGGGCTGGGCGACATCGGGCCGGCGGCGGCGCTGCCCGTCATGGAAGGCAAGTGCCTCATCTTCAAGGCGTTCGCGGGCGTGGACGCGTTCCCGATCGCGCTCGACACCAAGAACGTGGACGAGATCGTGCGCACCGTGAAGGCGATCTCGCCGATCTTCGGGGGGATCAATCTCGAGGACATCTCGGCGCCCCGCTGCTTCGAGATCGAGGAGCGGCTGCAGGCCGATCTCGACATCCCGGTCTTCCACGACGACCAGCACGGCACCGCGGTGGTCACGCTGGCCGCGCTCCTCAATGCGCTGAAGGTCGTGAACAAGAAGCTCAACGACGTGAAGATCGTGTTCACCGGCGCGGGCGCCAGCGCGATCGCCACCGCGAAGCTGATGATGCGGGAGGGCGCGCGCAACATCGTGGCGTGCGACCGCGCGGGCGCGCTCTATCGCGGCCGCGCCGAGAACATGAACCCGATGAAGACGTGGTTCGCCGAGCACACGAACGCGGAGGGGCTCCGGGGGACGGTGCGCGACGCGATGGTCGGCGCCGACGTGTTCATCGGGCTGAGCGGGCCGGGCGTCGTGAAGCCGGACGATCTCGGTGCCATGCATCGCGACGCGATCGTCTTCGCGATGGCCAACCCGACCCCGGAGATCATGCCGGAGGACGCCGGCAAGTACGTGAAGGTGATGGCCACCGGTCGGTCGGACTACCCGAACCAGATCAACAACTCGTGCGGCTTCCCCGGCTTCTTCAAGGGCCTGTTCGACGTGCGGGCGCGCAAGGTCAACGACGAGATGAAGCTGGCCGCCGCCCACGCGCTCGCCAGCATCGTGTCGGACGCCGAGCTCTCCGAGGAGTACATCACGCCCTCGATGTTCGACCCGCGCGTGGTACCCGCGGTGGCCTCCGCGGTGGCCGACGCCGCGGTGCGCACCGGCGTGGCGCGCCGCAAGCGGGGCTAGACGGCCATGCCCGCCTACGTCATCGCGGAGGTGACGGTGACCGACCCCGCCACGATGGAGGAGTACCGCAAGCGGGTGCCGGCGACGCTCGCCCCGTTCGGCGGTCGCTTCATCGTGCGTGGCGGCGCCCACCAGACGATGGAGGGCGACTGGAAACCCAACCGCCTGGTGATCCTCGAGTTCCCGAGCATGGAGCACGCCCACCGCTGGTACGACTCCGAGGAGTACCGCGAGCCCAAGGCGATGCGCCTGCGCGCCGGCCGCACCAACGTCGTGCTCGTCGACGGCGTCCCCTAGACTGGGGTCGGGTCTTACATTCCGACATTTCCGTGGAGGAGCGGAGCAGCCCTCAGGCGATCGAAATGTCGGAATGTAAGACCTGACCCCGTCGAGGCCCCCGTCGACTAGCTTCCGGCGTCGAAGCGCAGACCCATCTTGGTCTTGAACACCTCGAGCGCGTGCGGGTCCACCGCCTCGATCTGCCTGGCGATGGCGGGCGGCAGCCCGATGTCGTTGCGGTCGTTGATCCCGCCGGTGATGACGGTCAGCAGCACCGCGTCCTTCGTACCCACGTTGCGGAAGCCCCGGTTCACGCCCGGCGGGCACGAGAAGGTGTCCCACCGGTTCAGCACGAGCTTCTCGCCCCCGTCGTCGTTGAGCGAGAACTCGAGCGTGCCCTCCAGCACCGTGAAGGTCTCGAAGGTCTTCACGTGCGCGTGCAGGCACGGTCCCTGGCCCGGCGGCATGATCGAGATGAACATGGTGAGGCCGGCCGCGTTGTAGATCGGCGCATCGTTGCCGAAGGCGGACTGGGTGCGCTCCAGCACCACCGGCATCAGCTTGCGGGCCAGGATGATGTCCTTGGCGGCCTGGCTCACCGTGGTGTCGTTCTTCATGAACTCCATCGGCTGGAGCTCGGCGAAGCGGCCGGTGCGCGCCGCGATCTCGTCGCGGGTCATCTGGACGGTCTGCATGGCGGTCCCTTTCTACCGGAAGGTTCTAGCGAAGACGATGGTGCTGGGGCTGCCCACCGCGACGATCTGGCCGGTGGGGGTGAGGGTGCCGGCCTGCCGGTCCACGCCGAAGGCCACGATGGTGTCGCTGTCCTGGTTGGCCGCGTAGAGCATCGCTCCCGCCGGGTCGAGGCCGACGAACCGCGGCGTCTTGCCCCGGGTCGGCTCCCAGCGCAGCGGGGAGAGCGTGCCGGTGCCCGGCTCCACCGCGAAGATGGCGACGCTGTCGTGGCCGCGATTCGAGGCGTAGATGAAGCGGCCCGACGGGGCGACCGCGATCTCGGACGTGGTGTTGGGGCCGGTGAACGCGGGTGGCAGCGTGCCGACGGTCTGGCGCGGCTCCAGGGCGCCGGTGTCGGCGTCGAAGCCGTACGTGGTCAGCGTGGAGTCGAGCTCGTTGAGGACGTAGGCGAACGGCCCGGTCGGGTGGAAGCCGGCGTGCCGCGGCCCCGCTCCCGCCCGGCTGGCGACCCACGGCGGCGTGGCCGGGATCAGCTTGCCGTCCGCCTCGACGCGGAAGACGAAGACCGCGTCGAGGCCCTTGTCCGGGACCAGGCAGAAGCGCCCGCGCGGGTCGAAGGCGACGTCGTGCGGGTGCGCGCTGGTCTGCTCGGTCGGGTGCGGGCCGGTCTGGCCGGTGAGCGGGACCAGGTCGCGGAGCGGCCCGATCGAGCCGTCCGGCTCGATCGGGAGCACCGCGACGGTCCCCGAGCCGTAGTTGGCGCAGACCAGGAAGCGGTCGGAGGCGTCGATCCCGAGCCGCACCCCGTTCTTGCCCTGGGTCGGCTGGCGATTGAGGACCCGGAGCCGGCCGCTCGCGGGCTCGATCGCGTAGGCGGTGGCCTCGTGGCCCTCGCCGTGCGCGGAGTAGAGCACCGGGCGCCGGCGATCGAGCGTGAGCCACGAGGGGTTGACCAGATCGCCCAGGCGCTGGACGTGGCCCCAGGCCCCGGAGCTCTCGTCGATCCGGTAGACGTTGATGCCGTCGCCCCGCCCGTTGCGGTCCTTCGACGTGTAGCCGCCGACGTAGGCGAACATGGCGGGCCGATGCTGCGACAGAGGCCGCCGAGCTGTCAAGGGCCCTTGACACGTCGGGCCGGGGGGCGTTACCTGTCTGGGCGAGTCAACCCGCGACGGATCCCCAGAGGAGGCCATCATGAAGGCAGCCGTGTTCCACGGGCCCCACCAGCCGCTCACGATCGAGAACGTCGACATCGACAAGCCCATCGGCCGGGAGGTGCTGGTGCGCACGGTGGCCTCCGGCGTCTGCCACAGCGACCTGCACTTCGTGGACGGCTTCTACCCGTTCCCCACGCCCGCCATCCTCGGCCACGAGGCCGCCGGCATCGTGGAGGCGGTGGGGTTGCAGGTGAGCGAGTTCAAGCCGGGCGATCACGTCATCGCCTGCCTGTCCGTCTTCTGCGGGCACTGCGACTACTGCCTCACCGGTAAGACCCACCTCTGCCAGACGCGGCCGGTGCGCGCCAAGACGGATCCGCCGAAGCTCTCGTGGAAGGGGCAGCCGGTCAACCAGTTCGCCAACCTCTCGGCCTACGCGGAGCAGATGCTGGTGCACGAGAACGCGCTGGTGAAGATCGACGACAGCATGCCGCTCGACCGCGCCGCCCTGATCGGCTGCGGGGTCACCACCGGGGTGGGCGCGGTGCTGAATACCGCGCGCATCGAGGCGGGCTCGACCGTCGCGGTCTTCGGCGCCGGCGGCGTCGGCCTGGCCGCGGTGCAGGGGGCGCGCATCGCGGGCGCCCGCATGATCATCGCGGTGGATACCGTCGAGTCCAAGCTCACCACCGCCAAGGAGCTCGGGGCGACGCACGGGGTGAACGCCAAGGCCGACGATCCGGTAAAGCAGATCCGGGCGCTGACCAACGGCGGGGTGGACTACTCCTTCGAGTGCATCGGCCTCAAGCTCGCGGCCGAGCAGTGCTTCGACTGCATCAAGCCCGGGGGCACCGCCACCGTGGTCGGCATGATCCCGGTGGGGCAGAAGATCGAGCTGGACGGCCCCATGTTCCTCCGCGAGAAGAAGATCCAGGGCTGCAGCATGGGCAGTAACCGCTTCAAGGTGGACATGCCGCACTACATCGAGCTCTACCGCCAGGGCCGCCTCAAGCTGGACGAGATGATCACCCGGCGCGGGAAGCTCGAGGACGTCAACGAGGCGTTCCGCGCCATGAAGGCCGGCGAGGTCTCACGCACCGTGCTAATGCTCGGATAGGCCTCTGCTACACTACGGAGCGACATGACCGACGATACTCCGAAGAGCGCACTCGAGCTGGCGATGGAGCGCCTCCGTCAGAAGGACAAGGACTCGAGCACACCCGATCGCCCGCTGACCGACGAGCAGAAGGCGGCCATCGCCGAGGTCCGACAGATGTACCAGGCCAAGGGGGCGGAGCGCGAGATCCTGCACCAGGCCGCGATGCGGAAGGCGGCCAGCCACGAGGAAGTCGAGCAGCTCAACGAGGCGCTGCGCCGCGACACGGAGCGGATGGCGGGCGAGCGTGATCGCAAGATCGCCGCGATCAGGGAAGGGAGGTGAGCACATGGCCAAAGGCCGGAGCATGCAGAAGGAGAAGAAGAAACCGAAGAAGGAGAAGAAGTAGCCGCGCGTGCCCCGTTCGCTTCTTCTGAGCTGTGAGGGGGTGGGCAAGGCGCACGGCCCCCGGTCCCTCTTCGAGGGGCTGTCGTTCGGCCTCTTCGAAGGGGACCAGGTGGGGCTGGTCGGGCCCAACGGCGCCGGCAAGTCCACCCTCCTCCGAATCCTCGCCGGGATCGAGTCGCCCGACCGCGGCCAGCGCTCGCTCCGCAGTGGGGTGCGCGTGGGCTATGTTCCGCAGGATCCCGTCTTCCCGCCCGAGGGCACCGTCGAGGATGCCCTCACCGCCGCGCTCCCGGCGATGGACGTGTACGAGCGCGCGGGCCGCATCGCGCTGGTTCTGGGCCGCGCCGGCTTCGACGACGGGCGCGCCGAGGTGGCCGCGCTCTCCGGGGGCTGGCGCAAGCGCCTGGCCATCGCGCGCGAGCTGGCGGGCGAGCCCGACGTCCTCCTGATGGACGAGCCCACGAACCACCTCGACGTGGAGGGCATCCTCTGGCTCGAGGGTCTGCTCACGGAGCGGGGGGCGCGGGCCTGTCTCGTGGTGAGCCACGACCGCTACTTCCTGGAGCACGTGGCCACCCGCATGCTCGAGGTCAACCGCGTCTACCCGAGCGGTCTCTTCGAGACCGAGGGTCGGTACAGCGAGTTCCTCACCCGGCGCGACGAGTTCCTGCGCGGACAGGCGGCCTACGAGGAGTCGCTCGCCAATACCGTCCGCCGCGAGATCGAGTGGCTGCGGCGGGGCGCCAAGGCCCGCTCCACCAAGGCCAAGGGCCGCATCAAGGAGGCGGGCCGGCTGATCGAGGAGCTCGGTGACGCGCGCGCGCGGGCGGTCACCCGCTCGGCCGAGATCGACTTCACCGCCTCGGGCCGGCGATCGCGCCGGCTGCTCGTCGCCCAGGGCGTGACGAAGTCGCGCGGCGGTCGGACGCTCGTGCGGGGCCTCGACCTCATCATCACGCCCGGTACGCGCATCGGCCTCATGGGGCCGAACGGCAGCGGCAAGACCACCTTGCTCGACGTGCTGGCGGGCGCGCTGGCGCCCGACGCGGGCACGATCGAGCGCGCGGACGGGCTGCGCATCGTCCGCTTCGAGCAGCAGCGGTCCGGGCTCGATCCCACCCAGTCGCTGCGGCGGGCGCTCGCCCCCGAGGGCGACAACGTCACCTGGGAGGGGCGGACCCTGCACGTGGCGGCCTGGGCCAAGCGGTTCCTGTTCTCGCCCGAGCAGCTCGAGGTGTCGGTGGGCCGGCTCTCCGGCGGCGAGCAGGCTCGCATCCACATCGCGCGGCTGATGCGCGAGCCCGCCGATCTCCTGATCCTCGACGAGCCGACCAACGATCTCGACATCCCGACGCTCGACGTGCTCGAGGAGAGCCTGATCGCGTTCGAGGGGGGGCTGGTGCTCGTGACCCACGACCGGTTCATGCTGGATCGCGTGGCGACCGGTATCGTGGCGCTGGACGGCCGCGGGGGGGCGGAGACGTTCGCCGACTACGCGCAGTGGGAGGTGGCGCGGCTGGCCAGTGGGCGAAAGCCCGGCGGTTCCCTCACCACCACGCCCCTCACCACCACGCCCCTCACCCTGCCCTCTCCCCAGAGGCGAGAGGGGGAGAGGGCGCGGGGGCGGGGCAAGAGGCTGGGGTATCTGGAGCAGCGGGAGTTCGACGCGATGGAGGCGGCGATCCTGGAAGCGGAGACCGCGGTGGACACCTGCCGCCGGGCGGCGGAGGATCCCGGCATCGCGTCGGATCCGGTGGCCCTGCAGGCGCGCCTCGAGGCGCTGGAGGCCGCGCGCGCGGCAGTGGACCGGCTCTACGCCCGCTGGGCGGAGCTCGAAGCCAAAGGAGACACGCGATGAGCGACGCGGCCGCGGTACCCGCCGTCAAGGTCGACAATGCCCGGGTGCGGGTCACCGAGTGGCGCTTCGCGCCCGGGGCGCGCACCGGCCATCATCGCCACGAGTATGCCTACGTCGTGGTGCCGCTCACCACCGGCACGCTGGCCGCCACCAGCGCAGCGGGAGAGACGACCAGCGCGCTCCGGACCGGCGAGCCCTACTATCGCGAGGCCGGGGTCGAGCACGACGTCCGCAACGCGAATGCCTTCGAGTTCACGTTCATCGAGATCGAGCTCAAGGACGTGTAACAGACGTGTTACTGTTGTAGAGCCTTCCTCTGGGCCCGCGCGGCTCACCGGCATCTGGCTCGACCTCGATCCCGTCTCCAACGGTAGAACGTCCCGTCTCGAAGGGAGCCCCATGAAGAAGAAGCCACCGGGAGTCTTCTCGCTCCTCGCCACCGGGGTGACCGGCTTCGGCGCCCACCTCGTGACCCTGTGCGCCACGGCCCGGGACCGCCTCCTCGCGCTCCAGAGCCGGAAGGTCCGGCCCGGTAAGAGGTGAGCGCCCTCCGGCCCTCGTCCTCCACCACGGTCTACACGGTCGGCGATTTCGTCCGGCGCGTCGTGGCCAGCCTGCTGCACGGCGAGTTCCGCGGCCGGTTCCTCTGCGCGCGCTGCCTCGTCAAGCTGACGAAGGAGAACCTGGACCGGAGCTATACGAAGCCGGACGTCACGATGGTGATGGACGAGATCTTCGCCGATCCGGGCCCGGCGATCACGCTGGTGCCGGCCAGCGCGTGCGCCCTGTGCGCGAGGAAGAAGGTCTCGTGCCTCGGAGTGGCGCCGCCCCGCTGACCGCCCGGGCCTAGCGGATCACCCCGCTGCGCGCGCGACTGATCCAGTGGATGTCGAGATCGTGATCGGTCCAGCCGTGCGCCCGGAGGTGGTTGATCCAGGTCTTGACGGTGGCGGCGGGAACTTCCAGATCGCTCGGATCGACCTCGATGGGAGAGGCGCATCGCGCGGGCTTGATCAGCGGGACCGGTTTCGTCGGGTTGGCGGCATCCATGTCGGGCTCCCTGACTTCAGTGAAGGGGGTCGGCTACTCGGCGATCATCCGCTGGTTGATCTCGTCGTTGAAGAGCGCGAGCGTGAGCGGGCAGGGCGGCTCGTTCTCGTCGATGTACTGGCAGTCCTTCTCGCTGCACGCGACGAACAGCTTGCCGCGGCCGGCCATGGAGTTGCGCCGCCGCAACGCGATGGAGACGGTCTCGGATACCACGCCGCAGGTGAAGGTCTTCGAGGGCATGCGACTCACGGGGGACTCCTCTGCGGGCGACATCAGCAGCGCGGCAGCGGTGCGTTGCGAGCGAGGGCGCTGGAGGATGGCAGGGTCGCGAGGGCCTACCAGTATCTTCAGTGAAGACGGCTCCAGTATAGCCGATCGGGCTCGCTCGAAGGGGACCGATTTCCGCGCGGCGGGGCGATGACTAGCGGGCGGCGGGGGCGGGACGCGCCGGAGTCAGGTTCTCCAGCAGCCGGCCGAAGCCGGTGATCGGGCGGGTGATACCGAGGGCGCGGAGCGCGGTCCATATCGTGGACTGGTTGGAGCTCACCGCGGGCTTGCCGGTGCGCGCCTCGATGGCCGCGATGGCCTCGACCGACCGCCACGCGGTGCAGGAGCAGAGCAGGGCATCCGCCTCGGGCCGGCAGACCCGCGCCGCAAACTCCGCCACTTCGTCCGGATCCTGATCGTTGATGCCCTGGTTACCGGAGGCGGCGGCGCGCGGCTCGCCGTCCACGTTCAGCACCTCGAAGCCCTGGGCCTCGAGGTAGGCGCGCAGCCGCCGGTTGTTCCACTCGGGATACGGCGTGGCCACCGAGAGGCGCCGGGCCCCGAAGAAGCGGAGCGCCTCCACCACCGAGGGGCTGGTGGCCACCGCGGGCACCCGCGCCTCGCGCCGGATCAGCTCGAGCATCTCGATGTCCCAGCCCGGCCCCTTGTAGAAGCTGCCGGTGGTGCACCCGTAGACCACGACGTCCACGTGGGCGGTGGCCAGGTAGCGGGCCCCGCTCTCGATCTCGCCGTTCATGCGCACGTACGCGTCGTCGCCGGTGCCCTCGTTGGTCATCCACAGGCGCTGGCCGTGGATGGTGACCTCGCGCGGGACGGTGAGCTGGAAGTCGGCCTCGCACGTGGTGTTCGTGGAGGGCACCATCACGCCGATGCGCTTGCGCGGGCTCATAGCACGCAGAAGCCCTGGGCCGCGACGCCGAGGGGCACGTTGAACTTGCTGCGGAAGTTCTCGAGCGCCACCGCGGCGGTGAGCTCGACGATCTGGGCCTCGTCGTAGCAGGCCCGAAGCCGCGCGAACAGCTCGTCACTGACCCGCCGGCCGGTGATGGTCATGGCCTCCGCGTACTCCAGCGCCACGCGCTCGGCGTCCGAGAAGCGCCGGCTCTCCCGCCAGGTCGGGATCTCCCGCACCTTGTCCTCGTCCGCTCCCGCCTGCATCCCACGGGATGCATTGATGTCGATTCAGAAGGGACAGCCGTTGATCAGGGCGACGCGGAGGTAGATCAGGGGCAGCAGCGCGGCGGGCAGTCGTCCGGACTTCTCGATGGAGGCGCCGAGCTGCTTGGCCGCCTTCATGATGGGCGGGCAGTGCGCGAAGACCTTGGTGGGATTCAGCAGCCCGCCGAAGATCTCCCGCTCCTTGGCGAACACGTCCTTCAGGATGGGGTCGCCGCCATCGTCCTCGATTTCGCGCACCCTGGGCATGAGTGAACGGAGTATACAATAGGGCCCGCGGAGGGGGCGATGGGCGACGTGCGGCACCGGACGGTGGAGACGAACGGCATCCGCATGCACGTGGCCGAGCAGGGCGAGGGGCCGCTCGTGCTCCTCTGCCACGGCTTCCCGGAGTCCTGGTACTCCTGGCGTCACCAGCTCGCGGCGCTCGCGGACGCGGGCTTCCACGCGGTGGCCCCGGACATGCGGGGCTACGGGGGCACCGACCAGCCGGCCGAGATCGACCAGTACACGCTGCTCCACCTGGTGGGCGACATGGTGGGGCTGGTCGACGCGCTGGGCGGCGGGCCCGCGGCGATCGCGGGCCACGACTGGGGCGCCCCCGTCGCCTGGCACGCCGCGCTCCTGCGCCCCGACCGCTTCCGCGCGGTGATGGGGCTCAGCGTGCCGTTCCGCCCGCGCGGCTCGGCCCGGCCGTCCACCGTGATGCCGCAGACCGCCGACGCGATCTTCTACCAGCTCTACTTCCAGGCCCCGGGGGTGGCGGAGGCGGAGCTGGGCCGCGACGTCCGCGCCACCATGCGCCGGCTCGCCTTCTCGGGATCCGGAGAAGGCCACGGGAGCGGCCTGTTCATGGTGCCCAGAGCCGGCGGCTTTCTCACCCACACCACGGACCCGGCGGTCCTGCCGCCGTGGCTCACCGAGGCCGACATCGACTTCTTCGCCGGGGAGTTCTCCCGCGCCGGCTTTCGCGGGGGGCTCAACTGGTACCGCAATATCGACCGCAACTGGGAGCTCCTGGCGCCCTACGCCAAGGCGCGCGTCACCGTGCCGGCCCTGTACGTGGTGGGAGATCGGGATCTGGTAATCTCCTTTCCGGGTATGGACCAGCTCGTGCCGAGCTTGAAGAAGTTCGTCCCTGAGCTCCGCGCCACGGTCATGCTCCCCGGCTGCGGGCACTGGACGCAGCAGGAGCGCCCGAAGGAAGTCAACGACGCCATGATCGCGTTCCTCACGTCCCTCTAGCCGAAGGAGACCTCCATGGGCCACACCCTCGAGCAGCTGGCGGCCAAGATGCACGACATCCTCGCGGCGGCGCCCGGCCCCGCCGGGCGCGAGAAGGTCCGGGCGCTGGTGGAGGAGGTTCTGAAGGACGACGTGTTCGTCGCCCGGCACCTGGGGGACGACGTGCCCGAGCGCAAGATCCTCTTCGAGGATCCGCAGCTCGGCTTCTGCATCCTCGCCCACGTCTACAAGGGCGCGCGCGAGAGCAACCCCCACGATCACGGGCCGACCTGGGCCATCTACGGCCAGGCGCGCGGCGAGACGGTCATGAACGACTGGGCCCTCGTCGAGCCGGCGAGCGAGACGAAGCCCGGGAAGGTGCGGCACGTCCGGAGCTATCCCCTGAAGCCCGGGACGGCTCACGTCTACAACGAGGGGGATCTGCACTCCCCGCGCCGGGACGGGCCGACCCGCCTCATCCGCATCGAGGGCACCAACATGGACAAGGTCAAGCGGCTGGCCTACGACAAGGTCTGAGGGAACAGGAGACCCGACCGATGAAAGACAATCTGCGCTTCGTCGATTCCGACATGCACATCATGGAGCCGCCCGACCTCTTCGAGCGGTACCTGGATCCGAAGTTCCGCGACCGGGTGCTCCTCCCGGTCGGGGCCGACGGCCGGCCCAAGCGCGGCACGATCGTGATCGACGGGCTGCCGACCACGATGGACGCCGAGATGCAGCAGTACCGCAAGCGCAGCCGCGGCGGGGCCGCGAGCGCGCACAGCACGCAGCCGCTCTCCGGCTCGCGCCTGCAGGGAACGAACCGGCTCGACTTCGCGATCGAGCGGAACTACGACCCCGAGGCGCAGGTGATGGGGATGGCGATCGAGGGCGTGGACATCGCGGTCCTCTACCCGACGACCGGGCTGAGCCTGCTCGCCCGCGACAACATGGACCCGCAGCTCTCGCTGGCCCTCTGCCAGGCCTACAACAACTGGATCCACGAGTTCTGCCGGCACAGCCCCGAGCGGCTCAGGTTCGTGGCGATGCTGCCGGTCCACGACGTGCACCTGGCGTGTCGCGAGCTGCATCGGTGCGTGCGCGAGCTGGGCGCGGTCGGCTCCTTCATCCGCCCGAACCTGGTCAACGGCCACTACTGGCACTCGAACTACTGGGATCCGCTCTACGACCTGCACGAGGCGCTCGACGTCACCTGGGGCTTCCACGAGGGGACCGGGGCCTGGTACTCGAACATGAACGTGCTCTACGGCGAGAATCGGTTCTACCGGCACGTGGCCAGCCACTGGATCGAGATGCAGCAGGCCCTGATCGCCATGATCATCGGCGGGGTGTTCGAGTTCCATCCGAAGCTGCGGGTCGGCTTCCTGGAAGCGCAGAACTCGTGGGTGCCGGGACTCCTGTCGCGGATCGAGTGGGACTACCCGCAGTACCGCGACACCCACGCGCCCTACCTCACCCTGACCCCGAAGGAGTACTTCCGGCGCAACTGCTGGGCCGCGGTGGAGGGCAGCGAGCCGGAGATCGAGGCGACGGCCGGGCTGATCGGCGCCGACCGGATGTGCGTCTCCACCGACTACCCGCACTTCGACTCCAACTTCCCCAACGTATCGGAGAACGTCCTCAAGAGCTGCTCGCGCGAGACCGCCGCGCAGATCCTGATGGGCGGGGCGCACCTCTACGGGTTCAGCGAGGCGGACTTCGCGAAGGCGGACAAGGCGGCGGCCGCCTGGGAGGCGCGCACGAGCGGCGGCGCGGGTGGGGCCCCCGGGAAGCGGCGGGGGGTGGCGGTTGGCGGCTAGG
>DATLFG010000088.1:0-20875 GCA_035524955.1 Candidatus Limnocylindria bacterium | reverse complement strand
GTCTCCCACGGCGACGCCCCCCGCGCCGGCTCCGGCGGCGCCCCCGCGCAGCGCGGCGATTCCGCGTGAACCGCCGGTGCTCGCGCCCCAGGCCAGCGCGGAGGAGGAGCAGCGCCTGAAGTCGCAAGCCGAGCGCCGCATCGAGGGCACCGAAAAGCTCGTGCAGCGGATCGATCCCGCACGCCTGCCGCGCGAGCAGCAGGAGAACTACAAGACGATCCAGAGCTTCCTCGTCAAGGCTCGCGAGGCCCTCTCGACCCGCGACGTCCAGCGGGCGTTCACGCTGGCCGACAAGGCCTATTTGCTGGCCGATGAGATGTCGAAAGCGCCTCGCTGAGGGAGGAAGTAAACGTTACCGTCACCGGTAAGTCTTACCGGCTTTCTCCGGGGCGGGCCCGGCCGGATCCGCCGAAAGGCCCAGCGGACAAAGCCTCGCGGCCTGCCGCGCCGCGTGGCATGGGGGTTGCCGCGTTCTCCCCGGATTGCTCGATCGAACCCGCCGGAGAGGAGACCAGTCATGCGCAGCGTATTCCTGGGATTCACGCTCGTTCTGGGGGCGCTCACCGCAGCATGCACCATCGATCCGCCGGCAGGGACGCCGACGCCCCCGATGGCCGGGGTGCTCGAGCCGGGACCCCGCGAGGCCGCGTTCGGTCGCACCGGCGACGAAGTCATCAACAACCCGCAGCTCCGCGACAAGATCCGCAGCCTCTTCGGCGTCGACTGGACCCCGGCCGCGGAGGGCCGCGGCAGGATCCTGAAAGGCGCCGCCGCCTACCTCGGTCGCACCGAGCCGCCGCGCGGCGTGCGGATCGGCGACGCCAACTACGTGGCGGTGACCGGGTGTGTGCCCGCGACCTGCCGTAGCGAGCGCGTGCTGCTCCTGATCCAGGAGGGTGGGCAGGGGCTCCTGGCTCGGCTCGACGAGGGCGGCTTCTCCCACTACTACGCGTACGGGGGCAACTGGGGGCTCGCCGGCACGACGGCGCAGACCGTGGACAGTGGGCTGCGGGCGCTCCGGCGCGCCGGAGACCCGTATCCGCGGACCTGAGGCGAGCGCACTCTTGACCGGTCCCCGATCGATCGCTATGCTGGAGCCCGCACTGAAGCCTGCCTATCGGGTCTGGTGGTCCTCGCAGGGTGCGTGTGCCATGTCGAAATCGAGCGCGCGAGTAGTCTCTGTGGTGCTGGCGACGCCCCGAGGTCCGGAGGGTGGCGGATGAGCGACCTCACCCGTCTCCTGGCCTGGGCCGAGGAATGGCTGGCCGGGCCCGGTAGCATCCTGCTCATGACCGACTACGACGGCACGCTGACCCCGATCGTGGACGACCCGGCCGACGCGGCCCTCGCCCAGCAGACCCGCGAGGATCTCGCGCGGCTCGCCCGCTCGCCGCGGGCGCGGGTGGCGGTGATCTCCGGCCGGGGGCTCGAGGATCTGCGCGCCCGCGTGATGCTGGACGACGTCATCTACGCGGGCTGCCATGGGCTCGAGATCGAAGGACCGAGCCTCACGTTCCGTCATCCGGACGCGCTGGCCCAGCAGGCCATGGTGTGGGCGGTGGGGGACATCCTGGTCGGCCGCGCCCCCGCGGTGCGCGGAATGCGGGTGGAGGCGAAGGGCCTGGCGGTGGCCGTGCACTACCGGCACGTGGCCCCCGACGAGATCCGCCGGGTCGAGGTCGAGCTGGCCCGCGCGATGCGCGATCAGGGCCGGAGCCTCAAGATCTTCCACGGCAACAAGGTGATCGAGGTGCTCCCGCAGGTGGCCTGGACCAAGGGCGAGTGCGCGCAGTGGATCCAGGAGCGGCTGCGGGCGAGCCTCCCCGGGCCGGTGCTCTGGCTCTACCTGGGCGACGACTGGACCGACGAGCACGCCTTCGCGGTGCTGAGTGACGTGGCGCTCACCATCCGGGTCGGCGACGCGGTGCCCGCGTCCAAGGCGGCGTACCGACTGCAGGACGTCTCCGAGGTGCACCAGCTCCTGGCCCTACTCGCCGACGGCGTCACCGCGGAGAGCCGCGCGTGAGGTTCCAGATCCGGCTGGTCGTGGCGCTCTGGGTGGCGTCGCTGGTGGTCATCGGGGTCTTCGCCTACCTGCAGGTCGCCGAGGAGCGGGAGCGGCTGATCGGCGAGCTGGACCGACGCGCCGCCCTCGTGAGCGAGGGCCTCAAGGAGGTGCTGGAGCCCGCGCTGGCCCGCGGCGGCAACAAGGCCGTGATCAACCGGCTGATGAAGCGGTTCAGCAAGCCGGACCTGGACCTGGCGGTCTACGACCGGGTCGCCTCGATGATCGCGGTGACGCCGGGCGTGGCCAAGCACATCGAGAGCCCACTCCCGGAGGTGACGTGGGCCCTCACCTCGGGAGCGGTACAGACCGGCTTCCGCAAGCTCGACGGCAAGACCCTCTACGTCTACGCCGATCCCATCCTGCACGACGACAAGGCCGCCGGAGCGCTCGCGATCTTCCTCGACGCCTCCGACCTCAAGGTCGCCGAATGGGAGCGCTGGCGCTTCAACGCCATCCGCTTCGCGGTGCTGGCCGCGGTGCTGGCGCTGATGGCGCTGCTCGTCGTTCGCCTGAGCCTCACCCAGCCGCTGGCCAAGATGGCGCGCTGGACCAAGGCGGTGCGGCGGGGCCACTCCATCGACCCGCCCGAGCTGCCGGACGAGAGCCTCTTTGGCCCCATCGCGCGCGAGGTCTCGGTGCTGGCCAAGAACCTGCAGCGGGCGCGGGCGGCCGCCGAGGAAGAGGCCGCCCTGCGCCTGATCGGCCAGACCCTCTGGACCGAAGAGCGGCTCAAGCAGTTCGCCAAGATGCGGCTCGGCGAGCGGCCGCTGGTGGTGGTCTCGAACCGCGAGCCCATCAGCCACGTCTGGAAGGACGGCCGCATCCAGGTGAGCACGCCGGCCAGCGGGCTCGTCACCGCGATGGATCCGGTGATGCGCGCCTGCGGCGGGATCTGGGTGGCCCAGGCCAGCGGCGACGCGGACCGGGAGACCGCGGACGCGCGCGGCCGCCTCCGCGTACCGCCGGACGACCCGCGCTACACGCTCAAGCGCGTCTGGCTCACCCCGGAGGAGGAGCAGGGGTACTACTACGGCTTCTCCAACGAGGGGCTGTGGCCGCTCTGCCACATCGTGCACAACCGCCCGCTGTTCCGCCCGGAAGACTGGGCGCAGTACCGGGCGGTCAACGAGAAGTTCGCGGCCGCGGTGCTGGAGGAGATCGCGGGCACCGAGTCGCCGATGGTGCTGATCCAGGACTACCACTTCGCGCTGCTGCCCGCGCTCCTCAAGCGTGAGCGTCCGGACGCGCGCACCGCGATCTTCTGGCACATCCCGTGGCCGAACTTCGAGGCCTTCTCCATCTGTCCGTGGCAGGATGAGCTGCTCCTGGGCATGCTGGGCGCCGACCTCATCGGCTTCCACACCCAGTACTACTGCAACAACTTCCTGGACACGGTGGAGCGCTCCATCGAGTCCCGCATCGACTGGGAGCGCTTCTCGGTGACGCGCGGCCAGCACGTCACCTCCGTGAAGCCGTTTCCCATCAGCGTGGCGCCCGGCTTCGTGGACAACCCCCCCACGACCTCCCGGGAAGCGCTGCTCGAGAGCCTGGACACCACCGCCGAGTTCATCGGGGTGGGCGTGGAGCGGCTCGACTACACCAAGGGCCTGCCCGAGCGCTTCCGGGCGCTGGGCCGCTTCTTCGAGCGCTTCCCGGAGTACCGCGAGCGGGTGACCTTCGTGCAGCTCGCCGCGCCGAGCCGCAGCACCATCCCGCGCTACCAGGCGCTGGAGGCAGAGGTGGACGCGGCGATCCAGGAGGTCAACGGGACGTACCAGACCAAGCGGTGGAAGCCTATCCTGTACCTGAAGCGCCACCACGAGCACCGCGACATCTGGCCCTTCTACCGCCACGCCGACTTCTGCATGGTGACCTCGCTGCACGACGGCATGAACCTCGTCGCCAAGGAGTTCATCTCGGTGCGTGACGACGAGGACGGCGCGCTCATCCTGAGCCAGTTCACCGGCGCGTCGTCGGAGCTGCGCGACGCCATCCTGGTGAACCCGTACGACGTGGACGGCATGGCCGAGGCCATCCGCACCGCGGTCGCGATGCCGGGGGAGGAGCGCCGGGCGCGCATGGGGCGCATGCGCGAGGGCGTCCGCGAGCACAACATCTACCGCTGGGCGGGACTTCTGCTGAGCGAGCTCGAGCGGATCCCCGAGACGCCGGTCCCCGCCGCCGAGCCGGCGGCGTGGGAGAAGAAATAGGAAGGGGGGAGGGACGCGCGTCCCTCCCCCGGAGACCACCCCTCACCCTGCCCTCTCCCCTGAAGGGAGAGGGGTGAGAGGTTAGACGTTCTTCCTCAGTCCTGATCCACCATCATCTTGACGGTGACCCGGCGCTTCTTCTCGTCCGGCGTCTCCCTGGTCGCGATGGGCCCGAGGCCGACCGCGTGCACCCGGGAGAGCTGAACGCCCTTCTCGACCAGGAAGCGACGCACCGCCTCGACCCGGCGCTGGCTGAGGCCGTAGTTGTAGTCCACGGTGCCCTTCGGATCGGTGTACCCGCCCAGCTCCACCACGAGCGTGGGGTTGCCCTCGAGCTCCTTGACCACGCCCAGCAGGGCCGTCTGGGCCCCGTCGGTGAGCTCGGCCTTGTCGAAGCCGAAGTAGACCTCCAGGGTGTCGGCCGTCTTCTGGTTGAAGCGGTTCGACCACAGGCGGGTCAGGCGGGTATCGACGCCCTCAGCCTTGGTCATCGCGGCGTCGGCCCGATTCCGGGCCTCGGCCACGGCGCCCTCCAGGCTCCTGACCTGGGTGGTCACGCCCTTGACCTCGGTGTTGACGCCTTCCACCTTGGTGTTGACGCCCTCGACCTGGCCTTCGACCTTCACGAAGCGCTGGTCGATCTCGACGTCCTTCTTCGCGAACATGTCGCGCACGAAGCCCTTCGTGGCGCACCCGGAGACCAGCAGGACCGCCACTGGCAGCAGGATGCCGATCTTCATCACGTTCCGCATGTACCCGCCTCCTCTGTGTGAACGTTGACCGACCGATACGATGAATCGCAAATCCGTTCTGGAGAGCAACAAGCAAGCCAGGTGGGGAACGAGCGGGCCGGGCCAGCCGGGGTGCGTCATTCGGCGTGGCCTGGCCCCTACTTGCGCGGCATCGCCGGGGCGCCGGGGCTGCGTGCTAAAGGCCGGATTCAATGGCACGTTCGGCAACTTTACATACTTCGTGTAATCGTTACATGCCTCCTCAGGACTGGTGGACGGGGGCGGGCATGTGGACGTAGAGCTCCCGCTTGCTCGGCTTGGCCCCGGCCAGGGGGCGGGGCGGCCGCATCTCGTAGCGGACCGGCCGCTGGTGGTCGGCGTACTGCCGCTCGGGATTGTAGACCGTGCTGAACTTCCAGAGCATGCGGAGGTAGTTGGTCTGCCCCCGTGCCGCCGCCTGGAGCGCGGCCCCCCCGTACCGGCGCACCGCTCCCCAGCCCAGGTGCTTGCGGTTGAGCACCGCCTGGGTCCGGACCAGCTCCTCGTAGAAGCGCTTGAGCGGGAGCCTGGTGGGTAGTACCGCGTGCTGCACGTCGAAGAGGCGGTAGTCGCGCGAGGTGAGCTGCCGCGGCTCGGTCAGCCAGAGCTCGGTGCCGGGGTAGGGGGTGGCCACCGTGAAGTGCACGACCTCCGGCACGGTCAGCGCCCAGTCGCGGACCTGGGCGAAGCGGGCCTCGTCCCAGCTCGGATCCGCGATGATGTTGATGGCGACGGTGAGGCCGAGCGACCGGGCGATCTCGAGCGCCCGGAGGTTCTCGTTCAGCGTGACCCGCTTGCGGTGGAGCCGGAGGGCCTCGTCGTCCAGGGCTTCGATGCCCAGGAACATGTAGAAGAGCCCGAGCCGCTTCCAGTACGCGAACAGCTCCTGGTTCTTGATCAGGACGTCGCAGCGCGTCTCCAGATAGTACTGCTTGCGGATGCGCCGGCGCTCGATCTCGCGGGCGATCGCGAAGCCGTGCTCGGCCTGGATGAAGGCGACGTCGTCCACGATGAACACGTTGGGCTCGCGGAGGCGCGCGAGGTCCTCGCCCGCCGCCTCCGCCGAGCCCTTGCGATAGCTGCGCCCGTAGAAGGTCCAGGCGCTGCAGAACGAGCAGTCCCACGGGCAGCCGCGGGTGAACTCGATGGACGCGCAGGGATCGAGCACGCCGATGAAGTACTTGTGGCGGCGCCGGCCGAGGTGGCGCGCGGGGAGATGCTGGTCGAGGTCCTTGAGCAGGGTCGGGCTCGGGCCCGCGCCGTGGCGGGTCACCACCCCGGGCAGGGTCTCGAGCTTTGGATCGCCGATGGCCTCGAGGACCAGCGGTGCGATGACCTCGCCCTCGCCGCGCACGATGCAGTCGATGGCGCCGCCGGCGTGGTCCAGGAACTCGGCGGCGATGAACGACGCGCTGTGCCCGCCAACGAAGACGAAGGGGGCGCTGCGGTGGGCCTTGGTCTCCTTGGAGAGATCCACCACCTCCGGGACATTGGCCAGGTAGTTCACCGAGAAGCCCACCGCCTGCGGCGCGAAGGTCTCGAGCTCGCGCCAGTAGTCGGCGTGCTTGAAGATCTGCAGGTCGAGCAGCCGCACGTCGTGTCCGGCAGCCTCGATGGCGGCGGCCACACGCTCGAGGCCGAGCGGCTCGAGGCGCAGGTACAGCTCCGAATACATCAGGGGGCTCGGATGCACCAGGAGCACTCGCATCGTCGTCACACCTCTCCGCGGGATTTTCCACGCAGCATACGGCAAACGCGCCCGGGCCGCCTCATACTCATCGCGGGCGGCTCTCTAAGTCCGCGCCACAAAGAAAAAACTGCCCGTTTCAATGTAACCCTTACACGTCGAGTGTCCATCTCCTGACACCGGCCCGCCACCGGCGGTCCCTCAGGCTTCGCAACTGATCGGAATGTCGAGCTTTCACGCACTTGCGTGGACCCCCTCGCCGCTTGGCACCTTGGTTGCCTACTGGAACGGAGATCCGGTGACATCGTCATGCTCGGGCTGAACGGCGACGCGGAGGCGGACGGACGGGATCGGCTGCTGCTGGTCGATCCGTACGGGACGAGCCGGGAGGGCCTTGGCGCCGCGCTCCGCGGCGGCGGCTTCAGCGTCGAGACGGCGGAAAGCAGCTCGGAAGCCATCCGCAAGGTCGAGCACGGCGCGTTCGATCTGGCCATCATCGATCTGGATCTGCCGGCGGCTCACGGGATCGCGGAGGACGGCTGGGACCTGGTGCGCATCCTGCGCGCCGCGGATCCGGCGCTCCTGATGGTCCTCATCGCCGCCGAATGTTCCCCCGACACGCAGGCGGAGGCACTGCGCCACGGCGCCGCCCACCTGCTCGAGAAACCCATCAGCCCGCGGGAGCTGCGGAGCATCGTCCGCCACCTGCGCCCGGAGAGCACGCCCGTATGAAGCGCGCGTCGATCGGCCTCGGCATCCTCGTCACCTTCTTCATCCTCGCGATGTTCCTCATGGCCGACGCGGAAGTGGCGCCGGTGGACGAGCCGGCGCTGAGCTCGGCCGGCGCACCCACCCGCTGAAGTCGGAGGGGGCTGCGCCCCCTTCCGAACCCCCCGGAAGCAGGTTGCGCGGGTTCTGAGCCCGCGCTCGAAGTGAAGCCACCCTGCTCGCCCGCTCTGGGCAGGGGCCGCGGTCTGCGGTACCATGCCCTCCGTGGCTGAACCGAGCTTGTGGCTCCTCGTGCTGCTGGCGGGCTGGGTGATCGGCGCCCTCTTCGTGGGCATGGTGGGCGGCGCCACCCGGGGCGTGCAGGGCTTCTTCGTCTGGCTGCTCGCCGCGCTCATGTTCTCCCCGCTGCTGGCCGTGCTCGGGCTCATCGCGGTCCTGCTGGGCGACCTCCTGCGCGAGATCGAGATCAAGGCCACTCACGGCTCGGCCGAGCTGCCGACGCCGCCGCGCTCGCCGTCGGGTCGCTTCGCACACCTGGCGGGCGAGGACTGACCCACGACCTACGATCGCGGCCTCCCGCCGCGGCCGACAAGAGACGGTTCAAGAGACAAGCTGGAGGAACGCATGGCGGCGACGGTCGGGCTGCTGCATCCGGGGGACATGGGGGCGGTCGTGGGGGCGTGCGCGAGGGCCGCGGGGCATCGCGTGCTCTGGGCCGCCGCGGGGCGCAGCGCCGAGACGCGCGCACGCGCGGCCGCCGCGGGCCTCGAGGACGCGGGCACCGTGGCCGAGGTCCTCGCGGTCAGCGACGTGGTGCTCTCCATCTGCCCGCCCCACGCCGCGCTCGACCTGGCCCGGGAGGTCGCGTCCCGGCGCTTCACCGGACTCTTCGTGGACGGTAACGCGGTCGCGCCGGCCACCGCACGGGAGATCGGCGCGATCGTGGAGCGGGGTGGGGCCACCTTCGTGGACGGCGGGCTCATCGGCCCGCCGCCGCGCGCGGCCGGCTCCACGCGCCTCTATCTCTCGGGCCGCGAGGCCAAGCGCGCGGTCGCGCTCTTCGAGGGCAGCGCGCTGGAGGCGATCGCGGTCAACGACGTGCCGGGGGCGGCCTCCGCGCTCAAGATGGTCTACGCCGCCGTCACCAAGGGGACCTCCGCGCTGTTGATGGCCGTCCGCGCGCTAGCCGCGCGCGAAGGGGTGGACGACGCTCTGCTCGCCGAGTGGCACCGCTCGCAGCCCGATCTGCCCAGGAAGTCGGAGGCCGCCGCGCGGGACAACGCGCGCAAGGCCTGGCGCTTCGTGGGCGAGATGGACGAGATCGCGGCGACCTTCGAGGCGGCCGGGTTGCCCGGCGGCTTCCACCAGGCGTGCGGCGAGATCTACCGGCGACTCGCCGCCTTCAAGGACGTGACGACCCCGCCCGCGATGGCCGACCTGGTCGAGCCGCTCACGCGTCCGCGTGCGAAGACGTAGCCCGCCCGAGCCCTCGGCCTGACCATCCCCCGCTCGCTCCTGCTGCGCGCCGACCACGTGATCGAGTGAGCCGCCTCGGGCGCAGCCCCGGCCGGCTCAGGGCCCGACGGCGCGGCGCAGGCGGTCGATCGCCTCGCACGTCTCGTCCACGAGGACGCGGACCAGCTCGGCGGCCGGAAGCGGGCGGGCCAGCGAGCCCGCCTGTCCCGACCACGCCGAGAAGCAGTCCGCTGAGCCCGCGCGCGCGCTGGCCTGGCGCAGGGGCGCGGTGAGCTTGGCGTGGGCGGGGAAGGGCAGGAGCGGCCACCCCTCGCGCTCGGCCAGCTCGGTGAAGCGGTTCCGCACGCCCCGCGCGGGCTTGCCGGAGAAGGCCCGGGTCATCGTCGTCTCATCGCCGTCCATGTCGACGATGGCCTTCTTGTGGGCCGCGGGCGCACCGCTCTCCGGGCAGACGACGAACGCGGTGCCCAGCTGCGCAGCCTGGGCCCCGAGGGCCAGCACCGCCGCGATGCCCGCCCCGTCCATGATGCCGCCCGCGGCCACCACCGGGACCCGCACCGCGCGGACGATCTGCCGGACGAGGGCCAGCGTTCCCGTCATGGCGTGCTCCCAGGCGTCGAGGAAGGTGCCGCGATGCCCGCCGGCCTCGCCGCCCTGCGCGATGATGAAGTCCACGCCGAGGCCCTCGAGATGGCGGGCCTCGCGCACCGAGGTGGCGGCGCCCCCGAGGCGGATGCCGAGCCCACGGATGCGGGCGAGCGGGGCGGCCGACAGCTCGCCGAGGTGGATGGTGCACACCGCGGGGCGCAGGTCGCACACCGCCTCGAGCTGCGCGGCGAGGTCCGGCGCGTAGGGCGGGGGCACGCGCTCCGGCACCGCGAGGTCATGCTGCTCGAGGAGCGGCCGCACCGCGGCGATCGCCGCCCGTTGCTGCTCGCCCGGGGCCTCGGCGGGCACGGGCGCGGCGAAGAGGTTCAGGTTGAAGGGGCGGGGAGTGTGCGCCCGCACTGCCGCCGCATCGTCGCGCATGGCGCCCGGCGCAGTATAGGCGTGGCCGAACGAGCCGAGGGCCCCGGCCGCGCTCACCGCGGCCACCAGGTCCGGGGTGGTGGGCCCGCCGGCCATGGGCGCCTGGATGATCGGGTACTCGATCCCGAGGAGATCGCACAGCGGAGAGTGCAGGCTCGCCATCGCATGGTCCTCCGTCGATCGGTTGCCCGACCGCCTGCATGATAGACGAGCGCGCCGGGATCGTACAGGGGCGCGGCGCGCCGTGGCACGCCGGGTGGCGCGCCCATGGTAGACTCGGCGTGCGCCCGCCGGAAGGATCCTCGGAGTGAGCCGTTAGCTCAGTTGGTAGAGCACCTGACTTTTAATCAGGGGGTCCTCGGTTCGATCCCGAGACGGCTCACCAGTCCTCCCTACCGCCTCCAGCTCCACAGCAGCTTCCAGGCGAAACACACCACTCCGTCGCCTGCGCGCATCCACCAGCAGTCGCGCCTCGGACGGGCGACCACCCGGTCGTCCATCCGCGGCAGGCTATCCATGTGAGGGGCCGTGGTCCTACGGGGCTGAGCTGCTGCTGTTGCCGGTGAGAGCCTGGCGGACGGCCTGGCGGAGATCCTCCGGGCTGAACGGCTTGGAGAGCACGGGCACGTGGGAGGCGGCGAGGAAGCCCGCGTAGTCGAGGGAATGGGCCTGGCCGGTCACGTAGATCATGCGGGGCATGGCGGCGCCGTGACGCAGCTGGAGCGCCCAGTACAGCGCGGCGCCGTCCATCTTGGGCATCCGCAGGTCGCTCAGGATCAGATCGTAGGTGCGCTGATCGGAGAGCTGGAGCGCCGCGGCGCCGTCCGGAGCCACCTCGATCTCGTAGCCGTTCTCGACCAGCACGTCGGCGATGAGCTCACGCACGTCGGGCTCATCCTCGACGATCAGGACGAGTGCCAGTTTCGTCATCGTCTCTCCTCGGTCTGGGGCGTGCTGCGGGTGCGCGTGGGCGAGGTCCGGACCCCTCGCGAGTCTAGCAGAGGGCGGCGGAGACGCAAGGCTCACGCGCGGACCAGGAGCGGGTAGCGGCCCACCCGGTGGCCCGAGATCAGCAGCTCCACCACCCAGACCCCCGCCTGGGCCAGATCCCGCTTCTCGAGCCGGTCCACCTGCCAGGTCCAGAGGGCGCCTTCCTGCGACTGATCCATCGGCTGGTCGCTGGTCCGCGCCACCACGCCATCGGGATTGATCCACCGGACCTGGATGTTGAGCAGGCCGCCCGTCTGCTGGATCCCGTAGAAGAACGTCACCGCGTGACGGACCGGGAACTCCTTGACTCCGGGCGGCATGTTCCGGCGGAAGGCGGTGAAGAGCAGGGTGCCCGGCACCGGTGCCGTGTCGGTGAAGTAGGCGAACTTGACCAGGCTCGCCGCCTCGATACCCGAAAGGCTGAGTGCCGCCGGAGTGGGCCGGCGGGGCGGGCGTGGCTTCGAGTCGCGGCGTGATGGGTAGGGCACGAGCCTTCATGGACAAGTGTAGACGACTTCATATCTCTTGCCCAGCCGGCCGCGATTCTGACACTGTCATGCGCGCGCGCGTCCAGCCGACGCTCGAGGGCGACGCGCGCGGCGTGCGCTCGCGTTCGCGGCGGCCTCTTCCCCTGCTCGTGTCGTGGCAAGGGACTTGCCTCGGAGATCGCCTGCTTCGAGGAGGCCGACATGAAAGCGCTTGCATGCACGCTGGTTGCGATCCTTGCGATGATCTGGCCATCGGCCGCCGTCGCGCTCGACCTCACCTTCGACGACGTGATGAGCGTCGGTAACCCGCTCGTGACGGTGCTCGACACCCGGGGCTATCGCCTCACGGGGTCGTTCCGGACCATCGACACGCCCGGCGGCACGCTGGTCAGCAATGGGTCGGCCGTCTACCTGGGCCAGGAGGCTCCCGGTCCCGGCATCACCGTGACGCGAGCCGACGGAGGGCTGTTTCGCCTCTACGAGTTCGACGCCGCGGGGCTCCACGTTGCGCCGGCCGCGAGCTCGCCCAACGCGCAGCGGGTGAGCCTGGTCGGGCTCCGGGTCGGCGGGGATGTCCTCGGCGCGACCTACGAGCTCTACGGCCTCGCCCCCTTCGCACACTTCGCGGTGCCCGCCGCGTGGAGCGATCTCCAGGCGGTCACCTTCACCGGGCTCGGGTCCGGGGCCACGCCGGGCGCGCTCGCGCTCGACGACATCGGGGTCGGTCAGGGCCCCGCGTCCGTGCCCGAGCCCGGGACGCTGATGCTGGGCGTGCTGGCCACCCTCGGAGTTGGCGCCGTGGCTCTCACGCGGCGCCGTCGCGACGCCTTCCGCCCCCGGTAGTCCGCTCCTCTCTCGGCCCCCAGGCGACCCGCCGGGGGAAGGAGTTGACCCGGAAGTATCCAGACGGTTACTATTGGCCTACTCGATCCATGCCGACCGCCGCCGCCAAGCGCCCACCCATCACCCACGCCCGGGATCCCCAGCGGACGCGCGATCGCATCCTGGCCGCGGCGCTGGCCGAGTTCTCCGCGCACGGCTTCGCGGGTGCGCGGGTCGCCCGCATCGCGCGCCGGGCGCGGGTCAACAAGCGGATGCTCTACCACTACTTCGGCAACAAGGAGGACCTCTTCCGCGAGATCTTCGACCGCAAGCTCCGCGAGCGGGCGGGCTGGATCACCGAGGCGCCGGCCGACCTGGGCGCGAGCCTCCGGTACTGGTTCGCGATGGCCTGCGAGGACAGCGACTGGATCCGGCTGACCCAGTGGGAGGCGCTCGGCCTCGGGGAGGGGCCGGTGATCCGGGAGGCCGAGCGGCAGGCGTCGCTCTCGCGGGCCCTCGACGATCTCCGCGATCGCCAGCGCCGCGGCCTCCTCCCCGACCTGGACGCGGGCCACCTGCTGCTGGCCATCCTGGGGCTGATCGCGTATCCGCTGGCCTTCCCGCAGGTGACGCGGATGGTGACGGGCCGGGCCTCGTCCGATCCGGTCTTCCGCAAGGAGCGGGCGGCGTTTCTCCAGCGATTCTCCGACACGCTGGGCTCGAAGCGGCCCGGGCCATGAGAGCACTCTGGGCCGCGCTGCTGCTGACCGGGCCCCTGCTCGCGGGGTGCGAGAAGGGCGCGGATTCCGCCACCGCCAAGAGCGCACCGCCCGGGGTGCCGGTGACGGTCGTGGACGCGGGGCGGCGGGACGTGCCCGTCCAGATCCGGGCCATCGGCAATGTGGAGCCGCTCGCCACCGTCGGGGTGCAGTCCATGATCAACGGCGAGGTGATGAAGGTGCACTTCGCCGAGGGGCAGGAGGTGCCGGCGGGCGGCCTGCTGTTCACCATCGATCCGCGCCAGCTCCAGGCGGCGCTCCTGCAGGCGCAGGCCACGCTGGCCCAGCACCAGGCCGCCGTGAAGCAGGCCGAGGCCAACCTGGCCCGGGACACGGCGCAGCTCGAGAACGCGCGGGTGGAGGAGCAGCGCTACCGCAAGCTGGTCGAGGGCGGCTTCGTCGCGCGGGAGCAGTACGACCAGATCCGCACCCGCGAGCTGACGCTCGCCGCCACCATCGAGGCCGATCGCGCCGCCGTCGAGACCGCGAAGGCCCTGGTGCGGGCCGGCGAGGCGGCGGTGGAGAACGTGCGGGTGCAGCTCGGCTACACCGAGATCCGCGCGCCCATCGGCGGCCGCACCGGCAACCTGCTGCTGAACCAGGGCAACGTCGTCAAGGCCAACGACGTGGGCAATCCGATGGTGGTGATCAACCGCGTCCATCCCATCTACGTCGCCTTCTCCGTGCCGGAGGCGCAGCTCGAGGCGATCAACCGTCACCGGGCCGCCGGGGCGCTGCCGGTGGAGGCTCAGGTCGCCGGCCGGACGGGCGGGGTCGTCCGCGGCCGGCTCACCTTCATGAACAACACGGTGGATCCGACCACCGGGACGATCCAGCTCAAGGCCACGTTCGAGAACACCGAGAACGCGCTCTGGCCCGGCCAGTTCGTCAACGTGGCGCTCACCCTCACGACGCAGGTGGACGCGGTGGTGGTGCCGTCGCAGGCGGTCCAGAGCGGCCAGAAGGGGCCGTACGTGTACGTGGTCAAGCCGGACCGGACGGTGGAGGCGCGGCCGGTCGTGCCGGGCGCGGCCGACGGCCGTGACGTCATCATCACGAGCGGGCTGACCGCGGGGGAGCGCGTGGTGATCGACGGGCAGCTCCGGCTGGTGCCGGGCGCGCGGGTGGATGTCAAATGACCACCGATCTCTTCATCCGCCGCCCGGTCATGACCACGCTGCTGATGGGGGCCATCCTCGTCTTCGGCATCATGGCGTACCGGCTCCTGCCGGTCAGCGATCTGCCCAACATCGACTTCCCGACCATCCAGGTCACCGCGAGCCTGCCGGGGGCGAGTCCCGACACCATGGCCTCCGCGGTGGCGACGCCGCTGGAGAAGCAGTTCTCGACCATCGCGGGCATCGACTCGATGACCTCGACGAGCGCGCTCGGCACGACCCAGATCACCATCCAGTTCGCGCTCGAGCGCGACATCGACGCGGCGGCCCAGGACGTGCAGGCGGCGATCGCGGCCGCGCAGCCCCAGCTCCCGACGGGGATGCCCACGCCGCCCTCGTACAAGAAGGTGAACCCGGCCGACCAGCCGATCCTGTACCTGGCACTGAGCTCACCGACCCAGCCGCTCTACGTGGTGGACGAGTACGCGCAGACGACCCTGGCCCAGCGCATCTCCACCGTCCCGGGCGTGGCCCAGGTGGGGATCTTCGGCTCCCAGAAGTACGCGGTGCGGGCCCAGCTCGATCCCAGCGCGATGGCCACGCTCGGCATCGGCATCGACGAGGTGCACAAGGCGCTGGCCGACAGCAACGTGAACCTGCCGACCGGCACCCTGTGGGGGCCGAACCAGGCCTTCAGCGTGCAGGCCACCGGCCAGCTCACGACGGCCGCCGCCTACCGGCCGCTGATCGTGGCCTACCGCAACGGCTCGCCGGTGCGGCTCGAGCAGCTGGGGCGCGTCATCGACGGGGTGCAGACCGACAAGGTGGCCTCCTGGTACAACAACGAGCGCGCGGTGGTGCTGTCCATCCAGAAGCAGCCGGGGACCAACACCATCGAGGTGGTGGACTCGATCAACCGGCTCATGCCCGCCTTCCGGGCGCAGCTGCCGGCCTCGGTGAACCTGAACACGCTCTACGACCGGTCGGTCTCGATCCGGGCCTCGGTCCACGACGTGCAGTTCACCCTGCTGCTGGCCATCGCCCTGGTGGTGCTCGTCATCTTCCTGTTCCTCCGCAACCTGTCGGCCACCATCATCCCGAGCCTGGCCCTGCCCCTGTCCATCCTTGGCACGTTCATGGTCATGTACATGCTCGGGTACACGATCGACAACCTCTCACTGATGGCGCTGACCCTGGCGGTGGGCTTCGTGGTGGACGACGCCATCGTCATGCTCGAGAACATCGTGCGCCACCTGGAGGAGGGCAAGAGCCGGATGGAGGCGGCGCTGGTGGGGGCCCGGGAGATCGGCTTCACGATCGTCTCGATGACCGCCTCGCTCGCCGCGGTGTTCCTGCCCGTGCTGTTCCTGGGCGGCATCGTGGGCCGGCTGCTCCACGAGTTCGCGGTGGTCATCAGCGCGGCGGTCATCGTGTCCGGCATCGTCTCGCTCACCCTCACCCCGATGGCGTGCAGCCGCTTCCTGCGGCCGCCCCGCGAATCCCGGGGCCGCGTCTACGCTGCCTCGGAGCGCGTCTTCACCGGCATGCTCCGGTGGTACGAGCGCTCGCTCCAGCTCGTGCTCCGCCACCCGCGCGTCACCTTGGGCGTCTTCCTGGCCACCGTGGTGTTGACCGGCTACCTCTTCGTCATCATCCCCAAGGGCTTCATTCCCACCGAGGACACGGGCCAGGTGTTCGCGTTCACGGAGACCGCCCAGGACACCTCCTTCGAGGGCATGATGGAGCACCAGCTGAAGGTGGCCAAGATCGTCGGCGAGCAGCCCTACGTGGACCAGTTCTTCTCGGCCATCGGAGCCAGCGGGTCGAGCGTGGTCATGAACACCGGCCGGGTCTTCATGCGCCTCAAGCCCCACGCCGAGCGGCCCACCGCCGACGAGATCGTTCAGGATCTCCGGACGAAGCTGACCGGCATCCCCGGCATCAACGTCTACCCGCAGGTGCTGCCCACCATCCGGATCGGAGGGCAGCTCACCAAGGGGCAGTACCAGTACACGCTGCAGGACGCCGATCTCCAGGCGCTCTACCACTGGGCCCCGATCCTCTTCGATCGCCTCAAGGGCCTGCCGGGTTTCCTCGATGTCAACCTGGACCTGCAGATCCGGAGCCCGCAGGTGGTGGTGGACATCGACCGCGAGAAGGCCTCCGCGCTCGGGGTGACCGCGCTGCAGATCGAGACCGCGCTCAACAACGCCTACGGGTCGCCGCAGGTCTCGACCATCTACACCCCGACCAACCAGTACTGGGTGATGATGGAGCTGCTTCCCGAGTATCAGCGCGATCCCGCCGCGCTCTCGCTGCTCTACATCCGCTCCGCCACCGGCAAGCTCGTCCCCCTCGGGAGCGTGGCGAAGCTGAGCCGCTCGGTGGGCCCGCTCACCGTGAACCACCTGGGCCAGCTCCCCGCGGTGACCGTCTCGTTCAACCTGCGGCCGGGGGTGGCGCTGGGCGACGCGGTCGCGCGCATCCAAGAGGTGGAGCGTGAGCTGCGCCTGCCCGCCACCCTGAACACGAGCTTCCAGGGCACGGTGCAGGCCTTCCAGCGCTCGCTGCAGGGGCTCGGCCTGCTGCTCGTCGCCGCGGTGCTCGTGATCTATCTGATCCTGGGTATCCTCTACGAGAGCTTCATCCACCCGCTCACGATCCTCTCCGGGCTGCCGTCGGCCGGGGTGGGGGCCCTGCTCACCCTGATGCTGTTCGGGCAGGAGCTGAACCTCTACGGCTTCGTCGGGATCATCATGCTGGTCGGGATCGTGAAGAAGAACGCCATCATGATGATCGACTTCGCCATCGACGCCCAGCGCAAGGGCCGGCCCGCCGCCGAGGCCATCTACCAGGGCTGCCTGCTGCGCTTCCGCCCGATCATGATGACGACGATGGCGGCGCTGATGGGCACGCTGCCGATCGCGGTGGGGATCGGCGCCGGCGCCGACGGCCGCCGCTCCCTCGGCCTGGCGGTGGTCGGCGGCCTGATCCTCTCCCAGCTCCTGACCCTCTACATCACCCCGGTGATCTATCTCTATCTGGAGCGCCTCCGGGAGCGGGCGGCCCGCGGGCGCGCGCCGGTGCCCGACATGACTCCGCGCCCGGTCGCCTGATGGACGGGGCCGGCGGCTCCCTCGCGCGGCTCGGCGCCGAGTCGCGCGATCCGGACGCGGCCCTGCAGGCGGTGCGCTTCGAGCTCTACCGCGAGAACATCTACGGGGCGCTCGAGATGCTCGAGGCCGCCCACGCCGCGCATCCGCATCCCCGCTACGCCGAGCAGATCGCGCGCATCCGCTCGTGGCTCGGCCATCTGGTGAGCCGCGAGGCCTACATCGAGGCGCAGGACGCGCAGTACCGCCGCCTGCGCTGGCGCGCGGGACTCAAGCTACTCGAGAAGCGCATCCGGATGCTGCTGGGGCGCAAGACCCGCAAGATGATCGAGCGGCGCGGGCGGGATCCCGAGTTCCAGGCCCTGGAGCGGGAGCTGGTGGCGGTGCGGGGGCGCCGCGTGCTTGACGCGGGCAGCGGCGAAGGCGGGGTCGCGATGGCGCTGGCCGCGCGCTATCCGGACCTGGAGGTGGAGGGCGTCGAGGTCTCCGCGACCAACGTGAAGATCGCCCGCCGGCTCAACCGCTTCCGTAACGCGCGCTTCCGCCAGGGGTTGGCGGAAGAGGTGCACCTGGCCTTCCCGCGCGAGTCCTTCGACCTCGTCTACTCCTTCGCGGTGCTGGAGCACGTGCGCGACGTGGACGAGACCATCCGCGCGATCATGGCGGTGCTGCGCCCCGGCGGCCGCTTCTGCTTCGTGGTGCCCATGCACGAGTTCCGCGCGATCGGGCCGATCCCCGACTACGCGCCGATCCACGGCTACGCCGACCACTGCCGCGTCTTCGGCGAGGGCGAGCTCCACCGGCGCTTCGGCCACGAGCCGGCCTTTCACGTGCAGAAGATCCCGGGCGCCTGGGGGCACGGGAAGCTGCCCGACTGCTTCGAGCCGGTCGAGTTCGGCTCCTTCTTCGTCTCCTACTCGAAGGCGTCGGCGCCGCAGCCTCTGGCATGAAGGTCGTCGTGCTCGGCGGCGGCGTCGTGGGCGTGGCCACCGCCTACTTTCTCGCGAAGGCCGGGCACGAGGTCACGATCCTGGAAGAGAAGGACGGCCTCGGTCTCGAGGCCAGCGCCGGTAACGCGGGCATCGTGGCGCCCGGGCACTCCTTCGCGTGGGCCTCGCCGGCCGCTCCCGGGATGCTGCTCCGCTCCCTGCGCGGCGAGGAGACCGCGATCCGCGTGCGCCTGGCCGCCGACCCGCACCTCTATGCCTGGGGGCTCCGCTTCCTGCGCGAGTGCCTGCCGGCGCGGGCGCAGCGCAACACGCTCGTCAAGCTGCGCCTCTGTCAGTACAGCCAGCGGGTGATGGACGAGCTGGCGCGCTCGGAGGCCATCGACTACCACGCGGTCCGCCGGGGCGCCCTCTATCTCTACCGCGACCCGGCCCTCCTCGCAGCGGGCATCAAGAAGATGGCGCTGCTGGCCCAGCACGGGCAGAAGCAGGAGATCCTCGACCCCTCGGGGGTGGCGAAGCTCGACCCCGCCTTCGAGCCGGTGCAGGGCAAGATCGCCGGCGCCATCCGCGATCTCGGCGACTCGAGCGGGGACTCGCGCCTGTTCACCGAGCGGCTCGGGGCCCTCTGCCGCGAGCGGCTCGGCGTCACCGTGAAGCTCGGGACCCGGGTCACCGCGCTGCAGGCCGGGGGCGACCGCATCGACGCGGTCCTGACCACCGTGGGGCCCGTGACCGCGGACGGCTACGTGCTGGCGCTCGGGGTCGGCAGCGCCGGCGTCGCGCGGACCGCCGGGGTGAGCCTGCCCATCTACCCGGCCAAGGGCTATTCGTCGACATTTCCCCTGCGGGCGGGCGGGCTCGCGCCCACCGTCCCGGGCGTGGACGAGCAGTGGCTGGTCGGCTGGTCCCGCTTCGGCGATCGGCTCCGCCTGACCTCGACCGCGGAGTTCGCCGGCTACGACTGGGGCTGGACCCCGCGCGACTTCAACAACATCCTGCGCTTCGCCCGGGACGTCTTCCCGGATGCGGTCGACTACGATCGCGGCGAGTACCGCGCATGCCTGCGGCCGATGACGCCGGACGGCCCGCCCCTCCTCGGGCTCGGCCGCCACCGCAACCTCTTCTTCAACTGCGGCCACGGCCACATGGGCTGGACCATGGCGTGCGGCACCGCGCGGATCGTGACCGATCTCATGAGCGGCCGCATGCCGGAGCTGGATCTCGCCGGCCTGACCCTCCGCCGCTAGTCTTCTGACCCTCTCCCCTCAGGAGTCTGACCGCCTCACCCTCTCCCCTGAGGGGAGAGGGCAGGGTGAGGCGCCTGCTCAGCCCGCCGCTCCGCCGTCGCCGGCTCCCGCAGATGCCGCTCCAGTTCCTCGAGCCGCGCCTTCACATCCTCGATCGCCGCGAGCACCGCGTGGTGGGGACTCCGCCGGTCCTCCCCGGCCTGGAGCTCGACCTTGGCCGTCTGGAGATTGTTGAGCACGACCGCGATGAAGAGGTTCACCACCACGAACACCGCCACGAAGACGAAGCTGGCGAAGTACACCCACGCGAACGGCAACTCCTCGAGCACGGTGTTCTGCACCTCGACCCAGCCCTCGAGGGTGAGCATCTGGAAGAGGGTCAGCAACGCGGCGCCGAGGGTACCCCAGCGCTCGGGATCGTGCTCGCGGAAGAGGTACAGACCCAGAATGCCGTACACGTAGAGCAGAAGGCCCAGCATCATCAGGATGTGGCCCATCGACGGGATGGACCGGAGCATGGTGCTGACGATGAGCCGCAGCTCGGGGAAGGCCGAGATGAGGCGCGTCACCCGCATGAGCCGGGCGAGCCGGGCGACCATCGCGAAGGCGCCGGCCTGGGGTAGGAGCGACGCGGCCACCACCGCCAGGTCGAACACGTTCCAGCCGTCGCGGAAGAACCGGCCGGGGCGGGGCCAGTGGGCGAGGAGGCGGATGGCGATCTCGGCCACGAAGATCGTCTGGACCACCAGGTCCGCCAGCTCGAAGAGCCCGCCGTAGCGCTCCACCAGCGTCTCGGACGTCTCGAGCCCGACGATGACCGCGGTGACCAGGATCACCCCGAGGATGAAGTTCTGGAAGCCGTGGCTCTCCGCCACGCGCCGGGCCAAGTTCGTCACTGACACCTCCTCTGCGCCGTCGCCGGCGCGTTGAAATGGTCGCGATGCCCCTCCAGGGGGCGACTGGGATTGTAGGCGTGTTCGCGCCCGGTTGTCGCGCACCCGGGGGGCCTGCTATCATGCCGCTGTTCTTACCGATAGGCCCAGGGACCCCGTCGTCTAGCCTGGCCAAGGACGCGACCCTTTCAAGGTCGAGATCGCGGGTTCGAATCCCGCCGGGGTCACCACTCTGGCCAAGCGGCGCCTCGCGGACGAGGATGGGCCGGCGAATGGTGGCTCCTGTCCAGCTCCAGAAGCGGTGCGAGCTCCGGAACTGACCGTCTCGTTGGGGCGATGAACGTGGGGTCCCAATGGACCCGGTCGGCCTACGCGAGGGGGCCGGCGTCGGCTAGAACCAGCTGGCGACGGCGGCGTGCACGGCTCTCACCACCAGGAGGCCGACGTACGTCACGAGCAGGAATCCAAGGAACAACCCGCCGAGATGGAGCGCGCGCCCGGAGAGT
>DATLFG010000087.1:0-5657 GCA_035524955.1 Candidatus Limnocylindria bacterium | reverse complement strand
GGCGACGCATGAGCGAAGCTGCCTACTATCGTTGGGCCGCGGCCTTGCCGGTCCTGGTCCCGGTTGTCGCCCACTGGGTCTATCGAGACGACCCGACGATCGGCCTGTTCGATCGGGTGGCGATCCCGCTCTACCTGTCCGGGATCGCTTGGCCCGCGTATATCCCGTTTGCGCTCGCGTTGTTCTGGTGGCTTCGGAAGCAGCCCGTCGCGCGGTATCGGCGCGTGTCGTGGATCGCGCCGCTGCTGTTCCTTCCACCGTTCCTCTCCTATCTCCTCCTGGTCCGGTGGTGGACGGCGAGCACGGAGCCCTGGACCGGCGTGCTCGCGTTCTATGCCTTCGTGGTGCTCCTGTTCGGGTACGGCTATGTGTTGCTGATCCATCTGGGTCGGTACGCGCTCGGCTGGCGTGGCCGGGACGCGGCCGCTCGAGTGGACCGGCGGTGAGCGGCGAGCCGGGTGGCGCGCGCATCGAGCGCCTGCGTGAGCTGCCGGACGCACGCCTGGCCCCCCTGATCACCGAGAGCGAGCAGGCCGGCCTGCGATTCGTGCGGCGGCTCGCCGAGGAGTGGGCCAGCGGGCGGAATCGCTTCGACCGCCCGGGCGAGGCCCTGTTCGGTGCCCTGGTGGACGGCCGCCTGGTTGGCGCGTGCGGCCTCAACGTCGACCCGTATGCCGGCGATCCGCGCGTCGGCCGCGTGCGCCACCTCTATGTGCTGACGGCGCACCGGCGGCTCGGCGTCGGGCGGCGGCTCGTGGGCGCCGTCGCCGCCGCCGCCCACGGCCCGTTCGCCACCCTTCGGCTGAGCACGGCGAATCCCGCCGCCGCGCGGCTCTACGAGGCACTGGGCTTCGAGCAGCACGACGGGGACGTGCATTGCACCCACCGCCTGGAGCTGTCTGGCGCACGGACGACCGAGGACCCGTCCCGCATCCGCGGGAGCTACGACGAGATCGCCGCGACCTACACCGAGCGCATCTTCACCGAGCTGGCCGGCAAGCCGCTCGACCGGCACCTGCTGAACCGGTTCGCGGAAGACGTGCGGGGCCGCGGGCTCGTCGCCGACGTGGGCTGCGGGCCCGGCCACGTGGCCCGCTACCTCCACGAGCAGGGCGTCCGGATGCTCGGCGTCGATCTGTCGCCGCGAATGATCGACTGGGCCGGGAAGCGCTCCCCGGAGATCGAGTTCCGCGTGGGCGACATGCGGGCGCTCGATCTGCCGGACGGCGCGCTGGCGGGCATCGTCGCCTTCTACTCGCTCATCCACATCGCCGAGAACGAGATGGGGCCTACCCTGCGCGAGCTGCGGCGGGTCCTGGCGCCCGGCGGGCTCCTCCTCGTCGCGTTTCACATCGGCGAGGAGATCGTGCACCGCGACGAGCTCTGGGGGCACGCGGTGTCGCTGGACTTCCGGTTCCTGATGCCTTCGCCTATGGTCGCGCATCTCGTGGAGGCCGGCTTTCTCGTCATGGAGCGGGTCGAGCGGGAGCGGTACCCGGAGGTCGAGCATCCCAGCCGCCGCTGCTATCTCCTCGCCCGATCATCCGCGGATCAGTAGCACGAGGCCCGACACGAACAGCACGGCGAAGACCACACGGCGGAAGCGTGCGCGGTCGAGCCGGTTGAAGAGCAGCATGCCCGCCGCGACCCCGGCCACCGCGGGCGCCGCGTAGAGCCAGGTGAGGCGCCAGATCTCCCGGTCGAGCAGGCCGGCCCACCAGTAGCCGAGCAGGATGACCGCCTGGTTGACGATGAGGAAGGCCTGGATATTGGCCTTCACCGTCCGCGGGCTCCAGTCCTGGGCCGCCGCGTAGAGGATGACCGGCGGGCCGGGCGTGCCGATCGCCCCGCCCAGCAGGCCCGCCGCGAGCCCGGCGCCGAATCCCCAGCCGCGGCCGTGGAGCCGCTCCGGGTACAGTCCGAACCATTCGAGCGCCACGATCGTGAGCAGCACCAGGCCGATGAGGCGCTTCAGCACGCCGGGCGGCAGCCCGGCCAGGAGCCAGACGCCGGCCGGGGTCGCCAGGATGGTGCCGGCCACCAGCTCGGTCATGCCGCGCAGCGTGAAGTCGCGGCGCAGCGGGATGAAGATGACCACGGTGAAGACGGCCGCGTAGAGCGTGATCAGGACGATCGCGTCCGCGGGAGACATCAGGAACGGCAGGAAGGCGAGCGAGACGAGGCCGATGCCGAAGCCGGCCAGCCCCTGGACGAAGCAGGCGGCCGCGATGACCACCGCGCCGACCACCCAGGCGAGCGACAAGGAGAGCGCGCCTAGAACTTGGTCGGCCAGCCGCCCAGGCGGTGCCGGCCGACGGCGGAGCGCGCCCGCGCCTGGGCGAGGAAGCGGATCACGACGTCGCGCGTGTCGGCGGGGTCGATCACCTCGTCGATGAGATGCCGCGCGGCCGCGCCGTAGGGGAGCGTGTCGAGCTCCCACTGGGCGAGCAGCGCCTGCCGCCGCGCCGCGCGCTCCTCCGCCGGCAGCCGGGCCAGCTCCGCGCCGTGCACCACGTTGACGCCGGTGGCCGGATCCATGAAGGACATCTCCGCGGTGGGCCAGGCCACCAGCAGATCCGCGTAGCCGCCGCCGCCCATGTTGAAGTAGGCCTGGCCGTAGGTCTTGCGCACGATGATGGACACGCGCGGCACCGTCACCATGCCGAGCGCGTCCATCCAGGTGATGATCTTGCCGGCCACGCGCTTGCGCTCGGCGTCGCGGCCGATGAAGAAGCCGGGCACGTCGTGCAGGAA
The DNA here is from genome assembly GCA_035524955.1 of Candidatus Limnocylindria bacterium. Classification (GTDB taxonomy): domain Bacteria; phylum Methylomirabilota; class Methylomirabilia; order Rokubacteriales; family CSP1-6; genus CAMLFJ01. The sequence continues at coordinate 2,903 of DATLFG010000087.1, read as the reverse complement.
CACGAGCGGGATGTTGAAGGAGTCGCACAGCGCGAGGAACGAGATGGCCTTGTCGCAGCCGTCGGCGTCGCAGGCGCCGCCCTTCTGGATGGGCTGGCTGGCCACGAAGCCGACCACGTGCCCGTCCATGCGGGCGAGCGCGGTGATCAGGCTCCGGCCGAAGCGCTCCTTGACCTGGAAGAGCTCGCCGCCGTCGGCCAGCCGCCCCAGCACCCGGGTCATGTCGTAGGCGCGGTTGCGCGCCTCCGGCACCAGGTCGGCGATCGTGCGCATCAGGGCGCCCGAGCCCGCCGGCACCTCCGCCCGTGGCGGTGCCTGCCGGTTGTGGGAGGGCAGGTAGGAGAGGAATCGCTTCACGAGGGTGAGGCACTCGTCTTCCGTCTTGCCGATCACGTCGGCGAAGCCCGTCTCCTCGGCGTGGACCTTCGCGCCGCCCAGCTCCTCGGGCGAGATCTTCTCGCCGGTGGCCAGCTCCAGCACGCGCGGCCCGGACACCGCCATCGAGGCGCCCTCGAGCATCGCCACGAAGTCGGAGAGGCAGGCGTTCCACGTGGGCAGCCCGTAGGCCTGCCCGAGCACCGCGGTCGCCATCGGCACGCGGCGCCGGCGGGTGCCGTAGTAGGTGGAGTTGCCGAAGGAGGCGATACCCGAGGAGCCCATGATGTCCGGCATGCGCGCGCCGCCCGCCTCGGCCAGGTAGACGATCGGCATGCCCCGGCGCGCGGCCAGGCGCTTGAGCTCCGCCTCCTTGTGCGAGGCCACGCGGCTCGACGTGGCGGCCAGTACCGTGAAGTCGTTGGAGCAGACCACCACGGGACGGCCGTCGATGCGGCCGAAGCCGCCCACCTTGGAATCGGCCGGCGTCTCGGCCTCCATGCCGGCCACGTCGGAGGTGTTGAACGTGCCGACTTCGAGGAACGAGCCCGCGTCGAGGAGCCGCTCCACCCGCTCCCGTGCGTTCAGCGCGCCCGCGGCCCCGCGGCGCGCCAGCCGCTCGGGCCCGCCCATGCCGCGCGCCTTCGCGCGCCGGGCGTGGAAATCCTTCATCCGCTCGTCCCAGGCCATGGCGGGGCATTGTAGCAGCCCCTCGCCAAGCCGGGGCCGCTTGGGTACACTGCTGGAGCCGATTTCATCCACGCCATCGGAGGCCACGCGCAATGACGCATCTGAAGGTCAATCGCACCGAGCTCACGCCGGTGAGCTTCCTCGTCCGCAGCGCCTACGTCTTCCCGGACAAGGCGGCGGTGGTGCACGGGAGCCGACGCTACACCTACCGGCAGCTCGCGGAGCGGGTGAACCGCCTGGCCTCCGCGCTGCGAACGGTCGGACTGCAGAAGCACGACCGCGTGGCCTTCCTCTGCCCCAATATCCCGGCCATGCTCGAGGCGCACTACGGCGTCCCGGCCGCGGGCGGCATCCTGGTGGCGATCAACACCCGGCTCTCCTCCGACGAGATCGGCTACATCCTCCAGCACTCCGGCTCGAAGTTCCTCTTCGTGGACGCGGAGCTCGAGGGGCTCATCAAGCCGCTCGAGCTGGGCACGATGAAGGTGGTGCGCGTGGACGACACCGGCGCCGCCGGTGATCCCTACGAGGACTTCCTGGCGGACGGCTCGCCCAAGCCGGTCGAGAGCTGGCTCGAGAGCGAGGACGAGACCATCTCGATCAACTACACCTCGGGCACGACCGGGCGGCCCAAGGGGGTCATGTACTCGCACCGCGGGACCTGGGTCAACGCCATCGGCGAGATCACCGAGACCGGTCTCTCCTTCGACGCGAAATATCTGTGGACGCTTCCCATGTTCCACTGCAACGGCTGGTGCTTCACCTGGGGCGTCACCGCGGTCGGCGGCACCCACGTCTGCCTGCGCCGGGTGGAGCCGGGTCGCATCTGGGAGATGATCGATCGGGAGGGCATCACGCACTACAACGGCGCGCCCACCGTGCAGATCGGCGTCGTCAACGACCCGAAGGCGCACAAGCTCGATCGACCGGTGACGGTGACGGTGGCCGGCGCGCCGCCGTCCCCCACGCTCCTGGGCAAGCTCAAGGAGCTGGGCTTCCGTCCCGTCCACGTCTACGGCCTCACCGAGACCTACGGCCCTCACACCGTGTGCGCCTGGCACGAGGAGTGGAACGCGCTGCCCGGTGAGGAGCAGGCGCGGCTGGCCGCCCGGCAGGGACAGGGCTACGCCCTCTTCGACCTCGTCCGAGTCGTGGACGGGAGCATGAACGACGTGCCGCGGGACGGGGAAACCCTCGGCGAGGTGGTGATGGCCGGCAACAACGTGATGAAGGGATACTTCGAGCAGCCCGACGCCACCACCGAGGCCTTCCGCGGCGGCTGGTTCCACTCGGGCGATATCGGCGTCTGGCACCCCGACGGCTACATCGAGCTGCGCGACCGGAAGAAGGACATCATCATCTCGGGCGGGGAGAACATCTCCACCATCGAGGTCGAGCAGTGCGTGGCCCGGCACCCGGCGGTGATGGAGTGCGCCGTCGTGGCCATCCCTGATGAAAAATGGGGCGAGCGGCCCAAGGCCTTCGTGACGCTCAAGCCGGGCCAGCGCACCACCGGGCCGGAGATCATCGAGTTCTGCAAGCAGCACATCGCCCACTTCAAGGCGCCGGCCGCCGTCGAGTTCGGCGACCTGCCCAAGACCTCGACCGGCAAGGTGCAGAAGTTCGTCCTGCGCGACCGGGAGTGGAAGGGGAGAGCGAAGCGGATCAACTGATGATCCGCGCGCGGTCGGAGCCCGGGCCAGGGTGGGGCGGCCGCCGCGCGAGGCGCGCTGGCCCGGGTCGTTCACGAACCGGTGGCCCTCCCTCACCCCGGCCCTCTCCCTCCAAGGAGGGAGACGGGGGCCGTTGGTGCTCCCTCTCCCCCGCGAGGGGGAGAG
>DATLFG010000031.1:0-17431 GCA_035524955.1 Candidatus Limnocylindria bacterium | reverse complement strand
AAATCGGCCCCCGTGGGGGGCGGCCCCCCTGGGGGGGCGGTGCGGTTTACCCCCTTTAGTTGGCCCCCCCCCCCGGCGCGCGCCGCACTCCCGCAGATGGGCCTTTCTCAGCGCCCGGCGAGCCGGGCCCAGGTGTCGCGGAGGCCGACGCTCCGGTTGAACACGGGCCGGTCCGGCCGGTGGTCCTTCCAGTCCGCGACGAAGTAGCCCACGCGCTCGAACTGCACGGGCTCCTCGGGCGCGGCCCGCGCGACAGCCGGCTCGACCTTGGCGCCGCGCACGATCTCGAGCGAGTGCGGGTTGATCACGCTCTTGAAGTCGGGCGCCTCGTCGGGCTTCGGCACCGTGAAGAGCGTGTCGTAGAGGCGCACCTCCGCGTCCACCGCGTGCGCCGCCGAGACCCAGTGGATCGTGGACTTGATCTTGCGCCCCTTGGCCTCCCCGCCGCGGGTGTCGGCGTCGTACGTCGCGTGCACCTCGGTCACTAGGCCGGTGGCCGGGTCTCGGGTGAAGCCGGTGCACTTGATCACGTAGGCCGCGCGCAGCCGCACCTCGACGCCGGGTGAGAGGCGGAAGTACTTGGGCGGCGGCGTCTCGCGGAAGTCGTCGCGCTCGATCCAGAGCTCGCGCGAGAACGGCACCTTGCGGGTGCCCGCGCCCGGGTCCTCGGGATTGTTGGTCGCCTCCATCTCCTCGGTCCGGCCTTCGGGGTAGTTCTCGATGACCAGGCGCAGCGGCCGCAGCACCGCCATGCGGCGGAGCGCGCGCCGGTTCAGGTCCTCGCGCAGGCAGTGCTCGAGCAGCGCCACCTCGACGAGGTTCGCGGCCTTGGTCACGCCGATGCGCTCGCTGAAGTCGCGCAGGGACTCCGGCGTGTAGCCGCGCCGCCGCAGTCCGGCCAGCGTCGGCATCCGCGGATCGTCCCAGCCGTTCACCAGGCCGTCCTGTACCAGCGTCAACAGCTTGCGCTTGGACATCACGGTGTGGCTCAGGTTGAGGCGCGCGAACTCGATCTGCCGCGGGTGGTAGACGCCGAGCGCGTCCAGGTACCAGTCGTAGAGCGGCCGGTGGTCCTCGTACTCGAGCGTGCACAGCGAGTGGGTGACGCCCTCGATCGAGTCGGACTGGCCGTGCGCCCAGTCGTACATCGGGTACACGCACCAGGCGCCGCCGGTGCGGTGGTGCGCGGTCTTGCGGATCCGATACATGACCGGATCGCGCAGATTGAGGTTGGGATGGGCCATGTCGATCTTCGCGCGCAGGACCTTGGTCCCGTCCTCGAACTCGCCCGCCCGCATGCGCTCGAAGAGGTCCAGGTTCTCCTCCACCGACCGGTTCCGCCAGCGGCTCTCCCGCCCGGGCTCGGTCAGCGTGCCGCGGTGCCCGCGGATCTCGTCGGCCGAGAGGTCGTCCACGTACGCTTTCCCGGCGCGGATGAGCTGCCGCCCCCATTCGTAGAGCCGGTCGAAGTAGTCGCTCGCGAAGTAGAGGTGCCGGCCCCAGTCGAAGCCGAGCCAGTGGATGTCGCGCATGATCGCGTCCACGTACTCCTGGCTCTCCTTGGTGGGGTTGGTGTCGTCGAAGCGCAGGTGGCAGCGGCCGCCCAGCTCCTGGGCCAGGCCGAAGTCGAGGCAGATCGCCTTGGCGTGGCCGATGTGCAGGTAGCCGTTGGGCTCCGGGGGAAACCGGGTGACCACCGGGCGGGGGAAGCGGCCGGCCTGGAGGTCCTCCAGGACGGCCTCCCGGATGAAGTGGGAGGGCTTGGCCGGCTCGGTCATGAGTCCGATCGTAACATCTGGGCGCATCCGGGGGACGTCTCCGGGGCCCCGGGGGGGGCGGAGCGGTCGGCCGGAGTACAATAGGACTCCATGTCCGAGCCCGTGCGCGTGCGCTTTCCTCCCAGTCCCACGGGTCACCTCCACGTAGGGGGCGCCCGCACCGCGCTCTTCAACTGGCTCTTCGCGCGCCACCACCGGGGCGTGTACGTGCTCCGGATCGAGGACACCGACCGGTCGCGCTCCACCGAGGAGTACACGCAGTCGCTCCTCGAGGCGCTGCGCTGGCTCGGGCTCGACTGGGACGAGGGTCCGCCCACACCCGGCTACCGCCAGACCGAGCGCTTCGACATCTATCGCGCGCACGCCGAGCGGCTCCTCGCGGAGGGGAAGGCCTACCGCTGCCGGTGCACGCCGGAGACGCTGGACGCGCTCCGGAAGACCGCGGAGGCGCGCAAGGAGACCTTCCGGTACCCGGGCGCCTGCCGCGAGGCCGGCGTGCCCGCCACCGAGCCCCACGCCCTGCGCCTGGCGATTCCGCGCGAGGGCCTCACGGTGGTGGACGACGTGAACCGCGGCCGCGTGGTGTTCAGTCACGCCGAGCTCGACGACTGGATCCTCGTCCGGACCGACGGCACGCCGACCTACAACTTCTGCGTGGTCGTGGACGACGTGACCATGAAGATCACCCACGTCATCCGCGGCAGCGATCATCTCTCGAACACGCCCAAGCAGGTGCTCTGCTACCAGGCCCTCGGCTACCCGCTGCCGGTCTTCGCCCACATCCCGATGATCCTGGCCGCCGACAAAACGCGCCTCTCCAAGCGGCACGGCGCCACCTCGACGCTGGCCTTCCGTGACATGGGCATCCTGCCCGAGGCCATGCTGAACTACCTGGCGCGCCTCGGCTGGTCCCACGGCGACCAGGAGATCTTTTCGCGGGAGGACCTGATCCGGCACTTCGACCTGGCCCACGTGGGTTCGGCGGACGCGGTCTTCGACCTCGAGAAGTTCAAGTGGGTCAACCACCAGTGGATCAAGCGGCTGCCCGCCGCGCGTCTCGCGGCGGACCTGGCGCCCTTCCTCGAGCGGGCCGGCCTGCCCGCCCCGCGCAGCCTCGACTGGCTCGCGCGCGTGGTGGACACGTTGAAGGAGCGGGCGCGGACCCTCGTCGAGATGGCCGAGCAGGCCGCGTTCTACCTGCGCCCGCCCGACGCCTACGATCCCCAGTCCACCGCGAAGTTCTGGAAGGAGCAGGCCACCGAGCGCTACGCCATCCTGATCAAGCGGCTGGAGACCCAGGAGGCGATGGATCCGCGGGCGCTGGAGGATCTCTATCGCTTCCTGGCCGCCGACCTCGGGCTCAAGCTCGTGGACCTGGCCCAGCTCACCCGCATCGCGCTGACCGGCAAGACCGCGAGCCCGTCGATCTTCGAGGTGGTGAGCATCCTGGGCAAGCCGGAGACGGTCGCCCGGCTCAAGGCCGCCGCGGCCGTGGTGGAGGCCCGCCGGTGAGGCGGCTCCTGCTCGCGCGCCACGGCCAGTCCGTCTCCAACGCGGTCCGGCGATTCCAGGGGGCGCAGGACGTGGCGCTGTCCCCGCTCGGCGTCCGCCAGGCGGAGGCGCTGGGCCTGGCGGTGGGCCGGCGACCGATCGCTCACGTCTACGCGAGCCCGCTCGAGCGCGCCCGCCGTACCGCCGAGATCGCGCTGACCGGGCTCGACCTCTCGATCACGATGGTGGACGACCTGCGCGAGCTCTCGCTGGGCGAGTGGGAGGGCTGCACGGTCGAGGAGATCCGCACGCAGCCCGGCGATCCCTATGCCCGGTGGGTGCGCGATCCGGTGCAATGCCTGCCGCCGGGCGGCGAGCCGCTCGCCGACGTGCAGGCGCGCGTGGTCCGGGCGGTCGAGCGGATCGCCGCCGCGCACCCGAACGGCGACGACGTGTTGATCGTCTCCCACGGAGGCGTGATCAGCGCGCTGCTCGCCCACTGGCTCGGCCTGCCGCTGTCCTCGATCTGGCGGATCGCGGTCGCCAACTGCTCGCTCTCGGAGATCGCGCCCCCGCGGGTGGTCTCGGTGAACGAGACTGGGCACCTCCGGGATATCGACGTCGCGGTCACCGCCCCGCTCAGCCCCTGACATGACGCTGCTCGCGCTCTTCGGCGGCCTCGCCCTGCTGCTCTACGGCATGCAGCTCATCGGCGAAGGCCTGCAGCGCGCGGCGGGCGGTCACCTGCGGCACCTGCTCACCAGCATGACCCGCACGCGTCTGGCCGCGGTGGCCTCGGGCGCGCTGGTGACGTCGATCATCCAGTCCTCGTCCGCCACCACCCTGATGCTGATCGGCTTCGTCTCGGCCGGGCTCGTGACGTTCCCCCAGTCGCTGGGCGTGATCCTGGGGGCGGACATCGGCACCACCGTCACCGTGCAGATCCTGGCCTTCAATGTCCGGGAGCTCTCGCTGCTCCTGGTCGGCGTCGGCTTCGCGATGACCTTCTTCGCGCGCCGCGGGCTGGTGAAGAGCTTCGGGCAGGTGATCCTCGGCTTCGGCTTCATCTTCCTCGGCATGAAGGTGATGAACGACGGGCTCGCCCCCCTCACCGACAACGCGCTGACGCGCCCGGTCCTGATGGCCCTGGCCGACAACCAGTTCCTCGCCCTCCTGGTCGGCGCGGTGCTGAGCGCGAGCATGGCTTCTTCCGCGGCGACTATCGGCCTGACCCTTTCGCTCGGCCACCAGGGGCTGCTGCCGCTCGGCGCCGCGATCCCGGTGGTGCTGGGCGCCAACATCGGCACCTGCGCCACCGCGTTGGCCGCGAGCCTGCGCTCGACCTCCGATGCGCGCCGGGTGGCGGTGGCCCACATCGCGTTCAAGGTCCTCGGGGTGGCGCTCGTCTTCCCGTTCATCTCGCCGTTGGCGAGTCTGGTCGCCCAGAGCGCGGGTGACGTGGCCCGCCAGATCGCCAACGCCCACACCTTCTTCAACGTGGCGATCAGCGCGCTCTTCCTGCCGTTCGCGCCGTGGGCGGCGCGGGTGATCACCGCGCTGGTGCCGGAGGAGGAGCGGGGCGACAATCCGTACCGCACGCGCTACCTCGACGACCGCTACCTGGACCAGCCGGCCCTCGCGGTGGGGCAGGCGACCCGGGAGGCCCTGCGCATGGGCGACGTCGCCCAGGGCATGCTGCGGGACGCCATGGTGGTGCTCCGCACCGACAATCAGGAGCTCCTGGAGGACGTGGAGCGGCGCGACGACCAGCTGGACTACCTCGACCGCGAGATCAAGCTGTTCATCGCGCGGCTCGGACGCGAGACCATGAGCCCGGACATGGCCCAGAAGGAGATCGCGCTCATCTCCTTCATCGGCAATCTCGAGAACATCGGAGACATCATCGACAAGAACCTGATGGAGCTCGCGCGCAAGAAGCTCTACCAGGGGCGCCGCTTCTCGGAGGCGGGCGAGGCGGAGCTGATCGAGTTCCACTCGCTGGTCTCGAAGAACCTCGAGCGCGCCATCGCGGGCTTCGCGGCCAACGACCGGAGCCTCGCCCAGGAGGTGCTGGACATGCGCCCGATGGTGCGGCAGCGGGAGCGCGAGCTCCGCGACTCGCACTTGGCCCGGCTGCGGCGGGGGTTGGCCGAGTCGCTCGAGACGTCCGAGATCCACCTCGACGTGCTGACCAATCTCAAGCGCATCTCCTCGCACATCACCGCGCTGGTGTACCCGATTCTCGAGGAGGAGCCCTAGATGCCCAGCCGGCTCCGCATCCTCCTCGTCGCGTCCGAGGTCGCGCCGTTCGCCAAGACGGGCGGGCTCGCCGACGCGGCGGGCGCCCTGCCGCGCGCCCTCGCCGCGCTCGGACACGACGTGCGCATCCTGCTGCCCCAGTACCGGGGCGCGGAGGCCCACGCCGGCGAGACGCGGCTCGTGGTGCCGAACATCCGGGTGCCGCTGGGGGATCGGGTGGCCGAGGGCGCGCTGATCGAGGGGCGCGCCCCGTCCGGCGTCCCGGTGTACCTGCTCGAGCACGAGCACTACTACAATCGCGACGGCCTCTACGGCACCGTCGACGGCGACTACTGGGACAACTGCGAGCGCTTCGTCTTCTTCTGCCGGGCCGCGCTCGACGGGGTGGCGCGGCTCGAAGCGGCGCGCGCGGGGATCCGCTGGCAGCCGCAGGTCGTCCACGCCAACGACTGGCAGACCGGGCTGCTGCCGGTCTATCTTCGAACGCTCTATCGTGATCATCCGCTGCTCGGCAGACTGGCCAGCGTGTTCACCATCCACAACCTCGCCTACCAGGGCGTGTTCTGGCACTACGACATGCCGATGACCGGGCTGGGGTGGGATCTCTTCACGCCCGCCGGCATCGAGTTCTACGGCAAGCTCAACTTCATGAAGGGCGGGTTGGTCTTCTCCGATCTGCTGACCACGGTGAGCCGGACCTACGCCCGCGAGATCCGCACCGCCGCCTTCGGCAGCGGCCTCGAGGGCGTGCTGGAGGATCGCAGCCGGGATCTCCACGGGGTGGTCAACGGCATCGACTACGAGGTGTGGAACCCCCGGAAGGATCCCGCCATCGCCCACCCCTACTCGGTGGAGGATCCGGAGCCGAAGACGGTCTGTCGCGAGATGCTGCGCCGCGAGCTCGGGCTCGAGGACGGCGCGGGACCGGTCATCGGGATCATCACCCGGCTCGTCGAGCAGAAGGGGATGGATCTCGTGCTCGAGGCCCTGCCCGGCATCCTCGCCGAGGGGTGCCGGCTCGTGGTGCTGGGCGCAGGCGACGCGCGACTCGAGGAGGCCTTCCGCGCCGCCGCGGCCGCGCACCCCGGCCAGGTGGCGGCGCGCATCGGCTACGACGACGAGCTCTCTCGCCGCATCTACGCGGGGAGCGACGTCTTCCTGATGCCTTCGCGCTACGAGCCCTGCGGGCTGGGCCAGCTCGTCGCGCTCCGCTACGGCAGCGCGCCCATCGTGCGGCTTACCGGGGGGCTCGCCGACACCGTCACCGAGTTCGACCCGGCCCGGCGGAGCGGCACCGGCTTCGTGTTCGACGCGTTCACGCCCGACGCCCTGCTCGGCGCGGTCCGCCGGGCGGCCTCGACCTTCCGGCAGCCCCCGGCGTGGAAGGCGCTGGTCCGCAATGCCCTGGGCGAGGACTTCTCGTGGGACGCTTCGGCTCGGGAATACGCTACTCTCTACCGCAAAGCGATCCGGGCGCGCAACGCCCGCTGAACACGGAGGCCGGCATGAAGAAGATCGAAGCGGTGATCAAACCGTTCAAGCTCGACGATGTCAAGGAAGCCCTCAACGAGCTGGGTGTCGTCGGCATGACCGTCACCGAGGTGCGCGGGTTCGGGCGCCAGAAGGGGCACACCGAGCTCTATCGCGGCTCGGAGTACACGATCGACTTCCTGCCCAAGGTGAAGGTCGAGGTCGTGGTGCCCGACAACCTGGTGGACAAGGTGGTGTCGGTCATCTGCCAGTCCGCCAAGACCGGCTCGATCGGCGACGGCAAGGTCTTCGTCCTCTCGATGGGCGAAGCCATCCGCATCCGCACCGGCGAGAAGGGCGAAGCCGCGATTTGAGGAAAGAAACGGTTGTCCGCCGACTGGGGGAGTGTGGGGGCCATTTCTGGGCCCCCCGCATTAGATAGAGCCTGAAGAAGTAGACGGGTGTCCGCGCCGAAGGGGAGGTCCGCGGTGAGCGTGACGAGCCTTCTGTCCGCCGCGGCCGATGACCGGGCCGCCCTGCGGAGGCTCAAGGCGCTGGGCTTCGCGGATCCGGCCGGGGCGCTGAGCAACCTCCACGCGCTGACGCCGACGCCGCGCGAGGCCGAGCTGCTCGCGCCCGCGCTGTCCCGCCTGCTCGCCGAGCTGGGCGCGGCCCCCGATCCGGACATGGCGCTCAACAACCTCGAGCGCCAGGCCTCCCAGGGCGAGCGCGCGACCTTCCTCCGCCTGCTGAGCGCGCATCCCGGCGCCATCCCGCTGCTGGCCCGCCTGGGAGGCACGAGCCAGTTTCTGGCCGACACCCTTCGCCGCTACCCCACGCTGCTGCCGTGGCTGCTCGAGCCGCGGACGATGCGGCAGTGGCTTGCCGATGAGCTCGCGGAAGACCTCGCCGCGAGCCTCAAGGCCTTCGAGCGGCCGGAGGCCCGGCTGAACGCGCTCCGCCGCTTCAAGTACCGCCAGCTCCTGCGCATCGGCTGCCGCGACATCCTGGGGGACGCCGATCTCACCGTGACCACCGAGGAGCTCTCTCACATGGCCGACGTGTGCCTGGCCGCGGCCTGGGACTGGGCCCGGGAGCGGCTCGAGCGGCTCTACGGGACGCCGATGGGAGCCGACGGCCTGCCCACCGGTCTCGCGGTCATCGGCATGGGCAAGCTCGGGGGCGAGGAGCTGAACTATTCCTCGGACATCGACCCGGTCTTCGTCTACGGGGAGGACGGTGAGACCGCGGGCGGCGAGGCGGGCCGCCTCGCCAACGGCGAGTTCTTCACCCAGGCGGTCCGCTCCATCGTGGCCACCCTCGAGACGGTCACCGAGGAAGGCCACGTCTTCCGCGTGGACCTGCGCCTGCGCCCCGAGGGGCGCTCGGGCGCGCTCATCCGGTCGGTGGACGGCTATCGCCGCTACTTCGACGACCGCGCCGAGCTCTGGGAGCGCCAGGCCCTCATCAAGGCGCGCGCCTGCGCGGGGGATCCCGCGGTGGCTGCGCGCTTCTTCGAGGCGGTGCGCCCCTTCGTCTACCGGACGGGGCTCGACCCGGCCATCGTCCGGGCGGTACGCGAGATGAAGGGGCAGATCGACCGCGCGCTCCGGGGCAAGGACGCCTCGCACCGCAACGTCAAGCTCGGCCGTGGCGGCATCCGCGAAGTGGAGTTCCTCGTCCAGGCCATGCAGCTCCTCTACGGCGGCGACGACCCGTGGCTGCGCGAGCGGAACAGCCTGCGCGCGATCTTCCGCCTCACCGAGCGGGGCTACCTGCCGCACGCGCTCGGGCGCGAGCTGGGCGACGCGCTCGTGTACCTGCGCACCGTGGAGCACCGGCTGCAGATCCTCCACGAGTTCCAGACCCACACGCTCCCGGAGGAGCCGCGAACGCTCGGGCTCCTGGCCCGCCGCATGGGCGTGGTACGGCCTCCCATCGCGGCGGCAAGGCGCTTCATGGCCGAGCACCGGCGGGTGACCGGGCTGGTCCACCGGGCCTTCCGCGAGTTCTTCGCGGCCGCCCCGGCCGCGGCGGCGCGCCCGCTGCGCATCCCGAGCTACACCGCGCTCAAGGCGACCGGCTTCACCGACCCGGACCGGGCCCGGCAGAATCTCCGGCTGGTTCTGGAAGGCCGCCCGCTGATCCCGTACCCGGCCGCGGCAGGCCGCGCGATGGCCCGCCTCTTCCCGGTGCTCCTGGACGCGCTCTGGCAGAGCCCCGACCCCGACGAGGCCCTGAGTCAGTTCGAGCGCTTCGTTGGGGCGGCGGGGCCCCGGACCGCCTACCTCGACCTCCTGGCCGACCGGCCGGAGCTGCTCACGAACCTGGTCCGGCTCTGCGCGCGGGGCGAGCTGCTGACCGAGCTCCTGATCGCCCAGCCGGAGCTGCTCAGCGGGCTGGCGAGCCCCGAGACCTTCGCGAGCAAGCGGGCGCGCGACTTCCGGCGCGAACTGGGGCCGGTGCTCGCGCCGCGTCTGCCGGCCGCCGCGCGTCCGGACGTCCTGCGCCGGCTCAAGCAAGCGCAGGAGCTCGGCATCATCTGGCGCATGCTGCTCGGGGTCACGGACACGGAGCGCTTCTCGCTCGAGATGACCGCGCTCGCCGAGGTCGCGCTGGCGGTGGCGTGGATCCTGGCCCTCGAGGGGACGGTCGCCCAGTACGGCGTCCCGCGCGACGCGCGCGGCCGGCTCGTGCCCGCGGCCATCATCGGCCTCGGCAAGTTCGGGGGCCGCGAGCTCACCACCGGCTCGGATCTCGACCTCTTCGTGGTGTACGGGGGCGCCGGGTTCACCGACGGAGAGCCGCGGGTCGAGGCGCACGTGTTCTACGACCGCGCGGTGGAGACCCTGAGCGGGCTCCTGAGCGACATCACGGCGGCCGGCGTGGCCTTCGCGGTGGATCTCCGCCTGCGCCCCGGCTCCAAGGGCAGCGGCTTCGCGACCAGCGACGACGCGCTGGAGCGCTACTACCGCGAGTGGGCGGATCCGTGGGAGCGGCAGACGCTCACGCGCGCCCGCCTGGTGGGCGGCGATCCGCGACTCGGCCGCGCGGTGCGCCGGCGCATTCGCGGGCTGCTCTACGGGCCCGAGGCGCCGCCTCCCGATCTCAAGGAGATGCGCACCCTGCGCGAGCGCATGGAGCGCGAGCTGGGCAAGGAAACGCCCGGCCGGTTCCACGTCAAGTTCGGGCGCGGCGGCCTCGTGGACGTGGAGTTCATCACCCAGGCCCTGCAGATGCGCCACGGGACGCGGCATCCCGGCCTCCGCCGCGCCAACACGCTCCACGCCATCCGCGCGATCGCGGCGGCCGGACTGCTCCCTGCCGCGGACTGCGCGACGCTCGCCGAGCAGTACCGCTTCCTGCGGCGCGTGTCCCTTGGGCTCAGGCTCTTCGGCACGCGGCCGTCGGACACGCTGGAGCTGGCGGGCCCGAACCCGGCGCGGCTCGCCAAGACCCTCGACTATCCGTCGCGGAAGGAGCTCATCGAGGACTACCGCCGCCGCACGGCGTGGGTCCGCGCGCTCTACGATCGCGTCGTGCCGAAGTGAGCTGGCCGCGTCAGGGGCCCGGCTCGCGGGTGAGGCGCGCGCCGAGGGAGCGCAGGCGTTCGTCGATCCGCTCGTAGCCGCGGTCCACCTGGTGCCGTTCTCCTGCAAGGGCCGCGGCTTCTGCCCGAGCTGCGGGGGTCGGCGGATGACGGAGCGGGCTGCCCATCTGGTGGACGCGGTGTTGCCGCGGGTGCGGGTGCGCCAGTGGGTGCTGAGCGTGCCGTATCGGTTGCGCTACCAGATGGCGTGGAATCACGGGCTGAGTCGCGCGGTGCTCGGCGTGTACGCGCGCCTGCTGGACGTCTACGCGCGCGGCGCCCGAGAGCGCGGCATTGACGGTGGGCAGACTGGCATGGTCACGGCGCTGCAGCGCGCGGGCGGCGCATTGAACGCGAACCTACATTTTCACACTCTCGTGCTGGACGGGGTGTCTATCGAAGAGCCCGGGGACGCGCTGGCGTTCATCCGACGCCGGCGCCGAGCGACGCCGAGGTCGCGGCGGCGCTCGCGACGATTCGCCACCAGGTGCAACGGCTGCTGGTGCGCCGCGGCCTGGAAACCGGCGACGACGCGACGGGGCCGGCGGATCGGCTCGTTGAGGAGTCCCCTGTGCTGGCGGGGATCGTTGGGGTGTCGGGCAGGGGCGGGTGGCGCTGGGTCCTCGCGCGGGGGGCGGGTGCGGCGGCTCGGCGACGAGCGCGACACGGCGGCCGTGACATCGCGCGGGGCGCGGCGGGCGCACCTCGACGGCTTCGATCTGCACGCCAACGTGTGGGTGTCGACGAACGATCGGGCGGGGCTGGAGCGTCTGTGCCGATTATGCGGACCGCCGCATAAGCGGCAGTATGCGGACCAGGGAGTTATGCGGACCAGGCACCCACGGGGTTGGGAGGAACGCTGAGATTTACGCTGAGATTGCCGCGGCTTCTGTCCTCCGTCGCACATGCGCTGCAAGCGGTCGTTCGTGGACGAGTGGGGGCCCTGATTGTCCCGGCGGTTACACACAATGTGCACGGCCGGCGCATCGCAGAGGTCGCCGCGAAGACCCGCCTGCCGGTGTTCTCCCTCCCGGATATTGCCGTCGAACGGCACTTTGGCCTGGTGGCCTACGGACCCGACTGGGTCGACGCTCCGCCTCGGTGGTGGTGCCGCCGGACGCCGACTGGGTGTCCACCGCGACCCCCCGCATCCTCGTGCGTCCCGGGCAGTCGCTGCAGCTCGCCTGAGCACCGGCGCGTCAGGACGAGGCGGACTCGTCCATCGCGGTGAGGAACGCCTCGCGCTTGGCCGGATCCCCGATGTGGCCGGCGAGGCGATCGGCCAGCTCCACCGTGTCGGAGGCGTCCTTGGCCGCCCGGGCGACGAGCAGCCGGGCGATAGGGCCGACGTAGCCGGCCAGGCGCTCCTCGGCCGTCGCCAGCACCGCCGAGGTGATGGGGGCCGGGGCGCGTGGACGCCGCTCCGGCGCCGCGGGAGCCGGGCGGGGGGCGGCGACCGGCCCTCGCGGGGGCGCCGGTGGCTTCGACGCCGGCGACACCTCGGCCAGGAAGCGCTCGCGCGCCCCGCCGCTCAGGCTCTCGGCGGCCCGGGCGAGAAGCTGCTCCGGGTCGCGAGCCTCCCGCGCGGCGCGCTGCACGACGACGCCGGCCATCGGGCCCAGGTGCGCCGTCAACGCGCGCGTGATCCGCGTTAGCAGCTCGGCGGGGAAGGCCGCCGGCTCGGGCCTGGCGACGGGCTCCGGGACCGCCGGTGCCTCCGGGCCGGGTTCTTCTTCCAGCCCGCTCGCTCCGGCGCCCCCGTGCACCTCGTACAGCTCGTGCTCGCGCACGTGCTTGTCCTTGTGCATGCCCGCGTACTGGAAGAGCCGGCTGTACTCCTCCGACAGGCGCGAGACGACCTCGTAGAACGACCGCGAGACCAGGATCTGGTTGGGCGCGGCGAAGCTCATGACCCGCTGGGCCACGTTGATGCCGTCGCCGATGAGGTTGCGGTTGCCGTTGAGGTCGCGCACCACGCGGGTGGGCCCCAGGTTGATGCCCATCCGCACCTGCACACCCGGCCCGGGGTCGGCCCGGATCGATTGCCGCAGGTTGGCGGCGGCGAAGAGCGCGTCCTCGGGGTCGCCGAAGAAGCAGAGCGCCGCGCCGTCCCCGGTATCGAGCGCGAGCCGGTCGGACTCGGCCACGTGGGCGAGCGCCCGGCCGATCATCTTGTTGAGGTGCCGCTTGAGCCCCACCTGCTGGGCGACCGCCGCCTGCGAGTAGGCGACCAGGTCGATGAACACCACCGTGCAGATGACCGTCCGGTTCTCGGAACCGTAGGGCGGCTGCTCCGCGGACATCGGTCGCGCTCAGCTCCCGATCATCTTCATCGCCGTCTGCAGGCTGCGCCGCATGCGGTTGAAGGCCCGCGCCAGCTGAGCGATCTCGTCCTTGCCCGTCTCCTCGAACTCCGGCACCTCGAAGTTGCCCACGCTGATGTCATCGGCGGCCTTGGACATGCGCGAGACCGGCCGCACGATGATGCGCGTGAGCATCACGTTGAGCGCCACGAACGCCAGCGCGAAGACGGCGGTGAGCGAGGCGATGAAGGTCAGGAAGGCCCGGCGGGCGTTGCCGATCGGCACCGCCATCGGCACCGACACGATCTGGGCGCCGACGATCTCGTTGTGCTTCCAGCCGAACCCGTTGGCGGGTCCGTAGAGCTTGATCATCGTGGCCGGCGCGGCCTCCGGCGTGCTGTGGCAGGTCAGGCACGCGGGGTTCTTGATCTGGATCGGCCGCGCGATGTAGAGCGCCCGGCCGGTCGGGGTGTCCCGCTCGCCGGTCAGCTCGCCGGTCTCGGGGTCGTCGCGGAACAGGCGAATGACGTCGTTCTCCCAGTCCCCGGCCCGGTTGCGGGGATTGGTGGGATTGATCGTCGCTTCCTTGTAGGTGTAGTCGACGTACTTCTTGCGGAGCGTGTTCAGCGTCTCGGTGGCGGCGTAGGCCGGCACGCTCTGGGGCAGGAACACCCGCATGAGCTGCAGGTCCAGCTGCGGCCGCACCTGCTCGATCGTGTAGCCGCGGATCGCCATCGCCGTCTCCATCATGAGGCCGGCGTGGTGGCGCACCTCGTCCCGGGCGTTGCGCTCGAGGAGCGTGTAGGACAGATACCCGGAGGCGAGGAGCCCCAGGCCGAACACCGCCAGGAGCACCAGGTTGAACTTCAGTCGCAGGCCCATGTTGTCCCCCTTGAGCGCCGCCTCACGGCGTCCGGCAGTCCGCCAGGCCCGCGTGAGTCCGGGTGAAGCCGATCAAGCTGAAGGTCGCCGAATGCGTGCTCGTCTTCGGCCAGGTGGGCCAGAACCGCAGCTGCACCCGCACCTTCAGCCCGCGCTTGAACTCCTCGACCAGTGCGTCGTACCGCGCCGTGAAGACCGCGGTCCGCTCGCCGGTCACCTCGTCGGCCGGCACGAACGGCCCGTCGTCGACGACCAGGCCGATATCGGCGTCGCCCGGGTCGAGCTTGGAGGCCGACGTCACCCGCACCCGCTCCCGGTCGACCACGATCTGGGCCCACGTCTTCTGGTACCCGTCGGGTAGCGTCTGCCGCTCCGATTCCAGGACACAGCTGGCCTTGCTCCCGGGCGCTGCCGGCTCGGCCCGCACGGTCCACTGGGCCGCGGCAGTCGGAGGGATCGCCAGGACCCCCGCCAGCAGCGCCAGCGCGGCCAGGCGGGGCCACCGGGAGCGGCAATGGATCCGGGCCGAGCGCGTCATGTGTGTGGTCGGATTCTGAACACTTGCTCGGCGCCTGTCAAACACCGTCGCGCGCCCTGGCGGGGACGGGACGCCGATCAGCGAGCCTCCTGGCTTGGGCGGAGCATCCGCTGGCCGGTGACGGGGTTGGCGACGGCGTCCTCCAGGGTCTTGGCCTGGCGCCACTCGCTGGCCGGGCGGGCCTGGCTGCCGGTACCGATCTGGTCGAGGCCCCAGTAGATCTCCAGGTTGTTGCCGTCGGGGTCCTGGAACTCGACCGCGATCTGGCAGCTGGCCCTGGAGATCGTGTCCCTGCGCAACCAGGACAGCGTGCTGGTGCACGGGGCGCCGGGGCTCCTCTGCTGCGATGTCTGGGAACACGCGTATTATCTGAAGTACAGGAACCGCCGCCCGGACTACCTCAGCGCCTGGTGGAAGGTCGTCGCCTGGGATGTGGTCGACCAGCGGCTCCGCGACGTCATGGCGGGGAGTTGACGGATCGCTTTCTTCGCGGGCTATCGCGTTCGCGCAGCCTCCTCCTCCGCGGCGAGGGTCACCTTCAAGGCGATCACGATCTTTTGGGAGATTTCATCTTGAACGCCGAAAACGTCGTTCAGATCACGATCATAGCGCTCCGCCCAGAGGTGATGCCCGGCGACGGCATCAACAAGCTGGGCGGTGATACGAACCTGATCACCGACCTTTCGGACGCTTCCCTCCAGGACATAGCGCACGCCCAACTCGCGGCCCACGTCGGGGATCTTTACCGCCCGGTTCTTGTACGTGAAGGCCGAATTTCGGGCGACCACGGCGAGTCCACCGATCTTCGCGAGATCGGTGATGATGTCGTCAGTGATGCCATCGGTGAAGTGCTCTTGCTCCGGGTCGTCGCTCATGTTCGCGAACGGAAGCACGGCGACTGACGGCTTGTCGCACAAGTCGAGCCCCGGACCCGTCTCGGCCGATTGTGACTCTGGCGGAGTCTCACCGCGCGTGGAGGAGCCCACCCGCACCCGATACACCCGTACCGGCTCGTCGATGTTCTTGAGGGTATGCTCTCCGATTGACTCGCAGTCGAGAGACAGCTCGCTCGACATCTCGTCACATACCGAGCCCGAGATGCAGACGCCGCCGCCGTCGGCAAGCCCCTGGACGCGAGCGGCGATGTTTACGCCGTCCCCATAGATTCGGTCACCGTCAACGATCACTTCGCCGAGGTTGACACCGATCCTGAATTCCATGCGCCGGTCAACCGTCAGGGCAGCGTTGCGCGCGGTGAGGTCCTGCTGGATACCGATGGAACACTGGACGGCAGCTACCACGCTGGAAAACTCGGCGAGGAGGTTATCTCCGGATGAGTCCACCACGCGCCCACGATGCTGACTGATCAGCGTGGTCATCGCCTCTCGGTAGGCAGTGAGAGTCTCTACCGTCGCGACGTCGTCGTCTCCCATCAAGCGGCCGTAGTCCTTCACATCGGCGCTCAGAATCGCCGCCAGCCGTCGCTCGACGTTCAGAAGGTCGCCCGCGGCAGAGCCATCGTCAGGAGGGCTCATCGGAGCGTCTTCAGAGCGTCGGCGTTTGTCCTCTTCCACGATCAGAAATGTTTTTGCATTGATTCGTTGAGCAACCGGGGCGTCCCGGATCGCGCCAACCTCTCGAGCGTGCGTGACGGATGTTCGCGTGTATTCAATCTAAGATGGCGCGACCCCGTCTGCCTATTGGACCAAGGTCCACTTGGAGAGCGGGATTCAGCCCGCTAGAGTGCAGGCAGCCAAGTGGTCGGCTCGGTTGAGGCGTTTCTGTCGTTTCCTCTTCTGCAATCGGGCCCCGAAGCGGAGCGACGTCAGGGGTCGCAGGGCGAGTTGCTCACCGGGCGCGTCCGAGACGCGGGAGACTGGCCCAACAACCACGACCAACCGGAGGAACTGCAATGCACCGGATGAGCACACTGAGCGCAACAGTGGTAATCGGCCTGGCGCTCGCCGCCACCCCCGCCTGGGTTGGCGCCGCCGATGAGAAGAAATCCACCACCGAGTCGATGAAGACGAATGTCAGCGACTCATGGATCACCGCCAAGACCAAGATCGCCCTCTTCGCGGACAGCCGCGCGCCCGGCACCTCGGTCAATGTGGAGACCACCAAAGGCATGGTGTCGCTCCGCGGCAAGGTGGCGACTGACGCCGAGAAGAAGGCCGCCGAGGAGATCGCCCGCGGGATCGAGGGCGTCCAGGCCGTGAGGAACGAACTCCAGGTGGTGCCGGGGTCCGCGAGGAAGGTGGTCGAAGCGAAGGATGACGAGATCACCACGCAGGTGAAGGCCCGCTTCAAGGCGGACCCGAAGTTGAAGGGCCTCGACGTGCGAACCGATAACGGCGTGGTCACGCTCCAGGGCAAGCTGCCGAGCATCATGGACAGCGCGCGCGCCTCGCAGAAGGCCCACGAGGTCCCGGGCGTCGGCTCCGTTCGCAACGACACGACCTATGACAGCCCGAAGGTGAGTCTCGATACCCACCGCACAGTGACGCGGGCACGGCCCGTGAGTATGAAGAGTGACGGCACGATCGCTGAGATGCCTTCGACCACGCGGGCTGATGTTCGGGCCGCTCAGGAGAGGCTCAAGGACAAGGGGTATGACCTGGGGCCCGTCGACGGGATCTGGGGTCCGCGCACCGCAGCCGCAGTGAGCCAGTATCAGCGGAAGGAGCAGATGACGGTGACGAACCGCCTGGACCCTGAGACGCTGGGCAAGCTCGGAGTAACGACCCGGAAGACGCAGAGTCCCTAACCGGGGCCGGGAGGTCAGCGAGCTGGGAAGGCGCCTTCCCAGCTCTTTTTTTCGCTAACCGACTGGAGGCCCTCTCGGCGGAGCATGATGAGGTCGGTGGATCCACGCGGCGGAAGAAACTCGGCGATGATCGTCTTCTACGCTTCAGGCCTCCCGAGTTTGCAACGACGTTAGCCGGATCACGGGACGGATGACCAGTGGACCTAGGTCTACTGGGCGGCGCCAATGACTTGGACTAGGATGCGACTGCATGAGCGGGCGTGACGGATACGGGGCATCGCGGTTTTGAGGAGCCTGGTCATCTCCCACGACCACGGTCGGTGAAGGCCAAACGAATGAGGAGAGGGGACGTCA
>DATLFG010000037.1:0-17018 GCA_035524955.1 Candidatus Limnocylindria bacterium | reverse complement strand
TGATGACCGACTCCAGCGGGGGACTGGGATGCCGGTGGGGCCCGCCATTGCCTGAGCCACGGTGTGCTTCCGGATGGCCTGGGCGAACTCGGACGCCGACGGCCTTCATTTCGACGTTCATTACTCCGACAGGCTCCTAGGCGCGCTCGGGGTGGGTCTTCAGATACTTGCCGACCGCTTCCAGGAGGAGCCCGAGGGCTTCCTTCTCGGTGCGCCCGGTCACGCTCACGTCGGGGTAGGACACCGCGGTGGCCCGGAAGATCCCGCCCTCTTCCTGGACCATGTCGACCTCGATCCTCATGCCGCGCTCCCTCGTGACGTGCGCGCGCGATCGGCCAGGAAGAGGTAGCGCGAGAGGCTGAAGAAGTACTCGCCCCGCGCGGCCTGGCTCCGCACGTCCTCGACCCAGCCGGCGGCCTCCTCCTCGCCGATCCCGCCCCGCCCGGCCACGAACCGCGCGACCACGTCGATCATCCCCTGGCTGTAGGTCTGCTCGCTCATCTCGACGTTGACCACCGGGATCATCGCCACGCTCCTCACCGCGAACCCGCTGCGCCGCAGCAGCTCGGGCAGCCGGGCGGGCAGGTGGGGATGGGCGAACCGCTGCTCCCACGTCCGCAGGACGCGGGCGGTGCGTTCGCGGTCGCCCGAGTGCCAGACGCAGGATTCCCAGTCGGTGTCGAGCACGGCCAGCCGCCCGCCGGGCTTGAGGACCCGATACGCCTCGGCGAGCCCGCGCTCGACGTCGGCCATGTACTCGTAGACCTGCATGGCGGCCGCGAAGTCGAAGCTGCCCGGCGAGGCGGGCACCGCGTCGGGATCGGCCTGCCGGAATTCGGTGCGGCCGGTGACCGCGTCGTGCCGGGCCCGCTCCTCGCAGGCGATGATCATGTCCGGCACCGCGTCCACGCCCATGATCCGGCCGGTCGGGCCGACGTCGCGGGCCAGCTCGCAGGCGAGGAGGCCGAAGCCGCAGCCGATGTCGAGGCCCCGTTCGCCGGTGCGCGGCGAGATGATGGCGCGGATCCGCGCGCGCTGCTCGGAGACGTCCGGGGTGGAGCGCCCGGGGTCCAGGAAAGCCGGGCTGGCGATCGTCACGCGGGAACGCTAACAGCGCCCGGCGCTCTCGTCAACCGCTACGCGCGGGGTTTCTGCGCGAGGACCTGCAGCACGACCTGGCGCATGTCGGCCAGGTTGAACGGCTTTTCGAGTGCGGGCTCGCCGGTTTCGGAGAGGAAGGCCGCGTATTCCTCGATGCCGGTATTGGCGCTCATGAAGATGAAGCGGGGCGGGTTGTCGGCGGCGTACCGCTGGCGGACCGCGCGGTAGAGCTCGGGGCCCTCCACATTGGGCATGCGCAGGTCGGTGACCACGAGATCGTAGCGGTGCTCCTCCGCCCGCCGGAGCCCGTCACCGCCGTCCACCGCGCTGTCCACCTCGTGGCCGTCGCGCTTCAGCACCTCCACCAGCACGTCGCGGAGGTTGTCCTCGTCGTCCACGACGAGAATGCGGTGCCGGGCCATGCTAGCGCCGGGCGTCGAGGATGGCCTGGGCGATCAGGCGGGCGCCCTCGTAGCATCGCTCGGGAGACTCGAAGCTGAAGGCCAGCCGGATGTGGCGCTCGCCGCCCCCGTTGGGGAAGAAGGACGTGCCCGCGGTGTACTGCACGCGGGCCTCGACCGCGCCGTCGTACAGCTTCGCGGTGTCGGTGCCGCTGGGCAGCTTGATCCAGATGAAGAAACCGCCCTCGGGCCGGCTGATCTCGACGTCGGTGTCCCGCAGCTTCTCCCACAGTCCGCGCAGCATGGCGTCCCGCTTGGCGCGGTAGACGTTGACGAGCAGGGCCACGTGAGGGGCCAGGTTGTCGCGCAGGAAATAGGTGGCCACGCGCGAGGCGAAGGGGTTCACGCCGCCCCCGAAGAGGAAGCCCTGGAAGGCGGGGATCATCTCCTTGGGCGCGCAGAGCCAGCCGAGGCGGAAGCCCGCGCCCAGGATCTTGGACACGGTGCCCGCGCGCATCACCCGCCCGCCGCCGTCCAGCGCGTAGAGCGAGGGCAGGTGCTCGCCCTCGAAGCGCAGCTCACCGTAGGCGTCGTCCTCCAGGATCAGCGTGTCGTACTCGTGGGCGAGGTCGATCAGCTCCCGCCGCCGGCGCAGGGTCAGGGTCGGCCCCGACGGGTTCTGGAAGTTCACGATCGTGTAGATGAGCTTGCAGCGGCGGCCCTGCTTCTTGAGATCGGCCAGGTGCTCCCGCGCGACCTCCACGACCAGCCCGTCCTGGTCCACCGGCACGTCCAGCACCCGCGGGCCGTGGCGGCGGATCGTCTGGAGCGTGCCGGAGAACGTCGGGGCCTCGGACAGGATCACGTCGCCCGGGTCCACGAGGGCGCTCACGGCCAGGGACAGGGCGTGCCCCGAGCCGTTGGAGATGATGATGTTGTCGACACCGACCTTGAGCCCCTCGAAGAGGCCGTACTTGTGGCACACCAGCTCGCGCAGGCCGCGGTACCCCTGCGGCTCGCCGTAGGTGAGCGCCTCGGCGCCCTCCGCCCGGATCATCCGGGCGGTGGCGTCGATCAGACCGTCGTAGGGAAAGGACCCGGGATCCGGGAAGCCGCCGCCGAACTCGTACAAGGCGTTGACGACCGGACGCGCGGCGGGCGGCGCGCCCCAGCCGATGCGGGCGCGCGTGGACAGCAGCTCGACGAATGAACGAGGGGCGGCGGTCATCTAGGCCACGATCTTCTTGTCGCGCAGCGCCTTGATGTCGGCCGCGGCCATCCCCAGCTCACCCAGGACCTGATCGGTGTGCTCGCCCGAGAACGGGGCCGCGCTCCGCATGGTGCCCGGGGTGTCGGAGAGCTTGATGGGCTGGCCGAACTGCTTCACGGGGCCGTGCACGGGGTGGCGCAGCTCCACGATCATGTCGCGGGCCTGCACCTGCGGATCGGCCACGACCTCGTCCGGCTCGTAGACCTTGCCCACGCACACGTCGGCCTTCACCAGGAAGTCGTACCACTCGTCCCGGGTGCGCGTCCGGATGAGGGCCTCGATCTCCTCGCGGGCGGCCACCTCTTCCGCGTTGGCCGCGCGCACGAACTGGTCGGGCTTGCGGGCGAACTTCACCATGTCCGGGCGATCGATGGCCTTGCAGAAGTTCTCCCAGAGCCAGGGCTCGGTGCAGCCGATCGTGAGGTGCTTGCCGTCCTTGGTGTCGTAGACCGCGTAGTAGGGATAGGAGCCGCCCAGGAAGCCCTCGCCGCGCTTCGGGGCGACGCCGTCGCTCCAGAAGAAGCGCATGTTGGGCGTGGCCGCGAGCAGGGCGAGCGACGTGTCGAGGTAGGAGACGTCCACGTGCTGGCCGCGGCCGGTGCGCTCGCGGGCGAACAGCGCCATCATGATGCCGAGCGCGCCGTGCATGCTGGCCCCGCCGTAGTCCGCCACCAGGTTGAGCGGGAAGATCGGCTTGCGGTCCGGCTCCCCGATCAGGTTCAGCACCCCGGCCAGCGACAGGTAGTTGCCGTCGTGGGCCGGGTAGTCCTTGTACGGCCCGTTGTGGCCGAAGCCGGAGAGCGAGCAGTAGACCAGGCGCGGGTTCGTGGCCGAGAGCGTCTCGTAGTCGCCGCCCAGCCGCTTCATGACCCCGGGCCGGAAGCCCTCCACGATCACGTCGGCGGTGGCCGCGAGCCGCCGGAAGATGGCCTGGCCGTCGGGCGCCTTCATGTTCAGCGCGAGCGAGCGCTTGTTGCGGTTGACGTAGGCGAACGCGGCGCGCCGCTTCGTGGCGGCGTCCTCGGCCTCGGCCGGCGGCGTCTCGATCTTCAGCACGTCGGCGCCCATGTCGGCCAGGAACATGCCGGGCAGCTCGGCGGGGGGCACGCGCGCCATCTCCAGCACCTTGATTCCGTCCAGCACTCCCATGGGGATCTCCCGGGGTGAGGGGTGGTCTACCGGTACGCGTCGGGCGCCTTGATCGCTCGCTCCCAGAACGCGGGGTCGTGGCTCGGGAAGATGCGCCCGCCGGTGAGGCGCGCGAGCGTCTTGAGCCGCTTGATGCTGTGCATCGCCCGGGTCGGATCCCACACGACGCCGGGCGGGATCTCGTCGTCGATCGAGCGCTGCCAGTAGCAGGCGTCGCCGGCCAGGATCACCGGCCCGGTGCCGGGCAGCTGCACCAGCAGGGACTGGTGGCCCGGGGTGTGGCCGTCGCTGCGCAGCGCGGTCACGCCCGGGACGAGCTCGGTGTCGCCGTCGAGCAGGCGCCAGCGGTAGCCGGGCAGCTCGAAGTTCTTGCGGTAGTAGAAGGAGGCGAAGAACGCGGCCGGGTACTGCGCGTACGCGTACTCCTCCTTCTGCACCACCAGCTCGGAGGTGTCGAAGATCGCGGCCCCGCCCGCGTGGTCGAAGTGCAGGTGGCTCAGCACGACCAGGTCCACGTCCTTGGGCTCGAGCCCGATCGAGTCGAGCCGGTGCACCAGCAGGTCCTCGTCGCCGAAGCGGCAGAGCGGATCCTGGCGCAGGAGGCCGGGCACCGCGCGCGGGGAGATGCCGGTGTCGAACAGGATGGTCGCGTCGCCGGTGCGCACCAGGTAGCAGGTGACCGGGATCGCCACGCGCTCGGCCGAGCGGTCGCCGTAGAAGAGCCCGGTGCGCTCGAAGCCCAGGAAGCCGTTCTGCAGCGCGTAGAGCGCCTGGACCGCCATGCTCAGGCGCGCGGCCTGGCGGGCCGCCGGGCGCGGCCGGCCTTCGGGCGGGCGGCCGGCTCCAGTGGGTCGTAGATCCAGATCTTGTTCGCGGCGCTCAGCCCCATCGTGACGGTGCGGCCTTCCAGCAGGATGGAGACGGTTCCCGCATAGGGGGCGACTTCGCTCACCACGATGCGGCTGCCCGGCCGGATCCCGCTCTCCCAGAGGAACCGCAGGAGCTGGCGGTCGGCCTCGGCCTCCTCGGTGATGCGCTCGACCACGAACGGGTGGCCCGCGGGGGCCTGGCTGAGCGGGATCGGGCTGTGGGCCTCGGGGGCGGGCATGCCCGGGATCGGGTTGCCGTGCGGGCAGGTGCTGGGCATGCCGAGGGTCTCGGCGAGCCGCTCCTCGACCACCGGGGAGAGCGCGTGCTCCAGGCGGTGCGCCTCGTCGTGCGCGCGCGACCAGTCGAGCCCGAGCACGTCGGTCAGCCAGCGCTCGATCAGGCGATGCCGCCGCGCCATGGTCTCCGCGATGCCGAGCCCCTTGGTGGTGAGCCGGATCTCCTTGCGGCCGCCGATGCGGATGTAGCCGTCCTTCTGCATGCGGCGCAGCGCCTCGGTGATGGAGGGCGCGGAGATGTGCATGTGCCGCGCGAGCCGCGCGCCGATCACCGGCTTGTCGGTGCCGGCCAGATCGTAGATCGCGCCCAGGTAGTCCTGGATCGCCGGAGTGGTCTCGGTCATGGCCGTCAGCATACCGACCGGCGCGGCGGCGGGCAAGTCCCCGGGCGGCCGTGATACTCTTGCCCGACGAGGAGGCCGGTCATGGACTTCGCGCTCACCGAATCGCAGGAGCTGATCCGGAAGGAGGTGGCGGCGCTGGCCCGCACCTTCTCGCTCGACTACTGGCTCGACAAGGACGATCGCGCCGAGTACCCGAGCGACTTCGTGAAGGCCTTCGCCGACAACGGCTGGCTCGGCGTCACGATCCCGGAGGAGTACGGCGGGGCCGGGCTCGGCGTCACCGAGGCCGCGCTGATGCTCCACGAGATCTGCGCCTCGGGGGCCGGCACGTCCGGCTGCTCCCCGATCCACTTCTACGTCTTCCCGCCCACCCCGCTGGTCAAGTACGGGACCGAGGCGATGAAGCGGAAGTACCTGCCGGGGATCGTGAGCGGCGACATCGTGATGGCATTCGGGGTGACCGAGCCGAACGCGGGCACCGACACCTCGCGCATCCAGACCCGCGCGGTCAAGCAGGGCGACCGCTGGATCGTCAACGGGCGCAAGGTGTGGACGACCAACGCCCAGCACGCCAACAAGATCCTGCTGCTCGCCCGCACCGCCGACCGCGATCCGGCCCGCCCGCTCAAAGGGATGACCCTGTTCTTCGCCGACTTCGATCGGACCGCGATCACGGTGCGATTGATCCACAAGCTGGGCCGGGCCGCCGTCGACTCCAACGAGATCTTCATCGACAACCTGGAGATCCCCGACGCGGACGTGGTGGGCACGCCGGGCGAGGGGTTCTACCACCTGCTCGACTCGCTCAACCCCGAGCGCATCGTGATCGGCATCGAGGCGGTCGGCATCGGGCGTGCCGCCCTCGACCGCGCAGTGCAGTACGCCAAGGAGCGCGTCGTCTTCGATCGGCCGATCGGGAAGAATCAGGCCATCGCGCACCCGCTCGCCCACGCGATGGCCCAGCTCGACGCGGCCGAGATGATGTGCCTCAAGGCCGCGTGGCTCTTCGACAGCGGCCGGCCCTGCGGGCGCGAGGCCAACGCGGCCAAGATGCTCGCGGCGGAGGCCGGGTTCAACGCCTGCGACGCGGCGCTCCAGACCTTCGGCGGCTTCGGGTACGCCAAGGAGTTCCACGTGGAGCGGCTGTGGCGGGAGGTCCGACTCTACAAGATCGCGCCGGTCTCCCAGCAGATGGCGCTCAACTACCTCGCCGAGCACGTGCTCGGGCTGCCGCGCTCCTACTAGGGCGATGGACCTGCTCCTCACCACCCACGACACCGGATACCAGCGGCCCGACGGGCCGACCATCGCCAAGGTGCTGGCGTCCCTCGACGGGGGCCGCAACGTGCTGGCCACCCTCGGCACCTCCGACGCGACGTATCTGCAGGCCAGCGGGAGCGTGCAGACCGGCTTCGGCCTCGATCTCCAGGAGGGCTCGCTGGCCCGGCGCTTCCGTACCCGGGACCGCGCGCTGCCGCTGCCGTGGGTGACCGAGGTGTTCCAGCGCTACGCTGCCGGCGATCTCTCCTGGCGCGACGCGGTCGCGTGGGAGCCGGAGCACATCCGGGTCCCGCGCGAGTCCTGGATGACCAGCTGGCCCGTCTACATCGCGCTGCTCGTCGCGGTCGCGGCGGCGATGTGGTTCCTCCTCGGCGGCCGCGCCGGCTGGTGAAAAGGCGGCGGGCGTACTACGAGGAGCCG
Source organism: Candidatus Limnocylindria bacterium (assembly GCA_035524955.1). Lineage (GTDB taxonomy): Bacteria > Methylomirabilota > Methylomirabilia > Rokubacteriales > CSP1-6 > CAMLFJ01. Next base: position 9,886 of record DATLFG010000037.1, on the reverse strand, counting down.
GTCAGCAGGCGCTCGTGCAGCGCGCTGAGGATCTCGGCGATCGCGGCCTGCGCCCAGACGTCGAAGAAGGGGGACTCGAGCAGGGCGCCGATCTCGCCGCCGCCGCGCATCGTCGCCTGCTCCGGGGTCTCGCCGGGGCGCGCCGCGCGCAGGTGGCCGATCAGGCGCTCCTTGCGGTAGATCGCGGGGTACTCGATGTAGCGGTACAGCTCGACGAAGTCGGCGGTGAAGAAGACCGCCACCGGGACCGACGCCCAGCGCTTTCCGTTCTTCTCGTTGGCGTACGCGTGCACCAGATCGGCGTTGCCCCCCGCCGTCGGGTCGGGCAGCCCCTCGCGCAACATCCGGTCGCCGTCGCGGGTGAAGATGCGCAGCTCGAGACCCCCCGCGGTGGCGAGCCGCGCGAGGTAGGGAACGTCCCGCCGGCAGTCCGAGGACCAGTCCTCGGAGAGCACAGCGACCTTGGCGGCGCCGCCCGGCCGCGCGGCCAGCCACTGGATGGCCGCGATCTGCTCGGGGGTGAGCCGCGCCCCCGCGTGGCGCTTGTGCAGGTAGCCGCTCCAGTCCAGGCGCGGGCGCACGAGGCTGAACCGGCGGATGTCGAATCCCTCGCGGGCGAGATTGCCGGGCGAGCCGGTGAGCTCCACGTAGTCGTCGAAGGTCATGCCCTGGGCGAAGCGCTCCGGCGTCATGGGGGCTCCCGTCCTTTCTCAGGTGAAGAGGCGGCGGCTGGCGAGGGCCGCGCCCTCGGTGAGGGCGCCGAGCTTGGCCCACACCACGCTGGGCGCCACCATCTCCGAGCCCGCGAAGGTGCCGAAGCCGCAATCGGTGGAGGCGATCACGCGCGTGCGGTCACCCACCGCCTCCACCGCGGCGGCGATCCGGTCGGCGACCACCTCGGGATGCTCCACGTAGTTGGTGGTGGTGTCGATCACCCCCGGCAGTAGGAGCATGGAGTCGGGGAGCGGGTAGCGCTTGAACACGCGGTACTCGTGCTGGTGGCGGGGGTTGGCCAGCGGCAGCGACAGGGCGCCGACCCGGGCGCGATAGACGAGGGGCAGCACCGCCTCGAGGGGCACGTCGTGGGTGTGCGGGCCGTCGTAGTTGCCCCAGCAGAGGTGCAGCCGGATGCGCTCGGGTGGGATCCCCGCGGTGGCCTGGTTGATGGCTTCCACGTGCAGCTCGACGCTCCGCTGGAAGGCCTCGAGGGGATCGTGCTGGAAGAACCGCACCCGCTCCATGGCCAGATCGGGGCAATCCACCTGCAGCAGCAGCCCGCGCGCGTGGATCAGCGCGTACTCCTTACGCATCTCCCGGGCCAGCGCCATGACGTACTGCTCATGCGAGCGGTAGTGGGCGGAGAGCAGGATCGTGGCGATCACCCCGGGCGAAGCCGCGGTCATGAAGCGCTCGGCGAAGCCCGCGGCCCGGCCCTCGGTGTGCCGCAGGAAGCCGTCGCACTCCTCGGCCGCGGGGCCCAGGTCCGCGTACTCCACCTCCGCGACGGCCTGCGGCGCGTCCGCGATGCGGGCCGCGTCGCGCCGGCGGCGGGCCAGCAGCTCCGCGTAGTCGGGAAAGTCGACCAGATCCCGGGCGGGCAGGCGCCGGCTCGTGCCCCCGAAGCCGCGCATGCGGCCGGCCACGTAGGTCGAGAAGCCGGCGCGGGGCTGCTCGCCGTTGTTGCCCACGTCGATGCCGACTTCCAACTGTCTCGTCACCACGTCTGCGACCGCCGCGTCGGCCTCCCGCGCGAGGGCGGCCGCGTCCACCGGCTCGCCCCGGTCGCGGCGGACCAGCAGCTCGCGCAGCGCGGGCGGGCGCGGAAGGCTGCCCACGTGGGTGGTGAGGATGCGCCGGTCGCTGCGCCGCATGGGCTAGCCGGCCCGGGGAGTGATCTGGATCAGGGGGGCGGGCTCGGTCTCGATCTGGATCGTGGTGTGATCGATCCCGAAGCGGGCGTGGAGGACGAGGTGCAGCTCTTCGAGGATCCGGTCGGTGGGGGCGCCCGCCTCGACGACCACGTGCGCGCTCATGGCCTCCCGGCCGGAGGTGAGCGTCCAGACGTGCAGGTCGTGGACGCGTCGCACCGACGCGGCGGAGCGCAGCGCGTCCTCGATCTCGGTCACGTCGAGGTGGGGCGGCGCGCCCTCGAGGAGGACGTTCACGGCCTGGCGCAGCAGGGCCCAGGTGCGCGGCAAGATGAAGAGCGCGATCAGCGCCCCCGCGATGACGTCCGCGAGCGTCCACCCGGTGAAGATGATGACCAGGCCCGCCACGATCACGAGGGCGGAGCTGACCGCGTCGCCCAGGACCTCGAGATAGGCGCCGCGCACGTTCAGGCTCTCCGCGGCCCCGCCGTGCAGCAGCCACAGGCCGGCCAGGTTCACGACGAGGCCCAGCGTCGCCACCACCAGGATCGGGCCGCCCGGGACGTGCGGCGGCTGCCAGAGCCGCTCGTACGTCACGACGAGGATGGCCACCGCCATCACGCACAGGACCACGCCGTTGACGAGGGCGGCCAGGATCTCCACGCGGTAGTAGCCGTAGGTCTTGGCCGGCGTGGCCGGGCGCTCGGCGAACCGGACCGCGATCAGGCTCAGGAGCACGCCGCCCGCGTCCACCAGCATGTGGGTGGCGTCGGCCAGGAGGGCGAGGCTGCCGGTCCAGAGCCCGACCGCCGCCTCCACCGCCAGGAACGCGGAGGTCAGTGCGAAGACCGCGAGCAGGCGGTGCTTGTGGCGGGAGCCGTGAGTGTGCCGGCCGTGCACGGAGGCGCGATCAGCGGGCCGGGGGCAGCACCAGCCGCGCTTCTCCCTGACGGATGCCCTGGCTCGCGAAGAATCCGGCGTGGGCCTCGACCGCATAGCGGAAGGACCCGAGCGGCCCGTACAGCTCGGTGGGGCTCGGGTCCATCCGGAGGATGGCGAAGATCCGGCCGTCCTCCTTGACGAAGGCGATGTCCAGCGCGGCCGGCACGTTCTGCATGTGGAACTGGGTGACGATCTCCCGGCCGAAGTCGAAGAGGATCAGGTGCCGCTTGATCTCCTCGGGGGTGGCGCACTGGAAGCCGCCGGCCTGCCGCTCGCCGGTGTCGGCGGCCTTCACCCGGAGCGCGATGCTGCGGGCGCCGGCCTGCACGCTCACCATCCGGATCGGCATGCTCGCGAAGGCTTGCCGCCAGCGCGGGCACTCGGGATCGGGAGCGGGACCCTTGGCGGGACCCTGGGCGATGGCCGTCGCGACCGCGAGGACGACGAGCAGCGCGGCCAGGACGGCGACGCGTGAGCGGATCACGGATGGGCCTCCCCCGCGGTCGCGGGCCACCGGCGGCGGGCCAGCGACGCGGCGGCGAAGATGAGCAGCGCGGCCAGCACCACCGCGCCCCCCGCGGCCAGGCGCAGGTAGTAGGCGGCGATGAGGCCCGAGGTCATGGAGAGCAGCGCGATGCCGATCGCGATGGCGGTGGCGCTGTGGAAGCTCCGGCCCAGCGCGAAGCCGGTGAGCGCGGGGATCACGATCATGGCGGAGACGAGCAGCACGCCGACCATCCGCATCGCCACCACGGTGGTCAGCGCGGTCAGCACGGTCAGCAGCAGGTTGAGCGCGCCGACCGGCACCCCGCTGGTCCGGGCGAGATCCTCGTGGAGCGTGATCGCGAGGAGCTGCTGATAGAAGCCGCCGATGGCCACCGTGACGACCGCGCCCAGGGCCACGATGAGCCAGACGTCGCCGCTGGTGACGGTGAGGATGCTGCCGAAGAGGATCGCGAAGAGATCGGCGTTGAAGCCGCGCGCCAGGCTGATGAGCACCACCGCGAGCGCGAAGCCGCCCGAGAGGAACACCGCGAGCGCCGCGTCACCCTGGAGCGCGCCGCCCGCGCGCAGCCGCTCGATGCCGACCGCGCCGGCCAGGGCCACCACCAGCGCGCCCAGCACCGGGGAGATCCCGAGCACGAGGCCCAGGGCCACCCCGGCCAGCGCCACGTGGGCGAGGGTGTCCGCGATCAGCGAGAGCCGGCGCGGGATCAGGAAGACGCCGATGGCCGGGCAGATGAGCGCGGTGACGACGCCCGCCGCGAAGGCCCGGTGCATGAAGCCGTACTGGAGGAACTCGGGCATGGCCTCAGTGGTCGTGCCGGACCATGCGCACCGCGGGACCGTAGAGCGCGGTCAGCGCCGCGTCGCTCAGGAAGTCGCCCGGGCGGCCGTGGAAGACGAGCCGGCGGTTGAGGCAGGCGAGCTTTGTGACCTCCCGGGCCACCACCCCGATGTCGTGGCTGACCAGGATGAGGGTCACGTCGCGCTCGCGATTGAGGTGGTGGAGCAGGGCGTAGAAGCTCGTCTGGGCCTCGGGGTCCACCCCGCCGGTGGGCTCGTCCAGGATCAGGAGCTCGGGCTTGGACACGAGCGCCCGCGCGATCAGCACGCGCTGCTGCTGGCCCGGCGACAGCGCGCCGATCCGGGCACCCGCGTGGGCCTCCATGCCCACCTGGCCGAGCACTTCCGCGATGCGCGCGCGCTCGGCCTCGCCGATCCGCCCGAAGAGGCCGAGCGAGGGCAGCAGCCCGGTGGCCACCACCTCGTGGACGGTCACCGGCAGCGCGGGATCGAGCGTCGCCTTCTGCGGCACGTAGCCCAGGCGCCCCCACTGCCGGAACGACGCGGGCGGGTGGCCGAAGAGGCGGACCGCGCCGCGCAGGGGCGGCAGCAGGCCCAGCACGATGCGGAGCAGGGTGGTCTTGCCGGAGCCGTTCGGGCCGATGATGCCGAGGAAGTCGCCGGGCTCCACGGTCAGGTTGATGTGCTCGAGCACGGGGACGGCCCCGTAGGTGAAGTCCACGTCCTCGAGCTCGACGAAGGGGCGCATCAGCCGCCGATCCGGATCGTGTCGTCCACCAGGCTCGGGCGCGGGGCGTCCTCGACCGGATGGGTGGCGTCCCACCAGGCGGCCGCGGCGGCGCAGCCGGCGCCGAGCAGGACGCCGCCCAGCACGTCCGACGGCCAGTGGGCGTTCAGGATCACGCGCGCGAAGCCCACCGAGCCGACCAGCGCGATCGCCAGGAGGAGGAGCGGCACCCTCGCCGCGGGCGACACACGCTCACGCGCGAGCAGGTAGACCAGGAGCACCGCGAAGGTGGCCGCAGCGGTGACGTGCCCGCTGGGGAAGCCCCAGTTCACCCCGCGGGGCCGCGGTCGGGCGACGAGGAACTTGAAGAGCTGCTCGATCCCGCCGGAGAGAGGCAGCAGCCCGCACCAGAGCCACCAGCGGCGCCGCGCGACCGACGAGCAGGCCAGCAGCAGGAGCATGGCGGGGGCGAGGAAGTGCCACTTGCCGCCGTAGTCGAGCCAGCGCGCGGTCGCGTGGAGCAGGGTGCCCCGGTAGCCGATGATCTCCCGGTGCAGATCCGCCTCGCCGGGCAGCAGGCGGAAACCGTAGATGACCGCGCTCATCCCGAGGAAGGCGCCCAGCAAGACCAGGCTCAGCACGCGCCAGCGCGCGACGGTGGACGGGTCCATGACGCGGATATTGTACTCGAAGCGGCGGGCGCCTAGAGACGCCGCAGGAGCGCTCCCGCGAAGCGGGCGGCGGCGGCCCCGCGGGCCTCGAGCGCCTGCCGGGCCAGCCGGTCGCTCGCCGAGATCTCGGGCCAGGTGCGGCAGGTGACGAAGCAGATCCGCCGCATGAACGAGCGCGCGGCGGCTAGCGGCAGCCGAGCGCGGTGCGGAGGTTGACCAGGTTCGCGCGCATCAGCGTCAGATAGCCGGCGCCGGCGGCGGCCTCGGCCGGGCTCACGCCCTCGATGGGATTCAACGGGAGCGCGGTCGCCCCGAGCTCGCGGCCCAAGGTCTCGGCGAGGCGCGGGCTCACCAGGGTCTCGAAGAAGACGTGGGTGACCTTGAGGCGCCGCGCGGTCCGGACGATCGCGGCCAGGTCCGCGGGGCTCGGCTCCGCCTCGGGCGAGAGGCCCATGACCGGGATCTGGGTGAGCCGGTAGCGGCGCGCCAGGTAGGCGAAGGCGGCGTGGGAGGTCACGATCTCCCGGCGCGCGCAGGCGGCGAGACCGGCGGCGAACTCCTGATCCAGGCCCTCGAGGTGGGCCACGAAGGTCCTGGCGTTCTCCGCGTAGGTCGCGCGGCCGGCCGGGTCGGCCTGCTCGAGCCCGGCCGCGATGGCCAGCACCTGGGTGCGCGCGAGGGACGGATCGAGCCACAGGTGAGGATCGACGACCCCGGCGACCGTCAGGACGCTGAGCCCGTCGCGCGTGTTCACCACCACCCTGCGCCGGCCGCCGAGATCGGCGAGCAGCTTCTCGGCCCAGGCATCGAGGTCGGTGCCGGTGTGGACGAACACCGCCGCGCGCTGAACCTGGCTCACGTCGCGCGGGACCGGCTCCCAGTCGTGCGGCTCGACGCCGGCCGGCACCAGGGAGACGACCTCCGCGCGGTCGCCCGCGACCTGGCGGGAGAACTCCCACAGCGGGTAGATGGTGGCCACCACGAGTGGCTTCGCCGGGGGCGGCGCCGGCTCGCATCCGGCGATCATCAGGACGCTGGCGAGCGCGAGCCCGAGCCGGGGGCGACTCATGCCCGGCCGTCGCCTCGCCCCGCCGGCGACAGGCCGGTGAGGGCGGCGGCCCGGAGCGCGCGCGGTCCGATCGCCATGAAGACGCCGAGCGCGAGCAGGCAGAGGCCGAAGGCGCAGACGACGGTGGCGCCGGTCGGCAGGTCCAGGACCGCGGAGGCCACCATGGCGATGACGCTCACGAAGGTGCCGAAGGCCCAGCCGACGGCGAGTCGCGGCCCGATGCGGCTCGCCAGCAGGATCCCCGCGAGGGCGGGCACGATGAGATACGAGAACACGAGCAGGACACCAGCGATCCGCACCGACGACGTGACGACGACGCCGAAGGAGGCGTAGAAGAGGAAGTCCCAGAGCCGCACCCGCCAGCCCTCCCGGTAGGCCGCGTCCGGGTCCGTGGAGATCAGGAAGAAGGGGCGGCGGCAGAGCCAGTGGAAGAGGCCGATCGCCGCGTAGAGGACCGCGACCATGAGCACCTCGCGGCCGCGGACGCTCAGGATGCTGCCCACGAGCATGCCGCGCAGGTGCTCGGCTCCGTGGGGGGAGCGGTCCGCGAGCAGCACCGCCCCCGCCGCCGACACCGCGTAGACCACGCCGATCACCGCCTCGTGGGAGACGCGGCGCGTGCGGCTGCGCGTCAGCGCGAGCACCAGGGCTCCGAGGATCGTGAAGGCCAGGCCGGCCGCGTAGGACGGCCACGTCTCCAGCTCGAAGCCGAAGAGGAAGGCCGCGGTGGCGCCGAGCGCGGCGATCTGGGCCAGCGCGATGTCGACGAAGACCACCTCGCGCGCGATGACGTGGAAGCCCAGGTAGGCGTGGATGCCCGTGAGCACCAGGCACATCAGGAACGGCATCCACATCAGCGCGAGCAGATCGCCCGACATCAGACTACTCGAACATCGGCTGGTGCTCATGCATCGACACGGTCCGGCGCGCCGGGGCGGCCAGGAGACCGGCCACCAGCGTACCGGCGGCCACGATACGCAGCACGCTCAGCATGGATCGGGCTCCTTCACGCTCGCGAGACCCTACTCGAGGGCCTGCGCGACGGCCTTCACATTGTAGTCGATGGTGTCTAGATACGTGTCGGCCCCCTTGATCGCCCCGACGGCGTTGGCCACCAGGACCACCTTGGCTCCAGCCTCCTCGGCGATCCGCTGCGAGAGCCTGTAGTCGGCCCACGGCACCGAGAGGATCACCTTGATCTTGTCCTCCTTCATGTAGGCGATCAGCTTGGCGACATGCGCGGGGGTTGCCGGAATGCCAGGGCGGTCCTCGACGGATCCCGCCTGGACGAGCCCGAACCGCGTCAAGAAATAGGGCCACATGTTGTGATCCACGATCACCTTCGCTCCCTTGAAGGGAGCCAGGGCGGCCGACCAGCGGACCATGGCCTCCCCTAGCCGGGACAGGAACTGCTCCCGATTGCGCTCGAAGACGGCTCGGTTCTGCGGCGCCACCCGCGTCAGGCCCTCGAGGACATTGGCGGTGACGGCGGGCGCCATGCCGGGGTCGACCGTGTAGTGGGGATTGCCCGACGGGTGCACGTCGCCCATGGACCGATCGACCCGGGTGCGGGGCACCTCGAGGACGAGGATACCGGCGGAGGCATCGACGCGCCCCGGAGCGCTGGGTATGACCTTCGGGTTGTTGGCGCCCTGAACCACGAGCTCGGCCCACCGATCGAGCTCGAGGCCATTGGTGACCAGGAGGTCGGCCCGCCGGACCTTCACCATCAGACTCGGCCGGACCTCGAGATCGTGAGGGTTCTGGTTGCCTCGGGCAAGCGCGTCCACCTCGACCAGGTCTCCTCCTACCGCCTCGGTCAGCGCCTTGAGGTCGGTGGTGGTGGTCACGACGCGGATCTTGTCGGCCGCCCCCACGCCCCCGGCCCAGAGGCCGAGGGCGACGAGGGTCGCGCTGAATACTCGAATGGGAGCGTGCATCGAGGTCTCCTTTCCCAAATCTAGAACGGATGCGCCGGATGGGCGCCCAGGCGGAAGGTGGCCTGGAAGAGAATCTCGTCCACCTTGCGGGCACTTCCTCCGTTGTCCGCGAACCCCATGTAGCTACAGCACTCCGAGCGCTCGGTGTGCTTGTAGCCGAGGCGGAAGCGCAGGAACTCCGACGGCATGAAGGTCAGATAGGGCTGCACCGCCCACTCCTTCCCCGGATTGACCGGGTACTGCGTCCGGTCGTACCGGAATCCGGCCGACCAGCGGCTGAGCGGGCCGGTGCGGAACGGTTGCACCTCTCCGTACGCGTACCAGCCGCTCCTCTCCCGGGTCCGTTTCTGGTCCACCGGGGATTCGGCGTCCGGGTCCGTCACCAAGACCTGGCGAATGCCATGGAGGTACTCGCCCGCCACGGTGAACAGCGCGTGCTGCCAGCCTTCGGGCCTGTACTTGTACTTGGCGTCGAAGCCGATGATCTGATTGTTCAGCCGCTCCGGCGTCTGCCCGCTGGCGATCGAGGCGCCCAGCTGGATCGCGCCAAGGTCCCCGAGCTCGAAGAAGGTACGGACGCGCCCGGTCACCAGGGGACCCTGGAGGCTGCCTCGCCCGAAGGCCGTTTCGTTGTCGCCGTTGAACACGCCACCGAGGACCTCCAGGAAGATCGGCAGGGGCGCCACCCAGGTGGCCTCGAGGCCCTTCTCGACCAGGCCCTCGTCGCCGAAGAACTCCTTCAATGCGTTGGGGCGATCGATGAAGGCCAGGTCATGCTCGTGGAGAACGTTGGTGAGCCCGAAGCGGTTGCGCATCTGGCCCATCCTCGCCTGCGTGCCGAACGGCAGCGTCATGAGCTCGAGGAAAGCCTCGGCCAGGTGCACCGCGATCTCCCCGCCGCGCTCTTCCTCTCCCGCCTCGAAGCGGACCTCGGCCCGCGCGTAGGGATCGATCTGACCGAAGAGGCTGACCTCGACCTCCCGCGGGAAGAATCGGTTCTCGAGTCCCGAGAATGTGCCGCCCGCGTTCTTCTGAACATTCCGTTGCGTCAGGTTCCCGATGAAGTCGCCCGCGATACCCATGTCGAACAGGAGCTGGCCGGCCCCGCGCCGTTCGTAGAGCGCGAAGGGCTCGCGCGGGCGCGCGAGTTCCATCGGGTTGATCGTGATCCCGGGCTGGGCCTGGCTCAGCATCTGCTCGCGGCCGGCGGCCGCCGGGGCCGCCGGCGCGGCCGCGGCCGGCGCCACCGCGGGCCCGGCCGGCCGCGACTCCAGCGTCTTGAGCCGGTCGCTCAGCTGGTTGTTCGCCCTCTCGTAGCCCTCCTTCATCGTCTCGAACTGCCTGCGCATCTGCTCCAGTTC
>DATLFG010000015.1:0-43141 GCA_035524955.1 Candidatus Limnocylindria bacterium | reverse complement strand
GGGCATCGACGGCCCCCTCCGAGCCTCCCCCAGAACCGGGTTGGCGCCGGCGAAGCCGGCGCGCGAACAGGGTCACTCACGCTATCATGGTGGTCCCCATGGGCTCCCATGTCCGCGCTTTCGGATCGTCGGTGTGCGCCTCTCCCTCGTGACGCTCCACATCTGGGCCGCGCTCCTCGTTCGCTAGCCACTTCCGGAGAGCATTGCCGCTTGCCGATGGATCTTCTGATCGCGGTGCCGCTCGGGCTCGTGCTGGGTTTTCTCATAGGTCTCACGGGGGTGGGCGGCGGCGCCCTCGTGGCGCCGGCTCTGTACGTGCTCCTGGGCCTCGAGTATGGGGAGGCCGTCGCGCTCTCGCTCGTCTATTCCCTCTTCACCAAGATCGTGAGCGCGGCGCAGCATCTGCGGCAGGGTACCGTGCTCTGGAAGATCACGCTGTGGTTCGGCCTCGCGGGGATCCCCGGTGCGCTCGTGGGCTCGCGGCTGGTCTACTGGGCCGACCCTGGTATGCGGCGAGCCCTGCCGTTGATCATGGGCGGGGTCCTTCTGGTGGTCTCGGCCCTCATGATCGCGGAGACGACCATGCGCGGGCTCGCGGCCCGTGAGAAGCCCTTCTCGCCCTACCGGATCGGATGGCCGCAGGGACTCGCCATCGTGGCGATCCAGTTGGTGGTGGGAGCGTTGCTGGGGGCCACCTCCATCGGCAGCGGCAGCATCGTCATCCTGTCTATGGTCTTCCTCTACCGCATGGCGGCCAAAGAGATCATCGGATCCAATGTCGTGATCGCGCTGATCATGGTGGTGCCGGCCGGCGTGGCGCACTATCTGGCAGGAGGGATGAACTGGCGCCTGCTCGGACCGCTTCTGCTCGGGTCGGGCGTCGGCGCGGTCCTGGGGTCCAAGGTCACGATGATCCTGCCCGATCGGGCGCTGCGGCTGTGCATCGCCATGCTCATCGTCGCGGGCGCGCTGGCCACTATCGTCAAGGCCTGGTGGGACTGATGAATAACGCGACCGGTTTTCGTTTATGATGCTCCGCGTCTACTACAACGTGTTCACTCACTAGACGATCACTCACTAGACGGAGACTCCGTGCGCTACGGCTTCGTGATCGACCAGCGGAAGTGCATCGGCTGCCACGCCTGCACGGTGGCCTGCAAAGAGGAGAACCAGGTCCCGCTCGGCGTCAACCGCACCTGGGTGAAGTACATCGAGAAGGGCGTGTTCCCGGACACGCGGCGCTACTTCAGCGTGATGCGCTGCAATCACTGCGACAACGCGCCCTGCGTGACGATCTGCCCGACGGTGGCGCTCTATCGGCGCCCGGACGGCATCGTGGACTTCGACGGGGAGCGCTGCATCGGCTGCAAGTCGTGCATGCAGGCCTGCCCCTACGACGCGCTCTACATCGACCCCGAGACCCAGACCGCCGCGAAGTGCCACTACTGCGCGCATCGCGTGGAGTCCGGACTCGAGCCGGCCTGCGTGGTGGTCTGCCCGGTCCAGGCCATCGTGCCCGGCGATCTCGACGACCCCGGCAGCGTGATCGCGCGGCTCGTCGCCTCCCAGCAGACCCAGGTTCGCAAGCCCGAGCAGGGAACGCGGCCGAAGCTCTTCTACCTGGGCGCGGAGTCCGCGGCCCTCACCCCCGAGATGCAGGAGCGGCGGGGCGGCTACCTGTTCTCCCAGGTCGGGCGGATCCCCGACCCGGGCCGGCCCAACCGCGCCATCGCGCAGCCGGCCGCGCCGGCGCCCACGGCCGCGACGGATGGAATGGACCTGCTCGCGCTGGCGCGCACCGTCTACGATGTCGCGCATCCCGAGCGGCCGTGGGGCTGGAAGGTGGCCGCGTACCTGTGGACCAAGTCCATCGCGGCGGGCGCCTTCCTGGTCGCCGCGCTCGGTATCGTCGCCGGCTTCCTGAGCGCGGATGCGCTGACCGGGCTCGCGGCGCCCGCCATCGGTCTGGCCTTCCTGCTGCTGACCACGCTGCTCCTCATCTTCGACCTCAAGCGGCCGGAGCGCTTTCTCTACCTGGTCTTGAAGCCCAATCCGCGCTCGTGGCTCGTGCTGGGCGGGTTCATCCTCTTCGCGGCCGGGGTGCTGGGGACATTGTGGCTGCTGGCGGGCCTCATCGGCAGTCTGGTCGCGCTGCAGTTCCTGGCCTGGCCGATGGCCGTGGTGGCGGCCGCGACCGCCGGCTACAGCGCCTTCCTCTTCGGCCAGGCCGAGGGGCGTGATTTCTGGCAGAGCCAGCTGCTCCTGCCGCATCTGCTGGTGGCCGCGCTCGTCGGTGGCTCGGCCGGCCTGTTGCTGGCCGCGCGCGCGGTCGGCAGCGCGTCGTTCATCGTGGGCGGCCTGGGGCTCGTGCTCTGGGCCTCCCTGCTGGTGAGCGCGCTCGTGCTGGCCGCCGAGCTCTTCGGCGCCCACGGCGCGGAGGACGCGCGGCGGGCGGCGCGGCTGCTTACCCACGGGCCCCTGCGCGGGCCCCTGTGGGGTGGGGTGGCGGGCGCGGGCATCGCGCTGCCGATGGTGCTGCTGCTGAGCGCCTCGGTACCCTTCGGCTCCGAGGTGGCCGCGGTGCTCGCGCTGGCCGGCCTCTGGCTCTGGGAAGACCTGTGGATCCGCGCGGGCCAGATGCTCCCGCTCAGCTAGATCGGGGTCAGGTCTTGCATTACGACATTCGTCGCGCGCGAGTCTACACCTCGAGGGAGGAAATGTCATAATGCAAGACCTGACCCCAAGCGAGCCGTTGCATCCGGTGGCGCGGCAGCTGGCCGCGCCCGCGTCCGGGCTCGAGCGGTTCCCGCCCGCCTCCCGATGGGACGACTGGGAGGAGCTCGACGCCAAGGCGTGGCCGCGGAAGGTGAAGCGGCGGTTCCAGCTCATCCCGACCATCTGCTTCAACTGCGAGGCGGGCTGCGGGCTGCTGGCCTACGTGGATCCGCAGACGCTGCAGATCCAGAAGTTCGAGGGCAACCCCGCGCACCCGGGCAGCCGCGGGCGCAACTGCGCCAAGGGCCCCGCGACGCTCAACCAGATCACGGATCCCGAGCGCATCCTCCATCCGCTGCGGCGGGCGGGGAAGCGCGGCGAGGGCCAGTGGGACCGCGTGACCTGGGACGAGGTGCTCGACGACATCGGCGGGCGCATCCGGAAGGCGCTGGTGGAGGGCCGCCAGAAGGAAGTGATGTATCACCTCGGGCGGCCGGGCCACGAGCTCATCTATCTCCAGCGCGTCTTCCACGCGTGGGGCATCGACGGCCACAACAGCCACACCAATGTCTGCTCGGCCTCCGCGCGCGCGGGCTACGCCTTCTGGCACGGGCTCGACCGGCCCTCGCCCGATCACAGCAAGGCGCGCTTCATCCTGCTGCTGTCCTCGCATCTCGAGGCCGGGCACTACTTCAACCCGCACGCGCAGCGGATCATCGACGGCAAGATGGCGGGCGCCAAGATCTGCGTGCTCGACACGCGGCTCAGCAACACCGCCTCGATGGCCGACTACTGGCTCTCGCCCTGGCCGGGCACCGAGGCCGCGCTGCTCCTGGCCATCGCGCACTGCATGCTGCGCGACGGCACGTGGGACCGCGAGTTCGTCCGCCGCTGGGTCAACTGGGAGCAGTACCTGCGGGAGGAACGGCCGGACGTGCCGGTCACCATGGCGTCGTTCGAGGAGGCCCTCAAGGCGCTCTACGCCGAGTACACGCCGGAGTTCGCCGAGCGCGAGTCGGGCGTGCCCGCCGCGCGCATCGAGGACGTGGCGCGCGAGGTGGGCCGCGCGGGCAGCGCGCTCTCCACGCACGTCTGGCGCAACGCCGCCGCGGGGAACCTCCACGGCTGGGAAGTGGCCCGTGCGCTCGAGCTGGTGGTGGTGCTGGCGGGCGCGGTGGCCACGCCGGGGGGGACGGCGCCCAGCGGGTGGAACAAGGCGGTGCCGAACCCGCCCATGATGCCGCCCCCGGGCAAGATCTGGAGCGAGCTCCTGATGCCGCGCGAGTACCCGCTCGCCTTCTTCGAGATGAGCTTCCTGCTGCCGCACTTCCTGAAGGAAGGCCGCGGCAAGCTCGCGATGTACTTCACGCGCGTCTACAACCCGGTGTGGACGAATCCGGACGGCATGTCGTGGATCGAGATGCTGACCGACGAGGCCAAGGTCGAGCGCCACGCCTGCCTCACGCCGACGTGGAGCGAGACCGCGTGGTTCGCCGACTACGTGCTGCCGATGGGGCACGCCTCGGAGCGCCACGACCTCATGAGCCAGGAGACGCACGCTGCGCGCTGGATCGGCTTCCGCCAGCCGGTGCTGCGGGTGGCGCTCGAGAAGCAGGGGAAGCACTTCGATCTCACGTGGCAGGCGCACGAGGCGGCGGGCCTCGGCCAGGTGTGGGAGGAGGACGAGTTCTGGATCGAGCTGTCGTGGCGCATCGATCCGGACGGCGCCCTCGGGATCCGCAAGTACTTCGAGTCGCCCTACCGCCCGGGCGAGAAGCTGCGCATCGAGGAGTTCTACCGCTGGATCTTCGAGCACAGCGTGCCCGGGCTGCCCGCGGCCGCCGAGCGCGAGGGCCTGACCCCGCTCGCGTACATGCGCAAGTACGGGGCCTTCCTGGTCCAGGACCACGTCTACGGCACCCACGAGACGCCGCTCGCCGCGGCCGAGCGGGAGGGCGCGTCGGCGGACAGCCACTCCCGCCTGGTGGTGAAGAACGGCGCCGCGGTCGGCGTGGAGGTGGACGGGCAGTGGATGGGCGGCTTCCCGACGCCGTCGCGCAAGCTCGAGTTCTACTCGCGGACCCTGAAGGAGTGGAAGTGGCCGGAGCACGCGGTGCCCACCTACGCGCGCAGCCACGTGCACTGGCGGGAGATGGACCGGGCGGCGGGCGAGATGGCGCTGCTGCCCACGTTCCGGCTGCCCACCCTGATCCACTCGCGCTCCGGGAACGCCAAGTGGCTCTACGAGATCTCCCACAACAATCCGCTCTGGCTCCATCCCGAGGACGCGGCGCGCTGGGACGTCGAGACCGGCGACCTCTTGAAGGTGACGACCGAGATCGGCCACTTCATCGACCGGGTGTGGGTGACGGAGGCGATCCGGCCCGGGGTGCTGGCGTGCTCGCACCACCTGGGCCGCTGGCGCCTCGCCGAGGGGACCGGCGGCGAGCGCTGGTCCACCGCGCTGGTGTCGCTCGAGAACCCCCGGCCCGGGCAGTGGCGCCTGCGCCACGTGCACGGGGTGCGGCCCTTCGAGAGCGCCGATCCCGATTCGCAGCGCGTGTGGTGGGAGGACGCGGGGGTGCACCAGAACCTGACCTTCCCGGTGCATCCGGATCCGGTGAGCGGGCAGCACTGCTGGCACCAGAAGGTGACGGTGAGCCGGCCCGGCCCGGACGACCGCTACGGCGACGTGGTGGTGGACACCAACAAGTCCTTCGAGGTCTACCGCAAGTGGCTGGCGATGGCCCGCCCCGCGCCCGGCCCCGGCGGGCTGCGGCGCCCGCTCTGGCTGCCGCGCGCGTTCAAGCCCGACGCCTCCGCGTACCGAATCGAGTGAAGGCGTTGACAAGGACGCGATCGGAGGCATGCTGGGGGCCATGAGCGCCACCACTCTCACGCGTCGCGCGTGGCTCGGCCTGGCCGCGCTCGGCGCCGCCGTCGCGGCGTGGCGCCCGCGGCCCGCGCGCGCCCAGGGCTACCTCGCCAACCTGGCGCCGGAAGAGCCGATCGCGGAGACCATGAAGCGGCTCTTCGGCGGCCGGCCGATCAAGGACGGCGCCTCGCTCGTCACCATCGACATGCCCCTCATCGCGGAGGACGGCGCCGCGGTGCCGATCGCGATCGAGGTGAAGTCGCCGATGACGCCGGAGAACCACGTCAAGGCCATCTACATTCTCGCCGAGAAGAACCCGCGACCACTCAACGTGAAGATCACCCTGACGCCGGCTGCCGGCCAGGCGTACGTGGCGACCAACCTGCGCCTGGGCGACAGCGGCCCGGTGCGCGTGGTGGCCGAGACCGGCGACGGGTCTCTCTGGATCGCCACTCGCGACGTCCGGGTCACGGTGCCGGGCTGCGCGGCCTGAGCCATGGCCGACATCGGGCAGGTCAAGCTGGCGGTGCCGGGCCGCGTCCGCCGGGGCAGCGTGGCGCGGGTCCGGGCCCTCGTCATCCATCCCCAGGAGCGGGTGGAGCGGCGGGGCGGACGGTCGGTGGATCGCAACTACCGCTTCGTCAACCGCATCGTGGTAACGTACCTCGGCCGCGAGATCGCCGTGATCGAGCCGTCCACGGCGGTCAGCGAGAACCCGACGTTCACGATTCCGTTCCGGGCCACGGAGACGGGGCTGCTCACGGTGACGTTCGTCGATTCGCACGGCGTGAAGTTCGAGGCCACCGCGGAGGTCAAGGTCACGTGAGGCGAGGTCTGCTCGGCGCCCTGCTCGCGGCCGGCCTCGCATGGGCCGTGCCCGCGGCCGCCGACGAGATCGACCGGTACGTGCGCGAGCTCCGGCTCAACGCGCTGCCCGGCGAGCGGGCCCCCGGGTTCACGCTGCCGAAGGTGGACGGCGGGAAGGCCGCGCTGGCCGACCAGAAGGGCAAGGTCGTGCTCGTCTACTTCTGGGCCACGTGGTGCGGCTACTGCCGCAAGGAGCTGCCCGTCGCCATCGAGAAGGTCACCCGCGAGCGGCGGGGCCAGCCGTTCACCGTGCTCGCGGTGAGCATCGAGGAGCCGCGGGACCCGGTGGCCGCCTTCGTGAAGGGCGCCGGCGTGACCTCGTCCGTTCTCCTCGACGGCGACGGGGCGATCGCGCGCGAGTACCGGGTGCGGGCCACCCCGACCACCATCGTGATCGGCCGCGACGGCCGCCTGGTGGCCCGGGCCTCGGGTACCCGCGAGTGGGACGGCCCGGCGGGCCGTGCCTTGCTCGACGCCCTGGTGGCCGCGCCGGCGAAGTAGCTTCGGGGCCACCGACCGATGGCCGCCGATCTCGTCCTGGACAGCCTCGATACCGACATCCTCGTGCTCGGCGCGGGCGGCGCGGGGCTCTGCGCGGCGCTCCACGCCGCGGACCGCTCGCCCCGTCTCACCGTGACGGTGGCGGTGAAGGGGCTGCTCGGCCGCGCGGGCTGCACCCGGATGGTGCAGGGCGGCTACAACGCGGTGCTCGCGGCCCCCGACTCGCTCGACGCCCATCTGCTCGACACGCTGCAGGGCGGGGCGTGGATCAACGATCAGGACCTGGTGTGGACCCTGGTCCACGAGGCGCCCGGCCGCGTGCTCGAGCTGGAGGCGCGCTACGGCTGCTTCTTCGACCGCCACCCGGACGGGCGCATCCACCAGAAGCCGTTCGCGGGGCAGAGCCACGACCGCACGATCCACAAGGGCGACCTCACCGGCATCGAGATCATGAGCCGCCTGACCGAGCAGGTCTGGCGACGCCCGGCCATCCGCCCGCTCGAGGAGCACCGCGCGGTGGAGCTGCTCCGGGCCGACGGCGGCCAGGTGGGCGGGGTGCTGCTGCTCGACGTGCGGCGCGGCACCTTCGTGGCGGTGCGCAGCCGCGCCATCCTGCTCGCGATGGGCGGCGGGCCCACCATGTACAAGGTCATCGCCTGCTCGGCCGACAAGTCCTCCGACGGCATCGCGCTCGGCCTGCACGCGGGCGCGCGCCTGCGCGACATGGAGATGGTGCAGTTCCACCCGACCGGGCTCATCGTGCCCAACTCGCTCATGACCGGCGCGCTGCTCGAGGAGGGCCTGCGCGGGGCGGGCGGCCGGCTCCTCAACGGCCGGGGCGAGCGGTTCATGCAGCGCTACGACGCCGCGCGCCTCGAGCGCTCCACCCGGGACCTGGTGGCGCGCGCCTGCTACACCGAGGTGCAGGAAGGGCGCGGCACCGCCAACGGCGGGGTGTGGATCGACGTCTCGCACCTGGGCGCGGAGGTGGTGGAGAAGAGCTTCCGCGGCATGGTGCGGCGCTGCCGCGACTTCGGCCGGGACCTCGCGCGCGAGCCGGTCGAGGTGGGGCCGACCGCGCACTTCATGATGGGCGGCATCGTGATCGACCGCGCCTGCCGCACCGACGTGGAGGGCCTCTTCGCGGCCGGCGAGGACACCGGCGGGGTGCACGGCGCCAACCGGCTCGGCGGCAACGGGGTCGCGGAGTCCACCGTGTTCGGCGGCATCGCGGGCGACGTGATGGCGGACTGGGTGGTCGGGCGCCCGCTGCCCCAGATCTCGCGCGCGCACCTGGAAGCGGCGGTCGCCGCCGTCGCCGCGCCGCTCGAGCGGAGCGACGGCGGGGAGACCCTCTACGCCCTGCAGGCGCGGCTCCGCCAGGTCATGTGGGAGCACGTGGGGCTGATCCGCGGCGGGGAGGGGCTCAAGCTGGCGCTGACCGAGATCGAGGACATCGCGGGGCGGCTCGAGAGCGTGGCGGTGCGGGGCGGGGGCGCCTACAACCTCGCGTGGCAGGACTGGATGAACCTGCAGAACCAGGCCACCGCGGCGTGGCTCATCGCCCGCAGCGCGCTCGAGCGCACCGAGAGCCGCGGCTCGCACTACCGTCGCGACTTCCCGACGACGGCGGCCGACCCGGTGGCGGTGCTCGCCGGCTTCGCCGACGGCGCGGGCCCCAAGGTCTGGACCGAGCCGGTGCGCTACACCCGCCTCAAGCCCGACGCCGCGCGCCTGCCCACGACGGTGGACGTCGGCGACTGATGCCGAAGCGGCCCCGGCGGATCCTGCGGCGCCGGTGGGCCACCACCGAGGGATGGCGCGGCACGCGGGCCGGCATGTGGGCCTGGCTGGTGCAGCGGGCCGCGGCGG
This sequence comes from Candidatus Limnocylindria bacterium, assembly GCA_035524955.1. Classification (GTDB taxonomy): domain Bacteria; phylum Methylomirabilota; class Methylomirabilia; order Rokubacteriales; family CSP1-6; genus CAMLFJ01. The sequence continues at coordinate 34,311 of DATLFG010000015.1, read as the reverse complement.
TGGCCCTCCTCGCGGTGATCGCGCTGCACGTGCGCACCCCGTACTGGGGCACCGTGCAGGCGCTGCTGCTGGCCCTCGTGCTCGTGCATGGCCTGCTCGGCGCGCGGGCCATCCTGCTCGACTTCGGGTTGCCGGTGCGCTGGCACCGGCTGCTGCTCGTGGCGGCGGTGGCGCTGGCCGTGGTCATCTTCGCCGCGGTCTGGGGGTGGCGATGGTCCTGAAGGTCTTCCGCTGGTCTCCCGGCTCTCGCGAGCGCATCCAGCGGTTCTGGGTGCCCGCCAAGGAGGGCATGACGGTGCTCGACGCGCTGGTGGACGCGCAGCGCCGCCTCGACCCCACCCTGGCCTTCCGCTACGCCTGCCGGGTGGGCATGTGCGGCTCCTGCGGCGTGGTCATCAACGGGCGCGAGCGCTGGGCCTGCCGCACCCTGCTCAAGAGCCTCAAGACCCGGATCGTGACCGTGCGGCCGCTCTATCACTTCCCCCTGATCCGCGACCTGGTGGTGGACCTGGCGCCGCTCGCCGAGCAGACCGCGCGGGTGGGCGCCACCTTCGTGCCGAGGGAGGAGCCGGCGGCCTTCGCCCGCGTCGGCGCGAATGCGCCGGAGCGCCGGCGCATCGATCCCGCGATCGAGTGCATCGGCTGCGGGATGTGCGTGTCGGCGTGCACGATGGTGGCCCACGACGAGCGCTTCCCGGGCCCGGCCGCGCTCAACCGGCTCTTCACGGTGAGCGCGGACAGCCGCGACGCCGGCCAGGCGGACCGGGCGGCGGTGCTGTTCTCGGAAGACACGCTGATGCGCTGCCACGGCCAGGCCAACTGCACCGACGTGTGCCCGATGGAGATCTCGCCGACCGAGTCCATCCTGGCGCTGCGCCGGCGCGCGGTGCGCGGCCTGCTCGGCTGACCCCGGCTCCGTGAGCCCGGCCCCGCCCGCGGCCTGCCTCTTCTGCCGGATCGCGCGCTCGGAAGAGCCGGGCGCCCTCGTGCTCGAGACTCGCGCGGTGGTGGCGTTCCTCGATCATCGGCCGCTCTTCCCCGGCCACTGCCTCGTGATCCCGCGCGCGCACGTGGAGACCATCGGCGACCTGCCCGCCGCGCTGACCGCACCGCTCTGGGACGCGGTGCGGGTGCTCGCGGGGGCGGTGGAGGGCGCGCTCGGCGCCGACGGTTCCTTCGTGGCGGTCAACAACCGGGTGAGCCAGAGCGTGCCGCACCTCCACGTACACGTGGTGCCGCGGCGGCGGGGCGACGGGCTGCGCGGCTTCTTCTGGCCGCGCGGACGGTACGCGGACCCCGCGGCGATGGACGACGTGCGCCGGCGCATCGCGGAGGCGGCCGCCGGGGGCTCGCTCCCTTGACCTCCCTGGAGCGTCATGCTAGCGTAAGTGCGGATTTTATCTGGTCGCCTCCTGCCTGACCACGGGTAGGAGGCGATACGTATGTCTGCCGGTCGAGGAGGCCCACCATGTCGGTTGACCAGGTCAAGCGGCTGTACGAATCCATGCCCGCGAAGCTCGATGAGGCGCGCCGCCGCTTCGGCCGGCCCCTCACCCTGGCCGAGAAGATCCTGGTCGCGCACGCCGACGACTTCGCCAGGCAGGAGTGGAGTCGGGGTCGCGCCCAGCTCCGGCTGCGGGTGGACCGGGTGGCGCTCCAGGACGCCACCGGCCAGATGGCGCTTCTCCAGTTCATGCAGGCGGGCAAGAAGCAGGTGGCGGTGCCCAGCACGGTGCACTGCGACCACCTGATCCGGGCGGAGAGCGGCGCGGCCGAGGACATGCAGCGCGCCATCGACGAGAACCGCGAGGTCTACGATTTCCTGCACTCGACCTCGAAGAAGTACGGGATCGGGTTCTGGAAGCCGGGCGCCGGCATCATCCACCAGGTGGTGCTCGAGAACTACGCCTTCCCGGGCGGCCTCATGATCGGCGCGGACTCCCACACCCCCAACGCGGGCGGCCTCGGGATGGCCGCGATCGGGGTGGGCGGCGCCGATTGCGGCGAGGCCATGGCGGGACTCGCGTGGGAGGTGCTCGATCCCAAGCTGATCGGCGTGCACCTGACCGGCAAGCTGACCGGCTGGAGCTCCCCCAAGGACGTCATCACCTATCTCTGCGGGCTGCTGACCGTGAAGGGCGGCACCAACAAGATCATCGAGTACTTCGGGACGGGGGCCGAATCCATCAGCGCCACCGGCAAGGGCACGATCTGCAACATGGGCGCGGAGCTGGGCGCCACCACCTCGCTCTTCCACTTCGACGACCGCATGGCCGCCTACCTGCGCGCCACCGACCGCGCGGACATCGCGCGGCTGGCCGAGCAGCACCGCGCGCACCTGGTCGCCGATGCCGAGGTCGTCCGCGACCCGCGGAAGTTCTACGACGAGGTCGTGGAGGTCAATCTCTCCGAGCTCGAGCCGCATATCGTGGGCCCGCACTCGCCGGACCGGGCGCGGCCCATCTCGAAGCTCGCCGCCGAGGTCAAGAAGGAGGGCTGGCCCGCGGGCATCCGCCAGGCCCTCATCGGCTCCTGCACCAACTCCTCCTACGAGGACATGCGGCGGGCCGCGCACATCGCGATGCAGGCGCTGAAGGCGGGGGTCAAGGCCAAGACCCCGTTCCTGGTCACGCCGGGCTCCGAGCGCATCTACCAGACGATCAAGCGCGATGGCATCATGGACACCTTCCAGAAGATCGGGGGCACCGTCCTCGCCAACGCGTGCGGGCCCTGCATCGGGCAGTGGAAGCGGAGCGACGTGGGCAAGGAGGAGACCAACACCATCGTCTCCTCGTTCAATCGCAACTTCCCTGGCCGCAACGACGGCAGCGCCTCCACGCTCTCGTTCCTGACCAGCCCGGAGATCGTCACCGCGCTGGCCTTCGGGGGCACGCTCGAGTTCGACCCGGTGCACGGGACGATCCCCGGGCCGGACGGCAAGCCGTTCCGCTTCACCGCGCCGGAGGGCGAGGAGCTGCCGGTCCAGGGCTTCGTGGGGGGCGACGCGGGCTTCGAGGCGCCCGCCGCGGACGGCGAGCGCGTGCAGGTCGCGATCGCGCCCAACAGCGAGCGCCTGCAGCTCCTGCAGCCGTTCCTGCGGTGGGACGGGCGGGACTTCGGGGAGCTGCCCATCCTGGTGAAGACCAAGGGCAAGACCACCACCGACCACATCTCGCCGGCGGGCGCGTGGCTGCGCTTCCGCGGCCACCTCGACCGCATCAGCGACAACATGTTCTTGGGCGCGGTCAACGCCTTCACCGGGGACGCGGGCAAGGGTGCCAACCCGATCACCGGCGAGGTGAAGACCTTCACCCTCAACGCGCGCGATCTGAAGGCCAGGGGGGTCAGCTGGATCGTGATCGGCGACGAGAACTACGGCGAGGGGTCGAGCCGCGAGCACGCCGCCATGTCGCCCCGCTATCTCGGTTGCAAGGTCGTCATCGTCAAGAGCTTCGCGCGCATCCACGAGACGAATCTCAAGAAGCAGGGGATCCTGCCGCTGACCTTCGCCAAGCCGTCGGACTACGATCTCTTCGAGCAGCCGGACCGCGTGAGCGTGCGTGGGCTGGCCGCGCTCGCGCCCGGCAAGCCGGTGGAGGTGGTGATCCACAAGCCGGACGGCAAGACGGTCACCATCCAGTGTCTGCAGACCATGACCGACGAGCAGATCGGGTGGTTCAAGGCGGGCTCGGCCTTGAACGCTCTCACATGATTTCCAGGGAGGTGTCTATGGCAGCGAGGGTCAAGATTCCGGCGGGTGAGAAGATCACGATCGGCCACGGCAAGCTGCAGGTGCCCGACCACCCGATCGTCGCGTTCATCGAAGGAGACGGCGTCGGGCCCGACATCTGGGCCGCGTCGGTCCGCGTGCTGGACGCGGCGGTGGCCCAGGCCTACCAGGATCGGCGCACGATCGCGTGGGCCGAGGTGTACGCGGGCGAGAAGGCGGCGACGGTGTACGGCAAGGACTGCCCGCCGAACCTGCTGCCGCCAGAGACCCTCGACGTCATCCGCGAGTACCTGGTGGCCATCAAGGGTCCCCTGACCACTCCGGTCGGCGAGGGCTTCCGCTCGCTGAACGTCAGCCTCCGCCAGGAGCTCGACCTCTACGTCTGCCTCCGGCCGGTGCGCTGGTTCAAGGGCGTGCCCTCGCCGGTGAAGCATCCTGAGAAGATCGACATGGTGATCTTCCGCGAGAACACGGAGGACATCTACGCGGGTATCGAGTGGATGACGGGGACGCCCGAGGCGAAGAAGGTGGTCGACTTCCTCCAGAAGGAGATGGGCGTCAAGAATATCCGCTTCCCGGGCAGCTCCTCCATCGGGATCAAGCCGGTCTCGAAGGAAGGGTCGGAGCGGCTGATCCGGGCGGCCATGCGGTACGCGGTCGAGAACGGCCGCCGCAACGTCACGCTCGTGCACAAGGGGAACATCCAGAAGTACACGGAAGGGATGTTCATGAAGTGGGGCTACGCGCTGGCCAAGCGCGAGTTCTCGGACCGGCTGGTCTCCTGGGACGATTGCGGCGGCAAGCCGCCGGCGGGGAAGATCCTGGTCAAGGACGCCATCACCGATGCGTTCCTGCAGCAGATCCTCACCCGGCCCGACGAGTTCGACGTGATTCCCTGCTGCAACCTGACCGGCGATCTGATCTCGGACGCCCTCGCCGCGCAGGTGGGCGGCATCGGGATCGCGCCTGGCGCCAACATCAACTACGACACCGGCCACGCGCTCTTCGAGGCCACCCACGGCACCGCGCCCAAGTACACGGGCCAGGACAAGGTCAACCCGGGCTCGGTCATCCTGTCCGGCGAGATGATGCTGCGCTACATGGGGTGGAACGAGGCGGCGGACCGGATCATCGGCGGCATCGAGAAGACCATCGGCCAGAAGGTCGTGACCTACGACCTGGCGCGGCTGATGGACGGGGCCAAGGAAGTGAAGTGCTCGGAGTTCGGCACCGCCATCGTCAAGAACATGGAGACCCTTTGATGGCAGCACTGGAGGTCGGGAAGGCCGAGATCCTGAGCGACCGGCAGCCGCGGCCGAAGATCTCCGTCATCGGCGCCGGCAACGTCGGCGCCTCCGTCGCCCAGTACGTGGTCGAGAAGGAGCTGGGCGACGTCGTCCTGGTGGACGTGGTCGAGGGCATCCCGCAGGGCAAGGCGCTTGACCTGGCCCAGGCCGGCCCCATCCACGGCTACGACTCCCGCCTGATCGGCACCAACGGTTACGACGAGACCGCGGACTCCGACATCGTGGTGATCACCGCCGGCCTGGCCCGCAAGCCGGGCATGACCCGCGACGATCTGCTCTTCAAGAACGCGGAGATCGTGGGCTCGGTGGTCGAGCAGGTGGTGAAGCGCTCGCGGCAGGCCATCCTGATCCTGGTCACCAACCCGCTCGACGCTATGGTGCAGCTCGCCTGGAAGAAGTCGGGCTTCCCGACCGAGCGGGTCATCGGCATGGCGGGGGTGCTCGACTCCGCGCGGTTCCGCACCTTCATCGCCCAGGAGCTGCAGGTATCGGTGGAGAACGTGACCGCGTTCGTGCTGGGCGGCCACGGCGACACCATGGTGCCGCTGCCACGCTACTCCACGGTGGCGGGCATCCCGATCACCGAACTGCTCCCGGCGGACCGGGTCCAGGCCCTGGTCACGCGCACCGCCAACGGCGGGGCCGAGATCGTGGCGTTTCTCAAGTCGGGCAGCGCCTACTACGCCCCGGCCGCCTCCACGGTGGAGATGGTGGAGGCCATCCTCAAGGACAAGAAGAAGATCCTGCCCTGCGCGGCCTACCTGAACGGCCAGTACGGCACCACGGGCCTCTACGTCGGCGTTCCGGTCAAGCTCGGGCGGAAAGGCGTGGAGCAGATCATCGAGATCAAGCTCCAGAAGGACGAGCAGGCCGCCTTCGACAAGTCGGCCGCCGCCGTCCGCGAGCTGGTCGACAAGTTGAAGCTCTAACCTCGCTCCCTCTTCCCTCAGGGGAGAGGGCTGGGGTGAGGGGTGGGGAAGCCGGGCGAGCTGAAGCCGAAGGCGAGGCGAGCGGATACAGAAGCCGGGCGAGCTGAAGCCGAAGGCGAGGCGAGCGAATCAGAGGAGGGGTACGGGGTATGAGCAAGAACATCCCGGACGGCTACCACACGGTGACGCCGGCGTTGACCGTGAGGAACGGGGCGGAGGCCATCGAGTTCTACAAGCGAGCGTTCGGGGCGCAGGAGCTGATGCGTATGCACGGCCCGGACGGCAAGATCATGCACGCCGAGATCCAGGTGGGCGATTCCAAGATCATGCTGGGCGACGAGATGCCCGACATGGGCTGCGTCTCGCCGGTCACGAGGGGCGGAGCCACCAGCTCACTCTACCTCTACGTGCCGGACGTGGATGCGGCCTTCCAGCGGGCGGTGTCCGCCGGGGCCAAGGTCCTGATGCCGGTCACCGACATGTTCTGGGGCGACCGCTTCGGTCAGTTGGAAGATCCTTCCGGCCACCGCTGGGGCCTCGCCACCCACGTGGAGGACCCCGCGCCCGAGGAGATCGCCCGCCGGCACCGCGAGTTCGTCGCCTCCATGGCCAAGAAGTAGGCCCGTGCGCGAGATCCACGTCTCCACGATCGTCGACGCGGTCAAGAAGCTCTGCATGGAGGCGAACTATTCCCTCGAGCCCGACATGCTACGGGCCTTCGCGGGCGCGCTCCAGACCGAGCGCTCGCCGGCCGGGCGGCAGGTGCTCCAGATCCTCCAGCAGAACGCGGAGCTGGCCCGGACGAAGAAGATCCCGTACTGCCAGGACACCGGCTTCGTGGTCTGCTTCCTCGAGCTGGGCCAGGACGTGCACGTCACCGGCGGCGGCCTCTACGACGCCATCAACGAGGGCGTGCGCCAGGGCTACACGGAGGGGTACCTCCGCGCCTCCATCGTGCGCTCGCCCTTCGATCGGGTGAACACCGGCGACAATACTCCAGCCGTGATTCATCTCGACGTGGTGGCGGGCAGCGAGTTGCGGATCCAAATCATGGCCAAGGGCGGCGGCTGCGAGAACCGCTCGAAGTACAAGATGCTCACCCCGGCGGAAGGGGTGGACGGCGTGAAGGACTGGATCCTTGAGTGCGTCCGCACCGCGGGCCCCGACGCCTGCCCGCCGTTGATCGCGGGGGTGGGGGTGGGCGGCACCTTCGAGCAGGCCGCGCGGCTCAGCAAGAAGGCGCTCTTCCGCGAGCTGGGCGCGCCGAATCCCGATCCGGCGGTGGCCGCGGTGGAGCGCGAGGTGCTGGAGCGCGCCAACCGGCTCGGCATCGGGCCCCAGGGCTACGGCGGCGACACCACCGCGTTCGGTATCCACATCCTGACATATCCCTGCCACATCACGAGCCTGCCGGTAGCGGTCACGATCGAGTGCCACGCGCATCGCCACAAGGAGGTGACGCTGTGAGGCGGTCGACCCCCTCTCCCTTCGAGGGAGGGGGGCGGGGTGAGGGTGGGTGGACTCGCGCGTTCGAGCCCTTCACACTGGCCCTCTCCCCAGAGGGGAGAGGGAAGAGGGGCAGGCGATGATCACGACCGCGGCGGACGGGATCAAGGAGGTCACGCCGCCGCTCAGCGACGAGGACATCGAGTCGCTGCAGGCGGGGGACCGGGTGCGCATCACCGGCGTGATGTACACCGCGCGCGACGCAGCCCACGCCCGCCTGCTCCCGCTGATCGACGCGGGCCGGCCGCTGCCCATCGACGTGCGGGGCCAGATCATCTACTACACCGGGCCCTCGCCCGCGCGGCCCGGCGAGGTGGTGGGCTCGATCGGCCCCACCACCGGCGGCCGCATGGACACGTTCACCCCGAAGCTCCTCGCCCTGGGGCTCAAGGGCACGCTCGGCAAGGGTGCGCGCTCGCAGCCGGTCAAGGACGCGCTCCGGCGGCACAAGGGCGTCTACTTCGGGGCGATCGGCGGCGCGGGCGCGGTGCTCTCGGGCTTCGTGAAGAAGCTCGAGATCGTGGCCTACGAGGATCTCGGCACCGAGGCCATCCGGCGCCTCGAGGTGGCCGGGTTCCCCGCCATCGTAGTCAACGACTGCCACGGCGGCGATCTCTATCAGGACGGCATGAAGGCCTACGCGAGGGAGAACGCATGAACGGCGCAACGGCGCAGAGGCAGGGGGGACGGATCCTCGGTGAGCCGCGGCCCCCGATCGCGGATGCTCACCTGCGGACGGATTGGTGGTGGGCGCTGCCGGTCACGGTGGTGGTGGTGCTGCTGGCGTTCATCGGTTACTCGACATGGGCCGCCCTCCAGAACGCGCACTACTACGTCGAGCCATACCTCTCGCCCTTCTACGCCCCGTGCATCAGCCAGTCGTGCCTGCACCCGAGCTTCGGGAGCTGGGCGCTGCCCGACGTGTCGCTTCCGGTCATCGGGGTGCTCTCGCCCGCCTTCCTGATCCTCTGGGGCCCGGGCCTCTTTCGCCTGACCTGCTACTACTACCGCAAAGCCTACTACCGCTCGTTCTGGCTGGCGCCGCCGGCCTGCGCGGTCCGCGACGTCAAGGGCGGCTACACCGGCGAGACCCGCTTCCCGCTCTTCTTTCAGAACTTCCACCGCTACATGTGGTACGTGGCGGTGCTCTTCATCGTGATGCTCACCTGGGACGCCCTCCTCGCCTTCCGTTTCAAGGATGGCTTCGGTATCGGGGTCGGCACCATCGTGATGTGGATCAACGTCGTCCTCCTGGCCGGCTACACCTTCTCCTGCCACTCGTGCCGGCACGTGTGCGGCGGGGTGGTCGACGTCTTCTCCAGGGCCCCGGTGCGGTACCGTCTCTGGCGCGGGATCACCCGGCTCAACGAGCAGCACCCGGCGTTCGCCTGGCTGTCTCTCTTCAGCGTGGGCCTGACGGATCTCTACATCCGGCTCGTCTCGATGGGGATCATCCGCGACTGGAGGATCATCTGATGGCGACCGTGGAATACGAGACACACGAGCACGACGTGCTCGTCATCGGCGCCGGAGGCGCGGGCCTGCGCGCGGCCATCGAGGCGGCCGACCAGGGCGCGTCGGTGGGGATCGTCTGCAAGTCGCTTCTCGGCAAGGCCCACACCGTGATGGCCGAGGGCGGCATCGCGGCGGCCATGGGCAATGTCTACCCGGAGGACAACTGGCAGGTCCACTTCCGGGACACGATGCGCGGCGGCAAGATGCTCAACAACTGGCGCATGGCCCAGCTCCACGCCCAGGAGGCGCCGGACCGCGTGCTGGAGCTGGAGCGCTACGGCGCTCTCTTCGACCGGACCAGGGATGGCCTCATTCTCCAGCGCGACTTCGGCGGCCACCGGTATGCGCGCCTGGCCCACGTGGGCGACCGCACGGGGCTCGAGATGATCCGCACCCTGCAGTACCACGGCATCCACCAGGGCATCGACGTGTACATGGAGTGCAAGATCGAGCGACTGCTCAAGGACGGCGACCGCGTCGCCGGAGCCTTCGGCTACTGGCGCAATACCGGCAAGTTCGTCCTGTTCAAGGCCAGGGCGGTCGTGCTGGCCACCGGGGGCATCGGCAAGGCCTGGAAGATCACGTCCAACTCCTGGGAGTACACCGGGGACGGTCAGGCGCTGGCCCTGTGGGCGGGCGCCGACCTCATCGACATGGAGTTCGTCCAGTTCCACCCGACGGGCATGGTCTGGCCCCCGTCGGTGCGCGGCATCCTGGTGACGGAGAGCGTGCGGGGAGACGGCGGGACGCTGAAGAACAGCAAGGGCGAGCGGTTCATGTTCAACTACATCCCCGAGTTCTTCAAGGGGGAGACCGCGGACAACGAAGCCGAAGCCGATCGCTGGTACACCGACAAGAAGAACAACCGCCGCACCGCCGACCTGCTGCCCCGGGACGAGGTGGCCCGCGCGATCAACTCGGAGGTGAAGGCGGGGCGGGGGAGCCCGCACGGCGGGGTCTTCCTCGACATCGCCTCGCGCCGCCCGGTCGATTACATCCGGAAGCGGCTGCCCTCGATGTACCACCAGTTTAAGGAGCTGGCCGGCGTGGACATCACCAAGGAGCCCATGGAGGTCGGGCCCACGTGCCACTACGTGATGGGCGGGGTGCGGGTGGACGCCGATTCCACCGCCGCCACGGTTCCCGGGCTCTTCGCGGCTGGCGAGGCCGCCGGAGGGCTCCACGGCTCCAACCGGCTCGGCGGCAACTCGCTCTCGGACCTGCTGGTCTTCGGCCGGCGCGCGGGATTGCACGCGGCGCTCTACGCCAAGAACATGGGAGGGCAGGTCACGGTGGACTCGGCGCAGGTGGAGTCCCTCGCCCGGCAGATCCTTGAGCCCTTCGCCCGCAGCGGCGGCGAGAATCCCTACTCGATCCAGGCCGATCTCCAGGAGACGATGCAGAACCTGGTCGGGATCATCCGCGTCGAGGGGGAGCTCGAGGAGGCACTCAAGAAGCTCGAGGTGCTCAAGCAGCGCGCCGCGAAGGTGCGCGTCGAGGGCGGGCGAATCTACAACCCGGCCTGGCACACCGCGCTCGACCTGGGCTCGCTGCTCACGGTGGCCGAGTGCTGCGCGATGGCGGCGCTGGAGCGCAAGGAGAGCCGCGGCGGCCACACCCGCGACGACCACCCGTACACGGACGACCAGTGGGGCACCGTCAACCTGGTGCTGCGCCAGCGTGACGGAGCGCTCGAGCTCCGGCGCGAGCCGCTGCCCCAGATGCCCGCCGAGCTCCGGGCTCTCTTCCAGGAGAGAAAGTGATGGCGACGACCTTCACGATGCGGGTGTTCCGGGGCGGCCCCGAGGCCGGCGCCTTCAAGGAGTACGAGGTCGAGGGCGGTGAGGGCATGGTCGTGCTCGACGTCATCCACCGCATCCAGGCCAGGCAGGCCCAGGACCTCGCCTGCCGCTGGAACTGCAAGGCGGGCAAGTGCGGTTCCTGCAGCGCCGAGATCAACGGCAAGCCCCGACTCATGTGCATGACGCGCATGGACATCTTCAAGGAGGGCGAGCCCATCTCGGTGGCGCCCATCCGGACCTTCCCGATCATCCGTGACCTGGTGACCGACGTGTCCTACAACTACGAGAAGGCCAAGCAGGTACCCCCGCTGCGGCTCAAGCCGCCGGATCCCGACGGCAAGTACCGGATGATGCAGGAGGACGTCGATCGCGGCCAGGAGTTCCACAAGTGCATCGAGTGCTTCCTGTGCCAGGATGTCTGCCACGTCATCCGCGATCACGACCTCAAGAAGCGCTTCGCGGGTCCGCGCTTCTTCATCAAGGTCGCGGGGCTCGAGATGCACCCGCTCGACACCCGCGATCGCACCGAGTTCGTGCGCGAGCAGGCCGGCGTCGGGCTCTGCAACATCACCAAGTGCTGCACCGAGGTCTGCCCCGAGCACATCCGCATCACCGACAACGGCATCATCCCGCTCAAGGAGCGGATGGCTGACAACTTCGATCCCGTGGTGTGGGTGGTGCGGAAGCTCCGGGGCCACAAGAAGGCGGCGCCCTGATCGCATGAAGATCCACGAGTACCAGGGCAAGGCCATGCTGAGGGAATTCGGGGTGCCCGTGCCGGACGGGGACGTAGCCGACACCCCCGCTCAGGCCCGCGCCATCGCGCAGCGATTGGGCGGTCGGGTGGTCGTCAAGGCGCAGGTGCACGCGGGCGGGCGCGGCAAGGCGGGCGGCGTCAAGCTGGCCGACGACCCGGCGGGCGCCGAGGCCGCGGCCGGGCAGATCCTCGGCACGATGCTCAGGACGCCGCAGACCCCGCCCGAGGGCATCAAGGTGTTGAAGGTGCTCGTGGAGGAAGCCTCGCCGATCGCCACCGAGCTCTACCTCTCGATGACGCTCGACCGCGGGCGCGGTACCCACGTGGTCATGGCCTCGCCGGCCGGCGGCATGGACATCGAGGAGGTCGCGGCCACGCACCCGGAGAAGATCATCCGCGAGTGGACCGATCCGGCGCTCGGGCTGCAGGCCTTCCAGGCCCGCACCCTGGCCTTCGGCCTCGGGCTCACCGGCGATCAGTTCAAGGCAGGGGTGGCCCTGATCATGAACCTCTTCCGGGCCTACCTCGACAAGGACTGCTCGCTGGCCGAGATCAATCCCCTGGTGGTCACGAAGGACGGGCGCGTCCTGGCGCTCGACGCCAAGCTCAACTTCGACGATAGCGCGCTCTACCGCCACCGGGACGTCGTGGCCCTCCGCGACGTCAATGAAGAGACCCCGCTCGACGTCGAGGCATCGAAATATAGCCTCAACTACATCAAGCTGGAAGGGAACGTGGGCTGCATGGTGAACGGGGCCGGCCTCGCGATGGCCACCATGGACATCGTCAAGCTGGCCGGGGGCGAGCCGGCCAACTTCCTCGACGTGGGCGGCGGCGCCTCGCCCGAGCAGATCGAGAACGCCTTCCGCATCCTCTCGTCCGACCCGAGCGTGAAGGCGGTCTTCATCAACGTCTTCGGCGGCATCCTCCGAGTGGATCGGCTCGCCGAAGGGATCATCGCCGCGGTGAAGAAGCTCGGGCTCACGCTGCCGGTGGTGCTGCGCGCCGAGGGCACCAACGTGGAGCAGGGGAAGAAGATGCTGGCCGAGTCGGGCCTGGCCCTCGTGATGGTCGACGACATGGGCGAGGGCGCGAAGAAGGTGGTCGAGCTGGCCGGAGGTACGACGCGATGACCCGACGCCCCGATGAGCCCGAGGGGCGAAGAGGCCCAGCCGCCCAACCGAAGACGATCGCACTGAGGCTAGATAGATGAGCGTGCTGGTCGACAAGAGCACGCGGGTGCTGGTGCAGGGCATCACCGGCAAGGAGGGGGCCTTCCACGCCGCGCGGTGCCGAGAGTACGGCACCCAGGTGGTGGGCGGCGTGACGCCCGGCAAGGGCGGGACGATCCACGAGGGCTTCCCGGTCTGGAACACGGTGGAAGACGCGGTCAAGGCCACCGGCGCCGACTGCGCGCTGATCTTCGTGCCGCCGCCCGCCGCGGCCGACGCGATCATGGAGGCCGCCGACGCCGGGATGCCGCTGATCGTCTGTATCACCGAGGGCGTGCCCGTCGTGGACATGGTGCGGGTGAAGGCCTTTCTTGGCCGCACCTCGAGCCGCCTCATCGGCCCCAACTGCCCGGGCGTGATCACGCCGGGCCAGGCCAAGATCGGGATCATGCCGGGCCACATCCACACGGTGGGCCACGTGGGCGTGGTCTCGCGCAGCGGCACGCTGACCTACGAGGTCGTCCACCAGCTCACCCAGCGCGGGCTCGGCCAGTCCTCCTGCGTGGGGATCGGCGGCGACCCGGTCAACGGCACCAACTTCATCGACGTGCTCCGGCTCTTCCAGGCCGATCCCGACACGACCTCGATCATGATGATCGGGGAGATCGGCGGCACCGCCGAGGAAGAGGCCGCCGCCTTCGTCAAGGCCCACGTCACCAAGCCGGTGGTCGGCTTCATCTGTGGCCAGACCGCGCCGCCCGGCCGTCGCATGGGCCACGCGGGGGCCATCATCGCGGGAGGCAAGGGCACCGCCGCGGAGAAGATGGCCGCCCTGGAAGCCGCCGGCATCACCACCGTCAAGAGCCCCGCCGACATGGGCGCCACCGTGGCCCGCGTGGTGGGCAAGAAAGGGTAGGGACCTCTCCCCGATGGCCGTCCAGCGCACCCTCACCATCATCAAGCCGGACGCCGTCGCCAAGGGCGTCTCGGGGCAGATCATCGCCCGCTTCGAGCAGGCGGGCCTCAAGGTGCTCGCGGCCAAGCTGATCCACCTGAGCCTGGCCCAGGCCGGCGGCTTCTACATCGTGCACAAGGAGCGGCCCTTCTACGAGAGCCTCTGCGCTTTCATGACCCAGGGCCCGTGCATGCCGATCGTGCTCGAGGGCGAGAGCGCGATCGCGCGCCTGCGCGAGCTGATGGGCGCGACGGATCCGGCCAAGGCCGCGGCGGGGACTATTCGCAAGGATTTTGCTTCGTCGATCGAGGCCAACGCGGTCCACGGCTCCGACTCGCCCGAGTCGGCCGCCTTCGAGATCCCCTACTTCTTCGGCGCGCTCGAGATCTTCCCCCGGTAGGCCGGACGGCCGCGTGCACTTCCCGGCCGTCCTCGGGCGAAAGCAACGACTCCTGGCCGGGGTGGTGGGTATCGGGCTCGGCTTCGGCGGCCCCTTCCTCCTGTCGGTCGCGCTCGTCGCCAGCTCCGGCGACGCGAGCCTGCTCATCCTGCCGCTGCCGTTCCTGGGCGCCCTGTGGATGATCCAGGGCCTGGCGCCGAGCGGCTACACCCTGGAGGAGGACGGCCTGCGCCTCGAGCGGCGGTGGGCGCGGCGGCTCATCCCCTACGACCGCATCACCGGGTGCGACCGCGAGCGGCGTCCGATCGGCGGCCTGCTCGCCGCCGGCGTCAACAGCCTCTTCGGCTCCCACGGCCCGCGCTGGAACCCGCGCACCGGGTGGCACTACCTCGCGATCACCAATACCGACGACCTGGTGTTCCTCCACACGCGCGGCGGGCTCGTGGTGCTCTCGCCGAGCCGCCCCGACGCCTTCGTCACCGCGCTGCGGGCCGAGCTGCCCGCGAAGCCCGCGGCATGGCCGACCCCATCGTCGTGACCGCGGCCGTCCGCGTGCCGGCCGCCGCGCTCACCGTGCACGCGACCCGGGCTTCGGGCCCGGGCGGCCAGAACGTGAACAAGGTCGCGACCAAGATCGACCTGCGCGTGGACCTGGCGGCGATCGAGGGCCTGCCCGACGACGCGCGGGCGCGCCTGCACCGCCTGGCTCGGAACCGGCTGGACGCGAATGGCCGCCTGGTGGTGATCAGCCAGGTGACACGCAACCAGTCGCGCAACCTGGAGGACGCGCGCACCCGGGTGGCCGGCCTGATCCGCGCCGCCCTGGTGGCGCCGCGCCGGCGTGTGAAGACGCGACCCTCGGCGGGCGCGAAGCACCGGCGGCTGGCCGTCAAGAAGCGCCGGGCCGACGTCAAGCGCTGGCGGGCGCGCCCCGGGGAGGCCGACTGAGGCCTAGCGCGGCGCGGGCTTGAACACCGCGAAGAGGTAGATCAGGGACGGCAAGAGCACGAGCGCGCCGAATCCCAGGATCCAGAGCGACAGCACGAGGGTGATGCGCGGCGCCGCGGCGGCCCGGATGGTGAGATCGGGCGGGATCAGGTAGGGGTACTGGGCCAGCGCCCAGCCCCAGAGGATCAGCGAGACCTGGGCGGCCGCGGCGACGCGGGCCAGGCGGAAGCGGCGGCTCCAGAGCGTCCAGATCGCGGCGACGGCGGCCACGCCCGTCGCCAGGTGGAGCGCCGGCGCCCACGGCGCGGTGGTGAGCCCGCGGCCCACGAGCGGCGCGCCGAGCAGCCCCAGCCCGAGCGTGCCGAACGCGGTCACGAACACGGCGGCCGCGGCGCCGAGGGCCCGACGGCGGAAGTCCTCCCGCAGGGCCGGCTCGCGCGCCTCCACCGTGAGGTACACCGAGGCCAGGAACGCGAAGAGGGCCAGCGTGAGCAGGCCCACCCCCATGCCGAAGGGTGTGAGCCAGGACCCCACGTAGCTCTCGTAGAACCCCCCGCGGCCGGGCGGCCGGACCGTACCCGCGGCGAGCGCGCCCACGCAGAGCCCGAGCATCACCGGCGTGCCCGCGCTCGCGATGGCGAAGACGCGGCCCCAGTGCCCGCTCGTGCCGGCATCGCCGTGCTCCCCGTCGTGACCGTAGTGGCTGCGGAACGCAAAGGCAGAGCCGCGCAGCACGATCCCGATCAGCATCAGCGAGAGCGGGATGTGCAGCGTGATGGCGAGCCGGGCGAAGGCCACCGGGAAGCACGTGAACAGCACCACGATGACGATGATCAGCCAGACGTGATTGGCCTCCCAAATGGGCCCGATGGCCTCCGCGATCAGCGCGCGCTGCTCCCGCTTGCGTGGCCCCGAGGCGAGCAGGTCCCAGACGCCGCCGCCGAAGTCCGCGCCACCCAGCAGCGCGTAGGCGGTGAGCGCGACCATCGCGATGCCAGCCACCAGCTCGGCGGGGCCGATGCCGGCCATCACGCCGGGTCCTCCTCCACGGCTTTCGGGCTCCTCAGCACCTGCTGGTAGAGGAGCCAGGCCACCACCACGCCCAGCACGCAGTAGAGCGCGGTGAAGACGAGGAAGGGCACGACGAGCCCGGGCATCGGCGTGACCGCGTCCGCGGTGCGCATCAGGCCGTAAATGACCCACGGCTGGCGCCCGACCTCGGTGACGATCCAGCCCGCCTCGGTGCAGATGAAGCCCATGGGCGCCGCCAGCACCAGGCCGCGCAGCAGCCAGCGGTGCCGCGTGAGGTCCCGCCGCCGCCACATGAGCCAGAGCGCGGCCGCGCTCACGAGGGCCATGTAGGAGCCGAGGGCCACCATCACCTGGAAGGCCACGTGCACGATGGCCACCGGGGGCCAATGCTCCCGCGGGAACGCCTCGAGCCCCCTCACCTCCGCGGTGGGATCCTTGAAGGCCAGGAAGGACAGCAGATACGGGATCTCGAGGGCGTACCGCGTCTCCCCGGCCGCCTCGTCGGGCCAGCCGCCGATCCGCAGCGGCGCCCCGCGCTCGGTCTTGAACTGGCCCTCCATGGCCGCCAGCTTGATCGGCTGATAGTGGGCGACGAAGCGCGCCGCGATATCGCCGGAGATGGGCTGGAGCAGGGCGGCGGGCGCGCCGATGAGCAGGGCCACCGCGAGGGCACGGCGGTGGAAGGCATTGCGCGGCTGGCGCAGCAGGGGCCAGGCGTGGATGCCCGCGACGACGAGCCCGGTGGACGCGTAGGCGGCCAGCGTCATGTGCAGCACCTGCGGGAAGGCGGCCGGGTTCATCATGGCCGCGATGGGGTCGATGTCCACCGGGCGCCCGTCCACCCAGCGGAGGCCGGTGGGCGCGTTCATCCACGCATTGGCGATGACGACGAAGACACCCGACAGCATGCCGCTCGCCGCCACCGCCCAGCCCGCGGCCAGGTGTGCCCGGCGCGAGATGCGGTCCCAGCCGTAGAGGTAGACGCCGAGGAACACCGCCTCGGTGAAGAAGGCGAAGCCCTCGAGCGAGAAGGGCATGCCGATGATGGCCCCGGCGTGCTCCATGAAGGTGGGCCAGAGCAGGCCCAGCTCGAAGCTCAGCACCGTGCCCGAGACGGCCCCCACCGCGAAGAGGATGGCGGTACCCTTGGCCCAGCGATGCGCGAGATCCAGATAGATGCGGTCGCCGGTGCGCTGCCACCGCCGCTCGGCCACCACCATGAGCACCGGCATGGCGATGCCCACCATGGCGAAGATGATGTGGAACCCGAGCGACATCGCCATCTGCGAGCGCGCGGCGAGGAGATCGGTCATGGTCGGGTTCATGGTAGACCCCGCGGCCGAGCCCCGCCACGGGCTGGTCAACGCGGGCGGAGCCGGATAGAGTCGCCGCAAGGGCGGCGGAGGAGCCATGGCCGCCGGCCCTACTTTCGCCCCGCATGGCGGCAAGCCGATCGTGGTGGACGGGCAGCTCGAGGTGCTGGAGGGCATGACCCGGCCGAGGTCCATCGTCATCGTCGAGTTCGAGAGCATAGAGCAGGCGCGACGCTGGTATGCCTCACCGGAGTACGCACGGACCATCCCCATGCGCCAGCGCGCGGCGAACGCGAGCCTCGTCCTCGTGGAGGGGCTTCCCGCGCGGTGAGGCCGGCGAGTACCTCGCCGTCCGGAACCGGGCCAGGATCGAGGGTTTCGCGCTCGACCGGGCATCCCGAGCCGGCGGTGCACCTGCCCCACGACCAGCGGGGACTGGATCCTCACGGACGGCCTCGGCTCGACAGGTGATGGAGATCACACGGTAAGGACACTCTCGTGGCTTGACACGCCGACCGCGGGGACACCACGATCTTCCTTGTGGCGGCCACCACGCATCACCGGCTACTCGCCGCGGTCTGGTAAGGAGGTATCGTGGACGAAGATCTCGAAGCGATGACGCGCGAGCAGCTGATCGGCGAGGCGAGGCGGTTGCGCGCGGGGATCAGGGCGCACCGGGACAGCACCGGACATGCACTCTGCTGGCACCACCCGGCGCTCTGGGGCCTCCTGCCCGACAAGACCGACCCGCTGCCGACGGTTCCTACCTGGCCGGAGTTCCTCCGGGGCTGCTTGCGGTACCGCCAATCGCTCGACGAGCAGCTGCCTGATGCGCCCCGCTCCGACGCGCCCTATCAGGGGTGACCGTGGGCCGACGAGAGATCTGTGGGTCCGCTACAACACCCCTCACCTGGCAGCGTGGGGGATTGCCTGCCTCGAGGTGCGCTATGTCTGCACCCTCCTCCATCGACCTTGACGTGGACCGGCTCGCCCTGGCGGAGTATGTGCGGGTCTATCGTAACGCAAGGATGATGCCTGGGTTCCAGGATCGCAGGGGGGACGGCGAGTCATGAGCGGTCAGGAAACATGGCAAGTCGCTGGCGACGCCGCGTCGATCTACGAGCGCGCGCTCGTTCCGGCCGTGTTCGCGGTTTGGGCGCCTCTGGTGGTCGGCCTGGGCGCCCGGGGGACCGCGTGCTGGACGTCGCGTGCGGCACCGGAGTGGTGGCGCGCCTGGCCGCGCAGCGCGTCGGCCCCGCTGGAGCGGTGCTTGGACTCGATCTGAATCCCGGTATGCTGGCGGTAGCCGCCGCGGCACCGGATGCCGCCGGTAGGGCCGCGATCACGTGGAGAGAGGCGCCCGCCACGAGCATGCCGTTCTCGGACGCCGCGTTCGACGTCGTCTACTGCGAGGCGGGGCTCCAGTTCTTCCCCGATCGTCCCGCGGCACTGCGGGAGATGCATCGAGTCCTGGCGGGTGGCGGCCGGATGGGGCTGATGGTGTGGCGTGGTATCCGGCACAGCCCCGGGTTCGATGCGCTGGCCGCGGCCCTCGAGCAGCACGTGAGCGCGGCGGCGGCCGGCGTCATGCGGGCACCGTTCGGCCTCGCGGACGCCGACGAGCTCCACGCGCTCATGGCCGGGGCGGGCTTCCACGACATCTCGATCCGACCGCACACGGAACCGGTCCGCTTTCCATCCCTGGCGCGCTTCGTGCCGGATCAAGTGGCGGCATCGCCCCTGGCGGCCCACGTGGCCCAGGTGTCCGACGAGGTCCGTGCCCGCCTGATCGCGACGGTGACGGCCGCGCTCGACGGCCACGTGCGCGACGGCGTGCTGGCGTTCCCGATCGAGGCGCATCTGGCGAGCGCCCGGAAGTGAGGCGTAGCGGCGCCCGGGAGCTTTCCTGCTAGAATCCACCGCATGGCGACGGCCATCGACGTCCCCGAGCGCTTCAACGCCGCCACGCATTTTCTAGACCGCCACGTCGCCGAGGGCCACGCCGCCCGCACCGCGTTCCGGTTCGCCAGCCGCGACGTCACCTACGGCGAGGTCGCCCTGCGCGCCAACCGCCTCGGCCACGCGCTGCTGGCCCGCGACGTCCGGATGGAGCAGCGCGTGCTGCTGGCCCTGCCGGATCGGCCGGAGTTCGCCGAGGCCTTCTGGGGCGCCGTGAAGATCGGCGCGGTGCCGGTGCCGGTGAGCGACGGGCTGCCCGCCGAGGAGCTGGCGTTCCTGCTCCAGGACAGCCGCGCCCGCGCGGTGATCGCCTCCGAGACGGCCGCTACCGAGATCCTCAAGATCCGCGCGCGATGCCCGGCGCTGGAGAGCGTGATCGTGGTGGGCGGGCGGCGGCGGCGGGGCGCGCTCGAGTACGAGCGGCTGCTGGAGAAGGCCTCGCCCGAGCTGGCCACGGCCGACACGAGCCGGGACGACGTGGCGCTCTGGCTCTACACCTCGGGCTCCACCGGGCGGCCCAAGGCGGCGGTGCATCTGCATCACGGCCTGGTCCACGCGGCGGAGCTGGTGGGGCGGGGCACCTTCGGGATCGCGGCGGACGACCTGATCCTCTCGGTGTCGAAACTGCACTTCGCGTTCGGCCTCGGCAACTCGCTCTACTTCCCGGCGCTGGTGGGGGCGGCGTCCGTGCTGGCGCCAGAGCGCCTCGAGGCCGAGCGGGTCTTCGAGCTGATCCAGGCCGAGCGCCCCACCCTGCTGTTCGCGGTGGCCACCATGTACCGGCGGCTGCTGCAGATCGAAGGGGCGGAGGGGCGGTTCGATCTCTCCTCGCTGCGCCTCTGCGTGTCCTCGGGCGAGGCGCTGCCCGCCGGGATCTTCCACGCCTGGAAGTCCCGCTTCGGCCACGAGCTGCTGGACGTGGTGGGGTCCACCGAGGCGCTGCACGATTACATCGCCAACCGGCCGGGGGAGGTGCGGCCGGGCTCGAGCGGGCGGGTGATCCCGGGCTACGAGGCGCGGCTGGTGGACGACCGGGATCGGCCGGTGGCGCCTGGATTCGTCGGGCAGCTCCTGATCAAGGGTGGCTCCACCGCGGCCGGCTACTGGAACCGCCACGAGCGCACCCGGGCCACCATGCAGGGCGAGTGGCTCCGCACCGGCGACATGTTCTACCAGGACGCCGACGGGTACTTCTATTTCTCCGGCCGTCAGGACGACATGTTGAAAGTCGGCGGCATGTGGGTGTCGCCGGTCGAGATCGAGGCGTGCCTGGGCGAGCACCCGGCGGTGCTGGAGGCCGCGGTGGTCGGGCGCGGGGACGCGGACGGGCTCACCCGAGCGCACGCCTTCTGCGTGCTGCGCGACGACCGGCCCGGCAGCGACGCGCTCGCCGCCGAGCTGCAGGCCCTGGTGCGCAAGCGCCTGGCCGGCTACAAGTCGCCGCGCTGGGTGGACTTCGTGCCCGAGCTGCCCAAGACCACCACTGGCAAGATCCAGCGGTTTGCCTTGCGGCGGCGCTAGGATGCGCGTCGTCACCCTAGCCTCTTCCCGGAGGGGCGAGGGTAGGGTGGGGGGGCCGTTCCTGCTATCATGCTCGCACCGTGAGTGCCCCGTTCGGGAAGGTCCTCATCGCGAATCGCGGCGAGATCGCCGTCCGGGTCATCCGGGCATGCCGCGAGCTGAGCGTCAAGACCGTCGCCGTCTTCTCCGAAGCCGATCGCGAGTCCCTCCACGTCCTGCTCGCGGACGATGCGGTGCCGATCGGGCCCCCGCCCGCCGCCGAGAGCTACCTCGTCATCGACCGGCTGATCGCCGCCGCCCGCGCCACCGGGGTCCAGGCGGTGCATCCGGGCTACGGCTTCCTGGCCGAGAACGCGGCGTTTGCCCAGGCCTGTGTGGATGCCGGGCTCATCTTCATCGGCCCGCCGCCCGGCGCCATCCGGGCGATGGGCGACAAGATGGCGGCCCGCCGCGTCGCGATCGAGATGGGCGTGCCGGTGGTGCCCGGCACCGAGCAGCCGGTTGCGGACGACGCGGAGGCCGCGCGCGTGGCCGGGCGGGTGGGCTATCCCGTGATGCTGAAGGCCGCCATGGGCGGCGGCGGCAAGGGCATGCGCCTGGTGCGCACCGCCGGCGAGCTGACCGGCGCCCTGCGGGCCGCGCGCTCGGAGGCGGGCGCCGCCTTCGGCGACGCCGCGGTCTACATCGAGCGCTACGTGGAGGACCCGCGCCACATCGAGATCCAGGTGCTGGCCGACGTGCACGGCGCCGTGGTGTCCCTGGGCGAGCGCGAGTGCTCGATCCAGCGGCGGCACCAGAAGCTGGTGGAGGAGAGCCCGTCGCCATTCGTGACGCCCGAGATGCGGCGTCGGATGGGCGAGGCCGCCTGCCGGGTGGCCGCCGCGGTCGGCTACGTCAACGCGGGCACCGTCGAGTTCCTGGTGGACCGCGACCGCAACTTCTACTTCCTCGAGATGAACACACGCCTGCAGGTGGAGCATCCGGTGACCGAGCTGGTGACCGGCCGCGACCTGGTGCGCGACCAGCTCCGCATCGCGGCGGGGGAGAAGCTCGGCTTCGGCCAGGACGACGTCGCGCTGCACGGCTGGGCCATCGAGTGCCGGGTCAACGCGGAAGACCCGTTCGCCTCGTTCATCCCGTCGCCCGGCAAGGTGACGGGGCTGCGGGCGCCGGGCGGGCCCTGGGTGCGCGACGACACCGGCGTCTACGCCGGCTGCACGATCCCGCGCTTCTACGACACGCTGATGGCCAAGGTGATCGTCTGGGGTCCGGACCGCGACGCGGCGATCGCGCGAATGGCCCGCGCGCTCGGCGAGTACGCGATCGCCGGCGTGCAGACCACGATCCCGATCCTGCAGCGGATCGTCGCGCACCCGGACTTCGTGGCGGGCCGCCTCTCCACCGGCTTCATGGAGCGCCTGCTGGCCGCGGACCGGCCGGAGGCCTCTGGCCGGCACCGCACGATCGCGCTGATCGCGGCGGCGCTGACCGCCTACGAGCGCGCGGGTCGCCCGGCGCCCGCCGAGGGCGCGTCTGGTGGCCCCGCCCCGACGCCGGGCGCCTGGCGGCAGGCCCTGCGGCCGGACTGGAGGAGCCGGTGAAGTTCGCGGTGCAGGCGGGCGGGGAGACGATCCCGGTCGAGGTCGCGGGCGCCCGGGGCCGCTTCACGGTCACGATCGACGAGGAGCGCCTCGCGGTGGATGCGCGCGAGACCGGGGAGGGCATCTGGTCCATCCTGCTGGCCGGCGCCTCCCACGTGGCCGACGTCACCGAGCAGGACGGCGTCTACGTGGTAGACGTGGCGGGCGAGCGCTACGCGATCCGGGTCGAGGAGGAATCGCGCTACATCATCCGCACCCGCGGGGCTCAGGGCGACGTCGGGGGCCAGGTGCTGAAGGCCCCGATGCCCGGCAAGGTGACGCTGATCGAGGTCGCGGTCGGCCAGACCGTCGCGCCCGGCGACGGCCTCATCGTGCTGGAGGCCATGAAGATGGAGAACGAGTTCAAGGCGCAGGTGGCGGGGACCGTGAAGGAGATTCGCGTCACGGCCGGCCAGGCGGTGAACCCGGGGGACGTCCTGGTGGTCATCGAGTGACCATGGCGCTCGCCATCGAGTTCAACGGCGTCAACAAGTGGTTCGGCCAGCACCACGTGCTGGTCGACGTGGACCTGAGCGTGGAGGCGGGCGAGGTCATCGTGGTCTGCGGCCCCTCCGGCTCCGGCAAGAGCACGCTGATCCGGTGTGTCAACCGCCTGGAGCCGATCCAGAAGGGCGAGATCCTCGTGCACGGCCAGTCCATCACCGCGCCCGGGGTGAACCTGGTCAAGCTGCGCACCGAGGCGGGGATCGTGTTCCAGTCCTTCAACCTCTTCCCGCACATGACGGTGCTGCAGAACATCACGCTGGCTCCCCGCAAGGTCAAGGGGCTGTCGGCGGCCGAGGCAGAGAAGGTCGCGCGCGTCCTGCTCGAGCGGGTGCGCATCCCCGATCGGGCCGACTACTACCCGTCCAATCTCTCGGGCGGCCAGCAGCAGCGGGTGGCCATCGCCCGGGCCCTGGCCATGCAGCCCCGGATCATGCTCTTCGACGAGCCCACCTCGGCGCTCGACCCCGAGATGATCAACGAGGTGCTGGACGTCATGACCGATCTGGCGAAGGAGGGCATGACCATGATGGTGGTGACCCACGAGATGGGCTTCGCCCGTCGCGTGGCGAGCCGCGTGGTGTTCATGGACTACGGTCGGATCGTGGAAGTGCAGGAGCCGGAAGCCTTCTTCGCCGCTCCCCAGTCGGAGCGGGCCAAGGACTTCCTGTCCAAGATCCTGTCGCACTGAGACTCACCAGGGAGGCTGTGCATGCGGAGATTCATGGGAGTGGTGATGGTGCTGGCCCTGCTGGCCGCGTCGGTGGTGCCCGCGCCGGCGCAACAGAAGATGACGCTCGACAAGGTCGGCGAGACGGGCACGCTGACGATCGGCACCCGAACCGGGTCGCCCCCGTTCGCGTACGTCAACCCCCGGAACGAGTGGGTCGGCTTCTCCATCGACCTGGTCGAGGAGCTGGTCAAACCCGCGCTCGAGAAGAAGCTCGGCAAGCCGATCAAGGTAGACAAGAAGGAGAGCACGCCGCCGACGCGCATCCCGCTGCTGTCCTCCGGCGCGGTGGACCTCATCGCCGGCACCATGACCGACACCCGCACGCGCCGCGAGAGCGTGGACTTCTCGGTCACCTTCTTCGTGACCGGGGCCCAGTTCCTGGTGAAGAAGGGGAGCCCGATCAAGGGCATCCGGAACATCGACGGCCGGCGCATCGCCGCGCAGCAGGGCTCGACCAATGCCCGTATCATCCGGGAGAAGGCGCCCAAGGCGGTCCTGCGCGAGTTCCCGGACCAGCCGGCGGCCTTCCAGGCGCTGGTGCAGGGACAGGTGGACGCCTTCACCAACGATGGCATCCAGCTCGCCGGGATCCGGGCCAAGGCGCCGAATCCGGCCCAGTGGGAGATCGTCGGCGACTTCTTCTCCTACGAGCCCTACGGCATGGCCATGAGAAAAGGCGACGCGGATTTCCGCAATATCGTCAACGCCGGGCTGATGGACGGCATCGAGTCGGGCAAGTTCTTCGAGATCTACGACCGGTGGTTCGGGGCCAAGGGCGAGCTGCCGTACCCGATGTCGCCCCAGGTGCGCAGCTTCATGCTGCTCCAGGTCGTCCCCAGGTAACGCGCAGACCACCCCTGACCCCGCCCCTTCTCCCCTGAGGGGAGAGGGAGCCTGCACACCCTCCCCCGGGCGGAGAGGGAGCCCCGACCACACCCTCTCCCCCGCTTGGGGGGAGAGGGCAGGGTGAGCGACTGGGGGTGAGGGGGTCGGGGGTACAGGGGGACGCGGAGCGATGAACTACCAGTTCAGGTGGTCGGTGCTCTGGACCGGCGAGTCCGGCCAGTGGCTGCTGAGCGGGCTCATCATGACGCTCGAGCTGTCGATCGCCGCGTGGCTGATCGCCGTCGTGCTCGGGATCCTCTCGGGCTCGCTTCGCACCGTCCGCGTCTGGCCCCTGCGCGCGGCCGCCACCTTCTACGTGGAGTTCTTCCGCAACGTCCCGCTGCTGGTCTGGATGTTCTTCTGGTACTTCGCGATCCCGCCGCTGCTGCCGGACGCCGTCCAGCGATGGCTCTTCGCCAACGGGCTCGAGTTCTGGGCTGCGGTGTTCGCGCTGGGCGTGTACAGCGGCGCCCGCTTCTCCGAGGTCCTCCGCTCCGGCATCCAGTCGATCCCGCGGACGCAGCTCGAAGCCTCGGTGGCCTCCGGGCTCACCACCTTCCAGGCCTACCGCTACGTGATCCTGCCGGTGGCGCTCCGGCTCATCATCCCGCCCGGGACCAACGAGTCGTTGAACCTGCTCAAGAACTCGTCGGTCGCGCTCACGATCAGCGTGGCCGAGCTCACGTTCCAGACGCGCCAGATCGAGACCTACACCGCCAAGGCCATCGAGGCCCTGACCGCGGGCACGCTCATCTACCTGGGCCTCTGCATCTCCATCGCCTCGATCATGTCCTGGGTGGAACGGCGCACCGCCATCCCCGGCCTGATCGTGGGCGGCCGGCCGCCGCGCTAGCCTTGCTCGATCTGGACGTCATCGGCCGCAACCTCCCGTTCCTGATGCTCCAGGGTTTCCTGGGCTTCGGCAACTTCGTGGGCGGCACCCTCCGTCTGGCCATCCCGTCCATCATCCTAGGGTTCCTCCTCGGCATCTTCATCGGCATCGCGCGCCTGGCCCCCCGGTGGTGGATCCGCATGCCCGCGACGGTCTACGTGGAGTTCTTCCGAGGCGTTCCGCTGGTCATGGTGATCTTCTGGATGTGGTTCATCATGCCGATGGTGCTCAAGACGTCGATCCCGGAGTTCGGGGTGGCGCTCACCGCGTTCGTGGTCTTCGAGGCGGCCTACCTGGGCGAGATCGTGCGCGCGGGCATCCAGTCGGTGCCGCGGGGCCAGGTCGAGGCCGGCACCGCGCTCGGGCTCAGCGGCACCCAGGGCATGCGGTTCGTGATCCTGCCCCAGGCGCTCAAGAACATGATCCCATCGCTGGTCACCCAGTTCATCGTGCTCTTCAAGGACACCTCGCTCGCTTCCATCATCGGCTTCATGGATCTGACCAAGGCCGCCCAGGTGGTGAACAACCGCGAGATCCGCCCGTTCCCGATCTACCTCTTCATCGCGGTGGTCTACTGGCTCTGCACGTACTCCATGTCCCGTTACGCGCGCTACCTGGAGAAGAGGCTCGGCCCTGCCTGACGCCGTCCTGCCCACCGGTGTCCGCCTGCACTGGCGGGAGGCCGGCCTCGCCTCGGGGATCGTCGTGGTGTGGATCCACGGCGGCTCGGTGGAGGACTCCTCGGTGATGGTGGCCGATCTCGAGCCCTTCTTCGGCCGCGTGCGGGCCCTGTTCCCCGACACGCGCGGCCACGGGCTCTCCTCGCGCTTCGAGCGGGTGGAGGACTACACGTATGCGCGCAAGGCCGAGGATCTGCTGGCCTGGCTCGACGTCCTCGGGATCCGCGAGGCGGTGTGGGGCGGGGCGTCCATGGGCGGCGCGCTCTCGCTGTGGATCGCCGCGCACGCCCCGGAGCGCGCGCGGGCGGTGGTCTCGATCAGCGGGCCGCCCTTCGTGCCGAGCGACGAGGACAAGCGCTGGTGGGCGACGCAGCGGCCGCTGGTGGAAGCGGGGCGCTTCGAGGAGTACTTCGACGCCAACGTGCGCCTGCGCATGGGGGACGAGGCGCTGGCCCGCCTCAAGACGCGGCCCGATCGGTACGGGGAGCTCACCGGCGCGCTGCGCC
This sequence comes from Candidatus Limnocylindria bacterium, assembly GCA_035524955.1. Lineage (GTDB taxonomy): Bacteria > Methylomirabilota > Methylomirabilia > Rokubacteriales > CSP1-6 > CAMLFJ01. The sequence continues at coordinate 7,625 of DATLFG010000015.1, read as the reverse complement.
GGCATTCGGTGCCCTCGCTGCTCGCGCTGCTCGACGAGACGTATAGCCGCGGCGAGTGGCTGGAGGACTGCCGCCGCATCCGCTGCCCGGTGCAGGTCATCGCGGGCTCGGAGGACAGCTTCCCGACCCTGGCCATGTCCCGGCGCGTCGCCGAGACGATCCCGGGCGCCCGCCTCCACGTGGTCCAGGGCGGCCCCCACTTCCCCAACCGTACCCACCGCGCCGAGGTCCAGGCCGTCATCGCCACGTTCTTCGCCCGCATCGGTCTCTAGGCTGGGGTCAGGTCTTACATTCCGACGTTTTCAGCCGGTCAACTCGGCCGGACGCGCCCGAAATGTCGGAATGTAAGACCTGACCCCATGTTGTTAGCAAGTGAATTGACCGCTCGGGTTTGACACGTGATTTGACCGCATCAGGGGTGAGGGGTCAGGCCGGCACGAGGGCGCGGCGACGGGGTTTCGGGGGGCGGCGCGTCGGCCGGCGGGCCCGTAGCGGGCTCAGGAGCGACGATCGGGACGTGGGCAAGGGGGGCGGTAGGGGGGGCAGAGGCGTGAGCACGCGGGTCGCGCGGGGCGCGGCGGCGATCGGGCGGCGGGGGCCGCGGGCATCGTAGTGCCCGAAGCAGCGCGCGCCGAACCACACGCAGTGGAGGCCATCAAGATGGCGGCGCACGAGGACGCGCAGCCCGGCGCAGGTGCGCCGCCCCGGTTGCTTGTCGATCTGCAGCCGGACGCCCTCGAGGGTGACGGTGTTGTCCTGACCCACCGTGCGCTCCTCTTCGTGACAGAGGATGTGGGTGAGGTCGACCGGGCCGAGCGGGACAAAGGCCGGGGCCGGATCGGTGGGGGGGCGGCCGAAGCGGCGGTCGTACGCGGCGAGGAAATGCTCGCGCAGGTAGCGGTTGGCGGCCGCGACCGTGGCGATGCCCGCCACGCGGAGCTCATTGACGAGGCGATCCTGGAAGGTGCGGTTGAGCCGTTCACTGCGGCCCCGGGCCTGCGGGGAGTAGGCGGGGATGTGCTCGATGCCGCGGCGGGCCAGGGCGCGGCCGACCTGGGTGCGCTTGTCGCGGGCCACGGGCTCCCCCGCTTTCGGGGTGTAGAAGGCCCAGCCGGCGCGATCGGTGTACAGGGCTTGGGGCAGGCCGTGCGTTTCGAGGATGGTCCAGAGGGCCGTCATCACGGTGGCGGTGGACTCGGCGGGGACGAGCTGGGCGTAGAGGACGCGCTTGGTGGCGTCGTCGATGCTCTGCAGGAGCGTCTGGCGCTCCGTGGGCCGCCGCGCGAGCCAGGCATGCGGGCTGCCGTCGAGGTGGAGCATCTCCCCGAAACACGGGCGCGGCTCGCGGCGGCGGCGATGCTGGCCGCGAGGGCGCCGTTTCGGCAGGAGCTGGGCCGCCTGCAGGAGCCGCTTCACGAAGGTGTAGGCGTAGGTCACCTGATGCTCGCGCTGCGCGATCTCGTGAAAGTGCGCGGCATTGAACCCGGCGTACCGCTCCCGGTACAGCCGCACGATGCGCGCGCCCTCCGCGACGGGGGCCCGACGCGGCGAGGGCTGCTGCCGCCGCCGATCCCACAGCCCGTCATAGCCAACCCGCTGGTAGCGCAGCCGCCAGCGTCGCAGCGTGCGGGGCCGCCACCCCAAGATCTCCTCGGCCTGCAGCCAGGTGAGCTGGCCGCGGATCGCCTGCATCAGCACCTCTTGGACTTTCATCGTGCGCTCCACGACAGCCGAGGCATAGGGCATGACGGACCTCCCGGTCCACCATGGCCCTACCCCCTGCTGTCCGCAGGAGCGGTCAATTCACGTGCTACTAACGGCGGCCAAATCATGTGCTAGCAACATGTAAGAGGCCAGGTGTCAGCGCCTCTCGGTCAGAGAAGACACGGTTCGAAGGGAGGTGCCACAGCCTGTCGGTCACTCATGGAAGGGTCTCCTGGGAGGGCGGTAGGGAACCTCCCGCAAGAGCGGCTGGTGATACGGGTCCCGACGGCGAAGGCCATGAAACCGGATGGTCTCCGCGCTGAGGTCCACTTCGCACCGGACCAAGCGGTGCGGCCAGAGGGGATCGACCTCGAAGGTGTGCCCGAGCAGGGTCACTCTGCCGGTCTCCGAAGTGCGACGGATGAAGATCACCACGCCGCGCGGCGGCGCTTGCAGATCCGGGAGCCAGAACGCTGGGAACGGACGCCGCGGGGGAGCCGCCTCGACGCGGGCGGCGGCGCGTTGGCGGTACGCACGGAGATAGCGCCGGGAACGCTCGTGGAGGGCGGCGAGCGAATCATGGTGGAAGCGAGCCCAAACCTTGGCTTGCCAGCGGCCGTTGAAGTTTTCAATGGCGGCCTGGAACCCGCTTTCCCGAGGCGGCGCGAACACGGGCGTGACGTCGAGGCGCAAGCAGGTCCGCATCACGCGACTAATCGAATCTCGGTGCTGATGCGCCCCCTGGAAGATCGTGTCATTGTCGAACTGGGCGTAAGCCGGCCGCCCGAACTCTCGCCAGTGCGCCACCAGCGCCGCCACCGCGGTTTTCGCGGTCACCAGCGGCTGCGGCCAGGCGCCGGGCCAGCCGCCAAGCAGCGAAACGACATTGAGGACCTCGAGGCGGAGCCCGCCCACGAGAAACAGGCCTTCCACAATGTCGAAGCTGTCGAGTTCGGCTCGTCCCGCGGCCACCTCGGGCAGGTACCAACCCGGCGGCGGAGGAGGGCGGCGGACCCGGCGCGCGGCATCCAGGGCACCTCGGCGCTCGAGGACGCGACCGATTGTCCTCACCGACGGCACCCCGCCGTCGCCTCGAGCCACGAGCTCGCGGTGGATGGCGCGGGCTCCGTACTCACCCAGGTCGCTCGTCTCCTTCAACTCCCGGCGCAGCCCGAGCACGAGGTCCTCGACCGCCGCGGCCGTGCGATGCACCCTCCCCGCAATCGGGGGATGATCGCGCCAATCGACCTCCTCAAGGGCCCGCGCTCCGGCACGCCGGCACCACCACTGCACCGTGGACAGGCTCACGTGGTGCGCCCGGGCCACCGCTCGCATCGGTACGCCTGCCCGGACCTCGGCGACCATCGTGCGCCGCTTCTCTTCTCGACGCCCACCTCTTTTTGTTCATCGCGTCCGCCTCTCACCGTTTTCCTCGACCATATAGTGACCGAGAGGCGCTGGCACCTCAGGTGACCGAGAGGCTATGGCACCTGGCCTGTAAGACCTGACCCCATTGCGGCGCGGGCGGGGGCGGGATAGAGTCCTAGCCGCCATGGACGAGGAGCAGGCGCGGATCCGGGGGTACCTGGTCGCCCAGGGGGCCAAGCTGACCCCCGCGGCCATCGTGGAGAAGGTGCGGCAGGCCATGGCGGACCTGAAGGTGGCGGCCGCGGCGGTGCCGCCGACGCGCTTCGGCGAGCGGCCCGCGCCCGAGGAGTGGAGCGGCAACGAGGTGATGGCCCACGTGGTGGCCGCCGACGGCTACTTCGGCGGCGGCATCCAGCGCCTGCTCGCGGGCCAGCCGCCGCCCGCGCGCCCGGGGCAGCGGGGCGTCGAGGGCGCGCCGCTGCTCTCGGCCGATGCCTGGTACAAGGCGCTCGTGCAGCAGCGCGAGGCCCTCTTCGCGGCCGTGCTGGCCGCCGATCCCGCGGCCGCCCCCGACCAGCGCATCGAGCACCCGATGTTCGGCCCGCTCACCTGGCGGGAGACGCTGCTCTTCACCCGCCTGCACGATCTCGATCACGCCGGCCAGCTCCAGAAGATCGCCACGGCCCTCGCGGCGTCGCCGCCCGCCTGATGCGCGTCTCGATCTCGCTGCGGCTCGCCCAGACCGACTGGGCGGAGGCGAGCAGCTACGTGACCGAGGCCGAGCGCCTGGGCGTGGACGACGTGTGGTCCGCGGAGGCCTGGGGCCACGACGGCGTCACCCCGCTGGCCTTCATGGCCGCGCGCACTTCGCGCATCCGCCTCGGCACCGGCATCCTGCAAGCGGGCACCCGCACGCCCGCCCTGCTGGCCATGACCGCGATGAGCCTCCAGGCGATGTCCAACGGCCGCTTCGTGCTCGGCCTGGGCGTGAGCGGGCCGCAGGTGATCGAGGGCTGGCACGGCATCCGCTTCGACCGCCCGGTCCGGCGCATGCGCGAGACGGTGGAGATCGTGCGCCGCGCGGTGAGGGGAGAGCGCCTCGAGTACAAGGGCCAGATCTACGAGCTGCCACTCCCGGGCGGCGAGGGGAAGGCGCTCCGCTCGGCCGCACCGCCCCCGCCGAGGCTGCCGATCTACCTGGCCACGCTCTCGCCGAAGAGCCTCGAGATGACGGGCGAGATCGCCGACGGCTGGCTCGGTACCTCGTTCATGCCCGAGCACGCGCGGGTCTTCACCGACTCGTTGGCCGCCGGCGCGGCCCGCGCGAGCCGCTCGCTGGCCCAGCTCGACCTGCAGGCGGGCGGATACGTGGCCTTCGGGGACGACGTGGAGCGACTGATCCCGCCCCGCAAGCCCGGCCTGGCCTTCAGCCTGGGCGCCATGGGCTCGCGCCGGCACAACTTCTACAACGACGCGTACCGCCGGGCCGGCTACGTGGACGCGGCCACCGAAGTGCAGCGCCTCTGGCTCGACGGCCGGCGCGAGGAGGCGACGGTCCGCGTGCCCGACGAGCTCGTGCTCCAGACCAACCTGCTCGGCACCGACGCCATGGTGCGCGCGCGGTTGCAGGCTTATCAGCGCGCCGGCATCACCACGCTGCGGGTCGAGCCCGGCGGCGAGGGGCTCGCGGCCCGGCTCGCCACCCTGGGCCGGTTGCTGGACCTCGTTCGCGCCCTGCGATAGCATGGCGGTCGGCGGAGCCGCGCGATCAACGACGATGCCACAGGAGCCCTGACATGGATCTGAACTATTCGCCCGACGAGCTGGCCTTCCGCGACGAGGTGCGCGGCTGGCTGCGGAGCAACCTGCCGGACGACCTGCGCGCCAAGGTGGAAGGCTACCAGGAGCTGTCGAAGGATGATCTCCTGCGCTGGCACAAGGTCCTGGCCAAGAAGGGCTGGGTCGCGCCCGACTGGCCCACGGAGTGGGGCGGCACCGACTGGAACGTGGTGCAGCGCTACATCTGGGAGGAGGAGTGCGGCTTCGCGGCGACCCCGATGGTCGTGCCCTTCGGCGTGCGCATGTGCGCCCCGGTGCTCCTCCGGTTCGGCACCGACGCCCAGAAGAAGAAGTTTCTCCCGCGGATCTATCACGGCGAGGACTTCTGGTGCCAGGGCTACTCGGAGCCGGGCTCGGGCTCGGACTTGGCCTCGCTCAAGACCCGCGCGGTGCGCCAGGGCGACGGGCACTATGTCGTCACCGGCCAGAAGATCTGGACCACGATGGCCCAGCACGCCGACTGGATCTTCTGCCTGGTGCGGACGGACGGCACGACCGGCAAGCGTCAGGACGGCATCTCCTTCCTGCTGATCGACATGCACACCCCCGGCATCACGGTGCGGCCCATCGTGTTGCTGGACGGCAGCAAGGAGGTCAACGAGGTCTTCTTCGACGAGGTGGCAGTGCCGGTCGAGAACCTCGTGCACGAGGAAGGCAAGGGCTGGACGGTGGCCAAGTACCTGCTGGGCTACGAGCGCATGGGCACCGGCCGCATCGGCGCCTCCAAGCGCGAGCTGGCCAAGCTGAAGGAGCTGGCGGCCGAGCAGTTGAAGGACGGGCGGCCGCTAATGGAGGACCCGCGCTTCCGCGATCGGCTCACCCGCGTGGAGGTCGAGCTGATGGCGCTCGAGATCACCAACCTGCGCTTCCTCGACCAGATGCGGCGTAGCGGCCGGCCGCCGGGCGCCGACGTGTCCATGCTCAAGATCAAGGGCACCGAGATCCAGCAGGCCATCACCGAGCTGATGATGCAGGCCGCGGGCCCGCTGGCCCAGGCCTTCCGGCCGGTGGACGCGATGGATTTCGATCACTTCACGGCCCGCCTGGCTCCTCGGTACTGCAACCTCAGAAAGGCCACGATCTACGCCGGCTCCAACGAGATCCAGCGCAACATCATCGCGAAGGCGACGCTCGGTCTGTAGTGGTGGCGTGCGGGGTATTCGACGGGGCCGGGGGGAGGGGGCCGGGGGGTCCTCTGACCATGACCCGCGATCCTCCGGCGGCCCGGGTTGGAGTTCCCAACCTGGGCGGGGGTCGGCATCGTCTTGCGCGGCGGGAACGGCCACCCGGACCCCCCGGCCCCCTCCCCCCGGCCCCGTCCACGTGTCGGACCAGAAACGAGTGACCTCAGGAGCGCGGGATGAATTTTGATTTGAGTGAGGAGCAGCAGCTCCTCTCGGATAGCCTCAAGCGGTATCTGGCCAACGAGTACTCGATCGACGCGCGGGCCAAGATCGTGGATTCGCCCACCGGCTGGAGCGAGACGGTGTGGGCGGCCTTCGCCGAGATGGGGCTGCTGGGCGTCCCCTTCGCGGAAGAGCACGGCGGCTTCGGCGGCACCGCGGTGGACGTGATGCTGGTCATGGAGGCGTTCGGCGAGGGCCTCGTGGTCGAGCCCTACTGGGTCAACGTGGGCCTGGGCGGCCGCCTGATCGCCCGCGCCGGCTCGGCGGCCCAGCAGAAGCGCGTCCTGCCCGCCCTGATCCAGGGCAAGCACCGGGTGGCCTTCGCCCACACCGAGCGCAGCGCCCGCTACGACCTGGGCCACGTGGGCGCGCGGGCCAAGCGCGGCGGTGGCGGCTTCACGCTGAACGGGGAGAAGCGCGCGGTGCTCCACGGCGGCTCCGCCGACACGCTGATCGTCTCCGCGCGGACCGCGAGGACCGACACCGACGCGGCGGGGATCAGCCTCTTCCTGGTGGATCGCGGCGCAACCGGCGTGACCCTCAAGGAGTACCGCACGATCGACGAGCTGCGCGCCGCCGACGTCTGGCTCACCGACGTGGCGGTGCCCGCCGACGGGCTCCTGGGCGAGGAGGGCCGCGCGCTGCCCCTGATCGAGGACGCGGCCGACTACGCCACCGCGCTGCTCTGCGCGGAGGCGGTGGGCGCCATCCGGTACGCCAACGAGGCCACGCTCGAGTACCTCAAGACGCGCCGGCAGTTCGGGGTGCCGATCGGCAGCTTCCAGGCGCTCCAGCACCGCATGGTGGACATGGTGATCAGCTACGAGCAGGCGCGGTCCATGGCGTGTCTGGCGTGCGTGAAGGTGGACAGCGCCCCCCCGGCGGAGCGCACCCGCGCGGTCTCCGCGGCCAAGATCAAGGTGGCGGACGCCTGCCGGCACGTCAGCCAGGAGGCGGTCCAGCTCCACGGCGGCATGGGCATGACCGAGGAGCTGAAGATCAGCCACACGTTCCGGCGGCTCACCATGATCGGCCAGCTCTTCGGGGACGCCGAGCATCACCTGGAGCGCTTCGCGGCCAGCGACGCCGGGGGCGTCTGACGTTCAAGGGTTGACCCGCAGAAGTTGACTCCCCGCGCCGGTTCCGCCCATAGTTTGGGCGTATGGTGGACGGGCAGGCACCCGCGGGCCAGCCGTCGTTCTTCCGCAAGCCCGCGCCGGCCGGGAGCCCGGCTCACCGGCGGCCGCCAGCGCCGCCGCCTCCCGCTCCGCCGGGCGCGCTCCCGCCGCTGCCACCGGGGCCTCCCGA
>DATLFG010000027.1:0-13355 GCA_035524955.1 Candidatus Limnocylindria bacterium | reverse complement strand
GCAGCTCGAGGCCGACGAGTCGCACGTCGAGGCGTTCCGGGCCCTGGCCCACCTCACGCGCCTTCAGGTGTTCTTCTTCCTCGTCCGGGCCGAGCGGGAGGTGCCGGCGGGCGAGATCCAGGAGGCGGTGGAGGTGCCGGGCCCGACGCTGTCGCATCACCTGGACGTCCTGCGCCGGGCAGGGCTGGTCCAGAGCCGGAAGGAAGAGCGGTACATCTACTACTCGGTGCGGCGAGACACGGTGACGGCGCTCGTGCGCCTGCTCACCTGCTGCTGCTAGAGGAGAACGCCATGTCGCCCAAGGTCCACGTCCATCTGCACGTCGCCGACCTCGCGAAGAGCCGCGCTTTCTACGAGACCTTTCTCGGGGCCGCTCCCGTCAAGGAGCGGCGCGGCTACTACAAGTTCCTGCCGGAGTGGGCGCCGGTGAACCTGGCGCTGTCCGAGGGGGGCGCGGCCGGCGCGGCCACCGTCAACCACCTCGGGGTCCAGGTGGAGACGCCCGAGGTCGTGGTCGCCCACCTGGCGCGGGTGAAGGCGGCCGGGCTGCCCGTCCGCGAGGAGATGGGGGTGAACTGCTGCCACGCCAACCAGGACAAGTTCTGGGTGGAAGATCCGGACGGGGTGGAGTGGGAGGTCTACTACCTCAACTACGACCTCCCGGACGAATCGGAGGTGTCGCCCCGGGTCGCCGGCGCCAGCGCGACGGCGGCGGGCCCGTTGCCCGTGGTCAAGGCCGGCGCGTGCTGCTCGGCGTGACGGGCGAGGCCCACGGCTCGCGAAGGAGGAGACGGCATGGCTGAGCAGGACGTCAGGCAGATCGTGCGAGAGAAGTACGGGCAGGCGGCCCTGCGGGTGGTCGCGGGCGCGGAGGCCTCGTGCTGCGGGAGCGGTCCCTCGTGTGGGGATGCCGATCCGATCACCTCGAACCTCTACGAGACGGCCGACACGGCCGGCCTGCCCGCCGAGGCCGTCAGCGCCTCGCTCGGCTGCGGCAATCCCACCGCGCTGGCAGAGCTGCGGCCCGGCGAGGTGGTGCTCGACCTCGGCTCGGGGGGCGGCATCGACGTGCTGCTCTCGGCCCGGCGGGTCGGCCCCACCGGCAAGGCCTACGGGCTCGACATGACCGACGAGATGCTGGCCCTGGCCCGGGACAACCAGCAAAAGGCCGGCGTGGACAACGTGGAGTTCCTCAAGGGCGAGATCGAGCACATCCCGCTGCCCGGCGCGTCGGTGGACGTCGTCATCTCGAACTGCGTCATCAATCTGTCGACCGACAAGGACCGCGTCCTGGCCGAGGCCTTCCGCGTCCTCCGGCCCGGCGGGCGCTTCGCGGTGTCGGACGTGGTGGTCCGGGGCGAGGTGCCGCCCGCGGTCCGGCGCAGCGTGGAGCTCTGGATCGGGTGCGTGGCGGGGGCGCTCGACGAGGAGGCGTACCGGGCCAAGCTGCTCCGATCGGGATTCGAGGCGATCGAGGTGGAGCCGACCCGGGTCTACCGCGCGGAGGATGCCCGGCACTTGCTTGCGGACGCCGGGCTGGACGCCGACGCCTTCGCCGCTGCCGACGGCAAGTTCATGGCCGCCTTCGTGCGGGCGCGGAAGCCAGCCGCGCCATGAGGGAAGCGGACGCCGAGGACGCGGCCGGGACCCCGGGTGCCATGGACGGCCCGCGGGAACCTGCGGGCCCCGGGGCCCGCGCCGGCCCCGGGCGCGAGGCAAGCGCGGGCCCGGCGATGCAGCGGGTCCTGGTCCTGTGCACGCACAACTCGGCCCGGAGCCAGATGGCTGAGGGGTTCCTGCGCGCCCGCGCCGGCGACCGCCTCGAGGTCGCCAGCGCGGGCACCGAGGCCACGCGGGTGCACCCGCTGGCCGTCCGGGCCATGGACGAGGTCGGGATCGATCTGCGCGCGCATGAGTCGAAGACGGTCGACGGCCTGTCCGGCCAGCAATGGGACTGGGTGATCACGGTGTGCGATAGCGCCCGCGAGCGCTGCCCGGTCTTTCCGGGCCGCACCGCGCGCCTGCACTGGAGCTTCGACGACCCCTCCGCTGCCGGGGGCGGGGAGGGGGAGGAGCTCGCCGTCTTCCGGAGGGTCCGGGACGAGATCGCCGCCCGCATCCAGGCGTGGCTGGCGAGCCGGCCGTGACCGGCGCTCCCGCCGACCCCCGCGGCGCGACCGGTCTCGACCTGCCGGTGACCTCCGGGGTCGCCACCCGCTTGGCCACCGCCAGCGATGCGGCCGCCATCGCGGCGATCTACAACGAGGGCATCGCCGATCGCATTGCCACCTTCGAGACCGAGCCGCGCACGGCCGAGCAGATTGCCGCGACCCTCGCCGACAAGGGCGACCGGTACCCTACCGTCGTTGCCGAGCGGGGCGGGCGAGTGGTGGCGTGGGCCGGCGCCGGCCCGTACCGGAACCGACCGGCCTACGCCGGGGTCGCCGAGCACTCGGTGTACGTGGCCCGTGCGGCCCGAGGCGCCGGCGCGGGCCGTGCCGCGCTGGAGGCGTTCTGCCGTGCCTACGCCGACCGCGGCTTCTGGAAGATCGTGTCGCGGATCTTCCCGGAGAACACGACCAGCCTGGCGCTGCACGAGCGCTGCGGCTTCCGCGTGGTCGGCGTCTACCGGCGCCACGGCCGGCTCGACGGGGCGTGGCGCGACTGCGTGATCGTCGAGAGGCTGCTGGACGACGCTTCGCCCCGGCCCTGATCGGCGGGCGCCCGGCGCCACCCGGGCACGAGCGCGTCTGCCGCGCCGCGACCGGCACCGGCTCCACGGTGCGGCGACAGGGCCGCCGCGAGGCCCCCGGACTGAGCCCCGGAGCGGCGGCGGTGGTCGCGGCACCTGGGCCAGTTGCCGCGGTGCAGACCACGCTCGGTCACTGGGCCACGCAGAGCTTGGCGGAGCACCATCGCGAGCTCGCCGGCCTTCTCGGGGGAAGCGGCGGCATCTACGCGATGTGGAACTGGTGGAGGAAGCGGCGCGGGAGATCGCAGCGCCAGCGGGTCCGCCGAGGAGGCGAGGATGGCGAACGAGCTGACGTTGATGGCAGTGCACGCGCATCCCGACGACGAGTCGATCAGCACCGGTGGCGTGCTGGCTCGCTACGCTGACGAAGGGCTGCGGACGGTGCTGGTCACGTGCACGGGCGGCGAGATCGGCGAGATCGCAGATACGGTCGTGGCGACGCCCGCCACGCTGCACGAGATTCGCCGGCAAGAGCTCGAGCGGGCCTGCGAGATCCTGCGGGTGGGCCGGCTTCACCTGCTCGGGTATCGCGACTCCGGGATGATGGGAACGCCGGACAACGAGCACCCGTCGAGCTTCTACCAGGCGTCGCTGGAGGAGGCCACGGCCCGGCTGGTGACGCTGATCCGGCGCGATCGCCCTCAGGTTCTGGTCACCTACGATGAGCGCGGTTTCTACGGCCATCCGGACCACATCAGGGCGCATCAGATCACGGTGGCCGCGTTCGACGCGGCGGGCGACCCCGGACGCTGGCCCGAGGCGGGGCCACCCTGGCGGCCGGCGAAGCTCTACTACACGGCGGTGGCGCGATCGGCGATCCGGGAGTTCGGCCGCCTCTTGAGGGAAGCTGGCATCAGGGCGCCGTTCGAGGACGGAGAGGGGGGTCAACCGGAGATCGGCATCGCGGATGAGCTGATCACGACCAACGTCGACGTGTCCGCGCACGTCGAGCGCAAGCGTCAGGCGCTCATGGCGCACGCCAGCCAGATGGGGCCCGACGTCTTCTTCGCCAGGATGCCACCGGCGCTCTTCCACCGAACCTTCGGTCGGGAGAGCTTTCAGCTCGTGCGCGGACGCTCAGGCGTTGCGGGCCTTGAAGACGATCTCTTTGCCGGGTTGCGAGGATGAGGGCGAGCGGGCAGCCTGGACGCGACCCGATTCGGTGGTGATGCGATCGCGCGCTCTGTCCGTATGCTTGCATCAGCGGCCAGTCACCCGGTAGCCGCCATCGACCGGAATGGCCCGCCCGCCCCCCATCACGGCGGTGCCGGCGATGACGGTGTCGGCTCCGTGCGCGTAGATCTCGTGGACGCCTGCGTCCGGCAACCCGAGCGTGACGAGCTGGGCGATGCTGTTGTTGGCCAGATTCCAGCCGACCGAGCCGGCGCCCTCGGCCAGCAGCTCCACGACGCGCAGATAGGTCAGCGGGTCGGCCTGCAGGCCGCCCAGCTCACGCGGGATGACCAGGCTGTAGAAGCCGGCGCCATGAAACTGCTCGACCAGCGCCTTGGGCAAACGCTGCTCTCGCTCGATGTCCTCGCGATAGCCGCGGATGACCGACCGCAGAGCGGCCGCGGCCCGCACCGGAGGCTGAGCATCGATCTCGGCCGGCAAGAGCGTCTCTTCCGCGATCTGCCGCATCAGGCCGGATGTTCCTCTCGCGTCGCGGAGGTGTCAAGGGGTACTCGGCTCACGCCGCGCAATGTCTTTCGTGACGGCGCCTGGCCTGGCCGAGGCCTCCTCCGATGGATCGATCGGGGTCGCCATCGGGGCGCGGGTCTCGATGGCGGCCGCGGCTTCGAGGCAGAGGTCTTCGCGGAAGCGGCCGGCCGTGATCTGCACGCCTGTCGGCAGACCGTCCGCGACGCCGGTCGGCACCGACACCGCGGGCAACCCCAGCACCGGCACCACGAGCTGCATGATCTGGGCGCGCATGATCCGCTGCGTGGTGTCCGCGTCCACCAGGTCCAGGTTGACCGGGAACGCGGGCTCGTTGGAAGTCGGGGTCACCACGAGCGGGCGCTCGTCAAGGAATAGCTCCCAGAGGCGCAGGAGCCGATCGCGCTGAGCCAGGCCGTCGAGCACATGGCGGACGTCGCGGGGCGGGTGCACCGCGCGCCAGAGACCGAGCGCCCGCTTGATCCCATCGTCGCCGAAGTGCGCCGCGGCCGGCTCCAGCGCTGCGATGGCGTCGTCCATCGCGATGGCGGCCCAGAGATCGGCCACCGCGCCGAGCTCGGGCGGCTCGACTTCCTCGACCGCGTAGCCCGCGTCCTCGAGCCAGCGTCCGGCCTGGCGGACCGCCGCCGCCGCGGCGGGCGCGACGCCGCCGCGCCCGGCAGGATTGGCCACGAGTGCCACGCGCAGGGGCCTCGTCACGGGCGCGCCCTCGAGCGGCACGTCGGCGCAGCGCGGATCGTTGGGATCGGGCACCGCCATCGCGGCGAAGGCCACCCGCGCGTCGCGCACGCGCCGGGTGAGCGGGCCCTGCACGGCCATGAGCTGGGCCGAGATCGGCCGCGGCACGGAGGCGGTGAAGTTGTACGAGGGAATGCGGCCATAGCTCACCCGCAGGCCGACCAGCCCGCAGCAGTAGGCGGGGTAGCGCACCGAGCCCGCGATGTCGTTGCCGTGGCCGATCGCGCCGATGCCCGTCGCGGTGGCCGCGGCGGCGCCGCCGCTCGAGCCGCCCGGCGTGCGCGCGCGGTCCCACGGGTTCAGCGTGGCGCCGTGGAGCGCATTGTCGGTGAACCAGCGCATCGAGAAGGCCGGCGTGTTCGTGCGCCCGATCACGATGGCGCCGGCCCGGCGCAGGTTGGCGACCACCGGGTTGTCGCGCGTGGCGATGAGATCCTTGAAGCCGACCACGCCGTTGTCGGTGGGGCAGCCGGTCTGGTCCACGTTGACCTTGGTGGTGATCGGCACGCCGTGGAGCGGCCCGACCACTGCGCCGCGGGCCAGGGCCTGCTCGGCGGCCGCGGCTTCGGCGCGCGCCTGGTCGTGGAGCGACCGTACCACCGCGTTGATGTGCGGGTTGACCGCGTCGAGCCGCGCGAGCGCCGACGTGATCACCTCGCGGCAGGAGACGTCGCGGCGGCGGATCATCTCCGCCAGGTCGACGGCGTCGAGGCGCCAGAGCTCGGTGGTTATGGCCCGGTCTCCAGCGTGTACTCGATGCCCCCCGAGAGATCGGCGTTCTGGCCCGCGAAGGTCCCGCCGCTGCGGGTGTAGGGGCCGGAGACCGCGAAGCTGGTGCATTCCAGATCCACGCTGCCGAAGCGGGCCACGTGCGCGACCTCCTGGCGCACCTGGAGCAGCAGGGCCTCGACGGGCTCGATGTCCGCGCCCTGGGCCAGCCCCTCGATCTCTTCCAGGAAGTGCGGCGCCGCCGCGCCGATGACCGGCCCGAAGGCCCGCGCCCAGCGCCGCGCCGTCTCCGGCGCGAGCTGCGAGTTCCGGGCGCCCTGCGTGTAGATCAGATCGAGGTGCGCCCGGATCAGCGAGCGGAGCGCCTCGCCGTGCTGGCGGCCGACCTCGTGGTGGCTGCCGCGGAGCCGGTAGTGCGGGAACGTCCGGTTCACGCTGCCGCCTCCGGGCAGACCTCGGGGATCGTCTGGTCCAGCACCGAGACGATGCGGTCGATCTCCGGGCGGGTGAGGACGAGCGGTGGGGCCAGCACGAGGGTATTGCCGAGGTGCCGGCCGCCGCCCGAGCGGCCCACGATCACCCCGCGCTCCTGGCAGCGATCCACCAGCTTCTTGATCTGGGGCGCCGGCATCACCGCCCTGGACGTGCGGTCGATGACCAGCTCGACGCCCGCGTAAAGGCCCTTGCCCCGCACGTCGCCGACCCACGGGTGGCGCATCAGGGTCTTGAGCCCGTCGAGGAGATAGGCCCCGTTCTCGGCCGAGCGCTGCGCCAGCTTCTCCTCCAGCATGATCTCGATATTGCGCAGGGCCACTGCCGCGGCCACCGGATGGCCGCCGTACGTATTGACCTGGTTGACCTGGCGGTTCTCCGACGCCTCGCCGACGAACGACGTGAAGACGGAGTTGCGCACCACGGTGGCGGCCATCGGCAGGTAGGCGCTCGAGATGCCCTTGGCCACCGTGACGATGTCGGGCTTCACGCCCGCGTGCTCGTGGGCGAAGAGGCGGCCGGTGCGGCCGAATCCGTTGATCACCTCGTCCACGTGGAGGAGGACGCCGTGCTGCTTGCAGAGATCGGCCACCGCGGGCAGGTAGTCGTCGGGCGGCACCGCGACGCCCAGCGCGCTCATGACCGGCTCGATGATCACCTCGGCCACCGTCTCGGGACCCTCGCCCTGGATCGTGGTCTCCATGTTCTTCACGCAGGCCAGGTTGCAGCTCGTGGGCTCGAGGCCGAACGGGCAGCGGTAGCAGTAGGGCGGGGCCACGTGGACGAACGCGTTGCCGGAGAGCGGCTCGAACTTCATCTTGCGGTCGCCCATGCCGCCGGCGGCCAGCGTGGCCAGCGTGGTGCCGTGGTAGCCGTAGTACCGGCTGATCGTCTTGTAGCGGTTCTGCTGCGGGTACTCGTGCCGGGCGTACTGGCGCGCGAACTTGAACGCGGCCTCGTTGGCCTCCGAGCCCGAGCTGACGAAGTAGACGTGGTTGTCGCCGCCCAGCAGCCCGTTGACCTTCTCGGCCAGCGCGGCGGCGGGCAGGTTCATCGCGGTGTGCGGGTAGTAGGAGAGCTGGCGCATCTGCTCGGCGGCGACGTCGGCCAGCTCGGTGCGTCCGTAGCCGATGTTCACGCACCAGAGCCCGGCCATGCCGTCGAGATACTCGCGGCCGTCCGCGTCCACCACCGTCGAGTCCCGGGCGGACACGATGACGAGCTGCTGCTGCTCGAGCTGCTTGTGGGGCACGATCGGGTGGATGACGTTGTCGAGGTCTTTCCGGACGACGCTGGCGCGCTGATCGGGTGTGGGCATGAGGCCTCCTTGTGGTAGGTCAAGCTAGCCGCCGGGAGCCCGGTAGCCGCCGCCCGCGCGCGTCGCCGCGTCGATCTCCTCGGCGCTCAGCAGCACCGTCGTGCGCCACTGACCCGCACCGCTCGCCGCGACAATGAGCGAGGCCGCCGCGGCGGCCTCGTGCCCGGGCAGCTCGACGATCATGAACAGGTCCGTCTCGCCGAACGCGTAGTGAAACCCCTCGAGGCGACCGCCCAGGTTCTGGACCAGGCGCTCGACCGCCTCCCGCCGCTTCGTGCCACCCTCCCGCAGCACGCCTTGCGCACCCTCCCGCGAGTACGAGCCCTGGAAGAGGTACCGCGGCATCAGGCGAACACGAGGGCGCGCGCGGGGTTGTCGGGGCGGCCGGCTTCAAGCCCCACAGCCCCCCCGTGCGCGGCACGGCCTCCGCAAGATGGCCAGGGGAGATGGGGCCGACCATGTGAGTGGCGTCCGCCCGTTCGACCCACGCCCGCGGCCAAGGCGATGGTTGCCGTGCGATCGCAGCGCCCGCAAGTCCAGAGACGGACATTGCGCTGAGAAGAAGCGTCATGACGTCGTTCGGACTCGGCGGAGACGATCATCACTCCTTCGCCGTGGTGCGGCACGACACGCCGGGGGCGCTCGGTGCGCACCCGCAGGGGCGGCCGCCTCCCGTCCACCCCGGTCGCACGGTGAAGGGGCGAGGGGGCAGCGCGTGTCAAACCGATGCGCCCAGGTCCAGCGCCAGCATGGCCCGGCGATAGGCGATCGCCACCGCGTCGAACTTCAAGTGGAGCTCGGCGGCGAGGTCGAACGGCACCTGCTCGGGGCGCTGCGACTCGACGATGCGCCGGTCCTGCTCGAAGATGACGTCCTCGAACTCCTGGAACACGCGGTCCGGCTGGTCGAGGTTGTAGTTCTGGCCGATCAGGCAGTAGCCGATGCAGCGGTCGGCGGCCACCGGCTGGGACACGAACAGGTAGAGGAGCTTCTCGCGACCTCGCCACGTCATGTGCACGACGATGGTGTACGGCAGGTGGAGCTCGTAGCGGGTCAGCCGGACGGAGGGCTCCTCGCCCTCGTTCGGGAAGAGCGGGTACTCCGACGTGCTCTTTGCCTCCGGCCGCTCGAACTGGTAGTGGAGCACGTGCCCCTCCGTGCGGACCTCGTGCGGCACCACCACCACGCGGCTCGGGTCTCCGAGGAGCCCGGGATGCACCCACGGGAAGTGGCCCAGGTCGGTGAAGTTCTCGATCTGGCGCGAGGCCTCGGCGTTCCAGGCGAACGGCCCGCACAGGACCGTCTTCCAGCCGTGGCCCTCCAGCTCGGGAAGGTCGGGGATCGGCCACCGCGGCTCGTCCAGAGCGACCCAGATGACACCGTAGCGCTCGTGGCACTGGTATGCGGCCACCCGCGCGCGCGCGGGCACCCGGGTCGGGTCCTCGAGCTGCGGGATCGCGGTGCAGCGACCGCCGGCAGCGTACCGCCACCCGTGGTACGGGCACACGATCTCGTCGCCGACCACCCGGCCGAGCGACAGGGCGGTGCCGCGGTGGATGCACAGATCGCGAAAAACGTGCGCCATTCCCCCGCTGTCGCGCCAGATGACCAGCGGTTCGCCGAGGAGAACGGTCCGGTAGGGTGCGGTTCCCACGTCCCGCGAATAGGCCACACCGTGCCAGCAGGCCCTGAGGCGCTCCATCCGCGGGATCGCCGCCTGTTGCTCGACTACCGCCATCTCGGTCCCTCCTGCCACGGGTGCATCTCCGGCGGCGGCAGTATAGCGACCGTTACCGGGCCACTGTCAAACACCCCGGGGCGGGCGGGTACGCGACGTGGCTCTGCGGGGCGCTGGCCGCTCCGCCGTCCCAGACCCCCGGCCCTCGCCCCCCGGGGGACGTGACCCCTGAGCTGCCTCGAGGGCGAGAAGGTGGGAGGCAACACCGTCGCCGCCCGGCGGTTCTGAGCTATCGTGTCCGGGCGCGGGCTGGTTGCTCAACCGGAAGGCACGAGCGTGCGACGGCGACGAGCTGGGGGCGGCGGCGGGACGGAGGGGCAGGCCAGAAGATCGATAGCGCGGCGCCCGGGTCCGGGGGCTCGGGCCTGTCCGAGGGGGCGAGGTGGCGCTTACGAAGAGGGGTGCGGCACGGTGGCGATGAGGGGCGGGCTGATGGTCGCGGGCGGGACGATGGGGGCCGGGCCGCGGGCGGCCTGAGTCGCTGATCGATGCTCCTCGCCCAGCAGGTCCTCAACGGCGCCACCATCGGGATCATGTACGCGCTGGCCGCGGTCGGCCTCACCCTCACGTTCGGCATCCTCCGCGTCATCAACTTCGCCCACGGCGAGTTCTACATGCTCGGCGCGTTCGTGACCTACACCCTTCTTGTGGTTGCCGAGATCCCGTACGTGCAGGCGGTCGTGCTCGCTGTGCTGACCGCCTGCGCGCTGGGGCTCCTGGCCGAGCGGCTGACGGTGCGGCCGCTCCGCGGCCGCCACCACTTCACGGTGGTGCTCGCCACGCTGGGGCTCTCCGTCTTCCTCCAGAACGGGGCCCTCGCGGTGTGGGGTCCGGATCCGCGGGAGATCGCGCTGCCGTGGGACGGGGCCATGCTCCTCGGCGGGCTCATCATCTCCCGGATGCGCCTGGTCGCGCTGGCCGCGGGCGTCGTGCTGATCGCGGCGCTCACGCTGTTCATCCGGTACACGCGGGTCGGGATGGCGATGCGCGCGGTGGCGCGGAATCCCGATGCTGCCGCCCTCATGGGCGTCAATGTCCCCCGCATCTACGGCCTGACCTTCAGCATGGGCGCCGGCCTGGCCGCCGTCTCCGGCGGGTTGCTCGGCGCGATCTTCACCATCGAGCCCACGATGGGCGAGTGGGCGGTCATCAAGGCGTTCAGCGTCGTGATCATGGGCGGCCTCGGCAGCGTGCCGGGGGCCGTGGCCGGGGGCC
Source organism: Candidatus Limnocylindria bacterium (assembly GCA_035524955.1). Classification (GTDB taxonomy): domain Bacteria; phylum Methylomirabilota; class Methylomirabilia; order Rokubacteriales; family CSP1-6; genus CAMLFJ01. The sequence continues at coordinate 2,693 of DATLFG010000027.1, read as the reverse complement.
TCCTGCTCGGCGTCGCCGAGAGCCTGAGCGTCGGCTACCTGCCCGGCGGCGTGGGTTACCGGGACGGCATCGCTTACGCCATGATCATCCTCGTGCTCTTGCTGCGCCCCCAGGGGCTGTTCGGGCAGCGCGTATGATCGCGGCCGGGGCGCGGGGGTTCCTGGCGGTGGCGGTCGTCGCGGCGCTGCCCTGGGTCGTCACCAGCACGTACCATCTGCACCTCCTGGTCCTCGCCGGGATCTTCGCGGTGATGGCGCTCGGGCTCGATCTGGTGCTGGGCTATCTCGGTGAGCTGTCGCTCGGGCACGCCGCCTTCTTCGGCATCGGGGCGTACAGCACGGCGCTCCTCACCCGGCACCTCGGCGTGCCATTCCCCGCCGACCTGCTCCTCGCCTGCGCCATCACGGGCGCCTTCGGCTTCCTCATCGGCTATCCCTCGCTGCGCCTGACCGGCCCCTACTTCGCCATCGTCACCTTCGGGTTCGCCGAGATCCTCCGGCTGGTCGCCCTGAACTGGGTCTCGGTGACGCGGGGCCCGATGGGGTTGCCGGACATCCCGCCCGTGCGGCTGTTCGGCTTCGCCTTCACCACCGAGCGGCACTACGTCTATCTGGTGGCCGCCCTCGTCGGGATCGCGATCGTCGTCACCCGCTTCCTGATCGACTCCCGGGTGGGACACGCCTTCCTCGGCGTTCGCGAGAACGAGGAGCTGGCGACGGCGGTCGGCATCAACGCCCACCGCTACAAGCTGATCGGCTTCTCGGCGGGCATGGTCCTGACCGGCGCCGCTGGAAGCATCTATGCGCGGTACGTCCACTTCATCGACCCCACCGCCCTCGGCTTCTTCTACACCTCCACCGTCATCGCCATGGTCATCGTCGGCGGGCAGGGCAGCGTGCGCGGCACGCTGATCGGGGCCCTCCTGTTCACGTTCCTGCCGGAGTACTTGCGGGTGGCGGAGCAGTATCGACTCTCCGCCTTCGGGGTGCTCATCATCCTCGCCGTCATCTTCATGCCGGAGGGCATCAACGGGATGCTCAAGCGCCTCGCCATCGGCCGCCGGGCCCGCCATGCCGCTGCTTGAAGTCCAGGACCTCACCGTGCGGTTCGGCGGGCTCGTGGCCGTCAACAAGGTCAGCTTCAGCCTCGAGGCGGGGGAGATCCTGGGCCTGATCGGTCCCAACGGCGCCGGCAAGACCACCTGCTTCAACCTGGTCTCGGGCTTTCTACCCGCCACCGGCGGCGCCGTGCGCTTCCAGGGCCGGGCGGCCCTGGGGCTGCCCCCTCACGCACTCGCCCGCCGGGGCCTTGTCCGCACGTTCCAGAAGCAGAGCCTCTTCGCCGGGCTCACCGTCCGGGAGAACGTGATGATCGGCCAGCAGGCCGTGCTCCGGCCGAGCGTCTGGGCCGCCCTCCTCCGCCGCCCGGCGGAGCGAGCGCACGTCGCGGCGCTCCGGCAGCGCGCCGAGGAGGTGCTGGAGTTCCTGGAGATGACGCCGCTCGTGGAGACTCGCGCCGGCGACCTCGCATACGGCGACCAGCGGCGGCTCGCCATCGGCATCGCGCTGGCCGCCCGGCCGGCCCTCCTCATGCTGGACGAGCCGGCGGCGGGGATGAACCCGAGCGAATCGGAGCGGCTGCGCCAGCTCATCGGCCGCATCCGCGACCAGGGCGTCACCGTGCTCCTGGTCGAGCACGACATGCGGGTTGTCATGAGCCTCTGCGACCGCCTCGTCGTGCTCGACTCCGGCCGCAAGATCGCCGAAGGCAAGCCGGCCGACGTCTCCCGGGACCCCACCGTCATCCGCGTGTACCTGGGGGAAGGAACGGGCGGGGCGGGGGCCGGCTCCCATGCTTGAGATCGAGGACCTCCACGTCCAGTACGCGCGGGTCCCGGCGCTCCGGGGCATCTCGATGCGGGTGGCGGCCGGCCGCATCGTCACCCTCATCGGCACCAACGGGGCGGGCAAGTCCACCACCCTGCGCACGATCTCCGGGCTCCTGCGCCCCGTCGAGGGGCGCATCGTCTTCGAGGGCCGCCGGCTGGACGGCCGGCCCCCGCACGCCATCCTCCAGGCCGGCATCGCGCACGTGCCTGAAGGACGGCAAATCTTCCCAGACATGACGGTGGAGGAGAACCTGGCGCTGGGAGCCTACCAGTCGCGCAGCGGCGCGGTCAGGCGCGAGCGCCTGGCCGAGGTGTTCGAGCGCTTCCCGATCCTGCGCGACCGCGGGCGGCAGCTCGGCGGGACCCTGTCGGGCGGCGAGCAGCAGATGCTGGCGATCGGCCGGGCGCTGATGGCGCGGCCGCGGCTCCTGCTGCTGGACGAGCCGTCGCTGGGCCTGGCCCCGCTGTTCATCGAGCGCGTGTTCGCCATCGTCCGCGAGCTGCACGCGCAGGGGATCTCGATCCTCCTGGTTGAGCAGAAGGCCCAGGCGGCTCTCCAGATCGCCGACGAGGCGTACGTGCTGGAGACGGGGCGGGTGATCCTGAGCGGCACCGGCCAGGCGCTCCTCGACAACGACCTGGTGCGGCGCGCCTATCTCGGCATCTAGTGTGCTGAGTCAGAAATGTGCCGACAAAGCGCCGGGCGGGGTGGGGGCCCTCCCCGCGGGACACGCTGTGTCGCGGAGCGCTACCGGCACTCAATGGGGCCACGAGATGGGTGGTGGGTGGCTTCGGCCATCCGCAG
>DATLFG010000025.1:0-19975 GCA_035524955.1 Candidatus Limnocylindria bacterium | reverse complement strand
CACCTGACCTACCTGCGCATCAACATCTCGGCGGGCGAGCGCAAGCGCTACTCGGAGATCATGGGCGTGAAGGAGGAATGGTTCGATCGGGTAGTCCAGAACATCCGCGACATGGTGGACATCAAGCAGCGGGAGAACCTGCCGGTGACGATCGGCCTGCAGATGGTCCTGGATCCGCGCTACGGCGACCAGATCATGCCGCTGGCCCGCCTGGGCAAGGAGCTCCGGCCGGACTACCTGGTCATCAAGCACTGCAGCGACGACGAGGATGGCACGCTCGGGGTGGACTACCAGGCGTACGACCGGCTGTACGACACCCTGAAGGAGGCGGAGGCGCTCTCCGACGCCGAGTACTCGGTCAAGGTGAAGTGGTCGAAGATCGAGGCCAAGGGCAAGCGCAACTACCAGCGCTGCTACGGGCCGCCGTTCATGCTGCAGATCTCCGGCTCCGGCCTGATCGCGCCCTGCGGCATGCTGTTCAACGAGCGCTACAAGAAGATGCACATCGGCAACATCTGCGAGCAGCGCTTCAAGGACATCTGGGCGTCCGACCGGTACTGGGAGGTCGTCAACTACCTCGCCTCGCCGGAGTTCAACGCCCAGAAGATGTGCGGCACCCTCTGCCTGCAGCACAAGGTCAACGAGTTCCTCGACGGCTACAAGAAGGGGCTGCACGTCCTGCATGAGCCCGCCGGGCGCCCGCCGCAGCACCTCGACTTCGTCTAGGAAGAGCGTCGCCATCAAGCCGACCATCTCCTTCGTCATCCCCGGGCTCAACGAGGAGGCCAACATCGCGGACGCGGTGCGCGAGGCGGTGGCCGCGATGGGAGACCGGTTCGCCGACTACGAGCTCCTGCTCTTCGACGACGGCTCCAGCGATCGCACCGGCGCGATCATGGACGAGCTGGCCGCCGCCGATCCCGCCCATGTCCGGGTCACCCACAATCCAGCCCCGCGCAACCTGGGCGGGGTGTACAAGCAGGGAATCGCGCTGGCCCGGATGGACTACATCCTGATGGTTCCCGGTGACAACGAGAACCCGGGGCACGCGCTGCAGGCGCCCTTCGACGCGATCGGGCGGGCCGACATCGTGCTGCCGTACCCGGTCAACTCGGCGGTGCGCGGCCTCGCCCGCCACACCGTGTCCCGGATCTACGTCGGGCTGCTGAACCGCCTGTTCGGCCTCCGGGTTCGCTACTACAACGGAACGGTCATCCACCGCACCGCCAACCTCAAGGCGCTCCCCATCAAGACCTCGAGCTTCGCCTACCAGGCCGAGATCCTGATCAAGCTCCTGTGCTCGGGGAAGAGCTTCGTCGAGGTCCCCATCCGGATCGACCCGCCCAAGGAGGGGCGGCGCTCCCGGGCCTTCCGCTGGAAGAACATGGTGCAGGTGGGTCGCACCCTGGGTGATCTCTTCCTGGACATCCGCATCCGCCGCCGCCTCCAAGCCGCCCGCTGACCGGCATCAGCGGCCCCCGGGGGCTCCCCCGGGAGTTTGAGGATTCCGGGGCCTTTGTCTATCATGCCAGCAGGCCCCCAATGGCGAGTGTCCCCCCGAATCTCTGCGTGTTGCCCGGCACCACCATCCGAGCCACTCTCGAGGCCATGACCAAGAACGGCCGCCAGGTGGCGCTCGTGATCGACCCCGCCGACCGTCTCCTCGGGATCGTGACCGACGGCGACGTGCGCAAGGCGCTGCTCCGGGGCGCCTCGCTCGACGCGCCGATCGGGGAGAACATGAATGCCGCCCCCCTGACCGGGCACGCCGGGCTCGGGCGAACCGAGGCGGGGGAGCTGATGCGAGCCCGCCGTATCCGCCACCTGCCGCTCGTCGAGGGCGCGGGCCGCCTGGTGGACGTGATCTTCCTCGACGATCTCCTCGCCCGCGAGCCGCTGCCAGCCTCGGCGGTGATCATGGCGGGCGGCATGGGCACCCGGCTCCGACCACTCACCGAGGAGACGCCGAAGCCCCTGCTGCGCGTGGGCGGCCGTCCCCTCGTCGAGATCCTGATCGAGCGCCTCGAGCGCTGCGGGGTGAGCGACGTGGTGGTGGCGGTGCACCACAAGTCCGACATGATCCGGACCCAGCTCGGCGCCGGGACCCGCTTCGGCGTGCGGCTCTCCTACGTGGACGAGCCCGAGCGCCTCGGCACCATCGGGGCGCTCACCCTGCTTCGCCCGCGGCCGGTGGACCCGTTCTTCGTCATCAACGGCGACATCCTCACCAAGTGCGACTTCCGCGCCATGTGGGAGTTCCATCGCGCGCAGAAGGCCCGCATGACGGTGGGCGTCTCGCTCCACCAGGTGGACATCCCGTACGGGGAGTTCACCCTGCACGGCACGCGCATCAGCCGGGTGGAGGAGAAGCCGAGGAAGGAGTTCCCGATCAACGCCGGGATCTACCTGCTCGATCCCTCGCTCATCGACCTGATCCCACCCGGCCGGCACTTCGACGCCACCGACCTGATCCGCGCCTGCCTCGAGCGCGACCACCCGGTCTCCGCCCACCTGATCCGCGAGTACTGGCTCGACGTGGGCCGCCACGACGATCTACGCAAGGCCGACCGCGACATCGCCGAAGGGCTGCTGGACTAGGCGGGCATGCACACGGTCGGGGTGGTGGGCATGGGCTACGTCGGCCTCACCATGGCGGTGGCGCTGGCCCGCAAGGGCTTCACCGTCCACGGGGTGGACGCCTCGGCCGCGGTGCTCGCCGCGCTCTCGGAAGGCCGTGCGCACCTCTTCGAGCCCGGCGTGGAGGAAGAGCTCGCGACATTCCGCGGCGAGCGCCTGCACGTCGGCCGGGAGCTGCCCACCGGCGGCGTCGACGCGGTCATGATCTGCGTCTCGACGCCCGCGAGTCCGGTCACCCACGCCCCCGAGCTCGAGAATCTCCGCGCGGCGGCCCGCCACGTGGCCGAGCGGTGCGGGCGCGACACGCTCGTGATCGTCCGCTCTACCGTGCCGGTGGGGGCGAGCCGCAACGTGGTGCTGCCGGAGCTGACCGGGCGCTGGGGCGCGGGCGCGCGCCTGGCGTTCGCCCCGGAGCGGACCATCCAGGGCCAGGCCCTGCGCGAGCTGGAGGAGCTGCCCCAGGTGATAGGCGGCGTGGACCCGGCGAGCCGCGACGCGGCGGCCGCGCTGTTCTCGCGCGTCACCCGCCGCATCGTGCCGGTCGGGTCTCTGGAGGCGGCGGAGCTCGTGAAGCTCGTCAACAACTGCCACACCGACCTGATCTACGCCTACGGCAACGAGGTCGCGCTGATGGCCGAGCAGTGGCGCCTCGATCCTCTGGAGATCATCGGTGCGGCCAACCTCGAGTACCCGCGCCCGGACCTGGCCAGGCCCGGCTACGTGGGCGGCGGCTGCCTGTCGAAGGATCCGTATATCCTGATGAGCGCCGCGCGCGCCGCCGGCTACACGCCCTGGCTCGTCGGCCAGGCGCGCGGGCTCAACGAGCACCTGCCGCTCCGGGTGGCCGAGCGGATCGTGGCCCTGATCCGCGAGGCGCGCGGCAGCGCGGAGGGCGCCCGGCTCGCGGTCCTGGGCTGGGCCTACAAGGGCTGGCCGCCCACCGACGACATGCGCGGGGCGCCCATCCACGTGATGCTGCCGATCTTCCGCGCGGCCGGGCTCGACCTGCGCGGCCACGACTACCTGGTGGCCCCGGAGGTCATCCGCGGCCTCGGCGCCACCCCGGTGAGCGCGGAGGCGGCCTGGGACGGCACGGACGCGGTGCTCGTCATCACGAACCACCCGGAGTACGCCAAACTGGACCTGCCCGCCCGGCTCGGCGCGATGCGCCGCCCTGCGGTGCTCTTTGACTCCTGGCGCATCCTGGACGAGGAGGCGGTGCGGCGGGCGGGCGTGCGCTACGCGGGCATCGGGTATGGCTAGGGTTCTCGTCCTGGGTGGCGCGGGCTTCATCGGCGGCCACCTGACCGCCCGCCTGGCCGCCGAAGGCCACGCGCTCACCCTGGTGGACGACCTCTCGCGCGGCCGCCGCGACGAGACGATCGAGACACTCATCCGGCGCGCGAACGTCCGCCTCGTCCAGGCCGACCTGACGCGGGCCGGCGCGCTCGACGCCCTGCCGCGCGACTGGGACCAGGTCTACATGCTGGCCGCGGTGGTCGGCGTGCGGAACGTCGAGACCGATCCGGCCGGGGTGGTGCGGGTGAACACGCTGGCGCTGCTCAATGTCCTCGACTGGATGCCGGGCCGGGGCGAGGTGCTCTTCTTCGCCTCGACCAGCGAGACCTACGCGGGCGGCGTGGCGGCCGGCCACGTGCCGGTCCCGACGCCCGAGGCGGTGCCGCTCGGGGTGCCGGACGTGGCCGCGCCGCGCTTCGCCTACGCGGCGAGCAAGATCCTGGGCGAGGCGGCGGTGCTCCACACCGCCCGCGCCCGCGGCCTCCGGGCGGTCGTCGGCCGCTTCCACAACGTGTACGGTCCGCGCATGGGTGCCGACCACGTCATTCCCGAGCTGTCGCTCCGCGCGCTCCGCCGCGAGGATCCGTTCCGGGTCTTCGGGGCCGAGCAGCGCCGCGCCTTCTGCCACGTGGCCGACGCGCTCGAGGCGATGACGCGGCTCCTGGCCACCGAGGCGGCATGGGGCCAGGTGGTGAACATCGGCAACGACGCGGAGGAGACGCGGATCGGCGAGCTGGTGGGCCTGATCCTCCGCATCGCGCGCTTCGCGCCCACCGTGGAGGAGCGGCCCGCGCCGGCCGGCTCGGTGGCGCGCCGCTGCCCCGACATCGGCCGCCTCCGCGCGCTGACCGGCTTCGCCCCCAAGGTCTCGCTCGAGGCGGGGGTGGCCGAGACCTTCGCGTGGTACCGCGCGTGGTGGGAGCGCGAGGAGGCCGGCCGGTGACCGCGCCCCGGCGCGTGATTCCGAACGCGGTGCCCCACCTGGCCGGGAACGAGTGGAAGTACGTCAAGGAATGCCTCGACACCAACTGGGTGTCCTCGGCGGGCCCCTTCGTGGACCGCTTCGAGCGCGAGATCGCGCAGTACCTGGGCGTGCCGCACGCGGTGGCCACCGTCAACGGCACCGCGGCGCTCCACGTGGCCCTGCTCGCGGCCGGCGTCGCCGCGGGCGACGAGGTGCTGGTGCCGACCTTCACCTTCGTGGCCACCGCCAACGCGGTGGCGTATTGCGGGGCGCATCCGGTGTTCGTGGACTCCGAGGAGACGTCCTGGGGGCTCGATCCGGTGCGCGTGGCCGAGTTCCTGGACGGCGAGTGCGAGGTGCGGGGCGGGCGCGTGGTGAACCGGGGCAGCGGCCGGACGGTGCGCGCGATGCTGCCGGTCCACCTCTACGGCCACCCCTGCGATCTCGATCCGCTGCTCGCGCTGGCCCGGCGCTTCCCGATGGCGGTGGTGGAGGACTCGGCGGAGGCCCTCGGCGCGCGCTATCGCGGCCGCGCGGTCGGGGCCGACGGGCTCGCGGGGTGCCTCTCGTTCAACGGCAACAAGATCATCACCACCGGGGCGGGCGGCATGGTCCTCACGCGCGACGAGGCGACCGCCGCGCGGGTGCGCCGGCTCACCACGCAGGCGCGGGGCGACGCGCTCGAGTTCATCCACGACGAGATCGGCTTCAACTACCGCCTGAGCAACCTGCACGCGGCTCTCGGCGTCGCCCAGCTCGAGCAGCTCGACGGCTTCGTCGTGGACAAGCGGGCCACCGCCGCGTTCTACGCGGGCGCCCTCGGGCGGGTCGACGGCGTGCGCCCCTTCGTGGAGGCCGCCTGGGCCCGCTCGACGTACTGGATGGCCTCGATCCTGCTCGACGAGAGCCGGTGCCGCGACGTCCGCGCGCTGATCCGGGATCTGAACGCGGCCGGCATCCAGGCGCGGCCGCTCTGGCGCCCGCTGCACCTGCAGCCCGCGTTTCACCGCGCCCAGGCCGGCCCGGTGGCGGTGGCGGAGCGGCTCCACGCGCGCGGCCTCTCGCTGCCCTGCTCGGTCGGCATCACGCCGGAGGAGCGGCAGGACGTCGTGGACGCGGTCGTGCAACGGCTTTCGTGAGCCGCGCCGTCGAGCTGCGGAGCCGCCTCCGGCGCTACTACACCACCTACTACCGCGACGTCCTGGGCATCCCGGACTGGGCGGTCCTGGTCGGGCTCCGGGAAGAGGAGGAGCGGCAGGAGCGCGGGCGGCTCGATCGGCTGCGCCGGCTGCTGGGCGGAGACGTGCGCGGGCGCATCCTGAACGTCGGGTGTGGAACCGGCGGGTTCAACCTGGTGGCCGAGGAAGCGGGCGCCCGTGCGGTCGGGGTGGACGCCGACGCGGAGGCCATCGCGATCTGCGCGCTCAAGCGGGAGAAGGGCGGGAGCGCCTTCGTCCGGGCCGTCGCCGAGCGGCTGCCGTTCCCGGACGGCGCTTTCGACGTCGTCTACTGCTTCTCTGCGATCGAGCACGTGGAGTCGGTCGAGGCATCGGTGGCGGAGATGGTGCGGGTGACCCGCCGCGGCGGTCTGATCTACGTGCACACGCCGAACGCCTGGTCCTGGTACGAGGGGCACTACAAGCTCCTCTGGATCCCGTTCCTGCCCGCCTCACTCGGGCGGCTCTACCTGCGGGCCCGGGGCCGCCCCGGCGGGTACCTCGCCACGTTGCGGCGGCTCACGCCCGGCGCGATGCGCCGCGCGTTCTCCCGCGCCGGGGTGACCGAGCTCCGCTTCCACGACGACGAGCCGGCCCGCGAGTCGGTAGGGCCCCTGCGCGTGCCGATCGGGCTCTACTACCGGCTCTCCGGGGTCTCGCCGTTCATCGAGCTGGTGGCGCGCAAGCCATGACGTCGGTCCTGTTCGCCTCGGAGTACTACCCGCCCTTCGCGCCCGGCGGCGCCGAGTGGAGCACCGCCGCGTGGGCGGCCGCGCTCGCCCGGCGGGGTCATCGCGTGACGGTGGTGACGCCCAACTACGGCGCCGCGGCCCGCGAGGAGCGGGACGGGGCCACGATCGTCCGCGTGCCGTTTCCGGTGACGCTCCACCCGGGGCAGGGCGAAGCGCGCTTCCTCGCGCACCGCAATCCGCTGTTCCATCTCTACTTCGCGTGGCAGGTGCGGCGCGCGGCCCGCGCGGCGGATGCGCGGATCCTCCACGCCCAGGGCAAGGCGGCCCTGGTGGCGTGCTGGCTCGCGGGCCGGAGCCTCGGTCGCCCGGTGCTGGCGACGATCCGCGACGTGGGGCTGCTGTGTCCGCTCGGCCACTGCACCGTCTTCGAGCCGTGGGAGCGATTCGACTGCGGGGCCAAGCAGTTCCTCGGCAAGTGCCTGCCCTACCACCTGGCGCACTACGCGGCCGGGCTCGGCGGGCTCGGGCGTGCCCGGGTGCGCGGCGCCGCGGTCGCCGCATGGCTCGACAACCGGCTGCGCCAGCACGCGATGAGGCGGGTGGACCGCCTGGTCGGCGTGAGCCAGGGCATCCTCGACGTGTACCCAACCCGGCTGCTGGACGGGCGCGCCCGTGTCGTAGCAAATCTACCGCCGCCGGTGGCGGCGCCGTCGGACGCGGACGCCCGGACGGCGCGGGATCGCCTCGGCGTCGGGGACGCGCCCCTGGTGCTCTACGCGGGCAAGCTCTCGATCGGGAAGGGGACGCCGGTGCTGCTGGACGCGCTCGACCGCATCGCCGCCGCGGTGCCGGGCGCCCGCTTCGCGCTCGCGGGGAAGGGGGACCTGCCGATCCCGGCCCGGCCGGATCTGCGGACGCTGGGCGTGCTCCCGCAGGCCGAGCTGTTCGCGCTCTACCGCGCCGCCGACGTGGTCGTGGTGCCCTCGGTGTGGCCCGAGCCCCTGAGCCGCGTCCTGCTGGAGGTCATGCGCATCGGCCGGCCGGTGGTGGCGACCGCGGTCGGGGGGACGCCGGAGGCGGTCGAGCACGGCGTGACCGGCCTCCTGGTGCCGCGGCAGGACCCGGAGGCGCTCGCCAAGGCGGTGGTCGAGCTGCTGCTCGACCCCGAGTGCCGCGCCCGCATGGGCCGGGCCGCCGCCGAGCGCGCCCGCACCGCTTTCGACGAGGAGCGCCTCGTGACCGCGCTGCTCGATGTCTATCGCGAGGCGGCCGCCGGGTGAGCCCGGGCCTCGCGTACTACCTGGGGGTGTCCTACCGGCGCAAGCGCGTGGACGCCGATCTCGCGGCCGCGTCCGGCCACTTCACCGGGCGGGTGCTGGACGTGGGCGGGGCGCGCCGGCGCGGCGCCTTCCGCCCCCCGCCGACGGCCCGCTGGGTCGTGGCCGACATCGATCGCGCGCACCGGCCTCACGTGGGCGCCGACGTGCAGGCCCTGCCGTTCCGCGATGGCACCTTCGACGCGATCAAGGCCACCGAGCTGCTCGAGCACGTGCCGGACGTGGCCCGCGCGCTCGCCGAGTGCCGGCGGGTCCTGCGCCCCGGCGGCCACCTGGTGATCACCGTGCCCTTCCTGGAGCGCCTGCACGGCGATCCGGGCGACTATTCCCGCTACACGCGCAGCATGTGGGAGCGCCTGCTCGCCGCGGCGGACCTCAAGCCGGTGCGCATCGTCGAGCAGGGAGGCTACTTCACGCACCTGGCGGGGATGCTGCGGTTCCTGGTGCAGCGCGCGCCGCGCCCGCTGCGCTGGGCCGGGTACGCGTCCTTTCCCCTGCTCGATCTCCTGGCGCGCCTCGACACGCTGCCGCGCGCCCGAGGGTCCGACTTCGCCGCGTTCGTGGGCGGCTACCTGATCGTGGCCGAGCGCCCACCCGCCTCGTGAGGCGCCCGTGAGGATCTGCACGCCCCACTGCGGCATCGCGCCCGAGACCACCTCGGGCGGCGAGACCTACGAGCGGGAGCTGCTGGAGCGGCTCGGCCGGGCCGGCGTGCGGCTCGAGATCATCCTGGCCCGCGGCAAGCCCCACCGGGCGGACGTGCCGAACTGGACGGTTCACCGGTTCGGGATCGGCCGCGGCCTGCGCTGGTACGTGGCCCCGCTCGTCGTGCCCCCCGCCATCCGGCGCGTGCACGAGACGGTCGGCTTCGATCTGCTACGGGTCCATTCCCTGCGCTACATCGGCCCGTCCGTCCTCGCCGCCCGTCGATGGTACGGCCTGGACGTCCCGGTGGTCTCCCACCACCACCACCTGGATCCGAGCCCGCTCAACGGGCTGATCGAGAAGCGGGTGGTGGACGCCTCCGATCGCGTCGTGGTGGGGAGCGAGTTCGCGCGACGGCAGCTCCGCGAGGAGCTGGGGGCACGCACCGACCACGTCTCGGTGATCTACTACGGCGTGGATCCGCGGTTCACCCCGCGGCCGCCGAGCGAGGCCCTGCGCGCCCGTTACGGGCTGGCGGGCCGCCGGGTCGTGCTCTTCTTCGGCGGGCTCAAGCCGCGGAAGAACCTGGGGCTGCTCCTCGAGGCCTGGCAGGCCCTCGCGCCCCGGCACCCGGACGCCACCTTGCTCGTCGCGGGCGGTGGCTCGCTGCTGCCCGAGCTCCGGGCCCGCGCGAGCCGGCTCGGCCTGGACGGCCGGGTCGTGTTCACCGGCTACGTGGCGGAGGCCGAGAAGCCTGCGCACTTCAACCTGGGCGATGTCTTCTTCTTCCCCTCCGCGATGGAAGGCTTCGGGCTCACGGTGGCGGAGGCCATGTCCTCGGGCCTGCCGGTGGTCGCCTCCAACCGCGGATCCATTCCGGAGCTGGTGGTGGACGGCGAGGGTGGCTTCGTCTGCGACCCGGCCGGGCCCGGCCCCTTCGTGGAGAAGCTCTCGCTGATCCTGGGCGACCAGGCCCTCGGGGAGAAGCTCGGGCGGGCCAACCGCGAGCGGGTCGAGCGGAAGTTCCGCTGGGAGCGCTGCGTGGACGGCACGCGCCGCGTCTACGAGACCGCGCTCGAGGCATGGCGTCGCCGCGGGGGCGGAGGGCGCGGCCGGTGAAGGGCCTGCGGCGGCTGCTCGTGCGCGGCGTCGACCTGGTCAACCGGCGCGGCAAGTCGGTGGGTGTACGGCTGGTGAAGCTGACCGGCAAGCGGCCGTACGCGATCCACCCGAAGCACCTGGTCGAACAGCCGTGGCACGACTGGTACCTGCCGTATCTCGACCGCGGCGATTTCGTGCTGGACGTGGGCTGCAGCAACGGCGCCCACCTGGTACGCGCGGCCACCGCCTGCCGCTCCATCGTGGGCTTCGACTACGACCTGCCCCAGCTCGCGATCGCGGGCCGGACGATCAAGGAGCAGGGGCTCGCGCGCGCGCGCGTGCTGGCCTGGGACATCACGGAGCCCTTCCCGTTTCCCGACCGCACGTTCGAGAAGGCGCTCTTCCTCGATGTCATCGAGCACCTGGTCCCCCGCGTCGCGGTCCTGCGCGAGATCCGCCGGGTGCTGAGGGACGACGGGCGCCTGCTGGTCTCCGGCCCGAACCGGGAGAGCTCCTGGCGGCGCACCCTGCGCGCGGCCGGGCTCTTCTCCTACTCGGACCCGGACCACAAGGTCGAGTACACCCGCGAGGAGTTCCTCGCCGAGCTCCGCGAGGCAGGGTTCGAGCCGGAGGGCCCGGTGATGCCGGTGGTGCTCGACACCCCCTGGGCCGGCGTCATCGACGCGGTGGGCGGGGTCTCGCTCTCGCTGTACGACCGGCTGAGCCGCTGGAAGCGGGACGCCGTCCTCCGACGGCCCGGGGAGAGCACCGGCTTCCGCGTCGTGGCCAGGAAGCGGTCCTGATGCGGGTCGGCCTGCTGCCGGCCCTGGGCGGCGGCATCCGCGCGCTGGCCCAGAGCGGGCAGCAGTCACGCCTCCTCGACGGCTACGTCCGCCCGTACCTGGGCGTATTCGACGGCCTCGACTATTTCAGCTACCTGCCGGAATCACTCGCGGAATTCACGGACGATCCGATGCTCCGGGAGCGCGTGCGCGTCTGGGCCCCACCGGGCCCGGTGGCCCGCGGCCGCTGGGCGGTCCAGATCCCGTTCGTGCACGCAACCGAGATGAGGGCATGCTCGGCGCTGCGCGTGTTCCAGATCACCGGCGTGATCCCGGCCCTCATCGCGCGCCGCCGATTCGGCATCCCGTACGTGACCACGTACGGCTTCTGGTACGCGCAGCTCTCCCAGCCCGGGCCGAAGCGGACGCTGAAGGGCCTCGTGGAGCGATGGGGCCTCCGGTACGCGGCGGCGGTCATCGCCACCACGCCCGACCTGGCCGCGCGGGCGTCGCGGCTGGCGCGGCGGGTGGAGCTGATCCCGAACGGGGTGGACACCGCGCGGTTCCGGCCACCGGCTACCCCGCCCGTCAACAAGCCGAGGCGCATCCTCTACGTCGGGCGGCTGTCGGCGGAGAAGAACCTGGAGGCCCTCATCAAGGCCGTAGGCTACGTCGGCGGTGACGCCACCTCGGTGCTGGTGGGCGCTGGGCCATTGCGGGACCATCTCGAGTCTCAGGCGCGGCGGGTGGGGGTGGCGGTGGAATTCCCCGGGGTCGTGGACCAGCGGCGGCTTCCCGACGTCTACGGAACCGCCGACGTCTTCGTCCTCGCGTCCTTCACGGAGGGCCATCCCAAGGTGCTGCTGGAGGCGATGGCCTGCGGCGTGCCTTGCGTGGCCTCGGACTGCGTGGGCAACCGGTCGCTCGTGACGGACGGGCGCACCGGCCTGCTCTTCGATCCGCATGACGCCAGGCAGCTCGCCGACTGCCTCGACCGCCTGATCAAGGACCCGGCGCTGGCCCGGCGGCTCGCCGATACCGCGCGTGCCGAGGTCGTCACCCGTTACGATCTGCGCGCGCTGGTCGAGCGCGAGATCGCCCTGGTCCGGCGGGTGGCGACGGGGAGCTGAGCCATCCCGCTCGCCTACTACTCGCGCTCGGCCACGACCGAGTTCTGGACCGAGCACTGGGGTGGCCACACCGTGGAGGAGCTGCTCCGGATCGCGCGGGAGTCGCCGCTCACCGACCTGATCGAGCGCCATCTGCCCCCGACGGGCCGGGTGCTCGAGGCGGGCTGCGGTCTCGGCCAGTACGTCTTGCTGCTCCGGGAGCGAGGCCGCGCCGCGGTGGGCGCCGACTGGAGCCTGGACGCCCTGCGGGCCGGCGCGCGGGCCGGCGCCCCCGTCTCGGTCATGGACCTGCGCGCCCTGGCCGTCGCCAGTGGTGCCGTCCGTGCGTATCTCTCCCTGGGCGTCGTCGAGCACGACCCCGACGGACCCGACGCGATCCTGAGCGAGGCCGCGCGCGTGGTGCCCCCGGGCGGCTGGCTGCTGCTCTCGGTGCCCTACTGGAACGGGGTGCGCCGGCTCGGTGCGCCGTACCTGCGCCGCCACGCCCGGCGGACCCGCGCGGCGGGCGGCCAGTTCTACCAGTACGCGTTCACTCGGCGCGAGCTGGGACAGCGTCTCTCCGCGCACGGCTTCGCGGTGCGCTCGTTCCATCCCTACGATCCGGCGCGCGTGCTGCGGAAGGCCGTACGCGGCCTTCGGAGCCGCGCGGCCGGTCTCCCGGTCGCCGGCTCGACCGGGGACCGCCCCGCATCCACGCCGCTCGCCGGGGAGGTGGGCGCGAACCGGCCCGCGTGGCGCCGCGCTGCGCGGGTCCTGCTCTACTCCGAGCCGTCGCTCCGGCTCTTCGGCCACATGCTGCTCGCGGTCGCGGAGCGGCGGTAACCGGTTGCTATACTGCCCGCGATGAGCGAGCCGTCCTTCCATCTGGCGGACCTCGGGGACCGGCGCGTGCTCACGGTGGACGGGCGGGCGCACGAGACCCACTACAGCGCCCGCGTGGTCCGGCTGCTGGTCGAGCGCAAGGGCGCCCGCCGCGCCCCGCTCTACTTCCCGTTCAAGGAGGAGCGGGCCCGGCTCTTCCTCGATCCGCTCCTGCGCTACCTGCGGCAACGCGGTGCGCGCGAGCTCTCGGCGCTCGAGGTCGGCGCCTCCTTCGGCCACATGACCGAGTACCTGGCCGAGCAGCCCGAGATCTCGGAGATCCACTGCTTCGACACGGATCCCGCGTTCGTGGACATCGTGCGCGCCAAGGTCGAGGAGCAGGACCTCCGGAAGGTCAAGGACGTGCGGCTCTTCGGCAACGACGAGACGCGGCGCCTGCCGTGGCCCGACGCCCGGTTCGATCTCGTCCTGGTTGTCGGGGTGGTGGAGCACTTACCTCTGCGCAACCGCCGCGCCCAGGTGGATGAATACTACCGAGTGCTCGCGCCCGGCGGCCACATCGCCATCCTCGACACGCCCAACCGGCTCTTCCCGCTCGAGACCCACTCGATCGGCCTGCCGCTCGTGCAGTGGCTGCCACCGCGGCTGGCCTACGCCTATGCGCGCCTGGCCCGTCCGCGCAAGTTCAATGCCGTGCGCTACGAGAGCTTCGTCGCCGACGGCACCGGCTGGCGGAACGCCACGCTGGCCGACTGTTTGCCCTCCGGGGGATGGAAGGGGCTGGTCGATATCACCGAGGCGGCAGGCTACGGCTGGGGATTCTTCCGCGCCACCGCGCGCTCCCGCGTGCGCCGCGCCCTGCTGCCGGTCTTCGCGGGGACGGCGGCGGCGCTCCGGGCCGCTGGCCGGCCGCCCTCGCTGTGCCTGCCCTACTTCAACCTGCTCTTCCAGAAGCTGTGATCCGCATCGAGATCGGACGGCGCAACTATCTCCTCTACCTGCTGCTGCCACATCGGCTCAAGTCGCGCCTGCTCACCCCCGCCTCGCGCGCCAAGCTCGACCGGATCAACCGGGCGTTCAACGAGACCATCTACTCCGGCGCGGGGGCGACCGGGTACGACCGGATCCACCGCTACGCCGAGGACGAACAGCACGAGTATCCGGCGCGCCCGCTCGTGGCCCGTGTCTGGCCCGAGGGCGGCTACGGCCGGGCGCTCGAGGTGGGCGCGGGCAGCGGCTACTTCACCACCGTGATCGCCCGGCACGCCCGGCACGTGATCGCGCTCGAGCCGGTGGCCGACCTGCAGGAGGTGCTGAAAGCGCGCTGCCGGGCCGAGGCGGTGGACAACGTCGAGGTGCTGGGCGTGCCCGCGGCCGATCTGCTCGCGGTCGTCCCCGCCGCGTCGGTGGACACCGCCTTCATCATCCAGAGCCTGCATCACCTGCACGACCGGGAGCGGGTCTTCGAGGTGCTCGGGCGGGTCGTCCGGCCGGGCGGCCGCCTCCTGATGGTCGAGCCCCATCACAATCTCCGCCGGGCGGCGCGACTCTTCCGCAAGTACCTCGGCGTGTACCGCGCCCGCGCCTGGTGGTCCGACGAGCGGAACTGGGCCACGCACGATTTCCTGACGCGGGGCGAGCTCCGCGCGCTGTGCCGGATCGGTGGCTTCGCGCCGCCGCGCTTCTCCGGATACTGGATCCCGTACTCGCGGCGGCTGATCCAGGATCCCGACCGGCGCTTTCACGTCGAAGGTCGGATCGGACGCTGGCCCGTGTTCCGTCACTGGGCGGCGGTGCTGGCTGTCGAAGCGCGTCGCCGGTCCGGGGGAGGGTAGTGGCCGCGCCCGCGGTGTCCGTGCTGATGGGTGTTCGCGACGGGGCCGCCTGGATCTCCCGGGCGGTCGCGAGCGTGCTCGCCCAGACGCTCACGGACCTCGAGCTGGTCGTGGTGGACGACGGCTCCACCGACACCACGGCCGCGCTCCTGTCCGACGTGCGCGATCCCCGGCTCGTGGTGGATCGGCAGGCGCGGGCCGGGCTCACCGTCGCGCTCAACCGGGCGCTGGCCAGTGCGCGCGCGCCGCTCATCGCCCGCCTCGACGCCGACGACGTGGCCCTGCCCACAAGGCTCGAGCGGCAGCGCGCGTTCCTCCAGGCGCATTCGGAGGTGGGCTTGCTCGGCACCGCCGCGCGGGTGGTCGACGGGTCGGATCGCGACGTGGAGATCACCCGGCCGCCGGAGGACGACGCAGCCATCCGCCGCGCCCTGATCCGCCGCAATCCCTTCGTGCACTCCTCGGTGATGCTGCGCCGGGCGCTCGTCTCCTCGATCGGCGGCTACGACGTGTCCTTCGCGGTGGCGCAGGACTACGACCTGTGGCTGCGCCTCAGCGCGATCACGCGGATGGCGAACCTGGCCGAGCCGCTCGTCATCCGTCGTCTGGTCGCGGGCCGGGTCACGGAGGCGCGCGACGACGACCGGCTCCGCGCCGAGGCTCGGGCGCGGTGGCGGGCGGTGCGCGCGGGTGCCTACCCGCCGTGGAACGCCCTCTTCGCGCTCCGCCCGCTGCTGGCCCTGGCCCTGCCGGGCCCGCTCCGCGATCCGCTGCGCCGCGCCCTCGGCCGCTGACGTGACCGGGCCGGCGCGGATCCTCGAGCTGCTGGTCTCGACCGACCTGGGCGGCGGCCCCGCTCGCGTCCGCGACCTGGTCGCGGGTCTCGCCGGGCCCACGCCCGCGTGCTCGCCGAGATCACGGATCTGTACCGCGCCGCGGTGGGTTTTCCTGCCGGAGCCCCGCCGAGCCGTAGCGTATAATCGCGGAGATGCGGCTATTGATCACCGGCATCACCGGATTCGTCGGCAGCTACATGGCGGAGCACGCCCTCACCCAGGGCGCCGTGGTGTTCGGCTCCATCCGCTGGCGCAGCAAGACCGACAACATCGACCATCTCAGGTCGAAAGTAACGCTGATCGAATCCGACCTCCGCGACCTCTCGTCGGTGCGCGCGCTGCTCGAGACCGCCAACCCGACCCACGTGATGCACCTGGCCGCCCAGAGCTTCGTCCACGCGTCATGGAAGACCCCAGCCGAGACCCTCACCACCAATATCCTCTCGCAGGTGAACCTGCTGGAAGGGCTGCGGAGCCTCAAGATGTCGCCGCGCTTTCTCGTCGTCGGCAGCAGTGAGGAGTACGGGCTGGTGACCGAGGACGAGCTGCCCATCAAGGAGACGAATCCGCTGCGGCCGCTCAGCCCCTACGCGGTGAGCAAGGTCGGGCAGGACCTGATGGGCTACCAGTACTGGAAGAGCTACGGCATGTCCATCGTCAGGAGCCGGGCCTTCAACCACAGCGTCGGGCGCTTCACTCCGGTGCTTCTTCGAGACGACCGGACCGGCTTGCTCGACATCAAGTACATCAGCGAGATCCGGCGGTACAGATCGACCGGGTACCTCGGCGGCCACGCTCTGGCGGACGGCACCATTCTATGGGACATGCGGCGACACCCGATATCGGTCTGGGCTGACGGGAAATGGACGAAGATCATCCACCTGTCGTGTCATCCCCTGCGGGAGGGCGACTGGGTGCTGCGGCTCGTCAGTAGCGGAGGAATCGTGGAGGTGACCGGTGACCACTCCGTGATGGTCCCCGGGCTCGGCGGGCCCCGGCCGGCTTCGGCCCGGGATCTCGCCCTCGGCGATCGGGTGTCGCTGGTGGATCTTCCGCAAGGTTCCGCCATGTGGGTGCACGAGGACGTGGCGTGGCTCCTCGGCTTTTTCGCCGCCGAGGGCACCATCACGACGGGGAAGATCCGGATCTACAACAAGGATCGGAAGCCCCTGGAGCGCTGCGCTGAGATCCTGCTCCAGCACTTCGGGGTCGATTCGTACTTCAAGCTCGGGGAACGTGATGTCTGGCGCCTGATCATCCGACGGCCGGAAGCGCTCGTGCATTGGCTCCACCCCCAGACCTATGCGAGTGACGGTAACAAGCGTGTCCCACGGAGCATCTTGAATGCCCAGCGAGACGCCAAAATCGCCTTCCTGCGGGGGTACAACGAAGGCGATGGTTTGCGGGCCGGCCACGGTACGTACGAGCTCAAGAGCTTCAAGACCAAGTCGCCCATCCTGGCCCTGGGGCTCTGCTCCTTGGTGACGGCGACGACACGGCAGCGTATCTGCCTCAATACCGAGGTTCGGGAGGACCGGACGTACTATCTGATCAATCTGAATTCCCCCAATGAAGAGCGAGCCCGCTGGGGGCAGCATCTGGAGATTCCCGAGGACGTGCTCAAGAAGATCGAGCCGGTTCCGTACGAAGGTGAGGTCTGGGACTTCGAGACCGAGGACCACGTCTTCCACGCGGGGCTCGGCCGGAACCTCGTCCACAATACTGGCCCGCGCCGCGGCGACGTGTTCGTGGAATCGAACTTCGGCCGGCAGGTGGCCGAGATCGAGGCCGGGCTGCGCGATCCGGTGATCTTCGTGGGCGACCTCTCGCCCCGGCGCGACTATTCCGACGTCCGCGACATCGTGCGCGGCTACTGGGCCCTCCTGGATCGGGGCGAGCCGGGGGAAGTGTACAACCTCTGCTCGGGGCGGTCGTGGGCGATCCAGCGGGTGCTGGACTTCCTGCTCGAGCAGTCCCGCGTCAAGGACATCAAGGTCCAGGTGGACCCGGGTCGCCTGCGCCCGTCCGACGTGATGGTGCTCGAGGGCGATCCGTCCAAGATCGAGAAGGCCACCGGCTGGAAGGTGGAGATCCCGTTCGAGCGCACGCTCAAGGACCTGCTCGCCTACTGGCGCCAGCGGACGTGGTCCTCGCCGCGGTGAGGAGGAGTTGGCCATGGCCGAGAAGCTGCTCCTGACCTACAGAGACTACGCTGCACTCCCCGATGACGGACGGCGCTACGAGCTGTACGAAGGGGAGATCGAAGTGACGCCCTCGCCTTCCACGCGGCATCACGCGGTGAGCAGGAATCTCGTAATGCTCCTCGGGGCCTACCTGAAGGAGAACAATCGGGGTGTGTTGTTCCACGCACCGGTGGACCTCATCCTGAGCGACACGACAGTCCTGCAGCCGGACCTCCTCGTGGTGGTGCGCGGCCGCGAAAACATCATTTCCCAGCGGGGCATCGAAGGGCCACCAGATCTCGTGATCGAGGTTCTGTCACCGTCCACGGCAGCCGGAGATCGCGCTGGCAAGGCCCAGCTCTACGCGCGCTACGGCGTGCGGCACTACTGGCTGGTCGATCCCGACGCGAGGCGGATCGAATGCCTCGAGCTCGAGGGTGCCGCCTACGTCCAGCGTCGCTCGCTGGACGGCGATGGCGTGCTCGAGAGCGGGCTCTTCGCGGGCCTGCCCATCAAGGGGGCGATGATCTGGGAGTAGGGGGCCCTATCGGTTCTCCCTCACCCTGCCTCTCCCCGGTCAGCCGGATCACACGCATGGCCAACCTTGCCGAGCCGCTGGTGGCGCGTCGCCTGGTGGCGGGGCGCGTGACTGCCGAGCGCGACAGCGACCGCCTGAGAGCGGAAGTGCGGACGCGCTGGCGGGCGGTGGGCCACGGCGGCTACCCGCTGTGGTGCGCGATCGTCGTGGCCCGCCCGCTCTGCGCCCTGGCGCTGCCCCCCGCACTTCGGCGGCTGCGCCGGACCTTCCGGTCCGTTTCCCCTGAATGAGGCGCCCGCTCCGAGTCCTGCAGCTCCTGGTCAGCACCAGCCCGGGGGGCGGGCCCAAGCACGTCTATGACCTGGTCCGGCACCTGCCGAAGTACGAGTTCGAGTTCATGGTGGCCGCCCCGCGGGACGGCATCTTCTTCGAGCGCTTCCAGGAACTGGGAATCCCAGTCGCGGAGATTCCGCTCGGCTATGTAGGCATCCGCCAGCTGTTCGCGACCATCCGCCTGATTCGCCACCACGGGGTCGACCTCGTCCACACCCACGGCAAGGGACCCGGTCTCTACGGCCGTCTGGCAGCGCGTTGGCTAGGCATCCCCGCAGTTCACACGTTTCATGGTATCCACTACGGCAGCTATTCCTGGATCGGCCAACGGCTGTATCTGATGCTCGAGCGGTGGCTCTCGCGTCTCAGCCGCACCATCATTAACGTTTCCGCCTCCCAGGAAGCCGAGGGCCTGAGTCTGCATCTCTTTAGCCCCGGGCAGAGCGTGGTGATCACCAACGGTGTGGACTTCGAGGAGATGGATCACATGCTGCTCGAGTCCCCCGTGAAGCGCGAGAGCCTCGGGCTCCGTCCGAACGACTTCGTTCTCGGGTGCGTCAGTCGCTTCGATCCAGTGAAGCGGCTGGAGGTACTTCTCGCCGCTCTAGGGCGGCTTCGCGATCGGATCCCGGACGTGATGCTCGTCCTTGTCGGCGGAGGCGGCGAGGAGGATCGCATCCGCCACCTCACGCGTCGTCTCCGGTTGCAGGACCGGGTCATCTTCACGGGATTCCTCGAGGCGCCCGCGCGCATCTACCCGGCCCTCGATCTCTATCTCTCCACCTCCTTAAAGGAGGGGCTGCCGCTGGCCCTGGTGGAGGCGATGGGCGCTGGCCTCGCGACAGTCGCCACCGACGTCCCAGGCCACCGGGACGTCTTGGAGCAAGATAAGACCGGCCTACTGGTACCGGCCGACAACGACGCGGCCCTAGCCGATGCCGTGGTGTCCCTATGGGCCGACCCGATCAAGCGTGCCGCCCTGAGCAGAGCCGCTCGGCAGTGGGCGCGCGAGGAGTTCGGCATAGAGCAGATGCTGAAACGCACCGCGGCGGCCTATCGCCGGTCTATCTCGCTACTGCCGAGCCCGCCCCATCCGCCTCCTTGACGGAGCACACCATGAAGCAGGGGACGGCTAAAGCGAGCCATTGGCGTTCCCGAATGGTCCTCGTGATATATTCCTGCGCATGAGGCGGTTCACTTTGCGCTTGGGGCTTAGGCTTTCGCCACAGTCCGCTCGTGCACGATCTCGCTGAGACCTTCGCCCTCTGGGCCAGAGCGCCTAGAGAACAAGACGTCATGCCTCCCTGGCCAAGTCGCTCACCCGGAGGCCATGGCTCCTGACATAGAGAATCACGTCTTCGTATCCTCCCCTTCCGAGGAAGGGGCTTCCCCTCCCCTCAGGCGGATCCTTCTCTGGACCCTCGTCGGCGCACTGTGCCTTGCCATTATCCACATAAGCGCTCTCGCGAACGAGTTGGAGTTATCCCACTCGCTGTTGAACTTGGCTGAGCGCGACGGCAGGGCATCATACCCTCAGTTCACTGCAGTGTGAGGGGGTACCGCCACAGCGGCCCCCCTCGAGAAGATCGATCCTGAGCCAACTGTGGCCCTCGCTCGCTAGCCG
>DATLFG010000058.1:0-10860 GCA_035524955.1 Candidatus Limnocylindria bacterium | reverse complement strand
GGCGGGCGGCCGGCGGCGGGGGCGGGAGGGGGTCTCTGACCACGACGCGCTTTCTCGTCTTGGGGTGGTAGCAGTTCCCGATCTGTGAGATGAGTCTCCGGGCTTCCGTCGGCAGGAACGGGTCACCCGACCCCCTCCCGCCCCCGCCGCCGGCCGCCCGCCCCCCAACCCTACCGCCTTGGAGAGTCTTGATTCGAATGTCGAACGTGATTGCGGCGAAGGTGATCGAGGATACGGCGCGGGAGTTGACGGCGCGGGCGGCCATCGATATTCCGGTGGACTATCGGGAGGGGGTGCGCCTGGCGCGCGACCGGGAGCAGAACCGGCTCGCGCGGTTCGTGCTGGATCAGATGCTCGGGAACTGGGACATCGCCACCGAGGACCGGCGACCGATGTGCGCGGACACCGGGCTGCCGCGCTACTACGTGCGGGTCGGCAACGAGGCGGCCGTCGAGGGCGGGCTGGTGGCGCTCGAGCGCGCGCTCCGGAAGGCGACCGCGGAGGCCACGCAGGCGATCCCGCTCCGGCCCAACCGCGTGCACCCGCTCACCCGGGAGGACCGCAACGACAACGTGGGCCTGCACGCCCCCGAGATCACCTTCGCGGTGGAGCCGGACGCGAACTGGATCGACGTGACCACCGTGCACAAGGGCGGGCTCTTCGGCAGCGACTACCGCATGCTGTTCCCGGGCGACGGCGTGGCCGGCATCAAGCGCTTCTTCGTGGACACGCTGATCGAGTCCGGCAAGCGCGGGCTGGCCTGCCAGCCCGCCATCGTGGGCGTGGGCATCGGCGGCGCTAAGGACACCTGCGTGCGGCTCGGGAAGGAAGCGGCGTGCCTGCGCGTGGTCGGCAGCCGCAATCCCGATCCGTCCGCGGCGGCGCTGGAGGACGAGCTGACCGCGCTCGGCAACTACATCGGCATCGGGGCGATGGGCTTCGCGGGCACCTCGATGGTGGTGGCCACCCACGTGGAGCTGGCGTACACGCATACCGGCGGCATGCCGGTGGGCATCCACCAGTTCTGCCTGTCGTCCCGGCGTGCCACCGCGCGGATCGGTCCGGACGGGCGCGTGGAGTTCCGGAGCGACCCGGCCTGGTTCACCGACTACTACCGGCGCGTGGGGATCGAGTGATGGGCGCCCCGGTCGCGCGACTCGACGACGTGGCGATGGACGAGGTGCACCTCACCACGCCGGTGTCGGACGCGGCCATCCGCGCGCTCAAGCTGGGCGACGTGGTGTACCTGAGCGGCGCGCTCTACACCGCGCGCGAGGGCGTCTACCGGCAGGTGGTGGACCGGGGCGTGCCGTTCCCGGACGCGGTGCGCGCGCTGACCAACGTGAACTTCCACTGCTCGCCCGCCGCGGCCACGCGCCCGGACGGCAGCCACGTGGTCGAGGCGGTGACGGCCACCGCGAGCTTCCGCTTCGGCAAGTCCATGGGGCCGTGGTTCGAGCGCTCGGGCGCGCGCGTCATCGTGGGCAAGGCCGGGCTCACCGAGCTGGCCTATCGCGAGTGGTTCGTGCCCCACCGCGCGGTGTACCTCACCACGGTGGGCTACGGCATGGGCGCGGCCTATGGCCGGGGAATCCGTCGCGTGCTGGACGTCCACTGGCTCCGCGAGCTCGGCATCGCCCAGGCGCTCTGGGTCCTCGAGGTGGACCGCCTCGGCCCCTTCCTGGTCGAGGGCGACGCCCTGGGCCGGAGCCTCTTCGCGCTCGCCAACCGCGAGATCAATCTCCGCATCGCGGAGGTCTACAAGACCCTTCCCCCGCCCGCCCTCGCCCGCTTCGGCGAAGTCCTCTCCCGCACCGACGAGGTCGTCTAGCCGGGGAGCTCGAAGACGGGGTGGCGGGGGGCCTCGGCGATGAACGCGGCGAGCGGAGAATCGGGCCGAGCGTCGAAGTAGGGGCGGGTGATGGGGACGCGCGTGACGTAGCGCTGGAGGACGGGCGCGGCGTCGGCCGGGCCCAGCTCGCGGATCGGCACGGTCTCGGAGCGCGAGCCGCGGCTCAGCGTGACCCGGCCCGCCGCGCGGGCGCTGCGGACCCAGGCGACATCGCCGTACGGGGCGACCAGCCAGCGGGCGCCCCCATCCTCGACCAGGGTCACCGGGGTGGAGAGCGGGCGGCCGGTGCGGCGGCCGGGGACGGTCAGGAGATAGGTGGGGCCGGGCATCAGGCCGAGCTTCAGCAGGAGACGGACGAGGCGATTCGCCGCGCGGCGGATGGGGGTCAGGCGGTAGGTGCTGGCCACGATCACCCCTCACCCGGGCCCGCTCCCCTGAGGGGAGAGGGGATCGCGGGATCGGTCGGCGGACTCGCGCGCGGTGGCGGAGAAGATGCCGCGGGTCATCAGCGCGCGGGCGTCCTCCGCGCGGCGCTCGTAGATCCGGGCGCGGGCGGCGTGGGCCTCGCGATGCGCGGGCTCGGCCGCGACCGCCCAGTCGATCAGGTGCGCGGCCAGCGCCAGCCGGCCCTCGGCGGCCAGTGCGGCCGCCCGCGCGACGAGGCCGTCGATGCCGCCGGCCAGCGCCATGATCTCGCGGCCCAGCTCGGCCTCCGGCGCCGGCTTGAGATGCGAGGGCACGCCGTCGTACCAGCCGCCGTAGAGCCGCCAGAGGTTGCGCACCACGTAGTCCGGCTCGTCGTAGACGGGCTGCAGGTACCGGCGCCCGGCCAGGTGGGCCGGCGGCGCGACCGCGCGCAGCACCTCCTCGAGCGTGGCGCCGGCGTTCATCAGCGCGAGGGTCTGGCTCACCAGCGCCTCGAGCCACTCCGCGGTGTCGGTGAGGGCCTGCCGCACGCGCTCGGCGCCCACGATGGGCATGCCGTGGCCGGGGATGAGCAGCTCCGCCCCGCGCGCGGCCATCTGGCGCAGCGCCGCCGCCCACTCCGCGGCGTAGCGCTGGACCTTCTGGGGATTGCCGGCGTTGGGCGCGACCCAGATGAAGAGATCGCCAGTCCACAGGATGCGCCGCTCCGGCCACCACACCCACGTGGCGTCGTCGGTCTCGCCCCGCGCGTGTTGCAGCTCGAGGGCCACCCCGTCGGTCTCCAGGCGCAGCGCCTGATCGTAGACGGTGTCGGGGTAGTCGTACTCGGTGGGCCAGGAGGCGGCGATCGAGAACTGCCGCGCGTTGATGAGCCCGTTGTAGCCGAGGGTCGCGCGGTAGCGGTCGAAGCGGGCGGCCACGCTCCGGTGGCCGATGATCTGGGGCCGCGGCCAGCCCCGGGCGGCCGCCTCGGCGAGGAACGGGGGCAGCCCGAACGCGTGATCGGCGTGGCCGTGCGTGTAGATGGCCGCGTGCACGGGGCCGGGGTCGATGGCGCGCACCGCCGCAAAGGTCCGGTCACGGCCCACGTAGTTGGCGGTGTCCACCAGCACGAGGGCGCGGCCCGCGCGCACCACCGTCACGTTGGCGAAGGCGTGCACGAAGAAGACGCCGGGGGCGATCTCCTCGGTCGCGCCGGTCGCCTTCCAGAACTCCCGCGGCTCGACGCCGCCCGACCAGCACTGCTCGGCCCGCTCGAGGATCTGCCCCATCAGGCCGCGCTCCAGATGTTCCGGCCGCGGGTCTCGGGGGCGAGGCACGCCGAGACGAAGGCGCCCGCGGCGAGGAGCAGGCAGAGCGCGAAGGCGGCGCGGTAGGCGTCGGCCCCGTACACGCGCGCGCCCGCGACGAGCGCGCCGTCCCAGTGCCGGTCGAGCACGAGCCCGGTCACCCACTGCATGAGGCCGAAGGACAGGAACGTGGGCAGGTTGTGGAAGCCCAGCGCCACGCCCACGTAGCGCGGGTCGTTGACCTCGCGGACGGCCGCGAAGACCAGCACGACCACGCTCGAGCCCAGGCCGATGAGAAAGCAGACGAGCGGCAGGAAGCCTGCGGCGATGGGCGTCGCCGGGCCAACGAGGGCGAGCCAGGTGAGCGCGTTGAGGCCGCTGACGATGATCAGCGGGAGTCGACGGCGCTTCAGGCGGTCGGAGAGCCAGCCGAGCAGCGGCGCGCCCACCAGCAGGCCCAGCGCGGCCAGCCCGACCAGGTTGGCGGCTCGCACCCGCGGCAGCTCGTAGACCTGGGTGAGGTACGGCACGCCCCAGAGTCCCACGAAGGCGGCGAAGCCCCCGTAGATGCCGCCCGAGATGAGACACACCGTCCAGGAATGGCGATTGCTGAGCACGCCCGGGATCCCCGCGATGATCTCCCGCAGGCCCGGCTCCGCCGCGCGCGGGCGGGCGGCGGACGGCTCCGGGCGGTCGCGCACGGTGAGCATGCACGCGATGGCCACCAGCGCGGTCGCGGCGCCGATGACGACGAAGCCCTGCCGCCAGCCGATCTGCTCGACGAGGAGGGCGAGCGGCGTCGTGCCCGCGACCGCGCCGATCGAGCCCACGCTCTGGGCCGCGCCCGCCACGGTGGCGAACTCCTCGGTGCGGAACCACTCCGCGGCCAGCCGCAGCCCGGCGATCAGGATCACCGAGGCGCCCAGGCCGACGAGCAGGCGCCCCGCGAAGGCCGCTCCGAAGCCCGGCGCCAGCCCGAAGAGCACCGAGCCCGCGCTCATGCTGAGCCCGCCCAGGGCCAGTGTCCGGCGCGGTCCCAGGAAGTCGGCCAGGCTGCCGCCGGGCAGCGCCATGGCCGCGAAGCAGTACGGGTAGATCGCGGACAGCGCGCCCAGCGTCGCCGCGGTGACCGCGAAGGCCGCCATCAGGTCGCCCGCCACCACCACCGGGGCGACCCGATGGAAATAGGAGAGGAAGTAGAGCAGGGCGGGGACGACCAGGATCCCCCAGCGCGCCCGGGCCATTAGAGAACTCGGAGGGGGGCGGCGCCCCCCTTCCGAGCCTCCCCCCCGGAAGCCGGTTGCGCGGGCAGAGCCCGCGCTCGAAGCGGACCCGCCCATTCCCGACGCGTCATGCTGGACTTCCGGGACAGAGCACTGGACTAGCCGGCCTTGCGCCAGGCCTCGATCTGCCCGCGATGCTCCTGATAGTGATGCCGGCTGTTGAGGTCCACGATCCGGTGGGCCGTCTTGCCGGGCACGTAGCGCGCGTCGGGCACCGCGGCGGCCGCTCGCATGAAGGCGGTGTGCGAGGCGTCGAGCTCGGCCAGGATGTCGGCGGTGGTCGCCGCCTTCCAGGCCTCCGCGAAGCGCCCGTTCCAGGCGTCGACGTCCTCGTAGGAGACGCCCTCGGCGATCGGACGCTCGCCCCGGGCGAGCCGCTCCAGCGGCGGCGCCATCTCGCGGTGCCAGCCCGACATGTGGGCCACGATGTCGCGCGCGCTCCAGGTCCCGAGCCAGACCTGGCGCATCCGCGCCTCGTCGAGCCCCGCGATCGCCCGCTTGAAGAGAGTGAACTCGGTCTCGGCCTCGCTCAGCAGCGTCGTCTTCTCCGACATGGCAGCGCGCCTCCTTTGTCGGGGTCAGGTCTTACATTCCGACATTTTCACGCGGATAGCCCAGGGCAGACGGCAAGGAAATGTCGGAATGTAAGACCTGACCCCAGCGCGGCGGAATACGTTTGTAGAAGAGCAGCTCGCGCACCCCCTGGGGCAGGTTGTCGATGTGGCCGCTCGGCTGGAAGCCGAGCGCGCGGTGCATCTGGATCGAGGCCGCATTGGTCTCCTCGGTGGAGGAGTACAGCCGCGGGGTCGGCGACACCGCCTCCACCGACTTGAAGAGCTCGCGGGCGATGCCCTTGCGGCGGAAGTCGTCCCGCACCACCACCAGGCTGACGAAGGTGCACTGAAACCAGTCCGACCGGTAGGCGAGGAGGCCCACGATCTCGCCGTCCGCCTCGGCCACGATCAGGTGGTGGCGCTCCAGGTGCGAGCGGATGAACGCGCCCGCGCGCTCCTCGCCGATGACGGCCGCGGCGAGGGCCCGGCAGCCGACCTCGTCGGCCACCCGCGGGAGTCGGATCTCGATCATGGGGCGCCCGGGGGCATGGGACGCGGCGGCCGGCGCCTCAGTACGTGCCGGGACGGATCCGCTTGAACAGCTCCTTGAGCTTGTCGGCGCTGAAGCCAGGACTCTGGCACACCGAGATGATCTCGCGCTCGTCGGCCTCGACCCGGGTGATGGCCTCGGGGATCTTGCCGGCGATGTCGTGCGGGATCGTGCACACCCCGTGCTGGTCGCCGTGGATGAGGTCGCCCGGCTTGATCAGCACGCCGCCCACCTTGATCGGGATGCCGAAGTCCACCATGTGCACGTTGGCGTGCGAGACCGAGACGTGGGCCGCGCAGAACTGGAAGCCGAGCGCGCGCACCTCGTCGAGGTCGCGCACCGAGCCGTCGGTGACCACGCCCACGCAGCCGAGCGCGCGGTGGATATTGGCCTGCACCTCGCCCCACTGGGCGCCCTGGCCGCGGGGGTCGTCCAGATCGTGCACCACGATCACCCGCGGCGCCGGGATGGTCTGAACGTAGTCCCACCAGCCGTAGGTGCTGGCCCGGTGACCCTCGATCGGCCCCTGCTCGGCCCGGATCACGCACGGCACCGCGTAGCCCACCATCGGCCCCATCTCCGGAAAGAGCGCGCGGATGGCCGAGGAGAGGTTGCCCTGCTCCCGGGGCCTCACCTTGAAGGTCTCGATGGCGTTGGCGACGCTGGGGCTGGTGATCTTCTTGAGCGCTTCGACCTCTTGCGTGGTGAGCGGCACGGTGTCCTCCATATGGGATCGGCGTATGGGATCGGCGTATGACGCTGACGGCCGGGTCGGCTCAGATAGTGCCCCTTCGCCGCTCCGTGAGCAACTGCTCGAGCCGCGGGATGACTTGCCGCACGCCCCGCATGTTCGGGTTGACCCGGAGCGCCCGGCGGAAGTAGGCGAGGGCGCGCTCGGGCTGGTCGAGCTGGAGATAGATCTGCCCGTAGCCGGCGAGGGCGCCGAAGTGGGCCGGGTTCAGCTTCATCACCTCGTCGCAGTCCCGCAGCGACTTCTCGTGCTCACCCATGAGGAAGTACACGGTGGCGCGCTTGTTCCAGCCCTCCGCGAAGTCCGGCCACCGCCGGATGACCTCCGTGAACGTTTCCGCCGCGCCCGCGAGGTCGTCGCGGCTCATCTGCTCGATGCCGATCTGGAGCTGGCCGTCGGCTTCCGCGTCGCCGGAGCGGCTCCAGACCTGCCAGACCGAGTGCTCGGCCAGCACCCGCACCACCTCGTCGGCGTCGGTGAGCGCGGCGATCAGGGCAGAGGCATCCGCGAAGACGCCGACCTCGCCGAGCCAGGCGGCGGCGCGCCGCCGCGCCTCCGGATCGGGGCTCGTGATGTCGGCCAGCGCCTGCTCCCGCGTCGGCCGCGCCCCGGCCTGGGCGGCGGCGCCCGGCGCGGCCGGGCCCAGCGCCAGCGCGACGACGACAAGCGCGGCGATCGCGCGGCTCACGCGCGGCCCACCAGCCGGAGGAACGCGGCCTCGTCGAGCGTGGGCACGCCCAGCCGCCTGGCGTCGTCGGCCTTGGAGCCGGCGTCCTCGCCCACGATGACGTAGTCGGTCTTCCGCGACACCGAGCCGGTGACCCGGCCGCCCAGCCGGATGATCAGGTCCTTGGCCTGGTCGCGGCTCAGGCTCGCGAGGCCGCCGGTCAGCACCAGGGACTTGCCGTCGAGCGGGCGGGGGCCCTCGGTGTGGCCTTCCTCGGTCATGGCGACGCCTGCCTCGGCCAGCCGCGCGATGGTGGCGCGGTTGCGCGGCTCGGCGAGGAAGGCCGTCACCGCCTGGGCGATCTGGGGGCCCAGGCCGTAGATCTCGGCGATGTCGCCCCCGGTGGCCGCGAGCAGGCGCTCCATCGTCCCGAAGCGCGCGGCCAGGAGCTGGGCGGCGCGCTCGCCCACCATGCGGATGCCGAGCGCGTTGAGCAGCCGCGTGAGCCCGCGCGTCTTCGAGCCCTCGATCGCCCGGCGCAGGTTCTGGGCCGACTTCTCGGCCAGGCGCTCGAGGTCGGCGAGGGTGTCCACGTCGAGCGCGTAGAGATCGGCGAAGTCGCGCACCAGCCCGCGGTCCACGAGCTGGCCGACGATCACCTCGCCGAGGCCCTCGATGTCCATGGCCCGGCGCGAGCCCCAGTGAAAGAGCCGTTCCTTGAGCTGCGCGGGGCAGGCGGTGTTGGTGCAGCGCCACACCGCTTCCCCCTCGACCCGCAGGGCGGCGCCGCCGCAGGCCGGGCAGTGGCTCGGCATCCGGAACGGCTCGGGCGCGGGGTCCGGCCGCTTCGACGTCACGACCTGGACCAGGTAGGGGATGACGTCGCCCGCGCGCTCGATCAGCACGGTGTCGCCGATGCGCACGTCCTTGCGCCGGACCTCGTCCTCGTTGTGCAGGCTCACGTTGGACACCGTGACGCCGGCCAGCTCCACCGGCTCGAGCTGGGCGGTGGGGGTGAGCGCGCCCGACTTGCCCACGTTGATCGTGATGCCGAGCACGCGGGTGGTGGCCTGGCGGGCGGTGAACTTGTAGGCGATGGCCCAGCGCGGGTGATGCGCGGTGGCACCGAGCCGCCACTGCTGCTCGAGGTCGTCCACCTTGACCACCACGCCGTCGGCGTCGTAGTCGAGCGCGTCCCGATCGGCCTCGAGCGCCCGGCAGAATGCCATCACCTCGTCCAGGGTGCCGGCGCGCTGCGACCGCGGATTGACCGGGAAGCCACTCTGCCGGAGCGCCTCGAGCCGCTCCCACTGCGAGTGGAAGCCCGGCGGCTCGAGCACGCTCACGTGGTAGAGGATGATCGCGAGCGGGCGCGTCTCGGTCACCGCCGGATCCTTCTGGCGCACCGCTCCTGCCGCGGCGTTCCGCGGGTTGGCGAAGACGGGCTGGCCGGCTTCCTCCAGGCCCGCGTTCAGGCGGGCGAAGGCCTTGCGCGGCATGTAGACCTCGCCGCGGACCTCGAGCTTGCCCGCGCCCTTCAAAGGCCCCGAGAGCCCGGCCGGGATGGCCTTGATCGTGCGCAGGTTCTGGGTGATGTCCTCGCCGATGCGCCCGTCGCCGCGCGTGGCGCCCCGGACGAAGCGTCCGCGCTCGTAGAGCAGGGCCACCCCGAGGCCGTCGATCTTGGGCTCGCAGACGTAGGCCGGGGTGATCGCGGGCTGGGCCCGCCGGATCCGTGCCTCGAACTCCTGGAGCTCCTCCACGCTCATCGCGTTGTCCAGCGAGAGCATCGCCACCAGGTGCTCGACCGGCGCGAAGGTCTCCGCGCGGCGCCCGCCCGGCCGCTGGGTGGGGCTCTCCGGCGTGACCAGCTCCGGGTGGGCCTGCTCGAGCGCCACCAGCTCGCGCCAGAGGAGATCGTACTCGGCGTCGCTGATCTCGGGGCGGTTCTCCGCGTAGTAGAGGTGGTTGTGGCGGTTGATCTGCTCGCGCAGCTCGTCGAGCCGCGCGCTGACGTCGGCCGGGGCGCTCATGGCGATCCTCAGGATAACAACCGCCCCCAACCCGCGCCATCTCCCCATCTCTCCCTCTCCCCTCTGGAGAGGGCAGGGGTGAGGGGCCGGGTGGTGAGGGGCCGGGTGGTGAGGAGCGAAGCGGTGAGGGGGCGCTACCGGGACACCGGAGGCCGCGGCGCGCGCCGGATGGACTCCTCCAGCTCCGGCGTCACCCGGCGCATCTCGTCGGAAATGCGCGCGGCGTCGAGCGCGGTGCCGATCGTGCGGGGCGTGATCAGCAGCAGCAGCTCGGTCTTCTCGATCCTCTCCTGGACCGAGCCGAAGAGGTAGCCGAGGATCGGGATGCGGTTGAGCCACGGGATGCCGATCCGGATGCGGGTGCGCTTGTTCTGGATGAGGCCGCCCAGCACCAGGGTCTGGTTGTTCAGCAGCACCACCGAGGTCTCGGCCTCGCGCTTGGTGAAGCGGGGCGAGTTGATCGGGGGCGGCTCGTTCTCGCCCACCTCGTTGACCTCCTGCTTGACGTCCAGCGCCACCGTGCCCTGCTCGCCGATGCGCGGGGTCACGGTCAGGATGATGCCGGCGTCCCGGTACTCCACGGTCTGGGTGATCGCGTTGCCGGTGATGCCGCCGGTCGCCACCGGCACCTGCTGGGAGGTGACGATGGGCACCGAGGTGGACACGTTGATCACCGCCTTGCGGTTCTCGGCGGTCATGATCGACGGGTTCGAGAGCACGTTGACGCGATTCTCGCTGGCCAGCGCGTTGAGGGCGGCCAGGAACTTGTCGGCGGCGAACGTGAAGAAGTTGAAGCCGAGCGGCACTGCGCCGCCGAGCGGGATGATCGACGGGGCCGGGCGGCCGGGAATCAGGCCCGAGGGCGACGAGCTGACGTCGAAGCGCCCCGAGCGCACGGCCCACTCCACGCCGAGCTTGGTGTCGTCGGTCAGCGTGACCTCCGCGGCCAGCACCTCGATCACCACCTGGCGGGGCATCTTGTCGAGCTTGCGGATCGTCTCCTCGATCTCCTTCCAGAGCCGCGGGTAGGTGGTGACGATGATCGCGTTGGTGACCTCGTCGGCGACGAAGCGGATCTCGACCCCGGGCGGCGCGCCCTCCCCGGAGAGGCCGGGGAAGGCGGTCGGCGCGCCGGGGCTCCGCGGCGCCGCCGTCGCGATGGTCGGCGGGGGTGGCACGCGCGCCGGCGGGGAGAGGGGCCGCGACGAGATCCGGCCCGGGTAGGCCCCGGAGAGCCCGGAGATGCTCGTGGACCCCGGCGGGTACTGCTGCGTGCCCGTGATGGCCGGCCCCCGGTCGCCGCGCCCGTAGATGGCGTCGAGCGTCGTCGCGAGATCGCGGGCCTTGGTGTTCTCCGCGAAGTAGATGAACACGCGCTGGCCCCCGTAGATGTCCACGTCGAGCTTGGCGACCAGCCGGCGAATGGTCTCCATGTCCTGCTTGCGCGCGTGGATG
>DATLFG010000052.1:0-31855 GCA_035524955.1 Candidatus Limnocylindria bacterium | reverse complement strand
TGGGGGAGAGGCCTTCGGCCCAGTGGATCATCATCTGGTCCATCCCCGGATACCGCGCTTCCATCTCCTTGATGACGGCGATGGTGTCCTTCGCGGGGCCGACGAGCCACGCCTTCTGGTCGATGCCGTCCTTGAGCGTGGGCTGGCGGGCAGGCGCGCCCGGGGTGCCCCACGTGCGGCCCTGCTCGTCGGCGTAACGAACGAAGCCGAAGGGCGCGAACCACTTGTAGCGCTCGTCGTGGGCGGGCTCGAGCCGGCCGATCGCCTCCTCGCGGGAATCGGCCAGGTACAGGCCCACGCCCCAGCAGAGGTCTTCGCCGAGCTGCTTGGGCCGCCCATGGCGCACGCAGGCGTCTCGGTAGGCCCGCGCGACCTCGTCGAGCACCTTCTCCCCGTTGAGCGTCACCATGGCCTTGAGCCCCATGCGGCCCATGTAGTCGATGCTCTTGCCGCTCGCGATCGGCATCCAGATCTCGACGGGCCGGTGGATCGGGCGCGGCACACAGGTGACCTCGCGCAGCCGGTAGCCGCGGTAGTCCACGTCGGGCGGGATCACGTAGTGCTTGCCCCGGTGGCTCCAGGACTCCTCGTTGAAGCACTTGAGCAGCACCTCCATCTGCTCCTCGAACAGCTCCCGGTTGGCCGCCGCGTCCAGCAGCGGCGCCCCGAGGGACTCGACCTCGCGCGTGTGGTAGCCGCGGCCCACCCCCATGATGACGCGCCCGTTGGTGACGATGTCGGCCACCGCGTAGTCCTCGGCCAGCCGCACCGGGTGCCACATCGGCAGGATGTTGAAGGCGCAGCCGAGCTTGAGGCGGCGGGTCTGGGTGGCGAGCCACGTCGAGAGCATCACGAGGTTCGGCAGCACCTCGTAGCCTTCCTTCTGGAAGTGGTGCTCGGCCGTCCACAGGCAGTAGTAGCCGAGCTCGTCCATGAGCTGGGCCACCTCCCTGGAGGTCTGGAAGGCCTCGACCAGGCGCTCGTTGGGATACGCGCGCTGATCCGAAGGCGTGCCGTCCATCCCGACGTTGTCCAGCTCGATCTGCCCCACGTAGAGGACCGAGAATTTCGTGATCACTTGGCTCTCCAGCCTCCGTCGACCACCATCGAGTGTCCGGTGATGTAGCCCGCCTCGTCCGAAGCCAGGTAGCAGACCGCGGAGGCGATCTCCTCCACCGTGCCCCGCCGGCCCGCGGGGGCGATCGCCCGCACCGCCGCGTCGTCCACCGCGATGCCGCGGCCGCTCATGTCGGGCACGCCCGGGCCCAGGATCTGCTGCGAATGGGCCCGGAGCCCGGTCAGGATCGGCCCGGGGCAGACCGCGTTGATCGTGATGCCGCGGGCCGAATACGTCACCGCCATCTGGCGGGTGAGCCCGACCACGCCGTGCTTGGACGCCACGTAAGCCGCGCCGCCGCCGGTGCCGTTGAGTCCGGCCACCGAGGCCATGTTGATGATGCGGCCGCGGCCCCGCGGCAGCATCTCGCGGAGCGCGCGCTTGCAGCCGAGGAAGACGCCGGTGAGATTGATCCCGATCACCCGGGCCCAGACCGCGTCGTCGGTCTCGTCCACGTTGAAGTAGCCGTCGAGGATGCCCGCGTTGTTCACCATGATGTCGAGCGCGCCGAGCTGGCTCACCGCGGTCGAGACCGCGCGATCCATGTCCGCGGCGGCGCTGGTGTCCGCCTGGACGCCGAGCGCCTTGCCACCCGTGCCCATGAGCAGGCGCGCCGTCTCCGCCGCGCTGGCGCCGTCGATGTCCACCGCGGCCACGCGGGCGCCGCGGGCCGCCAGCGCCTGCGCGATGCCGCGCCCGATCCCCGAGCCTGCGCCCGTCACCACCGCCACCTTGTCTTGGAGATCCACCGTCTCCCCCTAAATGGGGTCCGGTCTTGAGTTACGACATTTGCCGCGGTCGATGTCGTATTTCAAGACCTGACCCCGGTCTAGATTGCCAGGGCGTAGCCGTCGCGGCGGGGGTCGGCGCCCGCCATCAACGCGCCCGACTCCGGATCGCGCGCGAGCCCCTGCCCGCCGCCCACCACCCACGACCAGTCGTCGATGACATTGACCCGGTGTCCGCGTCGGGCGAGCTCCGCGCGGGTCGCCTCGGAGACCCGCGACTCGGCGTCCACCAGGCGGTCGCGATAGACCCGGATGCGGGGCGCCTCGATGGCCTCCTGCAGGTTGAGCCCGAACTCCAGGACGTTGAGCAGCATCTGCGGCTGCGTCTGGAGAATGCCGTAGGAGCCCGGGGTGCCGATGCCGAGCGCGAAGGCGCCGTCCTGGAAGACCTGGGTCGGCGACATCATAGTGCCCGCCTTGCGGCCCGGCTTCACCACGTTGGGGGAGGCCGGATCGCGGTCACTCCACTTGAGGATGTTGTTCAGCACGAGCCCGGTGCCCGGCACCGCGAAGCCCGAGCCGAACGGCGCGCCGAGCGTCTGGGTCACCGAGACCACCGTGCCCTCGGCGTCCGCGCAGGCGAAGTGCGTGGTCTGCTCGTTCTCGAAGCGCGCCGGATGGCCCTCGCTGATCTGGCCCGCGAGCTTCTCCGGATTGTGCCGCTCCCCCTCGCTCACCGCCGCCCGCGCCGGGTCGATCCGCGCGCGCTGGGAGGCCGCGTAGGCCTTGGACACCAGGCCGGCGATCGGCACGTTGCCGGAATAGGCGTAGGCGAGCCGATCCGCCGAGCCGATCTTGATGGCCTCGATCAGGTGGTGCAGATAGTCGGGCGAGTTGTGCCCCCAGCCCGCCACGTCGTAGCCCTCCAGGATGTTCAGCGTCCCCAGCATCTGGAAGGCGGAGAAGGGCGGCGGCACCGAGCAGACCTCGCGCCCCCGATAGGTGATGGACAGCGGCTGCCGCCACTCGGGCGTGAACGCGGCCAGGTCCTCCTCGGAGAGCCAGCCGCCGGCCTCGGTCACCGCGCGGGCGATCGCGCGGGCGATCGGCCCGCGGTAGAAGACCTCCACGCCGCCCTCCGCGACCTGGCGGAATGTCGCGGCCAGCTCCTTGTACGTGACGATCTTGCCCGGCCGCGGCCCGCCGTTGCCGAGATACAGCCGGCCCGCCTCCGCGGAGCGGCCGAGGGTGGCTCGTGCCTGCTCGAAGAACTTCACGCTGGCGAAGGTCAGGGGCACCCCGCGCTCGGCCAGTTCGATCGCGGGCGCCAGGACCCGCGCCCGTGGCATGCTGCCGAAGCGCTCGAGCGCGGCCAGCCAGCCGCCCAGGTTGCCCGGCGTCGCACAGGCCTTGGGCCCGCCCGCCAGCTCGTCCTCGGTGCAGCGGGCGGCGTCGGCCGCGCGCGGGGCGGGACCGATGAAGTCCAGCACGTGGCGCTCGCGCGTGCGCGCCCTCGAGACCAGCATGAGGCCGATGCCGCCCGCGCTCGACATGAACGGCTCGACCACGTTGAGGGTGGAACCGACCGCGACCGCGGCGTCCACCGCGTTTCCGCCCTCGAGCAGCACTCGAATGCCGGCCATGGAGGCGAGCGGATGGGCCGAGGCGACGGCGCCGCGGGTGCCCATGACGGTGGGGCGGTAGGCGTGACGGTGCGGGGGCATGTGGTCTCCTCCGGAGCCTGGAGTCGCTGCCCGCATGGTAGGCTCTAGCCCGGATGGACGCAAGAAGCCCCGCCCGATCTCCGGAGCTGGCCGCCGCGCTCGCGCGAGCCAAGTACATCTACGTAACGACCTACAGCCAGGCGGGCAAGCCCGGCACCGTGCCCACCTGGCTCTGGCCCCACGAGGACTCCATCTACTTCACCACCAAGCGCGACAGCGTCAAGGCGCGCCGGATCCGGAACAACGGGCGCGTGACCATCCACGTGGGCGCCAAGGATGGCCCCGCCTTCGAGGGGCGGGCCGAGTGGGTGGACGACCGGCCCGATCTCGAAGGGGCGCTGCTGTCCACCTACCGGCGGAAGTACTGGCTGATGGTTCCGCTGTTCATGGGCCCCTACATCCGCAAGGGCCTGGCCGCCAAGACGAGCGTGCTGATCCGCGTCACGCCCCTGCCGCGCTGAGCGCGCGGCGCCTTGACCACGCCGGGCTTTGGACGTAGCATTCAGCCAGCCATTCCCACGCGGGAGCTCGGACGACCGGGCTGAGAGGGCAGCCGCACGCTGCCGACCGCTACAAACCTGATCTGGGTAATACCAGCGAAGGGAGGCCTGACATGAAGATCTATCTCTCCGCATCCGATCCGTCGGTCCGCGTTCCGTTCCGCGAGGTCGCGCTCTCCACCGGCGAGCGCATCCGGCTCTACGACACGAGCGGCCCCTACACCGACCCGAGCTACACGCCGGACGTCAAGCAGGGGCTGCCGCCGCTCCGGCGCCACTGGATCCTCGCGCGCAACGACGTCGAGCCCGGCGCGGGCGGACGCTGGGGGCTGCGCGCCAAGCCCGGCCATCGCGTGACCCAGATGCACTATGCCCGGCGCGGCGAGATCACCCCCGAGATGGAGTTCGTGGCCCTGCGCGAGGGCATGAGCCCCGAGGTGGTGCGTGACGAGGTGGCCAGCGGCCGCGCCATCATCCCCGCCAACATCAACCACCCGGAGACCGAGCCGATGATCATCGGCCGTCGCTTCCTGGTGAAGATCAACGCCAATATCGGCAACTCCGCGGTCTCCTCCTCGATCGAGGAGGAGGTCGAGAAGATGACGTGGGCCACCCGGTGGGGGGGCGACACCATCATGGATCTCTCCACCGGCAAGAACATCCACGAGACGCGCGAGTGGATCCTGCGCAACTCGCCGGTGCCGGTGGGCACCGTCCCGATCTACGAGGCCCTCGAGAAGGTGCACGGCAAGGCGGAAGAGCTGACCTGGGAGATCTACCGCGACACGCTGATCGAGCAGGCCGAGCAGGGCGTGGACTACTTCACGATCCACGCGGGCGTGCGGCTGCGCTACATCCCGCTCACCGCCAAGCGCGTCACCGGCATCGTCTCGCGTGGCGGCTCGATCATGGCCAAGTGGTGCCTGGCCCATCACCAGGAGAGCTTCCTCTACACCCACTTCCGCGAGACCTGCGAGATCATGGCCGCCTACGACGTGGCGTTCTCGCTGGGCGACGGGCTCCGGCCCGGCTGCCAGGCCGACGCCAACGACGACGCGCAGTTCGCCGAGCTCGACACGCTCGGCGAGCTCACCAGGGTGGCGTGGGAGCAGGACTGCCAGGTCATGATCGAGGGCCCGGGCCACGTGCCCATGCACCTGATCAAGGAGAACATGGACCGGCAGCTCGCGGTCTGTCACGAGGCGCCGTTCTACACGCTCGGCCCGCTCACCACCGACATCGCGCCGGGCTACGACCACATCACCTCCGCGATCGGCGCGGCGATGATCGGCTGGTACGGCACCGCCATGCTCTGCTACGTCACGCCCAAGGAGCACCTGGGGCTGCCCGACCGGCAGGACGTCAAGGACGGCGTCATCGCCTACAAGATCGCGGCGCACGCGGCCGACCTCGCCAAGGGGCATCCCAAGGCCCGCGACTGGGACGACGCGCTCTCCCGGGCCCGCTTCGAGTTCCGGTGGGAGGACCAGTTCAACCTCTCGCTCGATCCGGAGACCGCCCGCTCCTTCCACGACGAGACCCTGCCCGCCGAAGGCGCCAAGCTCGCGCACTTCTGCTCGATGTGTGGGCCGCACTTCTGCTCGATGAGGATCACCCAGGACGTGCGCGACTACGCGGCGAAGCACGGGATCGCGAGCGAGACCGCGGCGGTGGTCCAGGGCCTGCGGGAGAAGGCCGCGGAGTTCAAGAAGACGGGCGGCCAGCTCTACGTGGAGCAGTAGCGGGTCCCCACACCTCCTCACCCTGCCCTCTCCCCTCACGGGGGAGAGGGTGAACGTGGAGCGGCCATGGCGGCATTCTCGGACTACGAGCAGTACGACGCCCTCACTCTGGCCGACCTGGTCCGGCGTGGCAAGGTGACGCCCGCCGAGCTGCTGGAGTCGGCCATCCAGCGGGTCGAAGCGCGCAACCGGACGGTGAACGCGGTGATCATGCCGCTCTACGACTACGGGCGGCACGCGATCGCGGAGGGGCTGCCGGAGGGGCCCTTCCGCGGGGTGCCGTTCCTTCTCAAGGACCTTGGGGCCCCGCTGACCGGCGTGAGGATGACGCGGGGCAGCCGCTTCTTCGCCGACACGCCGCCGTCCACCTTCGACA
The DNA here is from genome assembly GCA_035524955.1 of Candidatus Limnocylindria bacterium. Taxonomy (GTDB): domain Bacteria; phylum Methylomirabilota; class Methylomirabilia; order Rokubacteriales; family CSP1-6; genus CAMLFJ01. The sequence continues at coordinate 25,668 of DATLFG010000052.1, read as the reverse complement.
GCGAGAACGTGGCCCGCCTCAAGCGGGCCGGGCTCGTGATCTTCGGACGCACCAACACCTGCGAGGTCGGACTCTCGCTCACCTGCGAGCCCCAGCTCTACGGCCCCACCCGCAATCCGTGGGACCCCAGCCGGATCTCGTCCGGCTCGAGCGGCGGAGCCGCCGCCGCGGTGGGCGCGCGCATGCTGCCGATCGCGCACGCCAGCGACGGCTTCGGCTCCATCCGTGCCCCCGCCGCGAGCTGCGGGCTGGTCGGGCTCAAGCCCACGCGCGGGCGCAACACCTTCGCCCCCGTGACCGGCGAGGGCCTCGGCGGCTGCTCGACCGAGCACGCGGTTTCCCTCACGGTGCGCGACAGCGCGGCCCTGCTCGACGCCACCTGCGGCCCCGGGCCGGGCGACCCGTACTCGGCGCCACCCCCGGCCCGGCCGTTCCTGAGCGAGATCACGGCCTCCCCGCGACCGTTGCGTATCGCCTACACGACGGCCGCCCCCAACGGCGCACGGGTCGACCCCGAGAGCCTGGCCACCCTGCGCGATGCCGCGGAGCTCTGCGCCGGTCTCGGTCACCACGTCGAGGAGGCCGATCCCGAGATCGAGCGGGGCGCGGTGATCCCCACCTTCATCACCCTGGCCGCGGTCAACACGGTGGTGAACCTCTCGACGCACCCCACCGCGGGGCGGCCGGCCCGCGAAGGCGAGGTGGAGACGGTGACCTGGAACACCGCGAAGCTCGGCGAGCGCATCAGCTCGGCCGACTACGTGCGCGCGACGCAGACCGCCCACCGGCTGGGCCGGCAGATGGCCGCCTTCCACGCGCGCTACGACGTGCTGCTGACGCCCGGCCTGGGCCAGCTTCCGGTCAAGCTCGGCTGGATCGACATGATGATGGACGACATCGAGGAGTACTGGCGGCGGGTCTTCGCATTCTCGCCGTTCACGGTGTGGTTCAACCTCACCGGCCAGCCCGCCATGATGCTGCCGATCGGGCAGGCCGCGAGCGGCCTGCCGGTGGCGGTCCAGCTCGTCGCTCGCTACGGCGACGAGGCCGCCCTCTTCCGCCTGGGCGCTCAGCTCGAGGCGGCGCGCCCCTGGTTCACCCGCAAACCCGCCCTCGCCTCCTAGATCTCTCCCGTTCGAGCGCCGGCTCCGCCGGCGCAATCCTGATTCGGGGAGGCTCGGAGGGGGCCGCCTAGGCCCCCTTCGATTCAAGCGCCGCCATGAGCGGGTCGAGGTTCTTCGGGTCGGGCTTGAGCGTGCCGACGCCGTGCCGCCGCACCGCCTCCACCACCGCGTCGTTGACGGGCGTGGCGACGCCCAGGCGTTTGCCCTGCTGGCTCACGTAGCCGTTCAGATAATCGATCTCGGTGCGCCGCCCCTTCATGACGTCCTGGAGCATGGACGGCCGCCCGCCGGTCAGGAACTTCACGCTCGCGGCCATGTCGGCCTCGACCGCGTCCCGGCCCTTGCCCTGGGCCGCGTCCACGAAGCGCCGCGCGTCGATGCCGTAGATGGGCTCGACCTCGTATCCGGCGGCGCGGCCGACCTGGATCACCTCCGCGGCCACGTGGATCGCGATGCGGCGCGGGATGGGCGCAGTGCGGACCTCGGCCGAGCCCAGGCCGCTCAGCCCGGCCAGCGGGTTGGCCATGCAGTTGACGGCCAGCTTGGACCAGCGCTCACCCCACAGGTTGGTCGTCACCTTGGCGCCGGCCACGTCGTTCATCACCCGCGCCAGCGCCTGGGCCCGCGGCGTGTCCCGGCCGTCGTGCTCGCCGATCTTGAAGCCAATGGTGCCCGAGTCGGTGCGCATGGCGTGCCCGGGCTCGTACATGCCGGCGCCGATCGTGATCACGCAGCCGAGGCAGCGCGACTGGCCCACCACCGAGGCCACCCGCTCGTCGTTGACCCCGTTCTGGAAGTCCACCACGACCCCGTCGGGCTCCTTGAGGTAGGCCCGCGCCATCTGGGCCGCCCACTCGGTGTCGTAGGACTTCACCGACACGAAGACCGCCTCGAACGGCGTCGCCACCCCCTGCAGCTCGTGGATGTGGAGCGCTTTCACCGGGATCGTGTGCTCCCCGCAGGTGCCGCTGAGCCGCAGCCCCCGCTGCTTCATGGTCTCGATGTGCTCGGGCCACTGGTCCACGAGCGTGACGTCGTGTCCCGCCTTGGTGAGGAGCCCTCCGACCACGCAACCGATGGCGCCTGCCCCGATGATCCCGATCCTCATGCCCGTCGGCTCCTTCGCCTGGGATAACGGAAACACGTCGTGATGTGATCGTTCACCATGCCGGTGGCTTGCATGAACGCGTAGCAGATCGTGGGCCCGACGAACCGGAACCCGCGCTGGACGAGCGCCTTGCTCATCGCGCGTGACTCCGCGGTCTCGGCCGGGACTCGCGCGCCGGCCGCCCACGCGTTCTGGATCGGTCGGCCGTCCACGAACTGCCACAGGTACTCCGCGAGGCTGCCGAGCTCCTCCTGCACCGCCAGCACCCGGCGGGCGTTGCCCACCGTCGCCTCGATCTTCTGCCGGTTGCGCACGATGCCCGCGTCGCGCATGAGGGCGGCCCGCCGGCGGGCGTCGAACCGGGCGACCTTGGCGGGATCGAAGCCCGCGAAGGCCTTCCGATAGTTCTCCCGCTTGCGCAGAATCGTGGACCAGGAGAGGCCGGCCTGGGCGCCCTCGAGCACGAGCATCTCGAAGAGGTGCCGGTCGTCGCGGGACGGAACGTCCCACTCGGTGTCGTGGTACGCGATCTCCAGCGGGCCGCCATTCGCCCAGCCGCAACGGGTCGGCATCGCGTCCTACACCGCGTCGGGGTCGATGGCGTGCTCCTTGAGCTTCTTGCGCAGGGTGTTCCGGTTGATCCCGAGGAGCTGGGCCGCGCGTACCTGGTTGCCCTTGGTCTCCCGCATCACCGCCCGCAGCAGCGGCTTCTCCACCAGTCCGACCATGAGGCCATGCAGGTTGGCGGACGCGTGGCCGCGCAGGCCGCGCACGCACTCGTGCATCTTGCGCTCGATGACGTCCTCCAGCGAGGCGTCGGTGCCCACCGCGGCCGCCGCCGAGACCGGGCCGATGGGCAGGTGCTCGGGCAGGATCACGCCCGCGGAGGCCATGACCATGGCCCGCTGAATGACGTTCTCCAGCTCGCGCACGTTCCCCGGCCAGTCGTGGCCGACGAGCCGGTCCATGGCGTCTCCGGCCACCACCCGTTCGCCCAGGGACTCGGCGTACTTGGCCAGGAAGTGCTCGGCGAGCAGCGGGATGTCGCCGCGGCGGTCCCGGAGAGCGGGCAGCGAGAGCGTGACCACATTCAAGCGGTAGAACAGGTCCTCCCGGAACTGCCCCGCCTTCATCATCGCCTCGAGGTCGCGGTGGGTGGCCGCGAGCACGCGCACGTCCATGCGGATCAGCTCGTGCCCGCCGACGCGCTCGAAGCTGCGCTCCTGCAAGGCGCGCAGCAGCTTCACCTGCAGCTCGGCCGGCATGTCGCCGATCTCGTCGAAGAACACCGAGCCGCCGTGGGCCAGCTCGAGCTTGCCGAGGCGGCGCTCCTTGGCGTCGGTGAACGAGCCCTTCTCGTGGCCGAACAGCTCGGACTCGAGCAGGTTGATGGGAATGGCCGCCGCCGAGATGCCCATGAACGGCCGTCCCGCGCGGCGGCTGTAGTGGTGCAACGCGCGCGCCACCACTTCCTTGCCGGTGCCGGACTCGCCCCGCAGGAGCACGGTGACGTCGCTGGCCGCTACGCGGCCGATGATCTTGTAGACCTCCTGCATGGTCGGGTGGCGGCCCACCAGCGCGCCGAACTCCCACACCTCCCTGAGGCTCGAGCGCAGTGCGGTCACCTCCTGGGTGAGGCGGCGCGCGGTGAGGGCCCGCTCCGCCACCAGCAGCGCCTCGTCGAGATCGAAGGGCTTGGCCAGATAGTCGTAGGCGCCGTCCTGCATGGCGGCAACCGCCGTCTCCATCGTGCCGTGGGCGGTCATGATCACGACCTGCGCGTCCGGCCGGTGGCCGCGCACCTGCTTGAGCAGCGAGAGCCCGTCGATCCCGGGCATCCGGATGTCCAGGAGGATCAGGTCGAACGGCTCGCCCTCGACCTCCCGGAGGGCCGCGGTGCCGTCCTTGACCGCGGTGACCTGGTAGCCCGCGCCTCGGAAGCCCTTCTCGAGGACCCAGCGCAGGCTGTCCTCGTCGTCGGCGATCAGGATGCGTCCGGCCGTCATTCTAAGTCCATGGCGGTGGAAGTTATCGCGCGGCGTCGTGGCCCATTCGCGCCTGCGGCGCTCATCGGATGCGCGCGGTCATCCCGCTCGTGGATCGCGGATCCATCGTCGCCGGCTGATCGATCATCGGGCGATGGGGAGGAAGCAGGAGACGGCGGTGCCGCGCCCGGGCTCGCTGGCGATCTGGATCGCGCCGCGATGCTCCTCGACGATCCGGTGGCAGAGGGCCAGGCCCAGGCCCAGGCCCTTGTCCTTGGTGGTGAAGAACGGAGTGAAGAGCCGGGAGCGGGTGGCTTCCGGGATGCCCTGGCCCTCGTCCAGCACCTGGATCTCGGCCATGCTGCGCTGGCCGTGCCCCAGGTCCACCTTGGCGAAAAGCGGGTTCATGCTGAGCCGCGTGACCAGGGTCAGGCGGCCGCCCGCCGTCATCGCCTCCACCGCGTTGCGGACGAGGTTGTGGAAGACCTGCAGGATGCGGTCCTCGTCGGCCAGGATCGGCGGGAGGCTCGGGTCGTAGCGCCGCACGATCTGCACGCCGCGCTGGGCCGCCAGCTCCTCGGACAGGAGGGCCACGCGCTCGAGGAGCTGGTGGACGTTGAGGGGCACCGGACGCAGGGTGACCGGGCGGCTGATGTCGAGCAGCATCTCGATGATCCGGTTGACCCGGTCCACTTCCTTGAGCAGGACGTCGGTGTACTCGCCGAGGCGGGCGTCCTCGCCCATCTCGCGGGCCATGAGCTGCACCGCTCCGCGGATCGCCCCGAGCGGATTACGGATCTCGTGGGCCAGCCCGATCGCGATCTGCCCGGCCGCGGCCAGCGTCTCACCGCGCCGCACTTCCGCCTCGAGCTGGTGGAGCCGGGTCATGTCGCGCAGCACCGCCACCGCGGCCTCGACGCCCCCGCTCCGCACCGCCAGCGGCGCGGTGACCACGCTCAGGTGCACGGGGCGGCCGTCCCCACCTTCGATCACCGCCTCCGACTCCGACCGGCTTTCTCCGGTGGCCAGCGTGTCGGTCAGGTGCCGCACCAGCGAGGTATCCGGCGGGAAGACTTCCTTGAGCGTGCGGCCGATCGTCCGCCGGGCCGACCGGCCGAGCAGCGCCTCCGCGGCCGGGTTCCAGAGCATCACGCGCAGGGCATCGTCCACGCCCACCACCGCGTCAGGCAGTCCGGCGATAAGCGCTTCGTAGTCGAGACGAGGGCTCACGCCAGCACCAGATCGGGAACGGCGTTGAGCGACAGCGAGGCGTGCTCCCCCGCCTCCAGCCGGTCGTGGCCGGCGGCCGCGATCATGGCCGCGTTGTCGGTGCAGAGCCGGCGCGAAGGCACGTGGAAGGCCCACCCGCGCTCGCGGCATTCGCCCTCCAGGGACTCCCGCAGCGCGGTGTTGGCGGCCACTCCGCCGGTGAGCACCAGCCGCCGCACTCCGGCGCGGAGCGCGGCCTTCACGGTCTTGCGCACCAGCATCTTGACCGTGGTGGCCTGGAAGGACGCCGCGACATCGGCGACCCGGGCGGGAGCGAGCGCGCCCGCGCGGCGCACGTGGAGCGAGACCGCGGTCTTGAGGCCGCTGAACGAGAAGTCCGCCGCGCCGTCGCTCATGTTGGCGGTCGGGAACACGATCGCGCGCGGGTCGCCGGCGCGCGCCACCCTCTCGATGGCGGGCCCGCCCGGAAACCCCAGGCCGAGCAGCTTGGCCACCTTGTCGAAGGCCTCTCCCGCCGCGTCGTCGCGCGTCTGTCCGATGCGCTCGTAGCGTCGCGCCTCCCGCGCCAGGTAGAGCGCGGTGTGACCGCCCGAGACGACCAGGGCCAGGAACGGGAAGCTGGGCGGGTCCCCCTCGAGGAAGGCCGCGTAGATGTGTCCCTCGAGATGGTTCACCCCGACCAGGGGCCGGCGGCGCGCGTAGGCGATCGCCTTGGCCGCCGCGCAGCCGATGAGCAGCGAGCCTACGAGCCCGGGACCGTAGGTCACCGCCAGGCCGTCCACGTCGTCGAGCCGGATCGCGGCCGCCGCGAGCGCCCGGCGCACCACCGGCATCAGCACCTCGAGGTGCCGGCGCGACGCCAGCTCCGGCACCACGCCGCCGTAGGGGGCGTGCACGTCGTCCTGGGAGGCCACGATGCTCGAGAGTATCTTGCGGCCGCCGTCCACCACGGCGGCGGCCGTCTCGTCGCAGGAGGTCTCGATGGCGAGGACCATCATGTCGGCTCGATTATCGCGCGAGTTGGGACACCGGCACCAGCCGGAGTCCGCGCGCCTCCCACCGAGGCACGTATTCCTTCAAGAGCCTCACGGTCAGCGGGTGGCCGTGCGCGACCACGATCACCTCACCCCGCCGCTCCGCCCAGCCCGCCACCTCGTCCCACCGGGCTCGATCGCCCGCCTCGCCGCGCGCGTGATCCACCAGGATCTGCCGGCGGGCCGCGCGCACACCCGCGTCCCGCGCCTCGTCGAAGGCCACCGACTGGCTCGACGTGTAGGCGTCCACCAGGAAGAGCCGGCGCGCCGCGAGCACGTCCAGTATTGCGCGCATGCGCGCCCGGTCCTCGGTGAGCCGCGAGCCCATGCGGTTCACCACGCCGACCGCGGGCGCCATTGCCTCCAGGTGGCTGCCCACCAGCTGCTGGATCTCGCGGGGAGGCATGGACATGAGCAGCGCGCCCGGGCCCGGATCCACCTCCGGGAACCGGTACGGCTCCATCGGCAACCCGAGCAGCACTTCCATGCCCGCGCGCGAGGCGTCCCGCGCGATGGCGGCCGAGAGGGGCAGCCCGGGCAGCACCGCCACCGTGAGCGGGCGCCGGATCTCGCGCAGGACGTCGAACACGTCACGGCGGCTGCCGAGGTCGTCCACGATGACGGCCACTCGCGGAGCCCCGGGGGGCAGAGGCGCGCTGTCCGGGAGCGATCGTCCGAGCGTCGCGGGGGCCGGCGCCGCGGACCTTCGGGGTGCGCGCCCGAGCAGATCGGACCCGAACAGGCTCGCCTCGCCGCTCCGGGCCTGCCACTGATCGAGCCCGACCACCGCGAGCAGCAGCAGCACGATGATGCCGGCGAGAGCCTGCCACACTCTCGCCGGCATCGGTTCTCTCCTGCCTGCCTAGCGGGTCTGGGCCTGCGGCCCCGCCGGTACCGGCCGGCTCTTGTCCAGAATCTTCATGGCCTTGAGCAGGTCCAGGGCGCGCTGCAGCTGCGGATCACGCTTGAGCTGCTCCTGCGGCGTCTCCGACACGGGCGGGGTCGGCACGGGCGCCTCGCCGCCGGCGGCCGGCGGCGCCGGCTTCGGCGCTTCCACGATGATGTCGGGAGTGATGCCCTTGCCGTGGATCGAGCGGCCCTTGGGCGTGAAGTACTTGGCGGTGGTCAGGCGCAGGCCCGAGCCGTCCGAGAGCGGGATGATGGTCTGCACCGAGCCCTTGCCGAAGCTCGTGGTCCCGATCACCACCGCCCGGCCCCAGTCCTGGAGCGCGCCCGCCACGATCTCGGAGGCGGAGGCACTGCCCTGATTGACCAGCACCACGATGGGAAAGTCGTTGAACACCCGCTTGGCGTTCGAGGAAAAGCGCATGTTCTGGTTGCGCACGCGCCCCTCCGTGTAGACCACCAGCTTGCCCGATTCCAGGAACTTCTCGGTCACCTCCACCGCGGAGGTGAGGAGGCCGCCCGGATTGTTGCGGAGGTCCAGCACCAGACCCTGGATCTTGCCTTCCTTCATGTACTTGTCGAGCGAGACCTCCAGATCGCTGGCGGTCTGCTCCTGGAACTGGCGCAGGCGGATGTACTCGATGCCCGGCTCGAGCTGGTTGGCCCGTACCGACTGGACGCGGATCTGCTCGCGGGTGATGACGAAGTCCTTCGGCTCCGCCCAGCCCTCGCGCACGATCGAGATCGTGATCTTGCTGCCCGGCTTGCCCCGCATGCGCTTGACCGCGTCGGAGAGCTGCATGTCCTTGGTGGAGAGCCCTTCGATCTTCAGGATGCGGTCGCCGGGCTGGATCCCCGCGCGATAGGCCGGGGTGCCCTCGATGGGCGCCACCACGGTGAGCACGTCGTCCCGCAGGGTGATCTCGATGCCGAGACCCCCGAAGCTGCCGCTCGTCTCGACCTGCATCTCCCGGTACATCTCCGGATCCAGGAACGAGGAGTGCGGGTCGAGCCCCCGCAGCGTGCCCTTGATCGCGTTGTAGATGATGTCCTTGGCCACGACCTCGTCCACGTACTGGCTCTGGACGATCGAGAGCACCTCGGTGAAGAGCCGCAGGTTCTCGTAGGTGGCCGCGGTATCGTTGCCCTTGCTCGCCACCCCGCCGCCGAGGGACAGGGTGAGGATGAGCAACAGCGCGGAGATCATGACCACCTTCTTCATGTGCCGGATGGGCCGCATCGTGTACGCCTCCGTGTGTACGTGGCCTACCTGCTTGCTACCGTCGCTTCATCTTCGTATTCGCTCGGCTCGCCTGCGGCTGCACCTCGCCAAGCTTCCGGCTCGCCTGCGGCTACGCCTCGCCTAGCCACCTGGCCTCAGCCACTGCGCTGGATCCTGCGGCTTCCCCCCGTACCGCACTTCGAAGTACAGGCGCGGCCCCTGCAGCGAGCCGGTGTCGCCCACCGTGCCGATGATCTGCCCCTGCTTCACCTCGTCGCCCTCGGTCACCCGGATGTCGGCGGCGTGGGCGTAGACCGTGTAGTACTCGCCGCCGTGATCCACGATGATCAGATTCCCGTAGCCCCGGAACCAGCCGGTGTAGACGACGTGGCCGGGGAACACCGCCGCGATGCTCGAGCCCTCGGTGGCCTCGATGTCGATACCGTTGCGGAACGTCCTCGTCCCGAAGCGCGGATTGACCTGCGGGCCGTACTCGGCGACGACCCGGCCATCCGCCGGCCAGGACAGTTGCCCCCGCAGGGCTGCGAAGCCGGGGCCCGGGCTCGCGGCTCCCGGCGCCGGCCGGGCCGGGCGGCTCGGCGGCGGCACCTTCGCCACCGCCCGTCGCTGCTTCTCCTGCAGATCGCGGATGAACGCCTCGAGCCGCCGGGTGGCTTCGGACAGCTCGCCGACCATCCGGTCGTGGTACGCGCGCTCGCCCTGCACCTTCGAGAGCAGCGCGCGCCGCTTCGCCGCCTCCTGATCGAACTCGGCCCGCTCCTGGTCCGCCTCGGAGCGGAGCGCAGCCATCTCCCGCCCGCGGGCCTCAACCCGGACCCTCCGATCGGCCAGCACCTCGGACGTCACACGATACTCTCGAATGAGCCTCGCGTCCACCGAGGCCAGGGTGGTCAGGTGCCGGAGCTGCACCGCCTGCTCGACCGGGTCGGCGCCCGAGAGCACGATCGGGAGCACGCCGCCCTGGGCCTGCAACTTGTAGAGCGCCCGCAGGCGTCTCCCCAGTGCGTCCTCCTGTCCGGACCGCCGCGACTGTAGCCGCCCGATCTCACCCTGCAGCCGGCCCACGTCGGCTTGGGCTCGGCGCAGCCGCCCGTCCAGGGCCGCAACCTGCTTGCGCTTGTCGATGAGCCGCTGATCGATTGCCTCGAGCTCGCTCAGGACGCCCGCCTCGCGCTTGCGCGCGTCGGCCGCCTTCCGGCGCTCCTCGAGCAGGCGCTTCTGCGCCTGCTGCAGGTCCCGCTGCTTGTCTCCGATCTCGGCCGCCTCGCGCTTCGGGGCCTGGGCCAGGCTCACCGTGGCGAGCAGGGTCGGCGCAAGCGCCAATGCCAGGCCGATCCACCAGATGCCTGGCCGGATACCTGGGCAGATGCCGGGGCCGGGGCGCCGCCTCATGCCTGGGCCCGCCCGCGGGCCAGCAGCCCGCCCACCGCCCCCAGCATGGTCCCGGCGCCGATGAGGGCGAGCGCCTGGAGCGGAGAGAGGAAGGTCACCCGCTCGAGGCCGAGCGTCACCGGCAACAGGGGCTCGATCCGGGGCACCGCGAGGGCGTAGGCGATCTCGAGCGCGGCGAGCGCCATGATGGCGGCGACCAGGCCCTGAGCCATGCCCTGGAGCAGCCGCGGCGCACGGATCACGTTCTCGGTGGCGCCCACCAGCCGCATGATCTCCATCTCGTCGCGCCGGAGATGCAGGACCAGGGTCGTCGCGGTGGTCACGGTGAGGATCGCGGCCACCGCCAGCACCGCGCCGATCACGAGCCCGACCCCCTGGAACAGGCGGCGGAACTGGGCGAGCCCGTCCACCCACTGGCTGCCGCCCTGGACCTCCTCCACTTCGGGAAGCGCCACGAGGCGGCCCACCAGAGCCCGGGTGCCCTCCGGCGTCGCAATGGCCGCGTCGGGCGTCACCTCCACCGAGGCGGGCAGCGGATTGCGCGGGAGCTGCTCGGCCACGTCGGCCTGGCTACCGAGCGAGCGCTTCAGCACGCCCAGGGCTTCGGCCTTCGAAACGTAACGCAGCCGCTGGATGCCCCCCACCGCCTCGATGCGCTGGAGGAGGTCGTCGAGCTTCGCGGGAGGCGGCTCGTCCTTCAGGTACACGATGACGCGCACCCGGTCGCCCCACTGATCGATGGCCCGTCCCAGGTTGATCGAGAGCAGCCAGAAGCCGCCCAGAGCGGTGAGGGAGAGCGCGATCAGGAGGATGGCCGCGAGGCCGACGCGGCCGGCACGCCGCAAGTCGCGCATCGCCTCGTTCATGACGAAGCTGAACATCAGCCCTGACCCGAACGATGCCCGGCGAGCTGCGGCCGAAGGCGAATCGGAGATCGACCGTGTGCCATCTCGCTGGCGGCAACTCGAAGCGCCCAGCTCATCCTTCGTCCTTGACCAGGCGGCCACCTTCGAGCTTCAGCGTGCGGCGCCTGAGTTGCGGCACGAGGCGAGCCTGGTGGGTCGCGAACAGCACGGTGGTCCCGCGGCTCCAGATGTCCTTGACCAGCGCCAGGATCTCGCCGGCCATGTCGTCGTCCAGGTTGCCGGTGGGCTCGTCGGCCACGAGCAACCCCGGCGACTTGACGATGGCCCGCGCCAGCGAGGCCCGCTGCGCCTCCCCCTGGGAGAGCTGGTGCGGGAAGGCCTGGGCCCGCGCGGACAGCCCAACCGCCTTTAGCGCGGCGAAGGCCCTGGGCGTGATGTCGCGCCGGGCCGTCCCGAGCACGCGGAGCACGAAGGCCACGTTCTCGAACACGGAGCGGCCGGCCAGCAGCTTCGAGTCCTGGAACACGATGCCGATGGACCGGCGCAGGCGTGGGATTTCGGAGCGGCGGAGCGCGGCGACGTCGAACCCGGCCACGTCGATGTCACCCTCGGAGGGCATTTCGGCCCCATAGAGGAGCCGGAGCAGCGTCGTCTTGCCAGCCCCGCTGGCCCCGCTCAGGACCACGAACTCCCCCTTGGCGATATGGAAGGACACGTCGCTCAGGGCGGCCACGCGGGAGGGGCCGGCACCAAAGACCATCGACACGTGCTGCAGCCGAATCATGGGCTGCACATCATTCTATCTAACTATTCGACCTTTCGTATTTTTTCCTCCAACAACCGGTTCACCACGGCCGGATTCGCCTTCCCCTGGGTGGATTTCATGACCTGGCCGACCAGAAAGCCCAGCGCGGCCTTCTTTCCGGCCCGAAAATCGTCCACCACCCTGGCGTGCTCGCCCAGGACCCGGTCCACCGCGGCGCCCAGGGCGCCCTCGTCGGCCACCTGGGTGAGGCCCTCGCGGCTGACGATCGCCTGCGCCGTGTCGCCCGAGCGGTACATCTTCTCGAACACGTCTTTGGCGATCTTGCCGCTGATGGTGCCGTCGTCCATCAGGGCCAGCAGCCCCACCAGGTTGGCGGGCGGGATCGGACAGGCGGCCACCGCGCGGTCGTCGTCCGCGGGCAGCTCGCGCAGGAGCTCGTTGAGCACCCAGTTGGCCACCGCCTTGGGCTTGCCGGCGCCGCGGGCGGCCTCCTCGAAGTAGTCCGCAAGCCCGCGGCCCTGGGTCAGCAGATCGGCCTCGTAGGCGGAGAGCGCGTAGGTGTCCTGGAAGCGCGCCCGGCGGGCGGCGGGCAGCTCGGGGAGCTGCGCGCGCACCCCGTCCACCCAGTCCGCCCGCAGATCGAGCGGCGGCAGGTCGGGCTCGGGGAAATAGCGGTAGTCGTGCGCGAACTCCTTCGAGCGCATCGAGACGGTCACGCCCCGATCGGGATCCCAGAGCCGCGTCTCCTGGACGATGCGCTCCCCGGTCTCGAGCGCGCGCGCCTGCCGCCTCATCTCGTACTCGAGCGCGTCGCGCACGTTCCGGAACGAGTTCATGTTCTTGATCTCGACCTTGGTGCCGTACTCGGCCTGACCGCGCGGCCGGAGCGAGATGTTGGCGTCGCAGCGGAGCGAGCCCTCTTCCATGTTGCCGTCGCACACGCGCAGGTAGATCAGGATCGCGCGGAGGGTCTTCAGGTAGGCGGCGGCCTCCTCCGGGCTCCGGAGGTCGGGCCTGGAGACGATCTCCATCAAGGGCACGCCGGACCGGTTGAAGTCCACGCTGCTCGAGGGGGCGGTCTCGAGCGCGCCCTCGTGGACGAGCTTGCCCACGTCCTCCTCGAGGTGCACGCGCTGGATCCCGATCTCGCGCGGCCCGCCGCCCGCGTCGATGGCGAGGCGGCCGTGCTCGGCGAGCGGCTCCTCGTACTGGCTGATCTGGTAGTTCTTCGGCATGTCGGGGTAGTAATAGTGCTTGCGCGCGAAGCGATTCAGGCCGTTCACCCCGCAGCCGAGCGCCAGGGCGGTCATCGTGCCGAACTCGATGGCGCGCCGGTTGATCACCGGGAGCGAGCCGGGCAACCCCAGGCAGACCGGACAGGTCTGGGTGTTCGGCGCCGCCCCGAAGGTGGCTCGGCAGCCGCAGAACATCTTGGTCGCGGTCGCGAGCTGGGCGTGAACCTCCAGGCCGATGATCGTTTCGTAACTGTCTTTCATAGCGCTTGAATGTGGAAGAATTGGGTTTGCGGTTGAGCCTCTTCGGGCCTTTGGCCCTCATCGGGGCGTCCCGTCAACCGGGCCGTCAGTCCCGTCAACCGGGCCGTCATAGGGCGTGCGGGCGACCGTCGGGACTCATGCCGTTAGCGGGGGTTTGCGGGTGTGCCAGGTGGTGGACTGCTGGTAGGCGTGGGCCGCGCGCAGCAGCGTCGCCTCGTCGAAGGCCCGGCCGATGAGCTGCAGGCCGATCGGCAGGCCGGTCTGGGTGAAGCCGCCCGGGATCGAGACGCCGGGCAGCCCGGCGAGGTTCACCGGGATCGTGAAGATGTCGTTCAGGTACATCTGCAGCGGATCTTCCTTCTCACCCATCTTGAACGCCACGCCGGGCGTGGTGGGTGCCACGATCAGGTCCACGCGCGCGAAGGCCTGCTCGAAGTCGCGCCGCACCAGGGTCCGGACCTTCTGGGCCTGGCCGTAATAAGCGTCGTAGTAGCCGGCGGAGAGCACGTAGGTCCCCAGCATCAGCCGGCGTTTGACCTCGTTGCCGAAGCCGGCCGCGCGGGTCTTGCTGTACATGTCGATCAGGTCGCGCGCGCCGGGCGCCCGCAGACCGTACTTCACCCCGTCGTAGCGCGCGAGGTTCGACGACGCCTCCGCGGGCGCGATGACGTAGTAGGCGGCGAGCCCGTACTCGGTGTGCGGGAGCGAGACCGGCTCGGTGCGGGCACCCAGCTTTTCCAGCGCGGCGATGGCCTCGCGCACCGCGCGCTCCACCTCGGGATCCATCCCGTCGATGAAGTACTCCGCGGGCACCCCGATCTTCATGCCCTCGATTCCCTGCCCGAGCGCGGCCCGGTAGTCGGGAACCGGCACGTCCACCGCCGTGGAGTCCATCGGATCGGCGCCCGCGATCGCCTGCAGCAGCAGGGCCGCGTCCTCCGCGTCCCGGGCGAAGGGGCCGACCTGGTCCAGCGAGGACGCGAAGGCGATGACCCCGTAGCGCGACACGCGCCCGTAGGTGGGCTTCATGCCGAGTACGCCGCAGAAGGCGGCGGGCTGGCGAATCGAGCCGCCGGTGTCCGTGCCGAGGCTGAGCGGGGCGAAATCAGCCGCCACCACCGCGGAGGCGCCGCCCGAGGAGCCGCCGGGCACGCGGGCCAGGTCCCACGGGTTGCGCGTGGTACCGAAGGCGGAGTGCTCGGTGGACGAGCCCATCGCGAACTCGTCCATGTTGAGCTTGCCGAGCAGGATCGCCCCCGCCGCGCCGAGCCGAGCGACCACCGTCGCGTCGTAGGGAGGCACGAAGGCGTCGAGGATCTTCGACCCGGAGGTGGTGCGGACGCCGCGGGTGCAGAACAGGTCCTTGAGCGCCACCGGCACGCCATCCAGCGGCCCCCGCGCGGCGCCCGCCTTGAAGCGCGCATCGGCCTCGGCCGCCCGGCGCAGCGCGTCCTCCCGGGTGACGGTGAGGAAGGCCCGCACCTGCGGATCGAGCCGCCCGATCCGGGCCAGGTACTCGGTGGTGGCCTGCGTGGGAGTGGCGGCGCCGCTGCGGTACCGGGCCCCGAGCTCATGCGCGGTCAGCGACACCAGCATGCCGCGGCTACTCCTCGATGATCTTGGGGACGCGGAACAGGTTGCCCTGCCGGTCCGGCGCGTTGGCGAGCGCCTCCGACTGGGGCAGCGACGGGCTCGGCACGTCGTCCCGCATCACGTTGGTGACGGGTACCGCGTGGGAGGTGGGCTCCACCCCGGTCGTGTCGAGCGCCCGAAGCTTGTCGATGTAGGTCAGGATACCGTCGAGCTCGCGGCTCATCCGCTCCTTCTCGGCGGCCGACAGATCGAGCCGGGCCAGCCGGGCCACGTGCTCGACGTCCTTGGCCGAGATCTTCGGGCCGGAGGGGACCATCGCCTAGATCTCCTCCAGGTGCGCGTACTCGAGCGACAGCCGCTTGCGCCCCACACTGGCGAAGTGCACGGTGGCGATCACGTCGGCGCCCTCGCGCTGGATGCCCACCAGCAGCCCTTCGCCCCACCGCGCGTGGCGCAGCTTGGCGCCCAGGCGGAACGGGAAGTCGTCGTCGGGGGCGGGCTCGGAGACACCGGAGGCCGGCACCTGGACCGGCTCGGGCCGGCGCGCGTTGATCAGGTGGAGCTGGTCCTCCGGGATCTCGAGCAGGAAGCGCGAGGGCTCCGCGACCCCGTAGCCCTGGATGCGGCGGTGGAGCGCGTACGACAGCGTCAGCCGCTCCCGGGCGCGCGTGATCCCGACGTAGCAGAGCCGCCGCTCCTCCTCCAGCTCTTCCGGCTCCTGCATCGACCGCGAATGCGGAAACACCCCTTCCTCGAGACCGGTGAGGAAGACCACCGGGAACTCCAGGCCCTTGGCCGAGTGCAGGGTCATCAGGGTCACCCCACCCGATTCCGCGTCGATCTCGTCGGTGTCGGCCACCAGGGCGATCGAGTCGAGGAAGGCCTCGAGGGTCACCGACTCCACGCCCGCCGCGAGCTGGCTCGCGATGAGCTCCTCGGACGCGGCCACCAGCTCCTCCAGGTTCTCGAGCCGCGCCTCCGCCTCCGCGGTGCGCTCCGCCTTCAGCGCGTCGCGATAGCCGGAGACCGCGCACACCTCGTCGATCAGCGCGGGCACCGTGAAGGCGGAGCGCCGCTCCCCGAGGCGGGCGATGAGGCGGGCGAATTCCTCGAGGGCGCGGCGCGGCTTGCCGGTGATGTCGCCCGGCAGGGTCGCGCAGGCCATCAGGAGCGGGACGCTCGCCGCGCGGGCCGCGTCGGCCAGGCGGTCCAGCGTGGCCTTGCCGATGCCGCGCGCGGGCGCGGCCACCGCCCGGCGGAAGGCCACGTCGTCGAGCGGGTTCGAGATCAGGCGGAGGTAGGCCACCATGTCCCGGATCTCGCGCCGCTCGTAGAAGCGCACGCCGCCCACGATCAGGTACGGGATGCCGGCGCGGCGCAGCGCGTCCTCCAGGACGCGGGACTGCGCGTTGGTGCGGTAGAAGACCGCGATCTCTCGAAATGCGATCCCCTCACGGTGGGCGGCCCGGATCTTCTGGGCCACGAAGGCGGACTCCTCGTTCTCGTCCCAGGCCCGGTAGACCTCCGCCCGCTCGCCCTCGTGGTTCTCGGTCCAGAGCCGCTTGTCCTTGCGGGCGGTGTTGTTGACGATCACCGCGGAGGCGATGTCGAGGATGCGCTTGGTGGAGCGGTAATTCTGCTCGAGCGCCACCACCCGGCAGTCCGGGTAGTCCTTCTCGAAGTCGAGAATGTTCCGGAGGTCGGCGCCCCGCCAGCGGTAGACCGACTGGTCGGGATCGCCCACCACGCAGAGGTTCCGGTGCTCCTCGGTGAGGAGCTGCACGATGCGGTACTGCGCGCGGTTGGTGTCCTGGTATTCGTCCACCAGGACGTGGGTCCACACGGTGCGGTACCAGCGCAGCGCCTCCGGCACCGTCTCCAGCAGCCGCACCACCCGGAGCAGCAGGTCGTCGAAGTCGAGCGCGCCCGCGGCCTGGAGCTTCTCCTCGTAGAGCCGGTAGAGCGAGGCGAGCCGCTCTTCACGGGGGGTGCGCGCGAGCTGTTCCACGTCCGCTGGCGACCGCATCTGGTTCTTGCAGTGGCTGATGCGGTGCACCACCGTGCTGGGCGTGAGCGTGCGCTCGTCGAAGTCGAGCTCGCGCAGCGCCTCCTTCACCAGGCTCTGCCGGTCGTCCTCGTCGTAGATCACGAACGAGGGGGGCAGTCCGGCCTGGGCCGCGCGCTGACGCAGGATGCGCACACACGCCGAGTGGAAGGTGGCGATGAGCGGCGGGCGGATGCCCGCGGGCAGCAGCAGGTCCTCCACTCGGTGCCGCATCTCCGCGGCGGCCTTGTTGGTGAAGGTGACCGCCAGCACGTGCCGCGGATCGATGCCGTCCACCGCCAGGAGATAGGCGATGCGGTGGGCGATGACCCGGGTCTTGCCGCTGCCCGCCCCGGCCAGGACGAGCACGGGGCCCTTCGTGGTCGTGACCGCTTCGCGCTGCGGTGGGTTCAGCGGGGCGAGGAGAGTGTCCGTGGTCACCGCAGGATGCGACATGGGAACAAACGATAACACAAGCGGGAGGGGCCGTGCCTCTCACCCTGCCCTCTCCCCGGTGGGGAGAGGGAGATGCCTATTCGACCGTCACGGATTTGGCGAGGTTTCTCGGCTGGTCGACGTCGCGGCCGAGGCGGACAGCGACGTGGTAGGCCAGGAGCTGCAGCGGGATCGACAGCAGGATGGGCGTGAGCAGATCGCCCGACGGCGGCACCTCCAGCATCACCACGGCCTTGGCGGCCAGCTCGCGGTCGCCCTCGTGGCCGATGGCGATCACCCGCCCGTCGCGGGCCCGCACTTCCTCGAGGTTGCTCATCATGCGGTCATACGAGCCGTCCCGCGGGGCCAGCGCGATGACCGGGAAGCCGTCCTCGAGCAGCGCGATGGGGCCGTGCTTCATCTCGCCCGCCGGGTAGCCCTCGGCGTGCACGTAGGACAGCTCCTTGAGCTTCAGCGCCCCTTCGAGCGCCAGTGGATAATTTATGCCGCGCCCGAGGAAGAGGAAGTTCTTGTGCCGGGAGACCTCGCGCGCCAGCTCGGCCACCGCGGGCTCCAGCTCGAGCGTCCGCTCCATCAGTCGCGGCAGCTCCAGCAGGCCCTGGATGTGCTTGCGCCCGTCCTCGGCCAGCAGCACGCCCCGCCGCCGCCCGAGCCAGAGGGCCAGCAGATAGAGCGCGATGAGCGTCGCGGTGAACGTCTTGGACGACGCCACCCCGATCTCGGGCCCCGCGTGCGTGTAGAGCGTGCCGGTCGCCTCGCGCGAGAGCGCCGAGCCCACCACGTTGGTGATGCCGACGATGGGCGCGCCCTTCGCGCGGGCCGCCTTGACCGCGCCGAGGGTGTCCGCGGTCTCACCCGACTGCGAGAGCGCGATCACGAGGGTCTCGGGTCCGAGAACCGCGTCGCGGTAGCGGTACTCCGAGCCCAGGTCCACCTCGGAGGTGATCCCGGTGAGGCGCTCCATCATGAAGCGGCCGACGAGGGCCGCGTGATACGACGTGCCACAGGCTACCAGCACGATCCTCTGGATCCCGGCCACGACCTCGGGATCGAGCTGGACGTCGGGCAGCACCACGGTGCCGCCCTCCGGCTGCACGCGCCCGCGCATGGTGTCGGCGGCCGCGCGCGGCTGCTCGTAGATCTCCTTCAGCATGAAGTGGCGATAGCCGCCCTTCTCGGCGAGGATCGGATCCCAGAGGATGCGCGAGGGCGCCCGCTGCACCGGAGCGCCGTCGAGCTGGGTGATCTCGACCCCGCGCCGCGTCACCACCGCCACGTCCTCGTCCTCGAGTACCACCACGTCGCGGGTGTGGGAGAGGATGGCCGGGATGTCGGAGGCCAGGAAGGTCTCGTTCTCGCCCAGGCCCACGACCACGCTGCCCGCGCCGAGCTTGGCCGCCACCAGCCGATCGGGCATCTGGCGGTGGAGCACGACAACCGCGTAGGAGCCGCGCAGCTCCCGCAGCGCGCGTCGCACGGCCTCGTCGAGCCGCGGGGTGTCCTTGAGGTGGCGCTCGATCAGGTGCGCGATGACCTCGGTATCCGTCTCGGACTTGAAGACGTGCCCCTCGGCCTGCAGGCGCTCCTTGATCGGCAGATAGTTCTCGATGATGCCGTTGTGCACCACCACGAGCTCGCCGGAGCCGTCGGTGTGCGGGTGCGCGTTCTCGTCGGTGGGTCGGCCGTGGGTGGCCCAGCGCGTGTGGCCGAGGCCGATGCGGCCCTCGATCGGCTTCTCGCGCAGGAGCGCCTCGAGGATCTTGATGCGCCCGGCCGCGCGACGGATCTGCAGCCCTACCGCGCCGATCACCGCGACGCCGGCGGAATCGTAACCGCGGTACTCGAGGCGCCGGAGCCCCTCGACCACGATGTCGACCGCGTTCTTGTCCCCGATGTACCCGACGATTCCACACATGGGCCTGCTCCTAGTGCTTGGGCTTCTTGTCCTTCTGCTTGCGCGCGACCCAGCCCTCGCGCGTCTCCTGCCGGCCCCGGGCCACCGCCAGCGAGCCCGGAGGCACGTTCTTGGTGATCACCGAGCCTGCGGCCACGTAGGCGCCCTCCCCGATGGTGATCGGGGCCACCAGGCTCGAGTTGGTGCCCACGAAGACCCCGTCGCCGATCACCGTCTCGTGCTTGGCCACCCCGTCGTAGTTGCAGGTGATGGTGCCGGCCCCGATGTTCACGCCTTCGCCCATCTCCGTGTCGCCTACGTAGGACAGATGCGGCACTTTGGAGCCGCGCCCGATCCGCGACTTCTTCAGCTCCACGAAGTTGCCGATCTTGGCCTTCGCTCCCACGTGGCTCAGGGGGCGCAGGTGGCAGAAGGGCCCGAGCTGCGCGTCGGCCTCGACGGTCGAGGAGGCGAGCACGCAGTACGGCTTGAGCAGCACCCGATCGCCGAGCGTCGTGTCGGTCACGTGGCAGCCGGCGTTCACCACGCACTCCGCGCCCAGCGTGGTCCGGCCCTCGAGGATCACACCCGGATGCAGCACGGTGTCGGGGCCGATCGTCACGGTGTCGTCGACGTAGGTGGTCGCGGGATCGATCACGGTTACCCCGCCCGCCATGAGCCGGTCCAGGATGCGCCGCCGCATGATGCCGCCCAGGTCGGCGAGCTGCTTGCGGTCGTTGATCCCCAGGCACTCGCTCGGATCCTCGGTGATCACCGCCTCCAGCCGCTGCCCCTGGCGATGCAGGATGCCGATCACGTCGGTGAGGTAGTACTCGCTCTGCTCGTTCTCGGGCGTGACCCGGGCCAGCGCGGGCCAGAAGCGCGCGGCGTCGAAGCAGTAGACGCTGGTGCCGATCTCGCGGATCTGCCGCTGGACATCCGTCGCGTCCCGGTGCTCCACGATCCCCACCGGCCGGCCCTGCTCGCGCACCACGCGACCGTAGCCGGTGGCGTCCGGCACGAGGGCGGTCAGCAGGGTGGCTGCCGCGCCCGTCCGCACGTGGTGGTCCACGAGCCGCTTGAGCGTCGCGTCCGAGAGCAGCGGCACGTCGCCCGGCAGGACCAGCAGGGCCCCAGGGCCCTCGCCGCAAGCCACGCGCGCCTGCAGCACGGCATGCCCGGTGCCCAGGCGCTCCTTCTGCTCCACGAAGCCGGCCCCGGTCTCCGGGGCGACCGCCGCCCGCACCTCGTCGGCCGCGCGGCCCACCACGACGACGACCCGACTCCCGAGCGTCCGGGCCGCGTTGACGGCATAGGCGATCAGGGGGCGTCCGCAGAGGTGATGGAGGACCTTGGGCCGCTTCGACCGCATGCGCTTGGCCTCGCCGGCCGCGAGAATGACGGTGATGAGCTGAGCCATGTGACAACCATCGTAGCACGCGGCATGCCATGCGCCGGTCCGCGGTTTGAGCCCCCAAAATGCGCGCGAGGGCGCGTGATCGCCACTCGCCGCTAGCGCGCCCTGTTGCGAAGATGAGACAGGATTCGGCCGATCCTGTCGGGCAGAGGACACGAGAAGTCCATGGGCGCGCCCGTCGTCGGGTGCGTGAACGCGAGGCCGGCCGCGTGGAGCGCCACCCCGCCGAGGCCGCCGATCAGCTCGGCCAGCCTGGTATCCCCGGCCGGCGCCGCGCGGCGCCCCCGGTAGGTCTCGTCACCCAGGAGCGGGTGGCCCAGAGAGGCCAGGTGCACGCGAATCTGGTGCGTGCGCCCGGTCTCGAGCCGGCATTCAATCAAGGATACGGCCTCCGCCGCGGCGCCGAAGCGCTCGAGCACCCGGAAGTGCGTGACCGCCCGTTTGCCCTTGCCCTCCCCCAACACGGCCATGCGGAGGCGCGAGCGTGGGTCGCGCCCGAAGGAGGTGTCGATCACCCCCTGGGCCCGGCGCACCACGCCCTGGGCGAGGCAGAGATAGCGCCGACTGACGGTGCGCCGCGCGAGCTGGGCGGTGAGCGCGTCGTAGGCCGCCTGGGTCTTGGCCAGCACGATCAGCCCGGAGGTGCCCTTGTCGAGTCGGTGCACGATCCCCGGTCGCCGGGGGCTGCCGACTCCGGCCATCCCGGGCGTGTGCGCGACGGCGGCCGCGGCCAGCGTGCCGGTCGGCCGCCCGGCTCCCGGATGCGTCACCATGCCCACCGGTTTGTCCACCACGAGCACGTGCTCGTCCTCGAACACGATGCTCAAGGCCACCGCCTCCGCGGCCAGGCCCTCCCAGGGAGCCGGCGGGATCGACACCTCCACCCGCTCCCCCGCCTGTAGCCGGTACGCCGCCTTCACGGCCCGTTCCCCCACCGCTACGCGCCCGGCCTCGATCAGCCCCTTCACCCGCATGCGCGACAGCCCCCCCAGTCGCCCCGCCAGCCACAGATCCACCCGCACCCCCCCCTCCCCCCCCTCCACCACTCCACTCCACTGCCGAGGGAGATCCTTCCCCGATTCGTTCATAACGCTGTCTTCGTCCTGGGCAGGCGGTTCGAGCGGCGTGTGAGGTCGAGCGGGTGACGAAGCAGCCGGGCGAGCCGCAGCCGAAGGCGAGGCGAGCGGATACGTGACCCGGCGAGCGTGAGCGAGCCAGGCGGCCGGAGGGTGCTCCGACGACAGGACCCGGCCGCTTCCCGGCCAACCGCTGGGCACACGGGTTCAGCGAGAAGAGGAGGTCGGCGCGGCGAGCATGCGGAGTGCGAGCAGCAGGACGCCGACGGAGATCGACGCATCCGCCACGTTGAACGCCGGCCAGTGGTACCCGCGCCAATAGAAGTCGAGAAAATCGACCACTGCGCCGAAGCGGGCGCGGTCGATCAGGTTGCCGATGGCCCCCCCGAAGATGAGCCCCAGGGCCAGCGGGGTGAGGCGTCCTCCCGTCGGCAGCATGCGTAGGCCCACCACCGCCAGCACCGTGAGCGCGCCGATCGACAGCAAGGCCACGAGCCAGCGCCAACCCGCGGGCGTGCCCGCGAGCATCCCGAATGCGAGGCCGGGATTCATCACGAGGGTGAGGGAGAAGAAGCCGTCGATCACGGCGACCGGGCGGCCGGGCAACAGGCGCGCAAGCGCCAGATGCTTGGTCACCAGGTCGAGGACGAGGACGACGGCGGCGGTGAGGGCCGCCGACTTCACCGGGAGAGCGCCGTCACGACCGGGGCGCAGCGCTCGCACAGGGTCGGGTGGGCGGGAACCTCGCCCACGCGGGAGCTCCAGGTCCAGCAGCGCTCGCACTTCTTCCAACCGAGGGTCTGCGCGGGCACGACCTCGAGAACCAGGCCGGGGATATCCTGGCTCTCGTAGCGAACCGCCTCTCCCGGCGCGCGCTGCTTGAGGCGCGTGCCCGAGACGTTGAACAGGATCGTGAGCAGGGCTTCACCCTTCGCCTCGAGCAGCGGGAGCCACTGCTCCTCGGGGGCGCTCGGGATGTAGAGCACCGCGTCGATGCCCTTGCCGATCTTCCCCCGTTGCCGCGCCGCCTCAAGCGCGCGCGAGACCTCGCCGCGCACCTCGAGCAGCCGCTCCCAGTCCGCGCTGAGACGCTCGTTCAGCCACTCCCCGCGCTCTTCGGGAAAGACCACCAGGTGCACGCTCTCCGGCTTGCCGCGCCCCGGGATATGGGACCACACCTCGTCGGCCGTGAAGGTCAGGATCGGGGCCATCAGCCGCGTCAGCGCGGTCAGCACCTCGAAGCAGACGGTCTGCGACGCGCGCCGGCGCGCGTCGTCGGGGGCCGACACGTAGAGCCGGTCCTTGATGATGTCGAGATAGAGCGACGAGAGATCCACCGCGCAGAAGTTGTGGAGAGCGTGGAAGGCGGCGTGGAACTGGTAGTCCTCGTACGCCCGGCGCACCCGCGCGATGAGCCCGCCCAGCCGCATCAGGGCCCAGTGGTCGAGCTCGTCCATTTCCGCGTACGGGCGCCGGTCGTGTTCCGGATCGAAGTCGGCCAGGGTGCCGAGGAGGAAGCGGGACGTGTTGCGGATGCGCCGGTAGGCGTCGGCGAGCCGGTTCAGGATCTCGTGCGAGAGCCGGATGTCCTCGGACGAATCCTCCGCGGCCACCCAGAGGCGCAGGACCTCGGCCCCGTACTTCGGGATGAGCTCGTCGGGCGTCACGTTGTTGCCGACGGACTTGGACATCTTCCGCCCCTCGCCGTCCACCACGAAGCCGTGGGTGAGGACGGA
Organism: Candidatus Limnocylindria bacterium; assembly: GCA_035524955.1. Taxonomy (GTDB): domain Bacteria; phylum Methylomirabilota; class Methylomirabilia; order Rokubacteriales; family CSP1-6; genus CAMLFJ01. The sequence goes on along the minus strand of DATLFG010000052.1, from coordinate 2,302 downwards.
GCGGTAGGGCGGCTTGTCGCGCGTGCCCACCGCCTCCAGCAGCGAGGAGTGGAACCAGCCGCGGTGCTGGTCCGAGCCCTCGAGATACATCTCGGCGGGCCATCGCAGCTCCGGCCGCGTCTCCAGCACCGCGGCGTGGCTGCAGCCGGAGTCGAACCACACGTCGAGGATGTCGGTCTCTTTGCGGAACTCCGCGCCGCCGCACTTCGGGCAACGCGTGTCGGCGGGCAGGAGCGCGGCGGCTTCCCGGGTATACCACTCGTCGGCGCCGGCGCCATCACGCATGATGCCGGCCACGTGCGTGACCAGCGTCTCGTCGAGCAGCAGCCCCTCGCAGCCCGTGCAGTAGAAGGCCACGATGGGCACGCCCCACACACGCTGGCGGGAGATGACCCACTCGGGCCGATGCGCCACCATGTTGTAGATACGCTCCTCGCCCCAGCCGGGGATCCAGGTCACCTCGTTCCGGATCGCGTCGAGCGCCTTCTGCCGGAGCCCGTGACGATCCAGCGCGATGAACCATTGCTCGGTGGCGCGGAACAGCGTCGGGTTCTTGCAACGCCAGCAGTGCGGGTAGGTGTGCTGGAGCGGGATCTGGGCCACGAGCGCGCCGGCCGCGCGCAGGTGCTCGATGATGCGCGGGTTCGCCTCCCAGACGGTCTGGCCCCCGAAGTGCGCGACCTCGGCGGTGAATCGTCCGTCGTCGTCCACCGGGTTGTAGATCTTGAGCCCGGCCCGGCGACCGAGCTCGTAGTCTTCCTCGCCGTGGCCGGGCGCGATGTGGACCAGGCCGGTGCCCGCGTCCATCGCCACGAAATCCGCGGTGAGCACCGGCGCGTCGCGGTCGATCCACGGATGCCGGGCGACCGTCCCCGCGAGCGCCTCCCCCGGCACCGCGAGCGGGAGCGCGGCGCCCAGCCCCTTCACGCCGGGCAGGCGCAGGAGGGCTTCGAGCAGCGGCTGGGCGACGATGAGAGCCTGGCCGTCGAGCTCCAACGCGGTGTAGGTCTCGGCCGGATGCACCGCGATCGCGAGGTTGGCGGGCAGGGTCCAGGGCGTGGTCGTCCAGATCACGAGCGAGACCGGCCGGCCGCCGACCGCGCGAGCGATCTCCGGAGGGGCCTTCTTGACCGGGAACTTCACGTAGACCGAGGGTGTGGTCTGGTCCTCGTACTCGACCTCGGCCTGGGCCAGCGCGGTCTTGCAGTGCATGCACCAGTGCACGGGCTTGAGGCCCTTGTGCACGAGGTCGCGGCCCACGAACCGACCGAACTCGCGTACGATCACCGCCTGATACGCGGGCGCCATCGTCCGGTAGGGATCGTTCCAGTCGCCGAACACGCCGAGCCGCCGGAACTCCTCGCGCTGGATATCGATGAACTTGGATGCGTACTCGCGGCAGCGGCGCCGCTTCTCCATGGTGTCCATGGCCTGGCGCACGTCCACGCTCGCCTGGTCGAGGCCGAGCTCCTTGTCCACCTGGTGCTCGATCGGCAGCCCGTGGCAATCCCAGCCGGGCACGTAGACCGCGTTGTGCCCCAGCATGGAGCGCGACTTCACGACGAGATCCTTGAGGATCTTGTTCAGCGCCGTACCCATGTGGATGTGGCCGTTCGCGTACGGCGGCCCGTCGTGGAGGATCCACAAGGGACGGTTCGCCGAGGCCTGCCGGATCCGCCCGTAGATGTCCATCGCCGCCCAGCGCTCGAGCCATTCCGGCTCCATCTTGGGCAGGTTGGCCTTCATGGGAAAGGCGGTCTTGGGCAGATTCAGTGTGTCCTTGTAATCCATAGAGGGTCAACGCTAGCACTCATCAGGAGTCCCGGCAAGAACGGGGCCCCGGGAGCGGGCCGATGGCGGGCTACTTCTTGGGGGTCAGCGTGACGACGCGGGCGGCGCTATCGATGTTGACGATGAAGTTGTCGAGGAAGTCGCGGCCGAGCAGACCGTCGCGCCCGGATCCGAGGCCGGAGTCGTGCGCGACGACCATCAAGGGTCCGACCCGGGCACCTTCCACCTCGATGCTGTCGATCCTCACCGCGAGGGCATTGGCATCGCCGGTGACGCCCTTGATGGAGGTCCGGACCGCGTCGCGGTAGCTGATGCCGAGGGCGGCCAGGGCGGTCGGGCTGATCAGCGTACCCTGCGCGCCGGTGTCGAGGATGAGCTGGGTAGTGCCACCACCGTTGATCTTGGCGGACACCATGATCGGCTGGCCGGGCGTGAACGGGATGCGGGCCACCCCCGCGGCCGGGCCGCTCGCCGCCGCCGGCTCGGGGGCGGCGGGCGCGGCGGGCGCGGG
>DATLFG010000050.1:0-8735 GCA_035524955.1 Candidatus Limnocylindria bacterium | reverse complement strand
CCCGCGCCCGCGCCGTTCGAGCGGCCCACGGACGTGATCGCCATCGAGCGCCGCATGGGGATGAACGACACGAGATAGCTGCGTCCATGCCGGGCACGTCTCGATCGGCGACGCCCGCGTCTCCTGCGAACGAGCTGGCGGGCCGATCGTGAGCTGGCTGGGTCGCAGCCCATGATGGGCGTGGGCCCGGACGACGTCGAGGGCACGTGGAGGCGACTGACCGCTGCCGGCGTCGAGTCATTGAGCGCCCGGCCTGACCACGGCCGGGTGCGCATCGTCACGCCGAGGGACCCCGAGTTCAGCGGTGGCGGCTCATCGCGGGTGAGACGCCGGGCCCGACTCACCTCCAGATCCCCTGTAGCTCGGTGATCGACTCGTGCGAGAGCGTGAGCGGGGGCATCCGCGCGCTGCCCGCCTTCAGCGTGTCTCCTCCGGCGCTGTTCCCCGTCTCCTCGTAGAGCGTCTGGCTCATCAGCTGCGAGTTGTGAGTTCTTGACGGCGCGGGGGTGCCTGGCTACGATCGTGCTCGCACCCTCGATCTTGCTGGCTCTCGCGGCGGGTGTGGTGCGCTCGCCGGGCTGAAGGCCCGGTCCCGTGGGCGAACCTCGACGCGACCGACCGGCTCACCCTGGCCACCATGTACGCGGACCACGTGAGGGTGAACAGTTCGTCGATGCTCGTCCCGAATGCCGGCTTCGGCGGCGGAGCGAGCAGGGCCTGAACCGGACGCCCACGCGCGGACCGGGTTCCGCGTGATGAACCTGAGCTGGCGTCGCCCGGCCGACGAGGTCGGCCCCGTCTCGCCACGAGAGGAGACCTTCGAATGAAGACCGTGATCACCGTGACCATGCTCGTGCTGCTGGCCGCGGGACCCCTGGCTGGCGCGGCGTCCGCGCAGGCGGGGATCCCGTTCTGTCTCTTCGGCGTCGCATTCGACGAGCACGTGGAGATGTTCGCTCTTCCCACCGGCGGCGCTCAGTTCGTCCTGACCGGCCGGAGTCTGACGTTCGGCGACGCCTATTCGGGCTCCGGGTACGCCGAGGGCGACCTCGCGGAGATCAGCCTGGTCTCGGCGTTCGCGCCGGCGACGGTGCAGGCAACGCTGACCCTCAGCACCGGCATCGGCAACGGGTTCATCACGTTGCTCGACATCGGCGAGATTGTCGACACGGCGTACGAGCTTTATGCGCCTCCGTGCGGTCCCTGAACGGCGGCCTTGGCGCGCAGGCTGATCGCCCGGCTCACGCCCGCTTCCCCGGCACGGTCCGGGATGCGGGCGGAGGGGTCCGGGCCGATCTCGCGAGATCCCTCACTCGTTGAGCCCCTTGCCGGGGTAGGGGTGGGTGGCGATCCAGTGGCGCGCGATGTCGATGCGCCGCGTGATCCACACCCCCTCCTGCTTCAGCATGTGGTCGAGCAACCGCTCGAGGCCGGCGGCGCGGGCCGGATGGCCGATCAGCCGCATGTGCAGGCCGACCGACATCATCTTCGGGTGGCGACCCCCCTCGCGGTAGAGCATGTCGAAGGCGTCGCGGACGAACGAGAACCACTCGTCGGAGGTGCCGACCCAGCCCGCGTACTTGCCGTCGTTGTTGGTGAGGGAGTAGGGCACCACCAGGTGCGGGCGGCCCCGGACCGTGACCCAGTACGGGAGCTCGTCATTGTAGGTGTCGGAGTCGTAGAGGAAGCCGCCCTCCTCGACCACGAGCTCGCGCGTGTTCACGCTGGGGCCGTACCGGCAGTACCACCCGAGCGGCCGCGCGCCCACCGTCTGCTCGAGCGAGGCCACGGCGCGGGCGATGTGCTCGCGCTCGGCCTCCCGGGTCAGCTCGTAGTGCTTCACCCACCGCCAGCCATGGCTGCACACGTCGAGCCCGGCCCGGCGGATGGCCTCGGCGGCCAGGGGATTGCGTTCGAGGGCGAGGGCGCAGCCGAACACGGTCAGGGGGAGCTGGCGCTCCTCGAACAGACGCAGGAGGCGCCAGAACCCCACGCGGCTGCCATACTCGAACATGCCCTCGGCGGCCAGGTCGCGCCCCTGGCCGAGCTGGTTGAGGCCGTGGGCCTCGGTGAGCCCGGTCTCGGAGTGGCCGTCGCCGTCCGGCACCGAGGGCTCGGAGCCCTCCTCGTAGTTCATGACGAAGTTGACGGCCAGGCGGGCGCCGTTGGGCCACCGGGGATCCGGCGGATTCGGTCCGTACCCGATCACATCGCGGGGGTAGCGGGTCGTCACGATCGTCTTGCCTCCTCGGAGCGCCGGGCCCTCAGCCCGGCAGGGCCACGGTGAACGGCGCGATCAGCGTCCGGAACTCCTCGTCGGCGGAGGTGCCGTCGCGCCACATGAACACCGCGAAGCGCGCGGGCCGGTCGAGCGGGGTGAGGGGGTGGTGCCAGGTGCCCATGTGGTAGGTGACGCCCTGGCCGGCCGTCGCCACGAAGGCCACGGCCCGCGCGGGATCCGGCACGCCGTCGGCGGCGGGCGGGGCCACCACCACCAGCCAGCGCGAGACGTCGAGGGGCAGGAAGCTCTGCGAGGAGAACTCGTGCCGCTCCATGACCGTGGCCTCCAGCGGCAGGCGAGTCAGCGGTCGCACGTGGGCCACCGACAGGCTCGGCCAGGCCCCGGCCCGTCCGTTCCGGAGGCCCTTCTCGAAGTAGGCGCGGCCGAAGTCGGGCGGCGGCGCGAGCACGTCGCCGTACGGGGCGAAGCCGTCCTGGGTCAGGGGCTGGGCGATGAGTCGCATGATCCCTCCCGGGGCCTCAGCCCCTCAGCCGGCGCGTCAGGCCCACCACCCGCTCCATCACGAGCATGAGCCCAATCACGGTGGCGATCAGCACCCCGGACACCGCGGCCACGCGGACGTCGAGGGTGCTCTCCATCATGCCCCACATGCGGATGGGCAGCATGTCGCTTCGCGGCCCGGCCAGGAAGAGCGAGATCGGCACGTTGTCCAGCGAGGCCACGAAGGCCAGGAAGGCGCCGGCCGCGATGCCGGGCGCGATGGCGGGCAGGGTGACCCGCCGGAACGTGTAGAACCACCCGGCCCCCAGGCTCGCGGAGCTCTCCAGCCAGGCCGGGTCGAGCTGGGAGATGCTGGCCGAGGTGGTGCGCAGCACGAAGGGCGCCACCACCACGATGTGGCCGATCGCGATGAGCGTGAGGGAGGGGCGAAAGCCCAGGAGCGTGAAGTACATGAGCGAGGCGAGGCCGAAGGCCAGCATGGGCAGGATCATCGGCGACATGAAGAACGTGTCGAGAGCGCGGACCCAGCGCCCGCGCCGCCGGCCGATGGCCACCGAGGCCAGGGTGGCGAGGACGGTGGCCGCCGCCATGGCGACGGCCGCCACCTGCAGGCTGTTCAGCGCGGCGCGGTGGATCGGCCGCGAGCTGACGGGGTCGAACAGAAGCTGGTACCACTGCAGCGACAGGCCCGAGGGGGGGAACCGGATGGAGCGGCTCTCGGTCAGCGAGGTCAGGAGCACGATGACCACCGGGCCGACCAGGATGAGGAGCCCCACTCCCGCCAGGAGGCCGATGGTCAGGGTGTAGAGCGCGTCGCTCGCCCGGCGCCGTGCCGCTGCCCGGACCACGCGATCGCCCGGCCGCGCCGCGCTGGTGGTGGCCACGGCTAGGACGCGTAGGCCTGGGCGCGGCGGCCGATGGCGGCGATGGCGACCACCCCGAGGCTGACCGAGACGAGCAGGGTCAGGGCGGCCACGGAGGCCAGCGGCCAGTTGTAGACCACGAGCGACTGCTGCCAGATGAGGAGCGGCAGGTACACCAGGCGGTTGCCGCCGATGGTGAACTGGGAGATGAACGCGGTCGTGGAGGACGCGAACACCAGCATGCAGCCGGCGAGGAGGCCGGGCAGGCTGAGGGGCAAGGTGACCCGGAAGAGGGTGCGCCACCGCGAGGCGCCGAGCGCGGCCGAGGCGTCGGCCAGGTTCGGGTCCACGCGGGACATGACGCTGAGCAGGGGCAGGAGCAGGAGCGGCATCTCGATCTGCGTGAGCGCCATCACCAGCCCGTGCTCGGTCTGCAGCAGGCGGAGCGGGGCGGGGGCGAGGCCGAGCCACAGGACGGCCTGGTTGATGACGCCCTCCCGGCCGAGGATCACGATCCAGGCGAAGGTGCGCACGACGACGGACGTGAGCAGGGGCAGGATGACCACGAACAGGATCACCCGCTGCCAGCGCGGCCCGGCGCCCAGGTACACCAGGGCGATCGGGTAGCCGATCAGGGTCGTGGCCACGACGGTGTAGAAGCCGAGCTTGACCGTGTCGAGGATCACCTTCCAGTAGAACGGGTCCCCGAGGAACTTGCGCCACTGGGCGAAGCCCACGGTGGTGAGCGTCTCGTCGTCGAAGGCGCTGATCGCGATGAGCAGGAGGAGCGGCACCAGGAAGAACGCGGCGTAGGCCAGGGCCAGGGGCAGCGCGAGCTGCCACTCGGCCCACGGCCCGGCGCCGCCCGGCCGCCGGGGGACGCCGAGCGCCCCCGCGGCGGCCGGCGCTGTCACTTCGCGACCTCCTTGTTGAAGCGCTCGATCCAGCCCGCCCGCAGCGGGTTGATCTTCGACCAGTCGTGCCGGACGAAGCTCGCCATCTCGTCGAGGGAGGTCATGGGCAGGCCCGCGGCGAGTTTCACCCCCCGGTTCACCGGGATGAGGTTGTTCGGTGGTTGCATCAGCGCAGCCTGGACGGGCGCGCTGACCACGGTGTCGAAGTACTTGTAGGCGTTGTCGGCCGCCCGCGACCCCTTGGCGATGTGCATGGTGGTGAAGAAGGCCACGGCGCCGCTCTCGGGCGTGACGAACTCGACGTCGACGTCCCGCCCGCGGAGGGTGGCGACCGTCTGGGTGTTGGTGTAGGTGATGTCGCATTGCCCCTGCTGGAAGAGGCTCGGCATCGATGCCGGGGCGCCGATGGCGGCGATCTTGGGAAGCACCTTCCGGATCTCGGTGAAGAAGGGCTCGACGTTCGTCTCCGAGCCCCCGAGCTGCCGGGAGATCTCGATGATCGAGACGGTGCCGTAGGTCGTCTGGAAGCCGGTCATGCCCAGGCGCGACACCCAGGGGTCCTTCAGGAGGTCGGTCCATGCCTTGGGCCGGGGCACCTTCTTCGGGTTGTAGGCGATGCCCACCACCTGGGCCGCCACCGTGACGCCCCACTCGTCGGTGGCGTCTTTGGGCAGCTGGGCCAGGGCGGCGAGCCGCTTCGCGTCGAACCGCTCGAATAGCCCCCGCTCGATGGCGGTGACTCGCGGGCCCGGGTCCAGCACGAAGGCGTCGAACGGCGGCGCGCCGCGCGCGGCCTGGGCCTTGGCGATCTGGTCGACGGCGAACAGCGGCGTCATCTCCAGGTCGACGTCGTGCGCCTTCTTGAGGGCCGGCGCGACATGGGTGCGGTACGCCTCCTCCCACGTGCCCGGGTACATCGCGGCGGTGACCGACCCGCGGGCGTGGGCGCGCGCGGGGATGAGCGAGGCGCCGCAGGCCGCGGCGGCGCCGGCGAGCAATCGGCGGCGGGTGACCGGTCGGTGGATCATGGCTCCTCCTGGTCGGGGTGATGCGGGTGGTCGAAGAGGCCGGGGCGCGCCTCCGCGCGCACCCCGCACCACGTCTCGCCCTCCGTCTCGACAGGCGCGCCGCGCCGCGGCTCGACGAGCTTCAGGGGGGCGCCGTCGTGCATCTCCATGTCGTGCATCATGTTCGGGCCGAGAGGCAGGGCGAGGCGCCGTCGGACCGCCCAGCGATCCGGGGCGGGCTGCCGGTGCAGGCAGAGCTGCTCGGGGCGGACGGTGAGGACGACGCGAGCCCCGGGGGCGGGCAGGCGGTCGGTGAGGATGGCGAGCCGCGCCCCGGCGTCGAGCTCGACCAGCGCCGATCCGGTCGATGCGTCCACCACGCGCCCGGGGAGCAGGTTGGTGGTGCCGACGAAGGTGCTCACGAACAGCGTGGCGGGCCGGTCGTAGACGTTGGTGGGCGTGTCCAGCTGCTCGACCCAGCCGTGGTTCATGACCGCGATGCGATCGGCCACGCTCATCGCCTCGTCCTGGTCGTGGGTGACCAGGATCACGGTGAGGCCGAACTGGCGCTGCAAGCGCTTGACCTCGATCTGCATGTCGAGCCGAAGGCTCTTGTCGAGCGCGCTGAAGGGCTCGTCGAGGAGGAGGACGGTGGGCTCGACGGCGAGCGCGCGCGCGACAGCCACGCGCTGCTGCTGCCCGCCCGAGAGCTGCCGGGGTAGGCGTTCGCGGAATGCCGTCAGGCGGACGAGGTCGAGGAACCGGTCGACGGTGCGGCGGACGTCGGAGCGAGGGTGCCCGCGGGCTTGCAGCCCGTAGGCGATGTTCTCCGCCGCGGTCATGTGCGGGAAGAGCGCGTAGTTCTGGAACACGATGCCGATGTTGCGGGCGTTCGGAGGCAGGTGGTCGATGGGCTCGCCGTCGATGCGGACCGACCCCGCGCTCGGCCGGACGAACCCCGCCACCACGCGCAGCAGCGTCGTCTTGCCGCAGCCGGAGGGTCCCAGCAGCGCCACGATCTCACCCGGCCGCACGGTCAGCGACACGTCCGCCACCGCGGTCACCGATCCGTAGCGGTGGGTGACGGAGTCGATGTCGAGATGGTGGCCGCGGGGGCCGGCGATGGGCGTCAGCGGCTCCGCCGATCTCGGCGCGGAGGCCGATGCCGCCCGCGTTGCATCGTTCATGCGACGGGCAGCCTCGGCCCGGCCGGCGGAGCGGGATGCGCGAAGGCGGTCAGCAAGGAATCCTCCGTGACCAGAGGGCCGGAGGATAGCACCGCGTGATCGGGCCGGGCAACCCCCCGGATCGCCTGAGCGTGCGGCAGTTCCAGCAGCTCAAGGGCCGCTTCCGGGCCGAAGGGGCCCCGGGTCGGGTCCATCGGCTGCGCGCGCCGAGAGCGACTTGACTCCGAGGCTTTTTCGACAGAACCTCGGGCCATTGTGCAATTGCGCGGCATCCCCACGAACCGGAGGCGCCGTTCATGAGTGGCTCGCGCGACGAGCTGGTGGCGGGCCCGGATCGGGTCACGGTCCTCACTTCGGTCGTGCTTCTCGTCATCGCCGCGGTGGCCTGGGTGTCCGTCGTCCGGTCGAGTCTGCGGGGCGACGACATGATGATGACGATGCCGATGCCGGCGACGGCCGCCGACGGCTTCGCGTTCGTCGTCAGCTGGGGCATCATGATGACGGCGATGATGCTGCCGAGCGCGCTGCCCATGATCTCGCTGTACGGTGCGACGCAGCGGGGCGCGGGCGCGAAGGGGGTGCCCGTAGCGGCGTTCACGGCCGTCTACCTTGGCCTGTGGGCCGCGACCGGAGTCCCGGTATACTTCGTCCACACCCTCATGATGATGCTGCCCGGGTCCGCGTTCGGGTACGGTATCGCGGTAACCCTGCTGGCGGCGGGGGCGTTTCAGCTGTCGCCCCTCAAGCAGGTGTGCCTGCGGGCATGTCGGAGCCCGCTGGGCTTTCTCCTCGGCCACTGGCGCGCCGGGCGTCGGGGCAGCCTGGCGCTCGGCTGGTCGCATGCGGTGTACTGTCTCGGATGCTGCTGGGCGCTCATGCTGGTGCTCGTCACCGCCGGCGCGATGGGCCTCGGGTGGGTGCTCCTGATCACGGCGGTGGTGGCGGTCGAGAAGCTGCTCCCGGGCGGACAGTGGTTCGCGCGGGCTGCCGGCGGAGCCCTCCTGCTGCTGGGCGCCGCGGTGGCACTCCGCCCCGATCTCGTGATGGTGCTGCGGGGCGGTCACGCGTTGTGATCGCGCGCATTCACCGGGGAGGGTGATCATGGCGGATTCCCAGTGGAGGATCAGCGGTGACTACTTCGAAGCGTGCAGCTGCGACTCCGTGTGCCCGTGCCCGACCTCGGGCCTGGCCGCGCGGCCAACCAAGGGGGCCTGCGACGCCGGCCTCGTCTTCCATGTCGAGCGCGGTGCGCACGGAACGACCACGCTCGACGGGCTCAGCTTCGCGGTGCTCCTGCACACTCCGGGGCCGATGATCGCAGGGAACTGGACTGTGGGAATGATCGTGGACGAGCGGGCCACCGCCGAGCAGCGCGACGCCCTCGTGGCGATCGGGAGCGGGCAGAGCGGGGGACCCATGGCGGCGGTGGGGCCGTTGGTGGGTACATTCGCGGGGGTGGAAAGCAAGCCGATCCGGATCGAGCGCGACGGGATGCGGCGGTCCGTGTCCATTCCGGGCATGCTCGACATCGCGGTGGACGGGATTCCCGGCGCCAGCCCGAGCGAGCCGATCTACCTCGACAATGTCGGCCATCCGGCGGCCAGCCGCCTCGCGCTGGCCAAGGCGTCCCGGGGCCACATGCACGCGTTCGGAATCGACTGGGACGACACCTCCGGCACGGTGAATGGCCACTTCGCGCCATTCGCGTGGAGCTCGACCTAGCCGATCCGGGGCGACGGCCAGCCCGCCCAGGAGCCCTGGCGGTCGGTGGCCACGGGCTCGTAGCCGAGAAGCAAGTTCGGGCCGGGGGCCCTTGACGGCCCCCGCTGGACCCGCGGCGGTGCTCAGGGCCGAAGGCAGTGCCCGGGGGAGGATGGGGTTTGCGGGAGCAAGAGCGCTACGTCGTAGATAGCACCACGGTGCCCTGGAAGCGCAGTTCGAGCGAGGGGATTGCGTTTGCCTGCCAGGTGTTGCTCTCGGGCGAGAGCGGCGGGCCGGAAGCCCTCCGCTTCCGGTTCGAC
>DATLFG010000047.1:0-7388 GCA_035524955.1 Candidatus Limnocylindria bacterium | reverse complement strand
CGCCGGCCGCTCCCCCCAGGGCACCCACGAGGAGACCGACTACAACCGGGCGCTCGCGGCTCTGGCCCGGGCGATCGCCCGGATCATCGTCGCCGGGCGCGGCGGAGACTCGACCCGCCGCGCCGCCTAGCCTTCGCCTGGCCCGGGCTCTGCGTGAAAGCCGCCCCGCATCGCGCCGGCGCGCCACCGGGCCCCGCAGGCAATGACCGCCGTCCTCTGACCGCTCGCGATTGTCTGACCGCCCGGAACTTCTGACCAGTCAGAGCCCCCGAGTGGATGAGCGCGCTGACAGCAGAGCAGAACGCGCTCATTGCTAGCCTAGTGTGCTGAGTCAGACATGTGTCGACAACGCGCCGGGCGGGGTGGGGGCCCTCCCCGCGGGACACGCTGTGTCGCGGAGCGCTACCGGAACGCAACGGGGCCACGAGATGGGTGGTGGCTGGCTTCGGCCATCCGCAGAAGATACGGTCCCGCGGGGAGGGCCCCCACCCCACCCGGCGCCGCGAGTCCACGAACTGCTGACTCGGGACACTAGCGTGGATGCCTGCGCGATCTCGGCAGGGATGGGGCGCCCCGTGCTTGTCCGGTCGACTCGCCGGCCGGCGGCATCTTCGCGCACAGCGAGGCGGGCAGCGCTGGATCGCGAGTGCCCTGCGCGCGCGGCAGTCGCGGCGACCTCGATACCCAAGCCCTTGATCTTCAAGGGTGCTCGAGCTGGCACCCGCATCGCAAGGGATCGGTCCCGTGGCGACGGTGCTGATCGCAGACGACGAGCCGGTGATCGTGGAGCTCGTGCGGTTCACGCTCGAGCACCCAAGCGTGCGGCTGCTCGAGGCGCGAAACGGCCTCGAGGCCCTCCAGGTCGCCCGCGAGCATCTGCCGGATCTGATCTTTCTCGACGTGCACATGCCCGGCCTCACCGGAATGGAGGTATGTCAGCGCCTCCGCCGGGATCCTCGGCTCGCCGGCGCGTGCATCGTCATGCTCACCGCCGCCGGCCAGGAGAGCGCTCGCCTTCTCGCCCGGACGGCCGGGGCCGACGAGTATCTCACCAAGCCGTTCTCGCCCCTGAGGCTGCTCGAGATCGTCCGCTCGCTCCTGCCTGGAGGGCCCACATGGCTTCCCAGGTGACACTCGCCCAGGCCCTGTCGTATGCCCGGGACCTGAAGACGCTCCATCGCGAGTCCCAGGCGCGCGAGCGCGAGCTCGAGGAGGTGAACCGCACCCTCCGCCTGGCCACGCGCCAGGCCCAGTGCACCGCGGCCGAGCTCCGCAGGACATATCGTCGACTCCAGCGGTCGTTCTTCCAGAGCCTGGTCGGTCTCGCCAACGCGCTCGAGGCCAAGGATGCCTACACGCGCGGTCACTCCGAGCGGGTAGCCGGTCTGGCCCGGGGCCTGGCCCTCGCGGCCGGCCTGGGCGACGCCGCGGCGGAGACCATCGCCCAGGCGGGGCTGCTGCACGACCTTGGCAAGATCGGCGTCCCCGAGGCTGTCCTGCGCAAGCCCGGCGCGCTCAGCGCCGAGGAGTGGGAGATCATGCGATCTCATCCACTCACGGGAGCCCAGATTCTCGCGCCCCTCGAGCTGTTCGAGGAGGGCGCGGTCATCGTACGCCACCACCACGAGCGGCTGGACGGCACCGGGTACCCCGATCGGCTCGTGGGGCTCGGCATACCGATCGGAGCACGCATCGTCGCGGTTGCCGATGTCTACGACGCCCTCGTCTCGGACCGCCCGTACCGCCGCGCACTACCACCGCGCGCCGCGCTGCGTCACCTCCACGAGGAAGCCGGACGATCGCTCGACGGCGAGCTCGTCGATCTCTTTGCCGGCATGATGGTCCCGGGCGCCGACATCGGTGCGCCTGCTGACAGCGGCCTTTGATCCGGGCGCTCCGCCCGGCGCCTCGAGCCCCCGCCGGCCCCTCATCCAGCTCGTCGGGGCGGCGGTGGTCGTGCTCGCGCTCGGTGTCGTCGCGGAGGCGGTCGGCCTGTTGCCCGCGCTCGGACGCGCGATCCAGATCGCCGCGCTGCACGGTGCGTTCATTGCGGCGGGGGAGATCCTCGCGAACCCGGCCCGGGCCCGCGGCTGGCGCGTCGGGCTCCCGGTCGCGGGTGCGCTGGCGGGCGCGGCGTGGCTTTCGAGCGCGGCAGCGGGGGGATGGTGCGCCTACGCCGTGCCGCCGCTCGTCCTCGCCTGGCAAGCACGTCGACCCGGTGGAAGGGGGACACGGGGGTGGGCCGCCGCCCCTGCCCGGCTCCGCGAGATCGCGCTGGGGCTGCTGGTCGGAGTCCTTCTGGGCGCTCATCTGCTCGTCACGGCCGCGCGGACCTTCGGCTATGCCGTTGGCGCCATCTCCGCCGGGGCATATCTCGCTGATCTGGCCTACGACGCGGGCGCCAATGCGCTGAGCGCGACCTGGTTCTTTCACGGTGGCCTGTTCTCGTGGCTGTGGCGGCGGATCGACTTCTGGCCCGCGGCCGCCGCGGCCACCGCGGCAGGGCTCGCCCGCTATCTGCTCGACCCGGCATTGCCCCGTGCCACAGAGGCCGCAGTCGGCGCCGTCTTTTACCTGGCAGTGCTCGGGATGGCCTGTTGCGCGATCCGCGCGCGCACGGGCAGCGCGGGCGCCGTGTACGCTGCCACGCTCGGCTTCTTTGCCGCGTACCGCGGGCTCTCCGGGTGGTGATCGCGGGCCTGGTGATGGTCGTTGCGGCCGCCGCGATGGCGCTCGGCGAGGGTGCGATCTCGCCGGCGCGGCATCTTCTCATCCTCCCGGCGGCCGGGGTCGCGCTCGCGCGCGGCAGCACGGCGGGCGCGACCGCCGGCCTGCTCGCCGCACTGCTCCAGGCTCCGATGGCGCTGCCGCTGGTCGAGGCGGAGGGGCTGGGAGGGCGCGGCCTCGACGGGTGTGCCGCGATGGCCCTGCCGCCGATTCTCGGCCTTGTCCTCGGTCGGATGGCCGATGAGCTGCGCGGCCGGGCGTCGAGACTCCGCGGCATGCTGAGCATCCAGCAAGCGCTGGCGACCGGGGATCCGCTGGCCATCGAGGACCAGCTGGAAGCCGTGGCCGAGCACGTCCGTCGGGCGCTCGGGGTGTCCTGGGCGGGACTCGCAATCGCCGGCCCGGGCGCGGAGGCGAACACGGCCAGCGCCCCACCCGGTGCCGTGCCGTGCCCGCGATCCGCGGTGGCCTGGGTCGGCAGGACCGGCACCGGCCTCGCGATACCGGATCTCGGGACCGACCTGCGGTTCGGCGATCCCGAGGCGGGGCCACGTCCCGTGCGAGGGCTGGCGCTTCCTCTCTGCGCGGGCGCGGCGCGGCTCGGGGTGCTCGCCGTCGAGATGCCGGGAGACCTCCCGCCGGGGACACGCGCGGCTGCCCGGGAGATCGCCATGCACCTCGCGCTCGCCCTCGAGAACGCACGGCTCGGTCTGCGGCAGCGGAGGTTTGCCGAGGAGCTCCAGGGCAAGGTCGCCGCGGCCACCCAGAGCCTGCGGGAGCTGGATCGCGCGAAGTCCGAGTTCATCTCGGTCGTGTCACACGAGCTGCGCACGCCGCTGACGGCGATTCAGGGATTCGCCGAGCTGCTGCTCACCCGGGAGGTCTCGGCGGAGCGCGCACGGACCTGGCTCGGCCACATCCGCGGCGAAGCCCAGCGGCTTGCGCGCATCGTGGATACTCTGCTGGACCTCGGCAGGATCGAGAGGGGCGGTGCCCTCGAGGTCGACTGCGCCCCGGTCGATCTCGTGGCCGTGATCTCCCGGAACGTCGACTTCTTCGCGGCCACGAACCCCCGCCATAGCTTCACCGCCGGACCACCTCTGCGCCGGCCGGTCATCGTGCGGGCCGACGCCGACGCCCTCGACCGTGTGGTGCAGAACCTGCTCTCGAACGCCGTCAAGTACTCTCCGGGTGGCGGCCGGGTCACGGTCGCCCTCGGCCCGGCGCCCACGCACCCGGGCATGGTCGAGCTCTCCGTCGAGGACGAGGGCGTGGGCATTCCGGCCGAGTCCATGCCCCGTGTCTTCGACAAGTACGTCCGCCTCTCCGCGCCAGCGACTGCGGGCGTGCGTGGTCTGGGTCTCGGGTTGAGCCTCGTCCGCGCCCTGGTGGAAGCCCATGGCGGCGCGGTCGGTGTCCAGGCCGCGCCGGGTCGGGGGACGCGCTTCTGGGTTCGCCTCCCGCTCTGAAAAGCTCAATTTGGCAAAGAGTTCCAGCTCGCCTCGATTGACACTCGCGGGAGGGCGCGTGTAGTCTGAGGCAGTGATGACGCGGCGGGATGAGGTGTCGGCGAGGATGGCCGAAGCTGTGATCAGGAGGCTCGTGGGCAGGAAGCTGGCCGAGATCAAGGACGAGTCCCGCGCCCGCGACGTCATCCGCCGGGTCCTCACCGAGAACCTGCTCGCCGAGGAGAAGCTGGACGCCGACGCGAGGACGCTCCTCCAGGACCACGCGAAGGACATCAAGGACTCGGCGTCGGATTACCGGCGCCTGTTCGCGCTGGTGAAAGCCAAGCTCGCGCGGGAGCGCGGGTTCACGCTGTGATGCGGATGAGCCGCGAGCGCCTGTTCTCGCTGGCGGACCGCATCATCGGCGACCTGCTCGCCAGCGAGGGAGTGGTCGTCCGGGGCATCGCGGACGACAGGGTGCGGGGGCAGCTGCGGACCGAGGTGTTCCGCGTGCTCGAGGACGAGACCAAGCTCGAGGAATCCATCGACCAGGAAGTCCGCCGCACCCTGTCCTCGTACTCGCGTCCTGTCCCCGAAGGCAGCGCGGAGTGGGAGATCCTCTACCGCAAGACCCGGGACGAGGTTCAGCGCCGTCGGTTTCGCCTGTGAGCACCGGTGAGCGGTGCGCCGCGGCGCTCGCCGGCTGATCGCGCGCCGACCGCCCGCGCGCCGGGGCTGGAGGCGGCAGGATCCCCTCCCGTCGACGTCTCCGTCGTCATCCCGGTCTACAACGAGGCGGAGAGCCTTCCCTTCCTGTGGACCGAGCTGCGGGAGGTCCTTGATTCGCTCGGCGTGCCCTGCGAGGTCATCCTGGTCGACGACGGCAGCGTGGACGGCAGCGCCGAGGTCATCCGGGGGCTCCGCGACTCCGATCCGCGCCTGCGACTGGTGCGCCTCAAGGCCAATGCCGGGGAGACGGCAGCCACCGACGCGGGGTTCCGGGTTGCGACCGGGCGATTCGTCGTGACCATGGACGCGGACCTGCAGAACGATCCTCGCGACATCCCGGGCATGCTGGCCCATCTGGACCGCTGGGACGCGGTTACCGGGTGGCGGGTGCGGCGAGGCGACGGCGATTCTGCCCTCCGCCGCGTGTCCTCGCGCGTGGCCAATGCCGTGCGGAACGCCGTCATCGGCGAGAGCATTCGCGACAGCGGCTGCACGTTCCGGGCGTTGCGCCGCGAGTGCCTGCGCGACCTCGTCCTCTACCGCGGCTTCCACCGGTTCATCCCGACCCTCCTGACCATGCAGGGCTTCCGCGTGCTCGAGGTGCCCGTGAACCATCGGCCGCGGCGGTTCGGCAAGTCCAAGTACGGGGTCGCCAACCGGGCGTGGCGCGGGGTGTCCGATCTGCTGGTCGTCCGCTGGATGCGCGATCGGGCCCTGCGCTACGACGTCGCCGAGCACCTCGGAGCGGACGAGAGCGATCCGCGGTGAAGGTCCTGCTCGCCGGGCTCGGCCGCTGGGGGGAGAAACACCTCCGGGTTCTTGGCGAGCTGGGGGTGGAAGTCTGGGTTGCCGACCCCGATCCGGATCGGCGGGCGCTCGCTCTGCGAGCCGGGCTGGCAGCCACGCGGGTGACCCCGGACTTCCGGCAGGCTCTCCCCCACGTGGACGCGCTGGACGTCGTGACCTCGGCTGACACCCACCTGGTCCTCGCCGCTGCCGCCCTGCGCATCGGCAAGCCATGTTTCGTGGAAAAGCCTCTCGCCCTCACCGTGCACGAGGCCGAGGAGCTCGCGGCCATTGTCCAGGCCACCGGCGGGCTGCTCCAGGTCGGTCACGTCTTCCGCTTCCATCCGGTCACGGACGTCGTCCGCCGGCATCTCGACGCCGGCGACGTCGGCCGGATCCGGTATGCGACCGCCCGCTTCGCCGGCTTCAAGCGACCACGCGCGGACCTGGGCGTCACCGGGGCCGACGCCCTCCACTGCTTCGACCTGCTCGCCCATCTCCTGGGCACGTCCCCGTGCGCGGTGACGGCCACGCTCCGGGACCACCTGGCCCGGGGAATGGACGACTGCTCGTTCTCGGTGGTTGAATACGGCGCGGTCCCCGCCTTCATCGAGGCCGGGTACTTCGCACCGCCTACCGCCCGCGAGTGCGTGATCGTCGGGGAGACGGGGACCGTCGCCGCCGACTTCTCGGCGGGGGAGGTGCGGCTGTACGCGCACCGGCACGTGCCGGGGGCGGGGGCCTGGGAGGCTGTGGAGGGACCGACTACGGTGACGAAGGCGACGGGACCCGAGCCGCTCCGGCGCGAGCTCGAGATGTTCCTGGACGCGGCTGTCCGCGGCGGCGAACCGGCGGTGGACGTGGCCGCCGGCCTGCTTGCGATGCGCGTGGTAGAAGCGGCCGAGCGGTCGTCCCGGCTCGGCCGGCGCGTCACCCTGGCCGCGGGTCCCGCCCCGCAAGGGGGCGGTGTGGAACCGATCGGAACGGAATCCTGATCCCGCCCTCCCGCCCGGGCGCCCCGATCGGTCCGTCCCACGGGCGGGTCGGAGCGCGACAGTAACCGATCACCGGCCGGCACAGCCGATGCGAGAGACAGCTAGTCCGGAGTTCCCGCGGGCTCGACTAGACTCCTGAGTCAGAAGTTCGCCGCCTCAGCCGCTCACCATCCATCTCGTGGCCCCATCGAGTGCCGGCGCCGCTCCCGCGTTACAGGCGTGTCCCGCGGGGAGGGCCCCCACCCCGCCCGGCGCTTTGTCGGCACATGTCCGACTCAGGACACTAGACGGCCAGTGCCGTTCGCATGCCGCGTTTCATGCCCGGGGTCCTGCCGTCTCCGGGAAGGCCGCTGCGGGGCCCCGGCGCTGCGGTAAACTCGGAAGGCGCGGGCTGGAGCGAATGTGCCGATCGACCTGGTGCCGAAGGGGGGACTCGAACCCCCACACCCTTGCGGGCACATGACCCTGAATGACAGGGGCGGCGACGAGCCGCCCCTTATTCTTTCCGCGCACTTGAGCGCAACCATGCGCCCGTGTTCGCATTCCTTGTGCTGGTGCTGTAGAGACATCGAAGGACAAATGTCTCACCAGGGCATGCTGCGTCTCGGCAATGGGCGCGCATTCAAGCACACGGATCAGCACACACAGTGAATTCTATTCAAGGAGTTCAGGGCGCGAGACGGCCCAAACGCGGACAAGCCTA
>DATLFG010000011.1:0-14471 GCA_035524955.1 Candidatus Limnocylindria bacterium | reverse complement strand
CTTCCACTGATCGTACTCGGCCTGCCAGCCCGCCTTCAGCCGCGCGATCGACGGGGCCGACAGCGGCGCGGCCGCCCCCAGCAACCCCCGCAGGGCCAGCTCGAAGTCCCCTTGGGCCAGCCCGTGCAGGTACAGCTCGGGTAGCAGCCGGCCGACTTCCTCGGTGCGCCGCTTGAACAGCGGCAACAACCGACTCTCGAATCGCGCCTCCAGGCCGCGGACGCGGGGCCGGCGGACCGTGATCGTGCCCGCCATCGCGCTTAGCCGCCGCGGCTTGCCGGGCCCGTTGCGGTAGCCGGGGGCGGCGTCCACGGCCTCACGCCGCTCGTATCGGCGCCGGCTCAAGACCTGCTCCACCTCTTCTTCCAAGAGTTGCTGCAGCAACCGCTGGACCCCGTGCCGGGCGAACGTCTCCAGGCTCTCCCACACGGGCCTTGACTCCGCTCCCGTCTCGGTGCTCTTCTCCTTCATGGGCGGTGTCTCCTTCCCCGGCGTTCCCGCGCCGGTGGTTCGTTGGTTGCGAACCGAAGGCTACACCGCCTTCTCTTCGTTTACACACCTTCTGACCTTACCTCGCTCCTTCGGCGCGGTGGCAGTGAACTACATGCTGATAGATAGATAAGGTCTTGCTTCAGGCCTGGAAGTACAACGCGGAGAATGTCTGTAGAGGGCACAAGTTAGACTGCGGTTGCCATGTATTTACTTTGCTCTCAGCCGCAGCGTACGATCGCGCGCGATGCGACGTTCAGAACGATCGGACCAGGAGGCGCTGATGATTACGGCCGGAGTGTATGCGAGGAAGTCGACGGACGAGGGCGACAAGGCGGCGGACGCGAAGTCGGTCGCGCGGCAGGTGCAGCGCGCGCGGGAGTACGCGGCCAAGAGGGGCTGGCGCTTTGACGAGAAGTTTATCTTCACCGACGACGGCGTGAGCGGGGCCGAATTTCGCAATCGGCCCGGCCTCAACGCGCTGCTGGCAGCGGTTAAGGGCAAGCACGTGCTCAACGCGCTCGTCGTTTCGGAGCAGTCTCGACTCGGGCGCGACACCATCAGGACGCTGGCCCTGATCCAGGTGCTCGCCGACGCCGACGTAAGAATCTGGTCCTACTTGGAGGACCGGCCGATCACGCTCGACGACGAGCTCGGCGAGATCGAGCAGTTCATGAAGAGCTGGGCGGGCGCGAGCGAGCGGCGGAAGGCGGGCCAGCGCGTGCGGGACAAGATGCGCCAGCTCGCCGAGCAGGGGAAGTCAACGGGCGGCCGCCTCTACGGCTACGAGACGCGCGGAGGCCAGCGGGCCATCAAGCCATCAGAGGCGGCGGTCGTCGAGAGGATCTTCGCAAGGCGCGCGCAGGGCGCGGGCTACTTCAAGATCGCGCGCGAGTTGGAGCGGGATAAGGTCGCGTCGCCGCGCCGGGCGCGGTCGTGGTCGCCGACACAGGTCGGCAGCATCTTGAAAAACGAGACCTACGCGGCCGTGAGTGTGTGGGGGCGCACGCGGCAGGCCAAGCGTCGCGGCACGACGGTGACGGAGAAGTCGCCGGAGGCGGTGGTCAGAACGGCGGTGCCCTCCCTGAGGATCGTCCCGGACAAGCTGTGGAAGACCGTGCAGAAGATGAACCGGGCGTCGGCCGAGGTGAGGTGGCGCGGCGAGGGAGGTCAGCTCAAGTCCCGGCCGACCGAGAGCCCGCACTTGCTGACTCCGTTCCTGGCCTGCGGCATCTGCGGCGGCTCGATGCACGTGCGGCGCGACAAGAAGCGCAGGGAGTTCCTGATCTGCACCAACTTCCACCGCTTCGGGAAGGCGCGGTGCCCGAACACCAAGCAGCTGCCCGTGGCGCTCGCGGAGAAGGCGTTCATGCAGGCCTTCGAGGAGGCGCTGGCCGGCGCGATCGTGATGCAGAAGCTGGAACTCGTGCTGGAGCAGCACCGCGTCGCGCTGGCCGAACCGGAGCCGCTGCGGGCGGAGGCGAGGTCGCTGCGCCAGCAGATCGCCCGGCTGGTCGACTCCCTCGCGCTCGGCGAGATCCAGGAGGTCCACGGCGCGATCGCCGAGCGCAGGGCGCGGTTGGACCAAGTCGAGGACATGCTGGCCGGCAGCGCGGCGATGCAGGAGATCGACGTGGCGGGGTTCAGGGCGTCGATCGAGGAGGTGGCGACCGACTGGCGCGCGCACCTGCGGAAGAACCCGAGTTCGGCGCAGCAGGTGTTGCGGAAGATCCTCCCGCAGAAGCTCCGCGTGTGGCCCTCATCGAAGCCGGGCGTCGCGTGGGAGTTCGAGGGCGCGACCGACTACCGCAAGGTGGCGGAGGAGGTCGGCTTCGGCGCGGTCCTGGAGGCCCTGAAGTCGCGGGGGCTGGTCGACGCCGGCGCGGAGCTGCCGCACGAGGTTACGCACCCGGCCGGGGAGTGCCGCCCGGAGTACTCGTGCTGGCCGGGGACCAAACTGTCTAAGACGCCGTGCCCTCCTTGTCGGTGACCCAGCCCGCGAGCAGCGGCGAGCCGATGCGCATCGCCAGCCGGATCTTGTTGCCCGCGATCGCGGAGGTGGCGGCGTCGAAGAGCAGCGGCGCCTCGCGCCGGGCGGGGGCGGCGAGCGCGATCGGGTTGGTGCCGAGCAGGGGCTTCGCCCCGAAGGTCGGGACCACGTGGAGACCGGCGGCGGTGAAGCAGGCGCCCACCATGTCGACCTGGGCGGCCTGCATCGCGAAGTGGCCGATCGCGCCGAAGTGCCCGCTGTTGTGCACGGTCACGATCCCGACGCCGACCCGGCGGGCCTTGTCCATGGCCAGCCGCATCGCCTTCGGCCCCACGATGATGCCGAGGCGCTTGCCCGCGTCGATCACCGCGGTACCGGGGGTCTCGCGCTCGATCGTCCACCCCGGTCGCGGGTCGAGCTTGCCGGCGCGGTAGTCGCGGACGTAGGCCCGCAGCATGTTCGACACGCCGTGCGTCTCGACCCCGCGCAGGTCGGTCATGGTCAGCACGTCCGCGGCGTCGGCGGCGTCCTCCGGGCTCACGCCGAGCTTCTCGAAGATCTGCGTGGTGGTCCGGCGCAGCGCCGCTTCGGAGACCAGCACCTGGTCCTGCGTTGGAACCTTGAAGCGCTCGAGGATCATGAATGGCCCCTCCCGGGAGGCATCCTAGCCGACTTTATTCTTGACCGACCGTTCAAGATTGGCTATGGTCGCCCCCGATGCCGCGCCAGAAGGAGTTCGACCGGGAGGTGGCGCTCGACCGCGCGATGAGCGCGTTCTGGACCAAGGGGTTCGGGGCCACGTCCGTCGAGGACCTGGTGGCCCACATGGGGATCCAGCGGGGGAGCCTCTACGCCACCTTCGGCGACAAGCGCTCCCTCTTCCTCAGCGCGCTGGAGCGCTACCAGCGCGTCGTCACCCGCGAGCTGTTCGAGGCGCTCGAGGCGCCCGGGTCCGGCCTCGCGGCGATCCGCCGCTTCTTCCGCCTCCGGGTGGAGCGGTCGCTCGATCGAAGCCGCCCGCCCGGCTGCCTGGTCACGAATTCGGCGGTCGAGCTGTCGCGCCGCGATCGCGACGCCGCGACCAAGGTGGGCGGCTCGCTGATCAGGCTCGAGGCGGCCTTCCGCCGGACGCTCGAGCGCGCCCGCGCGCAGGGCGAGCTCGCCGCCACCCGGGACCTGCGGGGTCTCGCCCGCTTCCTGACCAGCAGCGCCCAGGGCTTGTCGGTGATGGCCAAGGCGGTCCCGGACAGAGCGGTGCTCGAGGACGTGGTCAAGGTCGTGCTGGCCGCGCTCGAGGCCGGGCGACCGGGTCCCCGCCGGAAGCCGGTGCGGAAGCGCTAGCGACGGGAGCAAGGAGACGCCATGAAAGCGGTCGCGTTCGATGCCTACGGCACGCTCTTCGACGTGTTCTCGATCACCGCCCTCGGCGAGGAGCTGTTCCCGGGCAAGGGCGACGCCCTGGCCCAGCTCTGGCGGCTCAAGCAGCTGCAGTACAGCATGCTGCGCAGCCTGATGGGACGGCACCGCGATTTCTGGCGGCTCACCGAGGACGCCCTCGTCTACGCCACGGGGAGCCTCGGCCTGGAGCTCACCGCCGACAAGCGAGCCCGGCTGCTCGAGGCCTACCTGACCCTCACCGCGTTCCCCGACGTGAAGCCGGGCCTCGAGGCCCTGAAGCGGCGGGGACTCCGGCTCGCCATCCTGTCCAACGGCGAGCCCAAGATGCTGGAGGCGGCGGCCCGGAGCGCCGGCATCATCGAGCTGCTCGACGCCATCCTGAGCGTCGAGGAGGTGAAGATCTTCAAGCCGAGCCCCCGCGTCTATCATCTCGCCCCCGAGCATCTGGGGGTGCGCCCGCCCGAGCTGGGGTTCGTGTCCTCGAACGGCTGGGACGTGGCCGGCGCCGGCTCGGTCGGCCTCGAGACCTTCTGGATCCAGCGGCGGGCCGCCGAGCCGCCGGAGGAGCTCGGCTTCACCGCGGACCACACCGTCGGCACCATCACCGACCTCGTCCCGCTCCTGCGGGGGTAAAGGAGACGCCATGTCACTCGAGGAAAAGCTCGCCGCGATCCGGGAAATGGCCAAGACGCGCCAGCCGCCCGAGGTGCGCGCGGTCATGCACCAGGCCGTCGAGGACCTGCGCGCCTCCGGGATCATGGATCGCGTCGTCAAGGTCGGCGCGCCCGCGCCCGACTTCACGCTACCCAACGTCGCCGGCCAGCCGGTGAGCCTGGCCGCCCTGCGGGCGCGCGGCCCGGTCGTGCTCTCCTTCTATCGCGGCCGCTGGTGACCCTACTGCAACGCAGAGCTGGACGCTCTGCAGCAGGCCCTGCCCGAGATCAACGCCGCCGGCGCCTCGCTCGTGGTGGTGTCGCCCCAGGTCGCGCGGACCCGGCGCGAGACCGAGGAGCCCAAGCCGATGACCTACGAGGTGCTGCGCGACCTCGGCAACCGCGTGGCCGAGCAGTACGGCCTGGTCTTCACGCTGCCCGAGGCGCTGCAGGCGATCTACACGAAGTTCGGCATCGACCTGCCGAACGGCAACGGGGACGGCACCTGGCGCCTGCCGGTTCCGGCGCGCTTCGTGATCGACCGCGAGGGGATCATCCGTGCGGTCGACGCCGACCCCGACTACACGCGCCGCCCGGAGCCCGCGCAGACGATCGAGGTGCTGCGGGGCCTGTCGGCCCGCTGAAGGAGGCACCACGATGCCCACGCCCGAGGGGCTGGACCCGTCGATCCGGAGCCGGGAGATCGTGTTCGAGGCGGACGTCACCGGCGTCACGCCGTTCCTCAAGCTGGCCACCGCGCATCGCAACGGGACGGGCCACCTGACCTTCGCGTGCGACGAGGGGCCGAGCCTGGGCGGCCTGGGCTCGGCGCCCACGCCGCTCATGTACTTCAGCGCGGCGCTCGCCTTCTGACTGATGACCCAGGTGTCCCGGTACGGGCACATGCTGAAGGTCAACGTGACGCGCATGACCATGCACGTGAAGGCGAGCTTCCGGGTGACCGGCTCGGTCCTCGACGACACGATCGAGGGCGCGATGCTCGGCGCCGAGACCACGCTCGAGCTCGAGTCGCCCGATCCCCCGGACCGCGTGGCCCGGGTGGTGCGTAACGCCGAGCGGGGATGCTTCGTGATGCAGGCTCTCCTCCGCCCGGTGCCGGTGACCGGCCGGGTCGTGCTGAACCACGAGCCCTTGGCCTGACCCGGAGCCCCCGGCGGCACGATTCGCCTCGTTGACCCGGGGGCCCCGGCGGGGCTAGATTTCTTTCCTGGGTGCTCCGGCCCTTCCACCCCGGGGTCCCGAGGAGGCTGGCCATGCTCGGTCTGGGAATGGCGTCGTCACATGCACCGATGATGTTCCAGAAGGCGCAATACTGGCCGCGGGTGGTTGGGCGGATTCCCGCGGAGGCCCGCGAGCAGCTCCCGCGCAGTGCCCGGGAGGAGATCGCGAGCCCGGCCATCATCGAGGCGAACATCCAGCGCATCGAGGCCGGTCTGGCGACCCTGCGCGAGCAGCTCCGGGCCTATCGCCCGGATGCGCTCATCATGATCGGCGACGACCAGGGGGACCTGTTCGACGAGGCGAACAACCCCACGTTCTCGGTCTACACCGGCGAGGAGCCCCTGTGGGGCCGCAGCGCCCGCGACAGCTACGACACGCCGCCGGCCGAGCGGACCAAGCTCGTCTTCCAGCCGCATCCCGGGCTGTCCCGGCACCTGCACCGCGGCCTCATCAAGCGGGGCTTCGACATGGCCAGCATCGGACGCTTCGATCCGCGCGGCAATCCCACGCGCGGCGTCTCGCACATGGTCTCGAACCTGGTGCCGGAGGTGGATCCCGCGCTCGAGATCCCGCTGGTCTGCGTGTTCATGAACGAGTACTACCCGCCGCTGCCCAGCGCGGCCCGCTGCGCGCGGCTGGGCGAAGCCATCGCCGACGTCCTGCGCGATCGGCCGGAGCGCGTGGCGATCTACGCGTCGGGCGGCCTCTCCCACTTCCCGGGCATGTACAACGCGGGCTGGATCGACCAGCCGCTGGACCGGTGGATCCTCGAGCGGCTCGAGCGCAACGACCTGGCCGCGCTCGAGCACCTCTTCACCTTCGACTCCGACGCCATGCGCTCCGGCACGGGTGAGGTGCGCGCGTGGGTCAGCACGGCCGCCGCGATGAACCGACCCGCGAAGGTGGTGGACTACGTGCCCGCCCACTGCGCTCAGACCGGGTGCGGTTTCGTCTACTGGCCTGCCCCCGACTAGCCTTCCCCCCTCTCCCTTCAGGGGAGAGGGCCGGGCGAGGCGCGCGAAGGTGAGGGGCCCGAAGCTGAGGGGCCCGAAGGTCAAGGCGGGCGCGATGCGCTGGCTGGTCGCCGCTCTGCTCGTCTTCGGGCCGGCCCCCGCCGCCCCCGCCGACGCCATCCCCCTCGATCTGCGCTTCGACGGGCGCCCGCTCGAGCCCACCGCGCCGCCCGAGTTCACGTGCTTCAGCGCGACGGCCAACCGCGGGGTGAGCTGCGCGGTGCAGCGGGGCGAGGGGCCGGGGAGCTGGGTGCTCGAGGGCCTCGAGCCGGGCCGCTACCGCCTGCACGTGAGCATCGACGAGAACCCGCTCAACCCGCGCCGCTTCTCGGGCGACTACGAGGCGCAGCACCGGTTCGAGGTCACCGAGCGGGGGCCGGAGCGCCTCACCGTGGACATGGTCCGGCTCATCCACCTGATGCGCCCCGGCGACAATGACCGTCCACTCGAAGGCCTGCTCACGAGCTGCGCGACCCAGCCCGTCTTCGAGACGCCGCGCCACTCCTGGGGGCCCACCGCGTCGATCGAGTTCGCGTGGGAGGCCATCGTCCCGGGCGCCGAGTACCGGGTGAGCGTGACCGCGGTCTCCTGCTCCCGGCCGGATCGCCAGCGGGAGGTCCTGAGCACGGTGACCGGCGCCACCGCGGTGACCCTGGACCTGCCCCCGAGTGCGGGCGACGAGCAGTACTACTTCTGGATCGCGGCCTGGCGCGACGGCCGTCTCGTCGGCGATCTCTACACCCACGACGCCGGCACACACTCGTGGAACTACCGCTTCCAGGTCCGCAACGCGAGCCTGCCGCGCTGGGTCTACGCGGCCGGCGCCGGCCTGCTGCTGCTCCTCGTCCTCTTGGCGGTCCGGGTCCTCCCGGCGGCCGAGCCCGCGCGCCGGCGGCGGCTCGCGCGCCGCGCGCTCGCGGTGGCGGTGGTCGCCGCGCTCTCGGGCGGCGCCTACTACTTCGTCCGCGATCGGGTCGAGGAGCGTGAGCGCCGTCGCGTCGAGGAGGAGCGGGCGCTGAGCGAGGCCGAGGGGCAGGCGCGGCAGCGCGAGCTCATCGCCGCGTTCGTCTCGGCCGCGCCCCGGCCCGCCTGGTGGGCCTCGGTGCAGACCCCCTATCGCGTGGACACCGTGGGCGACCTGCTCGCGGCCTGGCAGGGATTCCCGCGCGGCGACGACGGCCAGGGCGAGCGGCAGTTCTTCAAGGCGGCCTACCAGGGCATCGTGGATCATCCGGACGACGAGCACGTGGTGGCGACGGCCATCGACCTGCTCTACTGGGTCGTCGACGACTACCCACACCGCCTGTCGATGGCCCAGTTCGGCCACGAGCGCTACTTCCAGCACCGGCAGCGCGTCGACAACTGCGCCAGCTGCATGCCGGGGGACCGGACGCAGGGCCTGACCCAGAACCTGAGCCGTCTCCTGATGGCGGCCGGCCGCCACGACGAGGCGATCGCGGTCGGCCGGCGCCTGATCGAGGAGCGCGGGGCCGACGTGAGCCCCTACAAGCTGGCCGAGACCTGGGACCGGATCGCGTGGGCGCACTGGGAGAAGGGCGAGCGCGAGCGCGCCCTCCAGGTCGTCCGTGAGGCGCTCGCGAAGTACGGCGACACGGTGCGCGGCGACGATCTCCGCCGCACACTCGCCACCTTCGAGCGCGCGCCCTGAGGGCGTGACCAGGGGATCGGCCGCCGTGTCGGCACTCTCGGGCTGGGGGACCGCCGCCCCCGCGGGCTGCACGACGACGACGTGTGGGCGCTGAACGATCCGGACGGCCTACGGGGGGTGGGGGGTGCGGCGGAGCGTGTAGATGTTGATGAGCTTGTCCTGCCGGTGGGTGGGCCGCCAGGGGGGCCAGGTCACCGTCCGGCGGTCCCGTTGGACCACGAACCCACTTCGTCGGAACGCCGCCCGGAGCTTGCCGTCGTCCACCCAGCCCGGGTCGGCCAGCAGCGCCAGGCCGCCGGGCCGCAGCGTCCGCATCAACCCGATACCGAGCCCCGGCCACTCCGCGTCGTCGTAGACCACGTCGCCGCCGACCACCAGGTCGTAGGCGAGGGGCTCGAGCCGCTCACCGCCGTGGTTCCAGTCCCCGCCGATGGTCCGGGCCGGGCCCAGGCCGTTGCGCCGGCAGTTGCGGCGGACGGCAGCCAGGGCCCCCGCCTCGCGGTCCAGGAACGTGACGCGCGCGCCCAGGCGCGCGCAGACGATGCCGATGAGGCCGACCCCGCAGCCGAGGTCGAGGACCTGGCGGTCCCGGAGGGCCTGGGCGCCGAAGCGGTCGATGATGTGGGCGGCCAGACCGAGGCCGGCCGGCCAGACCCGGCGCCAGTAGGTGTGCGTGGAGAGCTTGAGCAGGGTTCGCGCCGACGTCTCCTCGATGGAGACGGATCCGATCGGCTCCAGGGCGAACTCGCGTAGCACTAGAGCGGAGTCTAGCGCACGTTGATCCGCCGCGCGCGCAGGTTTATGCTCGGCGGGTCCCGGTCGGCCTGGTGTGATCGCAGTCTCGCCAAAGGAGGCGCGCAATGGCTCTCTCGGTAGGGTTCATCGGTGTGGGGAACATGGGCAACCCGATGGCCGGCAACGTGCTCAAGGCCGGCTTCTCGATGACGGTGTTCGACATGAACCCCAAGGCCATGGAGAACCTGATCCAGGCCGGGGCCAAGCGGGCCGCCTCCGCGCAGGAGACGGTGGACACCTCCGAGGTCGTCCTGACCTCGCTGCCCGCGTCTCCCGACGTGGAGGCCATGTACCTCGGCAAGGGCGGCCTGGTCGAGCGCGCCAGGCCGGGCACCATCCTGATCGACCTGAGCAGCGTGCTGCCCGCGACCCCCAGGGCGATCGAGCCGGTGGCCCGCGCCCGGGGCGTGCACTTCCTGGAGGCGCCGGTCAGCGGCGGCGTCACCGGGGCCCGCGCGGCCACGCTCGCCATCATGGTGGGAGGCGACGCGGGCGCGCTGGAGAAGGCGCGGCCGGTGCTGCGCGCCATGGGGCCGAACATCTTCCACGTGGGGCCGGCGGGCGCCGGGAATACCGTGAAGGCCATCAACAACATGATGGCGTGCGTGAACAGCGCCGCGATGATGGAAGGCTTCGTGCTGGGTGTGAAGGCGGGGCTCGACCCGATGACGATCTACGAAGTGGTGAAGGCGAGCAGCGGCGGCAGCAAGGCCATCGAGCGCATCCCGCGCGCCCTGATCCCGCGCGACTTCGAGCCGGGCTTCAAGGTGGCGCTGATGAACAAGGACCTCGAGACCTTCCACACCATCGCCAAGGAGCTCCACGTGCCGGTGACGTTTTCCGCTCTCGCCCAGCACTACCAGCAGGCGGCGCTGGCCGCCGGACTCGGCGAGCAGGACACCAGCGTGGTGTTCACGATCATCGAGCGCCTGGCCGGCCTGAAGGCGCCGAGATGACCGGGCGCCGCCAGCCGGCGAGGGCGGGCAAGCCCGCGCGTAACAGCAAGAACCCCTACGGCTACTCCTTCTGGGAGTGGATCGCGCAGGAGGACCCCGAGTACTTCCGGGCGCGCCAGCCGCTGAGCGCGCTCTCGATCGGCGAGGGCAAGGAGCTCTCGGTGAAGTATCGGGAGATGGTCATCATCGGGATCCTCGCGTTCCGCGGCCGCAAGGAGGGTGTGGTCGCGCACATGCGCCGGGCGATCGAGCACGGCGCCACCAAGCGGGAGCTGCTGGAGGCGATCCAGTCCGCCGCGGTGCCGGGCGGGGGGCCAACCTTCAGCACCGGCGCGCAGGCCCTGATGGAGCTCGATCGGCAGGGCGCGTTCGGCCCGCGGCGCTAGCCGGGCCGCGCGTGCGATGGCTCCCGGGCCGGACGCCGGGCCGATACCGGTGCGGACATATCCGGCCGTCGCCGAGGCGGAGGCTACCGGCGCCACCGCCGCGCTCTTCGCCGAGATCCGGCGTGCCCTCGGCGTGCCGGTGGTGAATCTCATCTGGCGCCACCTCGCCACGCGGCCCGGAGGCCTCGAGTGGGCCTGGGGCGCGGTCGCGCCGCTCTACCGCTCCGGCGCGGCCGGCCGCGAAGGCGCCGCGCTGCTGCGCGCGCTCCCGCTGCCCGACGCCCCCGGGTGGTCCCGCGCGGACCTGCGCGCCGCGGGGGTGGACGAGGCCGCCGAGCGGACGGTGCGCCGGGTGCTCGACAGCTACAACCGGTCGAACGCCATGAACCTGGTCGCGCTCACCGCGCTCGCGCGGCGGCTCCGGGAGGGCGGCGACTCGGAAGCGCGCGGCGCGGCCCCCGCCGAGACCGGCGCCGACGGCGGGCCGCCGATGGCCGGCGCGCTGCCCGCGCTGCTCGCGCCGGCCGAGATGGCCCCGGCCACCGCGGAGCTGGTCACGCGGCTCGACGGCTTCGGCGAGGTGGGCGAGGGCCGGATCCCGGCGAGCATGTACCGGCATCTCGCGCACTGGCCCGGCTTCCTCGCGCTGGCGGCCACCCGGATCGCGCCCCTGCACGAGGACGGGCGACTGACTGGCCTCATAACCGCGGCGGGCGAGCACGCCGGGGCCGCGGCGGAGCGGGTGGCCGGCGCGCTCGCGATGCCGGGGCCACCGCCCCCGGCGCCGACCCGCGTGGCGGTGGCGGCGGCGCTCGCCGAGTTCACCTCGAGCGTGATTGCGAAGATGGTGCCGATCTGCGCGCTGCTCCGCCGCGCGATGCAGGAGTAGGCCGCGGTGGGCCGCCCGACGGTCGTCCTGGTCCACGGCGCCGCCAACTCCTCCGGCGTGTGGCGCTTCTGGCGTGAGCGCCTGGAGGCGCAGGGGTTTCCGACCCTGGCCCCGGATCTGCGGGGGCACGGGGTGGCGCCCTGCGCCGATCTCGGCCGGGTCTCGATGGCCGACTACGTGGCGGACGTCCAGGCGGTCGTCGAGAAGCTCCCGGCGCCGCCGGTGCTGGTCGGTTGGAGCATGGGCGGACTCGTCGCGCTCATGTACGGCGCCGTCGCGCCGACCCTGGGAGTGCTGGCGCTGGGGCCGAGCACGCCGGGGCCACTGCTCGAAGCGCCCGCGTCCGCGCCGCCGGCGGCCGGTGTCTTCGGCCCCGAGGCCTACGGCATCACCGACGTGACGGCGCCGGTCCAGCCGACCATGCCCGACCTGAACCCCGAGGAGGTCGGTATCGCGCTGGCGAGCCTCGGTTCCGAGTCGGCCTTCGCGCGCCAGGAGCGGCGCCGCGGCGTCTGGTTCCCCCCGCGCGGCTTCATGGGGAGCGTCCTCGTCGCGGGGGGCGAGCGCGACGAGAGCTTCCCGCCCCGCGCCTGCCGGCGCGTCGCCCGGTTCCTGAACGCCGACTACGTGGAGCTGCCCGGGGCCTCCCACTGGGGGCTGGTGCTCAATCGCCGCGCGCTCGACGCCGCCTGGCCCGCGATCACCGCCTGGCTCGACCGCCTCCACTGAAGAGGCCGCCGATAAGGGCCCATCTGCGGGAGTGCGGCGCCCTCGGTCGGGGCGCTCAACGTACAGGGAGTACGCTTCGCGCCCGACCTTCGGGCGCCGCCTCGCAGCTGGACCCTTCTCGGCGCCCTCTTGTTGGCGGGGGAGCTGGCCTAGGAGATGAGGCGGACGGCCCAGAGGGAGAGTGCGGGGAAGGCGATCAGCAGCGTGATGCGCACCGCGTCCGAGGCGAGGAACGGCAGCACCCCCCGGTAGGTCTCAGCCATCGGCACGTCTCGGGCGAGGCTGTTGACCACGTAGACGTTCAGGCCCACCGGCGGCGCGATGAGGCCGATCTCCACCACCGACAGCACGAGGATCCCGAACCAGATGATCTTCTCGGTAGGGGTGAGGTCGTAGAGGGCGAGCGATGTGATCACCGGCAGCAGCACCGGCACCGTCAGGATGACCATGGACAGCTCGTCCATCACGCTGCAGAGGATGATGTAGAAGACGAGGATACCGGCCACCACCGCGACCGGCGGCAGGTCGAGCGCGGCGACGGACTGGGCGAGCTGGGCCGGCATCTGCGACAGCGCCAGCGCGGCGTTCAGCATGTCGGCGCCCAGGAAGATCAGGAAGACCATGCCGGTCGTCTCGGCGGTGCCCAGGAAGACGCGCTTGAGCGCCGCGAGCCCGAGCTCGCGCTTGGCCACCGCGGTGACGAAGGTGCCCGCGGCCCCGATCCCGGCCCCCTCGGTGGGCGTGAAGATGCCGCCGTAGATGCCGCCGAAGACCAGCAGGAAGATCGCCCCGACCGGCCACACGTCGAGGGTGGCGGCGCGCCGCTCCGCGCGGCCGGCCCGCGGGACGTCGGGGGCGTGTCCGGGCACCAGCCGCACGTAGATCGCGATCGCGGCGACGTATCCGGTGGCCGCGAGGATCCCGGGGATCACCGCGGCCGCGAAGAGCTTCGCGATGTTCTGCTCGGTGAGGATCGCGTAGACCACCAGCACGACCGAGGGCGGAACGAGGATCCCGAGGGTGCCGCCGGCCGCGAGCGTCGCGGTGGCCAGGCGGCCGGAGTAGTGATGGCGCCGCATCTCGGGCAGGGCCACCTGGGTGACGGTGGCCGCGGTGGCCACCGAGGAGCCGCAGATGGTGCCGAAGGCCCCGCACGCGAGGACCGCCGCCATCGCCATGCCTCCGCGGCGGTGGCCCAGCAGCGCGCTGGCGAACCGGAACAGGGCGCGGGACAGCCCGCCCTGGGTGGCGAACTGGCCCATCAGGAGGAAGAGCGGGATGACCGACAGGTCGTAGACGGACAGGCGCGCCCAGGCGACGCCCTTGAGCTGGTTGAGGAGGGCGGGGAAGCTCGCCAGCAGGGCGTAGCCGACCGCGCCCGGGACGAACATGGCGATGGCGATCGGCACGCGCAGCGCCATCAGCGCGAGCATCGCCGCGAACAGCGCCAGGCCCGTCTCGACGGCGCTCAGCCGCGGGCCGCCTTCCAGCTTTCGCGGACGGTGTGGAGCGCGACCACCGTGGCCAGCGCGAGCGACGGCACGATGGCCGCGTATCCGATCCAGATCGGGAAGCCCACGATCATGGACACCTCACCCCCGGCGCGGACCGCCACCGTGCCGACCGCGGTGCGCCAGGTGAGGACGGCCATGACGAGGGCGACCAGGAGGGCCCCGACCGCGTCCAGCCCACCCTGGACGCGCGGGCTCGTCCGGGCCGTGAAGAAGTCCACGATGATGTTGCCGCGCCGGAGCTGGCAGTAGGGCAGGAAGGCCGCGATGGCGGCCCCGCAGCCGACCTGCACGAGCTCGAAGTCGCCCGGCACCGGGCGGCCGAGCACGGCCCGCCCGGTGATGGAGGCGACCGACATGCCGGTGAGGGCGACCAGCACCGCGCCTCCGCCGAGGGCGAAGGCGCGGGCGAGGCCGCCGAGGACGCGCGATAATATATCCGTTCGGCTCGCCTTCGGCTGCCCCTCACCCTGCAATATATCCGTTCGGCTCGCCTTCGGCTGCCCCTCACCCGGCGATATATCCGCTCGGCTCGATATCTGATCGCTCGGCTCGCCTTCGGCTTCACCTCGCCCAACGGGCTGCCCCTCACCCGGCTGCCGCGCCACGCTACTTCGTGTACTTCTTGACCAGCGCCTGCGCCTCCGTGTAGAGCGCGTGGGCGTCGAAGCCGGCGCCCGACAGGTCCTTCAGGAACTTGTCGATCTCGGGCTTGACCACCGCGCGGACGCGCTCGACCTCGGCCACCGGC
>DATLFG010000104.1:0-56585 GCA_035524955.1 Candidatus Limnocylindria bacterium | reverse complement strand
GCGGTCCAGGTAGCGGTCCCATCGCTCAACGTCCTGTGACCAGGCCGAAGGCCCCGCCAGGAGAAGCACGCCGCACAGCGCGACCAGCCGGACCCAGGTGATCATCGGCCGCTCGGGCTGGCCGGCTTCATGGGCCGGGCGCCGAGGCTCTCGAGCTCGAACCGGATCAGCTCGGAGGTCGCCGGCAGCTCGGCCGAGGGAAAGAGCTGGGCGGCATTCAGCATCGCGATGAAGGTATTGAAGGCCTCGGCGCGATCCTCGTAGTCCGTGACCGGCGTGAGCCTCACGGCACCCTCGGTCCCGGTGAACCGCGCGGCCGTGACGCCGGGCGGGAAGAGCTGGGGTCGACTCGGCAGGGGCGCGTAACCCGGGCGGTAGATCAGGATGCGGGGAGCGAGGGTGGTCGGCGGCAAGCGCCCCTCCACGCTCGCCACGTCGTGGACGAACTCGCCCCGCTCGTTCGTGAAGGTCTCGCGCGCTCCGGAGAGGCGACGCAGGCCCTTGATCTGGTCGTCGAGGCGTTGCCACAGGATGATCACCGCGGCCGAGGGCAGTGGCTGCCCGGTCGTGTCGTCCACGACCATGCCCCGATAGGGCCCCGGAGCGGGGCGAAGGGGGGAGTCGTCGTCCTGCGCGGAGCTGGGTTCCGCGGTCATCAGCCTCATGAGGACGACCGCCCCGATCAGAACACGCGAAGTCGCCATACACCGTCCGTGTCGATGACGAACAGAACGTGGAAGGAGTAGAGAATGCCCCGCTGGACGGCTCGCAGCTCGTACTCGGCCGCCCGGTCGAGCACCTTGACCGGGGTGATGGGGCCGAGGTCGACCGCCACCTGAGGCAGCGCGCCGGCGCCGGCCAGGGCGGTGAGCTGATCGAGGTAGGCGTCGCGGGAAGCACCCGCGAAGAGGGCCACCGCCGCGGGCACGTCGTCCCGGCTCAGCGCGTCGCGAAGCCCACTCCAGCGCGCCTGGAGCAATGTCTCGAGCGCCGGCGGGTCGAGCACCTCCACCAGCCCCGTGGCCGTGAATGCCGTACCCTGATCGTCGACGACGCGAACGCGCGGGAAGAACAGCCCCGGCGCGGTGTAGGTGAACGTCCGGCCGTCGAGCGTGGCGCCGTCGAAGTCGGTCTGCCCGTCGCCATCGAAATCCAGCTCGATGCGCGCTGGAACCGGCCCGCCGATCAGAGCGAACGAGGTCGTCAGCGGCACGCCTCCAGTCCCAGGATGAGCGCGGAGCGCCAGAGCGTTGTCGCCGAGGTCGGACACGGCTACCGTGACGGCCCGGCTGGCCGTGTCCCCCGATGCGGTCGTGGCCACGGCGGTGAGCGTGACGGACGGCGCCGTCACCGGCACCATCGCGGCGAACGAGCTCCCCTGCCTCGCCGCCACGACCCCATTGACGGTGACGCCCGCATCGATGCCACCCGGGGCGACCGTACCACGGACCAGCAGGAGTCCCGAAGGAACGGCGGTCGCACCCGCGGGGTCCGCGATCGCGACCTCGAGGCCTCCGGAGACCGAGAAGCTCCGGCGCGCCGGCGACGGATCCTCGTTGCCCGCCAGGTCCCGCGCCTTCACCTCGAACACATGCGATCCCGCCCCGAGGCCGGACAGGGCCGCGGCCGGCACCGTGGCGAACGGG
Source organism: Candidatus Limnocylindria bacterium (assembly GCA_035524955.1). Classification (GTDB taxonomy): domain Bacteria; phylum Methylomirabilota; class Methylomirabilia; order Rokubacteriales; family CSP1-6; genus CAMLFJ01. The sequence continues at coordinate 54,939 of DATLFG010000104.1, read as the reverse complement.
GTGAAGGCGCCCCCGTCGAGCCGCCAGGCGAAGGCCAGGGCCGTCGCCGGGCTCACGTTGTCGGCGCCGGTGAACGTGAACGTCGCGGTCGATTCGGTGATCGTGTCGGCCGGTCCGGCGGTGATCTGCGTGTCCGGGGGCGTATTGTCCACGATCACGGTGAGGCTCGCCGTCCCCGTGTTCTGCGCCCGGTCGGTGACGGACGCCGTCAGTGCGTGAATTCCGTCCGCCACCGCGGCGGTGTCCCAGGATGCCGTCGCGGTGATCGGGCTCGCCGGGGGCTGCGGGGTCAGCGTCGCGGTCAGCTCTTGCCCCGCGCCACGCAGCGCGACCGTTGCCACCGCCCCGTCCTCATCCGTGGCCAGGGCCTGGACCGTGACGGTCCCGCGCAGGTGCGCGTTGGCGGCAGGCGCCTGGAAGGCCACCGCGGGCAGCTGCGTGTCGCGCCGAGCCTCCGCCGCGCCGATGTCGAAGCGCGCGGGGCTCCCCGCGCTCCCGCCGATCGGGCGCACCGATTCGTCGAAGTAGTCCGCCTCGAAGCGCGCGTTGAGATCGGGGGTCAGCAGGGTGCGCGGATCCAGGCCGCGGTCTATCAATGGCGACCCGGGAGCCGGCGTCGGATCGTCGTCGAGCGTGCCCGGCGCGTGGTCGGCGCCCGGCAAGCTCCGATAGACGATGGCGGGCTCGGCGCATCCGGGGCTCGCCGTCACCCCCGGCCCCTCCGTTCCGCCGGGGGTGAGATTCGCGCCGTCGGCGCCGTCCAGCACCGGTCCGGCGATCTCACCGAGGCGATTGCCGCAGATCAGGTTGTTCCGGAGCACGATCGCCAGGGGCAACGCCGCCGGCTCCCGCCTCACCCCCACCCGGCCGCCGGTGGAACCCGTCTGGGCCCCGTTGCCGGTGATCGCGTTGTTGACAAGCAGGAAGACATGCGATCGGGTTGCGCTGACGCCGTTCCAGCCATTGCCGTGGATCGTGTTCTGCACGAGGGTGTGCGGGCCACCCCCGCTGTCCAGCGTGGTGATGCCGTTCCGGCCGTTGGCGAGGACGAGGTTGTTGACGATCAGGGTGCCGACATTGCCCGAGGCGATGGTGATACCGCCGTCGCACCCGGGCCCGCCGTTGCCCACGATGCGGTTGCGCTCGATGTGTACCGCCAGGTTGCGGTCACCGTTGCCCGCCAGCGCGATCGCGGCGCCGCCCGCGCCCGTGATGGTCAACCCGCGAATCGTGACGAAGCGCGATCGCTCGATCCGGATGGCGTGCCCATGCGCGCACTGGTTGACCGAGCCGTGCAGCACCACGCCGCCGACGGGCGCGGACGGATCGGCCTGGATCACGATCCGGGTCGCCGGATTCAGGGCGCCCGCGTTCTTCGCGGTCACGGTGACCTGCTCGACGTAGCTGCCGGCCTGGATCTGGACGGTATCGCCGGGCTGCGCGGCGCTCGCCGCGGCCTGGATACTGCCGTAGCAGGGTGACTGGCCCCCGCAGGTCGCATCGGCACGGTTGACGTGGCGGACGGTCCCGGCCTCGCCCGGGCTGGCCGACACCGCGAGCAGGATGCCACAGGAAAGTCCGACGATGGTGCGCATGCCGACGAGAACAGCAGCACGCGTGCCACGGCGATTCGCGATCGGGCGGGCAAGCATGACGCGGGCTTGCATCGTCGAGGCGGACGGCGCTTCACAGCCACGGGTGCACTGCGGCCGCGTTCAGTGCCCCGTGCGCGGGGCACTGTCCTGCCGGCTCGGCGGTGGCCGAGCGCTACCGCTTTGCCGTACACTCCGCGAGGGAGGAGAGCCCGGTGAAGCTACCCCGCGACCGCTTCGACTACTCGCCGATCGCCGCCCGCCCGCCGTGGAAGCTGCCGAAGGGCGCCCGCATCGCGGTGTGGACCATCGTCAACATCGAGGAGTGGGACATCGAGAAGGCGATGGCGCGCCAGTACCTCACGGCGCCCCAGGGGGTGGCCACCGTGCCGGACGTGCCCAACTGGGCCTGGCACGACTACGGGATGCGCGTGGGGTTCTGGCGGCTGCTGGAGGCGCTCAATAAGAGGAAGATCCGCGCCACCACCTCGATCAACGCCCACGTGGTGGAATCCTACGAGCCGGTGGCCCGCGCTATGCTGGACGCCGGCTGGGAGTTCATGGCCCATGGGGTGATCCAGGGGGCGATGCACCTGCTGCCCGATCAGCCCGCGGCCATCCGGCAGTCCATCGAGCTGCTGCAGAAGTTCACCGGCAAGAAGCCCAGGGGCTGGCTCGGGCCCGGCCTCACCGAGACGTGGGAGACGCTCGACCACCTGGCCGCCGAGGGCATCGAGTACGTCTCCGACTGGGTGAACGACGACCAGCCCTACGAGATCCGCACCCAGGCGGGGCCGCTCGTCTCCGTGCCCTACACGCTCGAGCTCAACGACATCCCGATGATGGTGATCCAGCACCACGGCTCGGAAGCCTGGCTGCAGCGCGCGAAGGACCAGTTCGACAGGCTCTACGCGGAGGGCGCGAAGCAGCCGCGGGTGATGGCGCTGGCCGTGCATCCCTATATCTCCGGCGTCCCGCATCGGATCAAGTACTTCGAGGCGGTCTACGACTACATGCGCAAGAAGCCCGGCGTGTGGTTCACCACCGGCGAGGAGATCCACGAGTGGTACCGCCGCGGGCACAGGTGAGCCGGGCCCTCACCCTGCTGCTGGCGCTGCTCGCGGGGCCGGCCGCCGCCGGCGCGCAGAGCGAGCCGCACCTCAAGGTGCCCGCGGGCTTCGCCATCGAGGTGTTCGCGGCCGGGGTGGGCAGCCCGCGCTTCATGGCACTGGACCCGTCGGGCACCCTGCTGGTCTCGGAGCCGGCGCGCGGGCGCGTGCTGGCCCTGCCCGACCGGGACGGCGATGGCAAGGCCGACGCGATCCGGACGGTCGTGGACGGCCTCGACCGGCCGCACGGCCTGGCCTTCAAGGACGGCGCGCTCTATGTCGCGGAGACGGGGCGCGTGCAGCGCTTCCGCTACGACCCGGCGACGCTCAGGGCCACGGAGCCCACCGTGATCGTGCCGGGCCTGCCCGCGGGCGGCGGGCACTGGACGCGCACGGTGGTCGTCGGGCCCGACGGGGGTCTCTACGTCTCGGTGGGCTCCTCCTGCAACGTGTGCCGCGAGGGCGACAGGCGCCGCGCCGCGGTGCTGCGCTACGAGCCCGACGGCTCGGGCGGGCGCATCTTCGCCTCCGGGCTGCGCAACGCGGTGGGCCTGGCGTTCCAGCCCGGCACCGGCGCGCTCTGGGCCACCGTGAACGAGCGCGACTGGCGGGGCGACGACGTGCCGCCGGACCTGATCACCGAGGTGAAGGACGGCGCCTTCTACGGCTGGCCCGACTGCCTGGTGGTGGGCGGCAAGGCGGTCTCCGACGACCGCTTCGCGAAGGGCGCGCGCTGTGACCGCGTGACGCCGCCCACCGTGGAGATCCAGGCGCACTCGGCGCCCATCGGGCTCGTCTTCTACACGGGCACCCGGTTCCCGGCGGAGTATCGCGGCAGCCTGTTCGTGGCCTATCGCGGCTCGTGGAACCGCACCGTGCCCACCGGCTACAAGGTGGTGCGCGTGCCCTTCCGCGACGGCAGGCCGGCGGGCGTGGAGGACTTCGCCACCGGCTGGCTCGAGGGGGCCTCGTCGTGGGGGCGGCCGGTGGATCTCATCGTGGGGCGCGACGGCGCGCTCTACCTCTCCGATCAGGGCGCGGGCCGGATCTATCGCATCAGCCACCGACCCTGACCCCGTCATGCCCCAGGTCCAGGTGGCGGTCTCGCTCACCGCGTTCGGCTTCGCGCCGCGCCCCGCCACCGCGGTCGTCATCGAGCAGTCCCCCGGCGAGCGGGTGGGCCGCGCGGTCGCGGGGCTCGGCCTGTTCTGGGCTCTGGCCCTGGGCGGGCTCTTCATCCCGGTGGCGCACTTCATCCTGGTGCCGGTCTTCCTCACCGCCGGCGCCGTCACGGCGATCAAGCGCTGGCGGGAGATCCGGCGGCTCACCGAGGTGCGCGGCCCCTGCCCGCGCTGCGGGGCCCAGCAGGTCTTCAAGGGCGGCGGCCCCTTCGGGCCGGGCCGGAGCCTCGCCTGCCCCGCCTGCCACGGCAGCTTCGAGCTGGTCGTCCCGGAGCGCGCGGCGTGAGCCCGCGCTGGGCGATGCTGCTGGTGATCTTCTCCACCCGCACGGCGCTCGGCTTCCAGTTCCAGTCCATCGCCGCGCTCACCCCGTTCCTGGTCTCCGCCTTCGACATCTCCTGGGCGCAGGTGGGGCTGCTGATGGGCCTCTTCATGCTGCCGGGCGTGGTCTTCGCGCTGCCCGGCGGTCTCCTCGGCCAGCGCTTCGGCAGCCTGCGCATCGTGCTCGCCGGCCTCGGGCTGATGATCGCCGGCGGCATGGTCGTCTCCTACGCGGGCGCCTTCGGCAGCGCCGCGCTCGGCCGCGCCCTGTCCGGCATCGGCGGCGTGCTGGTCAACATCATGCTGGCGCGGATGGTGGCGGAGTGGTTCCGCGGGCGCGAGCTGCAGACCGCGATCGGCCTGATGCTGGCCGCGTGGCCCTTCGGCATGGCGGTGGCGCTGATGGTGCTGGGGCCGCTCGCGCTGATCGCCTCGTGGCGGGTGGCCGAGTACGCCACCGTGGTGGCGGCCGGGCTCGCGCTCGGCGTCATGGCCTTCGTCTACCGCGACCCGCCGGGGGCCGGGGGCGCCGAGACCGCGCGGCTCCAGCTCAACGTGCCGGCGCGCGTGTGGGCGCTGGCGGTCAGCGCGGGGCTCGGCTGGGCGCTGCTCAATGGCAGCATCATCGTGGTGGCGAGCTTCGCACCGAGCTTCCTCATGGCGCACGGCGCCTCCGTGGGCGAGGCGGGCCTGATCACCGGCGTCGCGCTCTGGATCAGCATCGTGTCGGTGCCGGTGGGCGGCCTCGTGGCCGATCGCGTGAACCGGCCGAAGCCGCTGATCGTCGGCGGCTGCCTGGTGGCCGCGGCCGGCATGATCGCCATCGCCTGGGCGCCCATGCCCGCGGTGTGGATGGTGGTGACCGGCATCCTGCTCGGCCTGCCGCCCAGCATCATGATGGCGCTGCTGCCCCGCGCCGTCGCCGCCCGGCACCTGGCCACCGCGCTGGGCGTGTTCTACGGGCTCTTCTACCTGGGCATGGCGGTCTCGCAGACCGTGGCCGGGCTGCTGCGGGATCTGAGCGGCGACCCCGCGATGCCCTTACTGTTCGCGGCGGCGCTGATGGTGCTCACCATCCCCGCCGTCGCGCTCTTCTGGCGCATCGAGGCCCGGCCCGACCCGGACGACTCCGGGGTGTAGACTGGCCCCGATGCGCGAGCCGGGCGATATTCTCCTCGTGGCCTGCTACGAGCTGGGCCACCAGCCGCTCGCGGTGGCCTGGCCGGCCGCCTTCCTGGAGCGGGCCGGGTACCGGCCGGCGCTGATGGACGTCTCGGTGGAGCCGGTGGACGCGGCCAGGCTCGCGCGGGCCCGGGTCATCGCGATCTCGGTGCCGATGCACACCGCCCTGCGCCTGGGCCTGGAGGTCGCCGCGCAGGCCCGCGCCGTGAACCCGGGCGCCCACCTCTGCTTCTTCGGCCTCTACGCCACGCTCAACGCCGACCACCTGTTCGCCCACGGCGCCGACAGCGTGATTGGCGGCGAGGCGGAGACGCCGCTGCTCGCGCTGGTGGAGGCGCTCGGGCATGGAGATCGCGGGCCGCTGCCCGCGGTGGCGCGGCCGGGGCAGCCCGCGGCGCCGCATCTCCAGCGCCTCGACTTCCCGGTACCGAGCCGCGCGGGCCTGCCCTCGATCAAGAGCTACGCTCACGTCGAGCGCGACGGGCGCCTGGACCTCGTGGCCTACGCGGAGTCGAGCCGCGGGTGCCTGCATCGCTGCCGGCACTGCCCGATCCCGCCGGTGTACGGCGGGCGCTTCTTCGCGGTGCCGCGCGCGATCGTACTGGCCGACATCCGGCAGCAGATCGAGGCGGGCGCCCGCCACGTGACGTTCGGCGATCCGGACTTCCTCAACGGCCCCACGCACGCGCTCGCGGTGGCGCGCGAGCTCCACGCCGAGTGGCCCGACGTCACCTTCGACGCCACCGCGAAGATCGAGCACCTGCTGCGCCACCGCGCGCACCTGCCCGCGCTGGCCGCCGCCGGCTGCCTCTTCATCGTCTCCGCCGCGGAGTCGCTGAGCGACACCGTGCTCGCGCATCTGGAGAAGGGCCACACGCGCGCCGACATCCTGACCGCGCTCGCGGCCACGCGCGAGGCCGGCATCACGCTGCGCCCCACGTGGGTGGCCTTCACGCCGTGGACCACGCTCGACGACCATCGCGCCTGGCTCGACTTCCTCGACGCGGAGGGGCTGATCGATCACGTGGACGCGGTGCAGTACGGCCTGCGCCTGCTGGTGCCGCCGGGCTCGCTGCTCCTCGAGACCGACGCGCTGCGGCCGCACCTGGGCCCGCTCGAGCAGGAGACGCTCTCCTACCGGTGGAGCCATCCGGATCCGCGCATGGACCGGCTCCAGGCCGAGACCGCGGAGCTGGTGGCCCGCGCGGTGGAGATGAAGGCCGACGCGCCCGCCATCTTCGACCGCGTGCGCGCGATGGCGGCCGAGGCGGCGGGCGCGCCCGTGCCGGCGCGGGTGGCCCCCGGCATGGCCAAGGGCCGCAAGCGCCCGCCCCGCCTCACCGAGGCGTGGTTCTGCTGAGCGGAGCCCACCCAGGGCCAGTTGGCCCTGACGACACGGCCCGGCCTCTAGTCTCCGCGCGGACGCTCGAGCTCCTCGCGGATCAGGCGACGGATGCTCTGCCGCGCCGCGAATGCGACGCGGCGGCCGCCGGACCATACCCCCGCGACGGCGCCCAGGAAGGCGAACCCCAGCACGCCCCACTAGACCTCCTCGCGATGGAGGTACCCCGTTCCCGGTGCTTGATGTCGCAGTCCTCGCGCACCCGCTCGACGTCCGGGAAGCCCGGGTGGATCCGATCCGCGGCGCTCATGTTCCGGTAGGCGCGGTAGTGGAGATCGCGGATGTAGAGATCCACCCCGTGGTTCCAGAGCTGGGTGAACGTGCTGTCGCCCCTGGGCGTCACCCCGGCCCGGCGCGCCGCCTCCTGGATGGTCTCCACCGGGTTCAGGAAGTTGAAGCCCTGGACGACCTGCTCACCCTGTAGCGAGGTGAACGTGGCGGCGCCGATGACCTGCCCGCGATCGTCGAAGACCGGGCCCCCGCTATTGCCCTGGATGATGGCGGCATCGGTCTGGATCACGCGCTGACCCCCGATGTCCTCCTTGAAGCCCGAGACGCGGCCGGTCGTGATCGAGGGCTCGTACTGCGTGGCGCGACCGAGCAGCTCGTGCGAGGTCACGACGCCCGGAAACCCGATGACGAACAGCGCCTGGCCCAGGTGGAGGTTCGTGCTGTGTCGGGCCAGCCGCACGACGGGCAGCTCGCGGTCCTCGATCTTGAGGATGGCGACGTCGCGACCGTGCTGCTTCCGGGGCGCGCCGGAGGCATCGGGCGTCGTGCCGACGACGACGTAGACGGGTGGGCTGTAGAACTTGACCTCCGCCGGGTACGCCTTGCCGTTGGACAGGCGGACCTCGAGCGTCCGCTCCACCGCGTGCCCCTGACGGTTCTCGGGGCTGGCGGCGAGCGCCCGGATACGCAGCGCCCGCGCGGCGGCGGACAGGCCGTCCAGCTCGGCCGCGCAGGCCGACGCCACGGATCGCTCGAGCAGCTCGGCCGCGAATGCGCCCGCGGCGCCCTCCTGGTACGGCTGCACGACGTGCCCGTTCGTCACGATCCAGCCATCGGGATGGATGATGGAGCCGCTCCCCAGCTCCCCGATCGCGTCCGGGCCCACGACGGTGCTCGCCCCCGAGCCGCAGCGCACCGTCGAGGTCGCGCTGATGCGGACGGCGACCATGACGACGGCCGGCTTGGCGCGGAACACGGCGGACTGGAGCTCCGCCTCGGTGGCGGCGTCCGATCCGGCCGAGTAGCCCACCGCCAGCAGCCCCGCGGCCACGCCGACCAGCACTCCCCTTGCCGTCCTCGACATGGTCCCCTCCTGGTCCTCCTGGTCGAATACCCGCCCGGGCCCTAGACTCGCAGGTATCCAGGGGCAAGTCTTGAACAACGTGTCAATTCGACTCCAGACCCCGGAGCGGCATCCAACCGGCTATAATTCCCCGAGGAGGGCCCATGATGCAGATTCGCCGCACGCCAGGCCTCGAACAACGAGGGCGCGCCGCCGTGGCGCCGATGTCGGTGGACGAATTCCTGGCCCGGTTTCCCGAGGTGCCCCGCGACCTGCGCGACGAGCCCACGCTCCAGGAATACACGCGGGCGTTCGGCCCCCTCCTGCGACTGGCCGAGAAGCCTACCCCCTGCATGCGCGAGGGAGCCGATGCCCAGCATGTGTTCTATCTCCGGCTGGTGAACGACCTGGCCATCTACGGCATCGGCCTCGCCAAGCGCGATCGGACGCTGGCGCGGCTCGCGGCCCTGCTCGAGCAGTACCGCAAGCAGCCGGCGACCTTCGCCTGCACCCTCGTGCCCCGGCGGGCGCCGGGGACACCCCGCGCCGGCTGCGCCTAGACCTCGCCCCGGCCGCGCGCACAAGGAGGCCTCATGCTCAACCCTGGAGACACGGCTCCCGATTTCACCGGACGCGATCACACCGACAAGACCGTGCAGCTCGCGGACTTCAAGGGCAAGACGGTCGTGCTCTGGTTCTACCCCAAGGCCGACACCCCGGGCTGAACCGCGGAGGGTTGCGGGTTCCGCGACCTCAAGGGCGAGTACGACCGGAAGAACGCGGTGATCCTCGGGGTATCCTTCGACACCCCGGCCGAGAACAAGGCCTTCGCCGAGAAGTTCTCCTTCAACTTCCCGTTGATCTGTGACACCGACCGGACGATCGGCACCGCCTACGGCGCCAACGCCGACCCCCAGAAGGGCGCCCAGCGCGTCGGGGTGGTGATCGATCGGGACGGCAAGATCAAGGAGTGGCACGCGCGCGTGGACGCCCGCGCCTGGCCGGCCGAGGTCCTGAAGACGCTGTAGCCGGATCCCCGGACCCCGCCCGCCGCCCCCCCCGGCTCCGAAGCCGACGGATTGGCCCTCGCCAGCAAGTTCAGGTACAGTAGGCGGGTAGCGTGACAGTCTCGCGGAGGCCCATATGAGCGACGATCTGATGACCAAGGTGCAGGACCTGATCGAGAACATGATCAACCCGGCCGTCGCCGGGCACGGCGGGTTCGTCCAGCTCGTGGACGTCAAGGACAACAAGGTGTACCTGCAGATGGGCGGCGGCTGCCAGGGTTGCGGGGCCGCGGACGTCACGCTGAAGCAGGGCATCGAGCGGCTGATCCGGGAGGAGCTTCCGGAGGTCGAGGAAGTGCTGGACACCACCGACCACGCGTCGGGGGAGAACCCGTACTACCAGCCGTCGAAGTAGGGCGGGGCCAGCCCCTGATTTCTCGATTCGCTCGCCTCGCCTAGCGGCTGCGGCTCGCACTGCCACCCTCTCCCCCAAGGGGAGAGGGTTTCGTGTTTCTAGGCTCCCTCGCCCCGCTGGGGAGAGGGGTGGGGCGAAGGGCCCGCGCGCATCGCCCGCCGCAGCCAGTCCCAGGCGCGGATCGCCATGAGCAGGACGAACGCCGCCGCGTAGTAGTAGGGATCCGGGTTCGCCTTCTTCGCCAGCCAGAGGTAGTGCAGCACCGCGCAGACCCCGGTGACGTAGACCAGCCGGTGCAGCCACTGCCACCGGTTCCCGCCCAGCCAGCGGATCGAGGCGGCGGTGGAGGTGGCGGCGAGCGGGATCATCAGCACCAGCGCGGCCAGGCCCACCGTGATGTACGGCCGCTTGACGATGTCGGCGCCCATCTGGCCCCAGGCGAAGAAGTGGTCGAGCACGATCCAGACCGAGAAGTGCAGCACGGCATAGAAGAAGGCGAAGAGGCCGAGCAGGCGGCGCAGCGCCACCGGCCAGGACCACCGGAAGAGGATGCGCAGCGGCGTCATGGCCAGGCTCGCGAGCAGGATGCGCAGCGTCCAGTCGCCCAGCCAGTTGGTGATGAAGCTGATCGGGTTCGCGGTCAGATCATCCGTGGCCGCGCGGTAGAGGAGCCACGCCAGCGGAGCGAGGCCGCCGGCCCAGGCCGCGACCTTCAGTGCGACGCGGCCCCGCCGGGTCACTAGTACAGGATCTTCAGATCCATCCCCGAGTAGAGGCCCGCCACCTGATCGTATCCGTTGAACATCAGGGTCGGGCGGCGGCGGAACTCGCCGATGCGCCGCTCGGTGGCCTGGCTCCAGCGCGGGTGATCCACCTTGGGATTGACGTTGGAGTAGAAGCCGTACTCCCGCGGGGCGGCCTTGTTCCACGCCGTCGCGGGCTCGTCGGCGGTGAGCCGGATGCGCACGAGGGACTTGGCGCTCTTGAACCCGTACTTCCACGGGATCACGATGCGGATCGGCGCGCCGTTCTGGTTCGGCAGCGCCTGGCCGTACATCCCCACCGTGAGCAGGGTCAGCGGGTGGAGCGCCTCGTCGAGGCGGAGGCCCTCCGTGTACGGCCAGTCGAGCCCGCCGAAGCTCAGGAACCCCTTGCGCTGGCCGGGGAACTGCTCGGGATCCATCAGGGTGGAGAACTCCACGTACTTGGCCGCGCCGGTGGGCTCCACGCGCTTGAGGAGGACGGAGAGCGGGAAGCCGATCCACGGGATCACCATGGACCAGCCCTCGACGCAGCGCAGGCGGTAGACCCGCTCCTCGAGCGGCGCCATCTTGAGGATGTCGTCCACGTCGAACGTCGTCGGCTTGTGGGCCAGCCCGTCCACCCGCACCTTCCACGGCCGCGGCTTGAGCGTACCCGCGAGCTTCGCGGGGTCGTCCTTGTTGACCCCGAACTCGTAGAAGTTGTTGTAGGTGGTCGCGTCCTGGAACTTGGTCGGGGCCTCCGGGATGTCGTAGGCCTTGTTGCGGGCGGCGGCCAGGGGCTGGCCGGCGGCGGGCGGCGCGGCGGCCCGGGCGGCCCGGGGCGCCAGGGCCAGTGCGGCCGCGCCTGCCACCGGGCCCGTCATGAAGGCGCGCCGGTTCAGGTACAGCGCCTTGTCCGTGATCTCCCCGCTCTTGATGTCGCCGCCGCGCTTGATCAGCATGTTCGCCCGTCCTCCCGTGCTGCCGAGTGTACCAGCCGGTGCCCCGCGGATGTCACGGGGGTGTGAACCCTTCGGCCCCTACCGGGCGCGGCCGCCACCGCGGTGGCCCCCATCCGTGGCGCCGGCCCGGCCCTCCCTATTTCTGCGGGTATGGCGCGCGCTCCCTCCTAAGATGATCACGCCGACCATGGGGATCCGGGGTAGCGTGACCGCGCTCGCGGCGGGCTTTCTGCTCTCGGCGTGCGCGACCGCGCCCGAGGGCACCTACTATGCCTCCCCCGCCGATCCGACCACCGTCCGCATGGCGCATGTCCTCCACCGGGCGGCGATCGCGGGCGGTGACGATCCGAACCGGTACGGCTTCGCATTCATCCGGAGCCCCACCGCGGCGGCCTACAGCGACGAGGACGCCACGTTCTACTTCACCGACGGGCTCATGCGCCAACCGCCCGCGATCATCGACGCGGTGGTGGCGCACGAGGTCGCCCACGAGGTGCTCGGCCACGTGGGCACCCGGCGCAAGCTGTCGCTGTCGCTCACCGCCAGCTTCGGCGCGCTCGGCATCTTCGCGCCGGGCGCCGGGCTGCTCGACTTCGTGGTCAACCCGCTGGTGGTGCGCGCCTTCGGCCGCCACCAGGAGCTGCAGGCCGACCAGAAGGCCGTCGAGATCCTGCGCGCGATGGGCCACGCGGCGCCGCGCCGGTCGCTGGCGACCGCGCTGGAGGCGGTGGCCGCCCACACCCCTCGGGAGCGCGAGGGCCTCGAGGGATTGCTGGCCACGCATCCCTCGCTCGACGAGCGGCTGGCCGCGCTCATCCCGCTGGAGCCGCCCGCGAAGCCGGTCGCCCGGGCGAAGCGCGCGCGCTAGCCCCTCACCCTCTATAGCCCCTCACCCTGCCCTCTCCCCAAAGGGGAGAGGGTTCAGGCAGTCGGTTTCCCTCTCCCCTCAGGGGAGAGGGCCAGGGTGAGGGGTGGTGATGGGCCGCGTACCCGCGACGAAGTCGGAGAGCGCGCGCCGGTCGCGAGTGAACAGCACGAACAGCCGCCCGAGCCCGAGCGTGAGCAGGCACAGCGCGCCGCCCACGCACCGCAGCAGCGCCCGCCCGTAGCCGGCGGGGGCGCCGTCGCGACGCACCACCGCGACACCCAGGAGCATCTTCCCGAGCGTCTGCCCGCAGCCGCCGACCAGCACCGTGTGGTAGATCACGTGGAGGGCCACGCCCAGGACCAGGACCGCCAGGATCAGGACGAGGGCGTCGAGGAGATCGAGCGGCCGGGCCCGGAGCGCGAGGATCGCGACGATCAGCCACATCGCGGCGAGGCTCCAGGCGACGATCCCCAGGAGCGCGTCGGCCACCGCGGCGGCGGCGAGCCGCCAGAGGGGGGCCGGCCGCGGATCCATCAGGACGGCTTCTCGCCGTACACCCGCTGGTACTCCTGCCACGAGAGCATCACGCGCTTCACGAACGCGCGCGTCTCGTTGTAAGGAATCTGCTCGACCCAGACGTCGAGGTCGTCCGTCTTCCGGTTGGCCCACCATTCGCGCACCCGGTTGGGGCCGGCATTGTACGCGGCGGCGGCGAGCCGCGCGTCGCCGAACTGGCGGAAGAGCCCGCCGAGGAAGGTCGTGCCGAGCTCGATATTCGTCTCGGGCTGGTCGAGCACCTCGACGTCGGGGAACGGGATCTGCCGGGCCCGGGCCACCTCGCGCCCGGTGGCGGGCATGAGCTGCATGAGCCCGCGGGCGCCCACCCGCGAGCGGGCCTGCGGGAAGAACGAGGACTCCTCCCGGACCACCGCCGCGACCAGGAACGGATCGAGCGAGGCGCGGCCCGCCGCCGCGGTGAGGGCATCGCGCCAGCCCATCGGGTAGAACATCTCCCAGAACTCGCGGGGCGACGCCCCGCCGCTGCGGGCGGCGCCCTGGAAGCTCCGCCGCAGGATGCGCAGCGCCATGTGGTAGCGCTCGTCGGCGACGTAGGCCACGGAGAGCGCGTAGAGCCGGCGGGGCTCGCCCACCGAGCGGCGGGTCAGCTCGTCCAGCTCCTCGTCGGCGAACTCACCCAGCCCCACCTCGCGCAGCGCGGTCGCGCGGTCGAAGCGAGGGTCCCCCTGCAGCGCTCCGAGGGGATCGGCCGGGAAGGCGAAGGGCCCCGGCGCCGCGGCCTTCCCGGAGGCGCTCGGCTCGCCGCCGCCCGCGCCGCGCCCGGCGGGAGCCGCGGGCGCGCGCTGGGCCGCGAGCAGGCCGTAGTAGGTGCGCGGCGAGTCCTTCACGAGCTGCGCGAACTGACGGGCCGCCTGCTCCCGATTGCCTCGCCGCTCCCACGTCCGGCCGAGCCAGTACGTGGCGGCCGCGCGCAGCCACCGCCCGCCGGGCGCGGTCTGCAGCCGGCTCCACCACGTGGTCGTCTCCACGTGATTGTCGCGGAACCACGCGATCCAGCCGAGCCGCCAGAGCGCGCCGGCCGCCTCGTCCGAGTCCGGGTAGTCGGCGACCAGCTTCCTGTAGGTCTTCTCGGCCTCGGCGGGCCGGGCCGCGGCCTCGAGCAGCTCGGCCTTGAGCTGGAGCGCCTCCGCCGCGGCGGGGCTCCTCGGATGCTCGCGCACCAGCCGGTCCAGCGTGCCGAGCGCGCCCTCGCGGTCGCGGCGCTGCCGGAGCCGGCTCAGATCGAGCAGCCAGCCGGCGCGGCGCTCGGGCGCCGCCGCGGCCAGGCCGTCGGTGGCGGCGGCCAGCGCGGCGTCGGCGCGGCCGAGCCGGCGCGAGGCGTTCATCAGCACCCGCAGGGCCCGCTCGCGCGTCTCCGCCGGCGGTTTCTCGGCGACCAGGGCTTCCGATTCCAGGCGGGCCTGCTCGATCAGTCCCGAGGCGAGCAGCCGCTCGGCGCGCGCCGCCCGCTCCGCCGCGGTGGGCGCGGGGGGCGTCACGCCGGCATCCGCCAGCGCCTTGAGCTGGCGCTCCGTCGCGTCACCGAGGGCGGCGGGCGCCTGCAGCCACAGCGCCTGGAACACGCGCGCGGCCTCATTCTGGTCACCCGCGGCCAGCAGCACCTCGCCCAGCGCGTAGCGCGCCCGCGCCCCGACCGACGCGTCGGCCAGGCGCGGGAGCACGCGCTGCAGCACCGCCACCGCCCCGGTTGGATCCCCCGCCTCGCTCAGCACCGCCGCCGCCCGCATCAGGGCGGAGGGCGTGAGCCCGCTCTCCGGCGTGCGGCTGGCGGCCCGAGAGGCCAGGGCCCGCGCCGCGACCACGTCCCCCTGCCGGAGCTGGCTCTCGGCCTGGAACAGCAGCGCGTAGTCCTCGATCGGTGTCCCCACCCAGCCGGGATCGGCGAACTCCCGGGCCGCCGTGGCCCAGTCGCCCGCCTGGTGCGCGGCCAGCCCGGCCGCGAACCGCTCCCGCGCATCCGGGGAGAGCGGGGCCGGCGCCGCCCCGACCAGCGCGAGGGAGACCAGGCACGCCGCCACGGTCATCCGTCTCATGCCCGCCAGTGTACCAGCGCCCGGCCCACCGGCGAGGCATGCCCCTTGCGGCCTTGGGTCCACGGTGTAGAGTGCCCGACGTGGACCAGCGTCGGAGCCGGGCGTGAGTCGAGCGCGGAGGGGAGCCGCGATCGCGGCTCCGCGATTGCCGACCGGGCGCGCCGTGCCGCTGGTACGGGACCTCGAGGTCGGCGATGACGGGGTGTACACCGACCTCGACGTCGCGCAGGGCCGCCTGGCGAACACGGTGGCGCGGAACGTGCGCATCGAGCGGGTCTGCCTGCGCGACACCGATCTGAGTCAGGCGCGCTTCGAGCGGCTCACCCTCGCCGACGTGAGGCTCGAGCGCTGCGATCTGGCCAACGGCTTCTGGCGCAACGCCCAGATCGACCGGACCGAGTTCATCGGCTGCCGGCTCACCGGCGTCGACCTGGCCGACGCCTCGCTGCGACACGTCCTCATGCGGCAATGCCAGGGGGCGTTGATCTCGTTCCGATCGGCGAGGCTCGAGCACGGACGGCTGGAGGACTGCTCGCTGCCCGAGGCGGACTTCCACGACGCCCAGCTCTCCGGCCTCATCGCGCGGGCGTCCGACCTGCGGGGCGCGTCGCTGTACGGGGCGAACCTGGACGGGGCGGACCTGCGCGGCTCGATCCTGGGCGATCTCCGGATGCGCGCGACCGATCTCCGCGGCGCCGTCCTCGACCCGGTGCAGCTCGTCGCGGTCGCCCGCACGCTCGCGTCGCTGCTCGGCATCATCGTGCGAGACACCCGGGACTACACGCCGCCGGCCTGACCGGCGACGCCCTAGCCTCCTCTATTCACGAACGTGTTCCGCGTCCTGTGCACCCCCTCACCCTATCCCTCTCCCCCTCCGGGGGCGAGGGGATCGAAACGGCTCCCTCTCCCTCGGAGAGGGAGAGGGTCGGGGTGAGGGTGGCGCATGTGTTCACGAGTAGTCCGGGTTAGCGCAGCACGTCCTCCCGCGCGGCCGCCGCGCGCCGCGTGTAGAAGATGCGCTGGAGCGCGGTCACGTTGGCGAGCACGGCGAGCGCGATCACGGCCGGGGTGAGGAGGTTGAACGCGGCGCCCGCGATCAGCAGGATGAGCCGCTCGGGGCGCTCGACCAGCCCGACCTCGCACGCCAGTCCGATGGACTGGGCCCGGGCCTTGGTGTAGCTGGTCATGATGGTGCCCACCAGGGCGACGATGGTGAGGAAGACGCCGGTGGTGTCGGCGGCGCGATGGTAGTAGAGCACCACCCCCAGCAGCACCACCAGGTCGGAGTAGCGGTCCACCACCGAGTCGAGGAAGGCGCCGAAGGCGCTCACGCGGTTGGCCAGCCGCGCCAGCGAGCCGTCGAAGAAGTCGAAGAGCCCGGCCAGCGCCAGCAGCACCGCGCCCACCCGCAGGCGTCCCTCGCCGAGGGCGAAGGCGGCCGCGATGCTGACCCCGAGCCCGGCCACCGTGAGGTGGTTCGGCCGGACGTGGACGCGCAGCAGGGCGCGCGCGACCGGATCGCCGAGGCGGGCCAGCGAGGCCTTGTAGTGACTCAGCATCTAGAGCGGCTTGAGCAAGGCGTCTTCCAGGCTCTCGCGCACGTGGACCATGGCCGCCTCGTCCTCGAGGCGCCGGCCCCGGCGGTCGGTGACGTAGAAGGTGTCGTAGGCCTGGTCGATCTCGGTGGCGATCCGCGCGCTGGCGATGTCGAGCCCCTGCCCGGAAAGGGTCCGGGTGATGACGTAGAGCAGCCCGACGCGGTCCGGACACTTCACCTCCACCACCGTGCGGCTGTCGGAGATCTGGTTGTCCACCGAGATCCTGGGCGGGCCGGCCACCGCCTCGCCGCTCGGGTACACCGCCCGGCGCCGCGCGAGGAGGTCCTCCACTCTCGCCTCGCGGCGCAGGACGCCGCGCAGCGCCTCGAGCGTCCGCCGCCAGCGCGCGCCCTCGGTCACCGCCTCCCCGAACGGATCGTTCACCTGGAAGGTGTCGATCACGATGCCGTCGGCGCGCGTGTGGATCTGGGCGGAGAGGATATTGATCCCCTGGGACGCCAGCGTGCCCGCGATGAGCGAGAAGAGGCCGGGCACGTCCTGGGTCGCCACGACCAGCTCGGAGGAGCCGAGGTCGGGGTGGTGGAAGAGCTCGGTGGCGAGCACGCCGCCGTCCTGGAGCCGGTCGAGCAGCCGCACGTGCGCGGCGATGCGCTGGGGCGACGTGGTGGCCAGGTAGCGCTCGGAGAGCAGGGCCAGGTGCGCGGCCACCGCGGTGCGGGGCACCTCGCCCCCCATGGCTTCCGCCACCCGCTGCGCCACCGTCTCGCGGGTCGGCCGCTCGCGCTGCCCCCCGGTGAGCCGGGTGAGCGTCCGCGCGTAGAGGTCCCAGAGGATCTGGGCCTGCCAGCCGGTCATCACGCCGGGGCCCACCGCGCGCATGTCCGCGCAGGTCAGCAGGTAGAGCATGCGCAGGTGCTCGGGGGTCTTGCAGACCGCCGCGAGCGTCTCGATCGTCTTCGGGTCGTCGATGTCGCGGCGCTGCGCGATGTGCGACATGGTCAGGTGCTGCGCGACCAGGAAGTTCGCCTTGTCCGCGTCCTCGGGCGCGAGCCCCATCCGCCGGGTCAGCGCCTCGATCAGCGGGATGCCCTTGGCCACGTGGCCGTGCCCCTTGCCCTTGCCGATGTCGTGCAGCAGCATGCCCAGCATCAGGATGGCGGGCCGCTCCAGCTCGCTCACCACCTGCGCGTTGCCCTCGGAGTCCGGCGACTGGCCGGGCGCGAGCGCCTCCAGGTTCTGCACCCCGAGCAGCGAGTGCTGGTCGGCGGTGAACTTGTGGTAGACGTCGTACTGCACGAGGCAGGTCAGCGCCCCCCACTCGGGCAGGTAGCGGCCGAGCACGCCCAGCTCGTGCATCTCCCGCAGCGTCTGCGCGGTCCGGCCCCAGCTCCGACAGATGCCGAGGAAGAGATCGCGGGCCTCCGGCGCGGCGCGGAAGGCGTCGTCGATCAGGTCGAGCGAGTCCTCGATGGCCCGCTCCACGTCCACGCCGAGCTCGAAGCCGAGCTTGTGGCTGTGCCAGAAGACCTTCAGGAGCCGCAGCGGCACCTCGCGGAAGGCCCGCCCGTCCGGCTGGGCCAGGTGGAGCTGCTCGTCGAGCACGATGAGGCCGTCGGCGAGCGCCTCCTGGCGCAGGCGGCGCTGCACGGTGGCGCGGCGCGAGAGCGTCTCCCGGCACCGGGCGATCAGCCGCCGCGACACCCGGTGGATCACGCGCGCGTGGAGGTAGTAGTCGCGCATGAAGCGCTCGACGGGCAGCGAGACCTCGTCGGCGGTGTAGCCGAAGTTCTTCGCGATCTGCGGCTGGATGTCGCGCGAGAGCACGTCGTTCTTGTGCCCGGAGAGGAAGTGCAGCTCGTTCCGCACCCGCCACAGGAAGGTGAGCGCCCCGTCGGTCGCCTTCTGCTCGCGCTCGTTGATGAGCCGCTTGTCCGCGAGCTCGCGAAGCGTTCGCGTACCGAACTTGGTGGAGGCCAGCCACATCGCGGTGTGGATGTCGCGCAGCCCGCCCGCCGATTCCTTCACGTTGGGCTCGCCCATGTAGGGGGAGCCCCCGAACTTGCGGTACCGCTGGTCGCGCTCGGTCAGCGTGGTCTCGAGGAACTGGGCGAAGTCCTTCTGGTACACGTTCTCGGCCAGCACCTTCCGGAAGCGGTTGAAGAGCCGACGGTCGCCCAGCAGGAAGCGCGCCTGCTGCATCGAGGTGCGGCTCGGGAAGTCGGTGCGCGCCATGGCCAGGCAGTCCGGCAGGCTCCGCACCGCGTGGCCGACCTGCAGCCCCAGATCCCAGAGCGCGTAGAGCAGGCCCTGCGTCACCCGCTGCACGTAGGTGCCGATCTCGCCGTCGTAGATCAGCATCAGGTCGAGATCGGAGAGGGGGTGCAGCTCGCCGCGACCGTAGCCGCCCAGGGCCACCAGCACGAGGGGGCTCGGGGTGAGGCCCTCGCGCTTGGCGTCGTCCACGGCCAGCCGGTAGAGCGTGCCGAGGAAGACGTCCATGAAGGCGGCATACGCCTGCACCGATTGCTGGCCGGACGCCCCGCCCAGGTGGGCCGCGCGGAGGAAATCCACGTTCGAGGTGAGGTGCTGGCGTAGCACCTCGAGCCTCATGCGTCGGCGGCGCTCCGCCCGCTCGGCGGCGCCGCCGTCAAATCCCTTGTCGGCCTGCGCCTCGACGCGGCGAACCTGTCGAAGCAGTTCCGCAGACATGCCGAAACGGTAGCGTGGAGTGGGAAGAAAGTCAAACTTGGCGCGAACTTGTATCGCAGTAACTATCGTAGTTACAATGGGGCGCCCTATGCGACGGCTCTGGCGTGATGTGCTCGACCGCGTGGACCCGTACGACGCCGGCAAATCGCTCGAGCTGATGGCGCGCGAGCTGGGAATGGAGGCGGTGCTGCGGCTGTCCGCGAACGAGAACCCGCTCGGGCCCTCGCCGCGGGTCGTCGAGGCGATCCGGCGGGAAGCCCCCCGCGCGCATCTCTACCCGGACGGCGGGTGCACGGCGGTGCGCGAGGCGCTCGGCAAGCGGCTCGGCGTGCCGCCCGAATCCATCGTGGTCGGCAACGGCGCCGACGAGCTCCTGGGCATGCTGGCGCGCGCGGCGCTCGACCCCGGCGACGAGGTCGTGATCCCCCACCCGGCCTTCGAGCCCTACGGCACCGAGGCGACGCTGTCGGGCGCCACCGTCGTGCGGAGCCCGCTGGACGGCTACGAGCAGGATCTCGACGACATGCTCGGCCGCGTCACCGCGCGGACCAAGTGCGTGACCATCTGCACCCCGCACAACCCGGCGGCCACCATCGTGCGGCGCCGGCCGCTCGAGCGCTTCCTCGACGCGCTCGGCGCGGATCCACCGCTCGTGATCCTGGACGAGGCGTACATCGATTTCTGCGACGACGACACCGCGGACGGCGTGGTGCTCCAGCGGCGGTACCCGACGCTGATCTCGGTGCGGACGTTCTCGAAGATCGCGGGGCTGGCGGGGCTGCGCGTGGGCTATGCCATCGCGCGACCGGAGCACATCGAGCGGCTGAACCGGGTGCGGGCGCCCTACAACGTCAACCGTCTGGCCCAGATCGCGGCGGTGGCGGCGCTGGACGACCCCGAGCACCTGGAGCGCACGCGCCGGGTGGTGCTGGAGGAGCGGCCCCGCCTGCAGGCGGCGCTGGCCGAGCGCGGGGCGCCGTCACCCCCGTCCCAGGCGAACTTCGTGCTGGCCCGGGTCGGCGACCGCGCGGGCGCGTTGCGCGCCGCGCTGTTCCAGGCGGGCATCCTGGTGCGCGACGGGGCGGGCGTGGGCTTCCCCGGACACCTGCGCATCGCGGTAGGGACCGCGGAGCAGAACCGGCGGCTGCTGGGGGTGTGGGACAAGACGGTGGGCGGGTCGCCCGGCTAGCAGGTCGGCCGGGCGGCCGTAGGGCAACGCCCTCTTCTTTCTTATGCGGGGCCCCGAAATGGCCGCGGGGCCCAGATATGGCGCCCGCACTCCCCCATCAGCGCTGCCGCGCAGCGCTGCCCCGCGGGGCGCGCCGGAGCTGGCGCTCGAGCTGGCTGATGCGCTGCTTGGCGACGGTGGCCTCGGTGCGGAGCTTCTCGGCCTCGACGTAGACCTTCTTGAGCTCGGCGGCCAGCCGGTCGGCGCGCTCCCGGTTCTCGACCCACTTCCCCCAGAGGGTCACGGTCAATCCGACCAGCAAGAGGCAGGCGCCGATCAGCATCCAGGGCCGGCGCGGCCGGATGCGGCGGGCGAGACGGGCGGTCGGCGCGGGGGCTCCAGGAAGCGCTACGCCATCGGGCCTCATGCCGGGAAGCCTACACCCGGGTCACGGGGAAGCCAAAGGTTTGCGCGGCGGGGTCGAGGCGGGGCCGCCCCTGAGCCGATCGATCTGCTAGAGTGATCTCGTGCAGACCGGGTTGCTTCCGCGCTTCTTCGAGAGCGTGACCCGGCAGGCCTTCGGTGATCTGGCGATCGACGACGCGCCCGCCCTGCGCTACCTCACCGAGCTCCTCACCCGCTTCGTTCGCACCGAGGCCCTGCGCACGCTCCGCGAGCTGCCCGGCCGGCGTCTCGACACGGTCGCCGACTCACTGCTGGCGATCCAGCACGTATGGGACTGGGAGGCGCCCGGCTTCAACCCCGGCACCGAGCGGGTCCTGCGGAGGCAGATCGGAGACTACACCCTGTTCATGACCGGGGTCTTCCGCGACTACGTGGACCGCCTCGCGGTCACCGGCTACTACGAGCACGAGGGCCGCCTCGCCTATCGTTTCGTGGCGGAGGTGGCGCGCGCGGGTGCGGAAGCCGACGCCGGCCTCTATCGCCGACTCTCCGACCGCTTCGAGATGTACGCGGGCGCGCTCACCTACGCGCGCAAGGTCTACCTCCGGGCGGACGCGGTGCCCGCGGAGGCCTGGCCCGCCGATCCCTTCTTCCGCACGCTGCTCGCCGAATGACCGCGCCCGCGCCGCGTGACGAGGCGGCGGCCTGCCTGGCCGCGCTCGAGACCGCGCTCGCGGGGGGCGGCGACCTGCCGGCGCTCGCCCACGTGAGCCCGACCGCGCTCGACGAGGCCCTGCGCGCGCTGGCGAAGCGGCACGGCGGCGCCGCGCTGCCGCTGCTCGAGCGCCTCGTCGATGCGGCCCCCGACAAGGCCCACCGGCGCGAGGTCCGGCGTGCCCTCTACCGGTTCGACCAGTCGGGCCTCCGCCCGCCGCGGGCCGCGGCCGCCGCGCCCGCTCGTCCGGTGGTGACGCGCACGGCCGAGCATCCGGTGCGCGCCTGGCTCTCCGGCATCGACGGCAGCGGCTCCCGGGCCGCGTGGATCCTCTTCGAGGGCGGCCTCGGCGGCGGCCTGCGCCTCTGCTCGCTGATCCTGAACGACGAGGCGGGCATCATGGACGCGGCGGGCGGTCCCATCGCCCGCAAGCGTCTCGAGGCCGAGCTGCGCGGACTGCGCGAGAGCCAGAAGCTGCCGTGGGTGGAAGTGGAGGGTCGCCGCGCCTGTGCCCTGGTGGCCGATGCCCTCGCGCTCCACGAGCACCTCGGCACCGTTCCCCCACCCGAGTTCGCGCGCTGGCGGAAGTTGATGGGCGAGGTGCAGCCGAAGGCGAGCCGAGCGGATACAAGAGAGAAGCTTCCGGCAGATACACCGCTAACCGCTGCATCGGCCCTCGCCCCAGACACCTCTCTCCTCGACCACTCCGCCGACCTCCTCGATCTCCCCGAGCTGATGGGCTGGTTCATCGACCCCGCGCGCGTGCAGCACGAGGCGCTCGCGCTGCTCCAGGTGCGCGAGAGCCGGCTGGTGGTCTCCGATCAGATCAAGGCCGAGCGCGAGGCGTCCATCGTGGACGGCGTCGTCGAGGCCCAGCTGCCCGACGGGGCGCGCCGGCGCTGGGCGGCCCGCCTCCGCGAGATGGCCGAGATCTTCCGCATGACCGGGCGCCTCGAGCCGGCCACGATGGCCGAGCAGACCGCGGCGGCGCTCGCCGACCCCGGGCGGCCGGCCACCGCCATTCCGTTCGGGCGGGCCCTCGCCGCGCGCGGGATCGAGATGGCCTCCGAGGTCGCGCTGGGCCGGACGCGGCTCGCCGACGTGAGCCGGGCGCCCGCGCGCCGCGCGCGCTCATGATCCCCGGGCTGCGGGTCGGCCACGTCACCGACGCGGTCGGGCTCACCGGCTGCACCGTCGTCCTGAGCGACGCGCCCGCGGTGGGCGGCGTGGAGATCCGCGGCTGGGCGGCGGGCGTGCACGGCCTCGACTTCCTCGATCCCCGCCATCTGGTACCCACGCTCGACGGGGTCGTCCTGGCCGGCGGCAGTGCCTTCGGCCTCGAGGCGGTCTGGGGCGTGATGCGGTATCTCGAGGAGCGCGGCGTCGGCTTTCCCACGAGCCAGACCGTGGTGCCCCACGTGGCCGGCGCCATCCTCTACGATCTCGGGCTGGGCGATCCCGCCGCGCGTCCCGACCGCGCGATGGGACACCACGCGGCCGCCGCCGCCCGCCCGGGACCCGTTGCCGAGGGCAATGTGGGCGCGGGCACCGGCGCCAGCGTGGGCAAGCTGCACGGCATCGCCCGCGCGACCAAGGGCGGGCTCGGCTGCCTGGTCCTGCAGCACGACGACGTGCACCTGGGCGCGCTCGTGGCGGTCAACGCGGTCGGCGACGTGCGCGATCCCGACACGGGGCGCCTCATCGCGGGGGCGCGCGACGCCGCGGACGGCCGTCGGCTGATCGACACGGACGCCGCGCTCGCCGCGGGCGCCCGACCCCCGACGTTCCGCCCGACCAATACCACCATCGGCGTCGTGGCGACGACGGCGGCGCTGGACAAGGGGGGAGCCGCGCAGCTGGCCCGGCTGGCGATGGACGGCTTCGCACGGGCGCTCTCGCCGCCGCATCTCACCACCGACGGCGACACGCTCTTCTGCCTCTCGGTGGGCGGCGCCCGCGCCGACGTGGAGGCCCTCGGCCGCGACGCCGCGGCTCTGGTGGCCCGCGCGATCGCGCGGGCCGTCCGCGCCGCAACCCCGGCCGGCGGCCTCCCCGCCGCCCGCGACCTCGACTAGCTCGGATCCCCCTCTCCCCTCAGGGGAGAGGGCAGGGTGAGGGGCTTCGCTACGCTTCGAAGGTGAAGGTGGAGCCCACCGAGGTCACCACCGTCTCGGAGGGAAGGCGGTGGAGCAGCGTGGCCATGGATTCGAGCCCGGTGCAGTGCTGCGGGACCACCCAGTCCACCTCGAGGGCCCGGAAGGCGTCCACCACCCGCGTGACCCGCTCCTCCTTGAGCCCGCTCAGGTGGAAGCCGCCGATCACCGCGTGCACCTTGGGCACGCCCGTGATCCGCGTGGCGTTGCGGCAGATGCCGACGATGCCGCGGTGCGAGCACGACGTCACCACCACGAGCCCCCGGCCCTTCACGTGGACGAGCAGGGTCTGCTCGCCCAGGAAGTCGTCGGGAACGATCGCCCCGTCGCGCTCGACCCGGAGGTTCTCGGGGATGGGCTCGAAGGGCTCCGCCGCATGCATCTCCCCGCTCAGCAGCACGCCGTCGGCGAGCAGGGTCGGTGTCCGCACCGTCTCCACCCGGACGTCGTAGCGCTCGATCTCCTCGCGATAGAGGCGGCCCATGCTCACGCGGTCGGCCCCGCGTTGGTTCCAGCGCGGCAGGAAGTGATCCGCGCCGCCGTGGAAGGCGAGCGACTTCTTCATGGCCCGCCGGTACGTGCGCAGGAAGCCGAGCAGCCCGCCGAAGTGATCCCAGTGCCCGTGGCTCAGGGCGAGGGCGTCGATGGCGCCCGCGTCGAGGCCGAGGACGCGGAAGTTGTGGGTGATCGCGGCCTCGGTGGGGCCGAAGTCGAACGCGATCCGCACCGTCTCGGTCCCCCGTGTGATCTCGACCAGGTGGGCGAGCCCGTGCTCGGCGCGCAGGTCGGGCAGCAGGCGGGCCACGAAGGCGCTGAACCGGCGGGCCACCTTCTCGTCCTGCCGGAGCGAGTCGATGTAATTGTCCACCACCGTGGTCACGCGGATCCGATCCACCGGGGCGAGGGCGGCCATCAGTCCACCCGGCTCTCGTCGCGGTACATCACCTTGTGGCGGGTCGTCTTGACCCACTCGTCGATCTGCGCGTCGGTCATGAGGCTGGCGGGGTCGAAGCGGTCCCAGCTCGCGATCTGGTCGAGCCGCTTCTTCCAGCGCTTGTAGGACGGCTTGAGCGGCGGGCCGAAGCACATCACGTCGATGATGCTGAGCGCGTCGGGCACGGAGAGCAGCGGCTTCACCTGCTTCTGGATGTCGTCCTGGCCGATGGCGGTGATCCACCACACCGCGTAGCCGAGCGCGGCGGCGGCGAGGTGGGCGGACATGGTGGCGGCGGCGACCGACTGGAGCAGGATCCGCTCGGCGTTCTGATGGTAGAGCCGGTCGAGGTCCGAGCCGTCGTTGAGCACCGGGAACGCCCGGACGAAGCGGAAGTCGGCCGCGATCACGATGAGGCCCGGCGCCGTCTTGACCCCGTGGTAGTTGGGGGTGGGAAAGCCCATGCGCAGCTTCGCGCGGTGCTGCTGCTCGTCCACGAAGCACTGGCCGATCGCGGCCTTCGCGGCCTCGTCGGTGACCACGATGAAGTGCCAGGGCTGGGCATTGGCGCCCGACGGGGCATGTCGCGCTGCTTCCAGGATCATCTCGACGTGCGCCCTTGGAATCTCGGCGGGAGCGAAGGCCCGGTTGGTCATGCGGGAGCGGACGACGTCCATCAGGGCATCGTAGCGGGAACTCATGCGGCCCTCCCAGCGGGCGGGATCAGGCGCCGGCCTCCTCCTGCCAGAGGCCCAGGGCGCGGAGCACTGGCTCGTCGTTGAGATGGAAGAGGCACGCGGGGGCCTGGCCGGATCGGTTGCGATGCGTGGTCCAGTGCCACGGGGGTACCGCGAAGACGTCGCCGGCCTGCCACTCCAGCGTCCGGTCGCCGACGCGGCTCTCGCCCTGCCCGTCGATCACGTGGACCACCTCGCTGCCGGTGCGACGCTCCGCCCGCGTCTCCTCGCCGGGCCGCAGCCAGCGCGCCTCCGAGCCCATCGTCCGGAGCGGGTACTCGCCGGTGCGCGGGTTCACGTGGCGCAGCACCACCGGAGCGCGGCGGGGCGCGGTGGCGGCCATCGCCGCGAGCGCCGCGCGCGCGGTGCGCCAGGGCCAGCGCACCTGTGGGTAGCCGGTCTCCTCGTAGCGGGACCGGCGCGGCACGAGGCCCGCCGCGGTGAGCTCGTCCTGGGAGGAGTCGGTCTCGGTGGCCGGAGGGGACGCGGGCTTCATGGCCGAGGCCCAGCTCGCCTCCACGCTGCGGACCAGCGGGATATCGAGGCCGTCCAGCCAGATCACCGGCTCGCGGCCCTCGTGGCCGTGGTCGTGCCAGCGCATCGGCGGGGTGATGATGAGATCGCCCGGCTCCATCGCGCACTTCACGCCATCCACCGTGGTGTAGGCGCCCGCGCCCTCGACGATCAGCCGCAGCGCCGCCGCGGTGTGGTGGTGGCTGGGCGCCGCCTCGCCGGGCAGGATGATCTGCAGGCCCGCGTAGAGCGTCGCGGTCGCCGAGAAGTTGCCGGGCAGTCCGGGATTGCAGAGCACCAGCACCCGCCGCTCCGCCTGCTCGATCGGTACCAGGCGCGCCGCCTCCAGCAGGGGCGCGCGCAGCTCGCTCCACCGCCAGCGGTGCGGAACCACCCGCGTCTGCCGCTCGGGCGGCAGCAGTGCGTGGAGCGCCGTCCACAGCGGCGCCAGGGAGAGCGACTCGAGCCGGTCGGAGTACGCGGCGGGCAGCTGGGCATCCCGGGTCGAGAGCTCTGGCGTCATGGACGGTGCCTCAGCATATCATCGGCCGCCCGGCTCGCGCCCGGCCCCTCCTCGAGCGCGGGTCCGGACGGGAGCTGGAGTTGAGGTCCCCCGCGCCCTGTCGGTATAGTCATCGCACGGGGGTGAGCGTGCTCCGTCGGAGGTGTATGGGGTGAGCCATTTCTTCGCGTACATGTCCCGCATGAAGTTCATCCGCCGCTGGGGACTGATGCACAATACCTATCCGGAGAACGTCCAGGAACACAGCCTGCGGGTCGCCATGATCGCCCACGCGCTGGCCGTGATCCGGAACCGCATCCACGGAGGCGACGTCAACCCGGATCGGGCGGCGGCCCTCGCCCTCTACCATGACTCGAGCGAGGTCTTGACCGGCGATCTCCCCACGCCCGTGAAGTACTTCAACCCCGAGATCAGGACCGCGTATCAGACGATCGAGAAGGTGGCCCAGCAGAAGCTACTCGACATGCTCCCGGATGCTCTCAAGGCGGAATATCGCCCGTATCTCTCGGCGTCTCCCGACGACCGCCGCTACTGGGAGCTCGTGAAGGCGGCCGACCGGCTCGCGGCCTACACGAAGTGCCTGGAAGAGCTCGCCGCCGGCAACCGCGAGTTCACAAGGGCGGAGAAGGCGCTCCGCGCGAGTGTCGAGGCCATCGACTTACCCGAGGTCCGATACTTCGTCGACACGTTCGTACCCAGTCTCAAGCTGACGCTCGACGAGCTCGGCTAGCCCGGCTCCTCCCGCGGCGGCCGCGGCCCCGAAGGCGAACGTGAGCTGATTGATCCCCACCGCGAGCCCGACGAGCGGCGCGAAGGACACGCCGAGCCCCACGTCGTAGAATCGGATCATGACCAGCGAACCTTCCTCCATTGGCTCTGTTCGCTTCCCCGCTGCATACGGCACGCCGGGAGGACCGGACAGCCTTCTCCCCTGGGGCCACGTCGAGGAGCGCATGCGGGCCGCGTCGAACTACTGGATAACGACGGTCGCTCCAAGCGCGCGGCCGCATGCGCGACCCGTCGATGGCGTTTGGGTCGACGGCGCGCTTTGCTTCGGCGGATCGCCGGAGACGCGGTGGGTGCGCAACCTGATGGCCAACCCCTCGATCTCCGTCCATCTCTCGAGCGAAGCGGAGGCGATAATCCTCGAAGGCACCGCCGAATACGTCACGGACCCTTCACATCCCCTCGCCGCGCCATCCGCGGCTGCTTCGAAGGAGAAGTACCCGCAGTACTTCTCCGGAGATGCGCCGCCATTCCGGCCGTTCTGGGCGCTGCGGCCCACCACGGCCTTCGCCTGGACCCTCGAGGGCTTCCCACGAGGCGCCACGCGCTGGCGCTTCGAGAAGAGCTAGCCTGGTGGCCGGATCCGAAAGAGCCTCAGGCGACCAGGGCATGAACCTTGGATCCGCTGATTAAGCCGCCGGCCGGGCTGGCCCCACTCGTGGAGCAGGAGCCGGAGGTCGCCGCCCTCGACCACGCGTGGCGCGCCGCAGGTCACGGGCCGATCAGGCGGGAGCGAAGCGCGGGAGCACGTGCCGGGCCAGAAGCTCCATCGAGCGCAGCACCTGCTTGTGCGGGAGCCCGCCGAAATTGCCGATGGCGAGGAGATGCGTGAACCCCGCCGCTTCGTAGAGCCGGGCGACGCGCACGATCTCCTCGGGATCGCCGAACGCCACCACGTTCTGCTCGACGAGGGTCTCGAAGGGTCGCTGGACGGCATAGAGCCGCGTGCGCACGTAGCGCTCCATGGGCTCGCGCGCCTCGCTCCGCGCCTGCCGTGTCGTCTCCACGCAGTGCAGGTGGAAACCGAAGGGCACGGTGGCGGCCTCGGGCCGGCCGCCGGCCCGGACGAAGGCGGCCTTGTAGGCGGCCACGCCCTCCGCCATCTGCGGGAGCGTCTCCGCGCTCGCGTAGGGGATCAGCATGACCGGGAAGCCGCGCGCCCCGATGCGCGGCGCGCCATCGGCGCGGAGCGTGGCCACCCAGATGGGCGGCCGCGGCCGCTGCAGCGGCCGCACGTTGAGCTGCACGTCGCGCACCTGGTGGTAGCGGCCCTCGTAGGAGAAGCGCTCGCCCGTCCACGCGCGGAGCAGAACCTCGAGCGCCTCGTCGAAGCGCGCGCGCTTCTCCTCCGGATCGAGGTTGAAGCCCGCGTACTCGTGCTTGAGGTAGCCCGAGCCCACGCCCAGGTCGAGGCGGCCGCCCGAGAGCACGTCCACCATCGCGTAGTCCTCGGCGGTGCGGAGCGGGTTGTCGAACGGCAGCACGACCACCGCCGAGCCGAGGCGGATCCGGCGCGTCCGCATCGCGGCCGCGGCCAGCCACACCGGCGGGCGCGGGATCCCGCCGTACTCGTGGAAGTGGTGCTCGGCCACCCAGAAGGACTCGAAGCCGAGCGTGTCGGCGGCCTCGACCTGCTCCAGCAGCTCGCCGTAGAAATCCGCCGTCGTGCGGCCGAGCTCCTGCGGATAGTGGTCCACCACCGAGAAGAGCCCGAACCGCAGCATGTCAGGGGGCGTCGGCGCGCGGGCGCAGGTCGTCGCGCGCGTCGGCCAGCCCCTCCGCGAGGGCCCGCATCTCGCCCAGGCGCTCCGGCCGGTGCGTGAAGCGCGGATCCGTGGTGTAGGCGCCCCAGCTCTTCATGTAGTCGACCTGCGACAGGCCCAGCGCGTACTCCGAGATCTGCGCGGGGTTGGCGAAGTCGGCCATGATCCCGACCTCGCGGTGGAGCGCGGGGCGCTGCCCGTCCATGAACGCCCGGAGCGCGGCGGGCTGCGGGCCGTGGGGCAGCCCGACCGGATGCACGGTGACCATGCCCTCCTGGACCACGCCGCCGCGGCTGAAGAAGTCGCCCCAGTGATAGCCGATGGTCTCGCAGTAGTCGAGGTTGCGATGGAAGAAGGGCAGCCACAGTCCCTCCTTCTCGACCGCGCGCACCGTGAACACACAGAGATAGCAGCCGGGCAGCTTGAAGACGGTGTGGCCCGACGGCGGCACGTGCGAGCGGTCCGCGGTGAGCGGCCGCACGTCCTCCACCGCGAAGCGGTACGGCAGGTAGTCGCCGCGCCAGCCCACCACGTCGAAGGGGTGCGTGGGGTGCACCCGTCGCGTGTAGACCGTGCCGACCTTGGAGACGATCTCGAAGCGCCCCGCCTCGTTGCGGGTGTCGAGCGTGCGCGGGAAGCGGTAGTCGCTCCGGCCGTGGGTGATGAACTGCCCGGTGGTGGGCGCTTCCGATTTCTCCGGATCGCCCGCGAAGCTTTCGTAGACCCAGTAATACTGTGGCCCCGCCGCGCACTCGAAGCGATGGGGAATGCCCTTGGGCACGATGAGGAAGTCGCCCCGGCCGTAGGCGATGGGGCCGAAGAGCGTCTCGAGGGTGCCGCCGCCCTCGTGGACGAAGACCACGAGGGTGGCCGAGTGGTGCTCGAAGAAGTAGTCCATGGGGGCGGTCGGCGCGGTCACGTTCATCG
The DNA here is from genome assembly GCA_035524955.1 of Candidatus Limnocylindria bacterium. Lineage (GTDB taxonomy): Bacteria > Methylomirabilota > Methylomirabilia > Rokubacteriales > CSP1-6 > CAMLFJ01. The sequence continues at coordinate 25,359 of DATLFG010000104.1, read as the reverse complement.
CCACGGTGGCGTTGGCCACCAGGCGCGCCATGCCCCGGTAGACGTCGCTCGGCTCCGGCGGGCGCGCGACGCCCAGGGCGTGATGCACGCCGCCGAGCGGCCGCAGCGGCGACTCCCAGCGCGGCGCCCAGTCCTCGAGCACGAGGGTCTCGCCGGGGAGCCAGTTATTGGGCGGGTACAGGTGATAGGTATGGCTGACCCGGCCCGCGAAGCCGCCGCGACCGTGCTCCTGCTCGTGGACGTGCTGGAGCAGCGGGCCCACGTGCGGGGCCCGCGGGACGATACCCACCTCCGGCAGGCCGCTGAAGTACTCGAACTTGTCCATGCGTTTTCGCTCCATCGCTGCTGGTGTCGTTGCTGCGGTGGCTTCTCTCTTATATCCGCTCGGCTCGCCTTCGGCTGCACCTCGCCAAGCCACTGCCGGCATTCTACCGCTTCCGACTTGGGTGGTGTATATGAGCCAGATGCGCGTGGAGCTCGTGCTGACGGCGGTGGTGGGCCTCGGGGCCCTGTCCATCGACATGTTCCTGCCGTCGCTGCCCACCATCGCGGCCGTGTTCGGCGCCGAGCCCGCGACCGCGCAGCTCACCGTGACCCTGTTCCTGATGGCGTTCGCGGCCTCCCAGCTCGTCTACGGGCCGCTCTCCGACCGCGTCGGCCGCCGCTGGGTGCTGATCGGCGGGCTCGGCCTCTACTCGGTGGCCGGGCTCGCCTGCGCGCTCGCCCCCACGATCGGCGTGCTGATCGGCGCGCGCGTGCTCCAGGCCCTGGGCGGGGGCGCCGGGCCGGTGGTGGCGCGCGCGGTGATCCGGGACCTCCACGACCGCGCGCGCGCCGCGCGGGTCTTCTCCTACATGGGCATGGCCCAGGCCCTCAACCCGATGCTGGCGCCGATCGTCGGCGGCTACGTGCACGAGGCCTTCGGCTGGCGCGCGATCTTCTTCGTGCTGGCGGGGGCGGGCGCCCTCTTCGTGGCGCTGATGATCGCGGGCGTGCGCGAGACGATCGTCCGCCGCGATCCCACCGCGCTGCGGCCGGGACAGATGGTCCGCAACGTGGTGGAGCTGCTCACCGACCGGAGCTACGTCGCCTACGTGCTGGTGAACGCGCTGATGTTCGGCGGCCAGTTCGCCTTCATCTCCGGCTCGTCCTTCGTGCTGATCGGCGTGCTCGGCGTCTCGCCGAGCACGTTCGGGCTCTGCTTCGGCTCGGTCGCGGTCGGCATCATGACCGGCACCTTCCTGTCGGGCCGGTTCGGGGCGAGGCTCGGCCTCGACCACACCATCCTCGCGGGCACCGTGCTCGGCGCCGGGGCCGGCGTGATCCTGGCCGCCCTGGCCTGGAGCGGGGTCCTGACGGTGGCGGCGGTGATCGCGCCGATGTTCGTGTTCGCGGTCGGGCTCGGCCTCACCCTGCCCAACGGCATGGCCGGCGCGGTCGGCCCGTTCCCGCGCATCGCCGGGCTCGCCTCCGCGGTGGCGGGCTTCCTCCAGATGACGGGCTCGGCGCTCTACAGCGTGGCGGTGGGGCACTTCTACGACGGCACCGCACGCCCGATGACCACGGCGATCGCGCTGGCCGGCGTCGCCGCCCTCGGCTGCTTCTGGCGTCTCCGGGGGCGGCGGCCCCCCGGCGTGCTAGCATGAGCGGCATGGCCGCGCGCCGGGCGAAGATCATCCGATTCCCGACGCCTTCCCCGAAGGCGTCCGCGGCCGGTCCCGCCGCCGCGGAGCTCGTGGAGGCGCGGCGCTGCCGCGATCAGATGGAGGCGCTGGTGGTCCGCGGGCTGCTGGAGAGCGAGGGCATCGCGGTCGTGCTGCGGAGCCGGCTCGCGCCCTCGGTCTATCCCTTCAGCGTGGGGCAGCAGGCGGAAGTGGTGCTGCTGGTCGCCGCGGCGGACCTGCCCCGGGCGCTGGCGGTGCTGGCGGGGGAGCGGTAAGGTACCTCTCACCTGCGGGTCCGCCGGGCCCGGCCGCGCCCCGCCAGGAGGGATCCATGGCCCGGATCTTCGTCCGCATCGCTCGCGATCATCCCGGTCGGCGCGGTCACCGCCCCTGCATCGTGCAGGGTTGGCGAGTCATCCCCGGGGCCGCGATGGAGATCGGCTGAGGGTCCGTGACGCGCACGATCGCGGGGCGCTCGCGAGGAGGCCGGGTGGGACCGGGTGTTCCCGGCGCGCTGCCCGTCCCAGCGACGGCGCTCATCGGTCGCTCCCGCGAGCTCCGTGCGATCGTGCAGGCGCTGCGCCGTTCCGAGACCCGGTTGCTGACCCTCACCGGTCCCCCGGGAGTGGGAAAGACGCGACTGGCCCTGGCCGCCGCCGCCGTCGTCGACGAGGCGTTCCAGTCAGGCGTGGTGTTCGCCAGCCTGGCCCCGATCCGCGACCCGGGACTGTTCGAGCACACCCTCATCCAGATCCTCGGATCGAGGCGATTCCTGTCCCGCCCACCTCTCGAGCGGTTGGCGCGGCATCTGGTTGACCGGCACGTGCTGCTCCTGCTCGACAACTTCGAGCAGATCATCGTCGCGCGCTCGAGCGTGGGGGCCTTGCTCGAGGCGTGTCCCCGGCTCCATGTGCTGGTGACCAGCCGGGAAGCGCTCTGCCTCGCGGCCGAGCGGGAGTTCCCGGTCCATCCGCTCGGCCTGCCCGATCTCGGCGATGCCGCCAATCCCGCGGTCCTGGCGCGGGCGGCGTCGGTGGCGCTGTTCGTGGCTCGCGCCCGGTCGGTGCAGCCGCGGTTCGCGCTCGGCCCCGCCAATGCCCGCATCCTCGCCGAGATCTGCCAGCGCCTGGATGGGCTGCCGCTGGCCATCGAGCTAGCTGCGGCGCGGGTGAAGGTGCTGTCGCCGCAGGCCATCCTGACCCGCCTGTCGCGGCGCCTGCCGCTGCTGGTCGCGGGCGCCGCCCACCGGCCCGCGCGCCATCAGGCCCTGCGGGCCGCGATCGCCTGGAGCGAGGATCTGCTCGAGCCGGAAGAGCGCACGGTCTTCCGACGGCTCGCCGTCTTCAGCGGCGGCTTCACGCTCGAGGCGGCCCGGGCGGTGGCCACGGCCCCCGCGTCCGGCGACGCGCTCGATGTGGTCACCGGCCTGGTCAACAAGAGCTTGCTGCGACACGAGCCCGGTCGGACGGGCGAGCCACGCTTCGGGATGCTGGAGACGGTCCGCGAGTATGCGTGCGAGCAGCTGACCGCCGCCGGCCTGGCGGACGACAGTCGCGACCGGCATCTCGCGTACTGTGTCGGCCTGGCGGAGCGCGCGGCCGCCCTGTTCAACGGCCAGCAGGCGCACGAGTGGTTCGCGACCATGGAAGAGGAGTACGAGAACTTCAGAGCCGCGCTGGGCTGGGCCGCCGAGCGCGGCCAGACCGACGCCGACCTGCGCCTGGCCAGCGCGATGTGCCGATTCTGGTTCTTCCGCGGCAACATCGGCGAAGGCTACAAGTGGGTGGACGCCGCCCTGGCCGGGAACCGCCAGGCCGCGCCGGCGCTGCGCGCGCGGCTCCTCCACGGCGCGGCGGCGATGAACAAGTGGGACGAGGCGCAGGCGATCGCGCTCGACCACGAGAGCCTCGCCCTGGCCCGGAGCGTGGGAGACCGGGAGACCATCGCCCGCTGTCTCCTGAACCTCGGCGCCGGTCACCTCGACCGGGACCCGCAGCGCGCGGGGACCTTGCTGGCCGAGAGCCTGGCCGTGTCTCGCGACATCGACGTCGAGGACAGGCTCCGGATCATCGGTCAGACCCTCCACGCGCTCGCCGTGGTGTCCCAGGCGGAGGGGGATCTCGTCCGGGCGGCCCGGCTCTATGGATGCGCCGAAGCCACGCTCGAGCCTTTCGGGATCCCCTACTACCAGTACGCCATCGCGGACGAGACGGTCCTGGGCCGATCGATCGTCGCGGTCCTGCGAGGGCTCGGGCCACGGGCGTTCGCCGCCGCCTGGGCCGCGGGGCGGCGAACCCCGATCGAGGTCATGATCGACCAGGCACTCGGCCGGGTGCCCTTCCCGTCCTCCACGGCGCCGTTGGCCGCGGCGAACGCCGACGCCGGAGCCGGTCCTCTCACGCGTCGCGAATGGGAAGTCGCCCGGCTCATCACGCAGGGCCTCTCGAACCGGGAGGTCGGCAGGGCGCTGGCGATCAGCGAGCGCACGGTGGACGCCCACGTCCAGCACATCCTGAACAAGCTCGGCTTCAACTCCCGGACGCAGGTCGCCGCCTGGGTCGCGGTGTCTCGCGGCCCGGCGACGGCTCCGGGCCCCGCCGTTCGGTAGGTCGCCCGGCTGGCGGCTCCGCCACCCACGGCTAGGTATCGCCATAGGTCTTTCTACCGATGCGCCGTCCGGTGGAGACCGCTACGGTCGGGCGCATGGTACCCGGCATCCGTTCACCCGCGGTCACCCCTATACGGAGGTTTGCCATGCGAAGGATCGGCCTCGTCTCGATCGTGCTCCTGATCGCCACCCTCCCCCTCCAGGCGCAGCAGCCGGACGGGCACACGCTGCTCATGCCCGACGGCCTGAAGTGGGTGGAGCCGGCCGTGTTGCCCGGCGCCAAGATCGCCGTGCTCCAGGGCAACCCGGGCAAGGAAGGCCTGTTCGTGTATCGCTTCAAGTTCCCTGCGAACTTCAAGGTGCCGCCGCATGTCCACAAGGCCGGCGAGAACGTCACCGTGCTGTCGGGAACGTTCTTCGTCGGTCTCGGCGAGAAGTTCGATCAGGGGTCGGGCAAGGAGCTGCCGGTAGGTGGCTTCATCGCGATTCCCCCGAGACACCCGCACTTCGCGTGGGCCGGCCCGCAGGAGACGATCGTCCAGGTGCACGGCATCGGGCCCACCGACATCACGTTCGTGAACCCGGCCGACGATCCGCGCAAGAAGTAGTACCGCCGGCCAGGGGTCGCCGTCGTTCGTCCGGGTTAGCGGAGGGGTTGGCGGGTCGGGATGCGGAAGAGCCGGTGCGCGTTGTCGGTGACGGTCTGGCCGAGCGCCTCGGGCGACACGCCGCGTAGCCCGGCCACGTGGGCGGCGGTGATGGCCACCCAGGCGGGCTCGTTGCGCTGCCCGCGATGCGGATGCGGCGGCAGGAACGGGCAATCGGTCTCCACGACCAGGCGGTCCGCGGGCACGAAGCGGGCGACGTCGGGGAGCGCCCGCGCGTTCTTGTAGGTGACCGGCCCGGCGAGCGAGATCATCAGGCCCAGGTCGAGGCAGCGCCGGGCCACCTCCACGTCGCCCGAGAAGCAGTGCATCACGCCGCCGACCTCGCCCACGCGCTCGTCCGACAGGATCGCGAGGGCCTCCGGATGCGCGTCGCGGCAGTGGATCACGACCGGCTTGCCGAGACGTCGCGCCATGTCGAGCTGGCGGCGCAGGGCCGTCTCCTGCGCGGGACGCGGCGAGAGGTTGCGGAAGAAGTCGAGCCCCATCTCCCCGAGCGCCACCACCCGGGCCGACCCGCGGGCCAGCCGCTCCATCGCCTCGAAGTCCGCGTCGGTGGCGTCCCCCGCGTCGTGCGGATGGATGCCCACGGTGGCGTGCACGTCATCCAGGCGCTCGGCCAGCGCCACCGCGGCGGGATTGGTCTCGCGATCGGTGCCGATGGTCACCATCCCGGTTACTCCGGCGGCCCGCGCGCGCTCCAGCACCGCGTCGAGATCCGCCAGCAGCTCGGGGAAGTGCAGATGCGCGTGCGTGTCGAAGAGCGGCATCAGGCTCGCTTCACCTCGGCTTTCACCTTCATGATCCGCGGACCTTCCATGTCCACCACCGTCCAGCGGTGGCCGGCCGCGTCGAGCGTCGCGCCCGGCCGCGGCACCGCGCCGAGCCCGTGCAGGATGAAGCCGGCGATCGTCTGGTAGTCCGGCGAGTCGTCGAGCGGCAGCCCGACCTGCTCGCGGAGGTCGCGGATCGTCGCCGTGCCGTCGATGACATAGGACCCGTCGGGCAGGCGGGTGACCGATTCGAGCCGCGGACTCTCGCGCTCGTCACGGATCTCCCCCACGATCTCCTCCAGGAGGTCCTCGGTGGTGACGAGCCCGACGACCTGACCGTACTCGTCGACCACCAGGGCCAGGTGCAGCCGGCTCCGCTGGAACGTCCGCAGCACGTCGCTGACCTGGGTCACCTCTGGCACGAAGATCGGCGGGTGGAGGAGCTGCTCGAGCACCGGCGTGGTGCCCTCGGCCGCGCAGCGGAAGAGATCCTTGATCACCACCACGCCCACCGTCTCCTCCAGGGAGCCGCGGTAGACGGGCAGCCGCGTGTGCCCCAGCTCGGCCGCCCGCTTCAGCACCTGATCCGGCGGCGTCGTGATGTCGAGCGCCCGGATATTCGGTCGCGGCGCCATGACGTGGCGCACCTGGGTGTCGGTGAACTGGAACACGCGGTGGACGAGATCGCTCTCCTGCGATTCGAACACGCCCTGGGACGCGCCCTCGCGCACCAGGTACTTCACCTCTTCCTCGGAGACCAGCGGCGCCTGCGGGGCATCGCGCTGCCCGATCAACGTCAACGCGATCCGGGTGGACGAGGTGAGGATCCGGCCCGGGACGGCGAGCAGGCGGACGAGCCAGGCGATCGGTCGGGCCACCGCGGCCGCCCACCGTTCGGGATTCCGCAGGGCCAGCGCCTTCGGGGTCAGCTCGCCCAGGACGAGGGAGAAGTAGGTGATGAGCAGGATCACGGTGCCGAGGGCCACCGGCCCGCTCCATCGCTGGACGCCCGGCAGGTCGAGGCTCACCAGCCAGGGCTGCACCGCGGCCACCGCGGCGGCGCCGCCGACCGCGGAGGCCAGCGTCCCCACCAGGGTGATCGCGATCTGGATGGTGGCGAGGAAGCGCTCGGGCTCCCGCTTGAGCCCCGCCGCCACCGCCGCGCCCGAGAGACCCCGGTCCCGCAGCTCCGCGAGGCGGCTCGGGCGGGCCGAGACGAGCGCGAGCTCCGAGCCGGCGAAGAAGCCGTTGGCGAGGACCGCCACGCTGATCAGGATCAGCTCGACCCAGATACCGTCCATATGAACCTCGTCAAGGGGTGACGGTGAACCGCAGGCGCCCGATGAGCTGGCCCGACGCGGTGACCACGTCCACCCGATAGTGGCCCGCGACCGGCGGCTTGACGTCCGTATGAAGCGAATAGGTGCGGAAGCCCTGTCGCCGCCCGCCCCTCACCGGCGTGGGCAGGATCACGCGGGCGAGCCGCTCCCCGTCCCGCCACCAGACGTGCGCGATGGGCTGCCGCACGCCGACCGGCGCATACACCGCGGTGTAGGCGGCCAGCCCGCCCCACTCGAGCACGGTGGCCTCGCTCACCACGCCGCCCTCCACCGGCTCGACCGGCTCGAGCTCGGCGACGCCGCGCGCGACCACCGCGCGAGCCAGGAAGAGCGGTGCGGGCGGCACCAGCGCGCGCCCGGACCAGACCAGCACCACCGCGAGCGCGGCGGCGGCCAGGGCCAGGGCATGGGCGCGCAGCCAGCCGAAGGCCCCTTCCCGTCTGAAGGCGGGCGCCAGCGCGAGCGCGGCCAACGCCGCGCTGCCCAGCAGCGCCAGGATGGGCTGGATGCCGACCAGCGGGAGCGCGACGTTCAGCGCGGCAAAGATCGAGAACCCGAGAAGGGCGTGATTGAGCGCGGGCCGGGGGTGGACCAGCCGACGATACACGGGGTCGATCGCGGTGACCAGCGCTCCCGCGGCCACCAGAACCGGGAACGCCACGTTCGGCGAGTCGAGCGTCGCCGCCACATAGTAGCCGGGGAGCACGAACAGCAGCAGGTTGTGGTAGAGGGTCTGGATCGTGTAGTCGGCGGCGGTGAGCACGAGGCGCCGGCCCCGCTCGAGCAGCGGCGCGCGAAGCTCGGTGATCAGCACGAAGAGCAGCCAGAGCAGCAGCAGGTAGCCCACGATCCAGGCCACGTGCGGCAGCCCGCGGCGGAAGACGAAGAGCACCGCCAGGCCCAGGGCCAGCGAGACGATCGAGATCGGCCAGCCCCCGAGCCAGCCGACCACCGGCAGGGACGGAGCGGACACGCCGCGCCCGTCCGTCACGTCGCGGCCGGCTCGGCCGGCGCCGGAATCCCCTGCTTTCGCCAGTAGAAGAGGAAGAGCGCGATCGTGAAGAGGGACTGCGCCACCGCCAGGATGCAGTCGAAGAGCACCCGGACCACGAAGTGGTTGGCGCCGGGCAGCGTCCGGAACGCCTGGCCGCCCACGACCGCGACTCCGAGGATCAGCACGAAGAGCGTGATCGCGGTCCAGAGAATGCTCCAGCGCTGGCCCGCGGTGAGCGCGGCGGCCCGCCGCCAGACGTTGAGCGGGGAGGCCCCGCCCAGCACCACCGCCGAGTCGACGAGCGCGAAGCGCACGAGGAGCGCGAGGATGAGCAGGGTCAGGCCGATGAGGGCCAGGCTCCCCACGAGCCGCAGCGCGGGCCCCGCCTGATAGACGGCGAGCCAGCCGAGCGAGGGCAGCAGCAGCACCCAGATCACGACGAAGCGCACCAGCATGAGGCGCGGCCAGGCGCTGAAGCCCTCGGCGAGGGCCTGCCGGTAGGTCACCGGCAGGTCCCGCTTGATGCGCGCGAGCGCGCACAGCAGCGCGCTCACCACGAAGGGATCGAGCACCACCTGCGCGGTGAGGACGATCCGGAGCGCGCGGCCGGCCGAGTCTTCGCCCGGAGCGAAGAACTCCAGATAGTTGAGCAGGATGTGGACGGGGAGCCACACCGTCAGCGAGATCAGCGTGAAGAGGTGCAGATGGGTCGCGAGGAGGCGGAACGTCTCCCCGAGCACGTCGCGCACTACTTGACCTTGGCGCCCGAGGGCAGGTCCTTGTCGAGCGTGAGCAGCGACAGCGTGCCCTCATGCTCGGCGGCGAGCACCATGCCGTTCGACTCCACCCCCATCAAGGTGGCCGGCTCGAGGTTGGCCACGACGACCACCTTCCGACCGACGAGATTCTCCGGCTCGTAGTGCTCCGCCACCCCCGCCACCAGGGTCCGGGTTTCCTCACCCACCCGGATCGTGAGCTTGAGCAGCTTCCGGGACTTCGCCACCCGCTCGGCCGCGAGCACCTCGGCCACGCGGAGCTCCACCTTCTGGAAGTCCGTGATCGGGATCTTCCGAGACCCCTCACCCTGCCCTCTCACCCCCGGGGAGAGGGTGCTCGACTCCCTCTCCCCCTTGGGGAGAGGGCCGGAGCGAGGGGTCTTCGTGTCGATCCGGGGGAAGAGACCGGAGATCTTGCTCACCCGCGGCACCGCGCTCAGGTGGCCGACGACCGCCGCCTCGAGCGCCGGCGGCGCGCTCCGGCCCAGCGCGTCGCGGATCTTGCGGGCCGCGTCCGGCAGGAAGGGATCGAGCATGATGCCGAGGAAGCCCAGCGAGTCCGCGAGCGTGCACAGCACGCGCTCGAGGCGGGGCCGCCGGGCGGGATCCTTGGCCAGCGCCCATGGCGCGCTCGTGTCCACATAGCGGTTCACGGTGCCGATGAAGCTCCACAGGGCGCCGAGCGCCTTCTGGAACGCGAAGTCCCGCATGGCCTGCTCGACCGCGGCGCGCGCGTCCGCCGCGGCGACCGCGATGTCGCGATCGGCGGCCTCCGCGGGCACGCCGACCGGGGCCGCCGGACCGGCGGCGGCGATCAGCGTGGTGGCGCGGCTCGCCAGGTTGCCGAGGTCGTTGGCCAGGTCGGCGTTCAGGCGATCCACCAGCGCCTCCTCGCTGAAGCTGGCGTCCAGACCGAAATTCATCTCGCGGAGGAGGAAGTAGCGGAAGGCGTCGTGGCCGTACTTGTCGGTGAGCTGGAGGGCCTCCACCACGTTGCCGACCGACTTGGACATCTTGCTGCCGCCCAGCGACCAGTAGCCGTGGACGTTCAGCCGCCGGTACAGCGGGATGCCCGCCGCCTTCAGCATGGTCGGCCAGTAAACACCGTGCGGCTTCAGGATGTCCTTGGCGATGAGATGCTCGACGTGCTCCCAGAGCCCGCGCGTCCGCTCGCGGCCGTCCGAGACCGCCGAGTAGTAGTTGATCAGCGCGTCGAACCAGACGTAGGTCACGTACTGGTCGTCGAACGGCAGCGGGATGCCCCATTGCAGCCGGCTCCGAGGCCGGCTGATGGAGAGATCCTGAAGGGGCTCGCGCAGGAAGCCGAGCACCTCGTTCCGGTATCGATCGGGCTGGATGAACCCGGGGTTGTCCTCCAGGTGCTTGATCAGCCACGCCTGGTACTTCGACATCTTGAAGAAATAGTTCTTCTCCTTGATGAAGGTGAGCGCGGTCTGGTGATCGGGGCACTTGCCGTCCACGATCTCCTTCTCGGTGTAGAAGCGCTCGCAGCCGTAGCAGTACCAGCCGCCGTACTCGCCGAAGTAGATCTCGCCCGCGTCGTGGAGGCGCTGCAGGATCTCCTGCACCACCTTCCGGTGCCGCGGCTCGGTGGTGCGGATGAAGTCGTCGTTGGTGATGCCGAGGCGTCGCCACGTGTCCCGGAAGACCCCCGCGATCTCGTCCGCGTAGGCCTGCGGCGACTTGCCGGCCGCGGCCGCCACCTGGGCGATCCGCTCGCCGTGCTCGTCGGTGCCGGTGAGGAAGTACACGCGGTCGCCGGCCAGCCGGCGGTAGCGGCACATCGCGTCGGCCATGATGGTGGTGCACGCGTGGCCGAGGTGCGGGCGGGCGTTCACGTAGTAGATCGGGGTGGTGAGGTAGAAGGTGCTCATCGATCCCGGCGGTCAGGCCGGCTTGACGTGGTCGCGCCCTTCCCAGGTGAGCTGGTCGAGCGGAACTTCCGCCTCGGTGCCGTCCGGGAAACCCACCACCACCGACTGCTTCAGCACCCGCAGCGAGCGCACCTTGCCGGTCATGCAACCGCCCCCGCCGCAAGTGGCGGAGCAGGCGGTGTGCACCCGCGGCAGCCGCGAGCGGAGCTCCTCGTAGGTCGAGAACTCGTAGAGCAGGCAGCACTTCAGCCGCCCGCAGTTGCCGAGGAGCCGGCTGTCGGTCAGCGGCATGTCCTGGGCCTTCGCCATCTTCACCGAGATCGGATCGAACTTGCGCAGGTGCGACGAGCAGCAGAGCTGCCGGCCGCAGGGGCCGATGCCGTCGAGCATCTTGGTGGTGTCGCGCGCCCCGATCTGGCGCATCTCGATCCGCGCGTGGAACTCCCGCGCCAGGTCGCGGACGAGGTCGCGGAAGTCCACGCGCTCCTCCGAATTGAAGAACACGGTGACGCGGCGGCGCGAGGCCTCGATCTCCACGTCCACGATCTTCATGGCGAGCCCGCGCCCGCGCGCCATCCGCTGGCAGGTCTCCACCCCGCGCACCTCGCGCGCCCGGCGGTCGCGCCACTCGCCCGCTTCCGCGGGGGTGGCGCGCCGGACGATCCGGCGGTAGACGCGGTCGCGCTTGAACGAGGGCAGCGCGCGCCGGGGGCGCCGCACCTCGCCGACCGCGGTGCCCCCACCCATGTCCACCACTACGAGATCGCCGACGTGGAGATCGGTCTCGGTGGTCAGGTGGTCCTCGGCCAGGAGCGGCTCTCGCAGCCGCACCCCGATCAGGTACTGCGGCGTCTCCTCGGCCACCGACGGGGCGGTCGCAGCGGGCTCGAGCGGCTCGGTCATGTCAGGCGGCCTTTCCGGTGAGCCGGCCCAGCAGCACTTCCACGCTGAGCCGGGGCGACACGCTCCCCTGGAGCGCGAACCACGCCTCGCGACAATCGCGGAGCGCGCCCAGCACCTGATCGATCGATCGCCCGCCGCCGGCCTTCGCGGGAGCCGGGCCGAAGACGGCGAGGCCGGGCGGGCCGCCGGCCAGCTCGCAGAGGAGATCGCGGTGCCAGAGCCAGCACGCCTCGACGAAGGCCTCCGCGGCCTGCCGGTCGCGGCCGACCTGATCCCCCAGGCGCAGGATGGCCTCGACGCCCTGCTCGCGCGCCTCGGCCAGGATGCGCAGGCTGCGGGCGTGGGCCTCGTCGCGGACGTCGGGAAAGAGCGCCGGCACCCCCGCCACGAGCCGGGGGCGGAAGCGCACCACCTGGCAGCGGGAGAGCACGGTGGCGGGCAGCGCGCGGATCCGGGAGAGGATCAGGATGATGACGGTCCGCGCCGGCGGCTCCTCGAGCGTCTTGAGCAGCGCCTGCGGCGTCGAGGCCGTCATCTTCTCCGCCTCGTCCACGATGAAGACCTTCCAGGCGGCCTCGGCGGGCTTGAGCGCGGCCCGGCGCTCCATCTCCCGGATCGCCTCGATGCGCAGGGCCGGCGTGCCCCTGGGATTGCTCGGGGGCGGCGTCGGCCCCAGCAGGTGCACGTCGGGATGGCCGCCGCGCTCGACGCGGGCGGCGGCGGACCCTCCCGGCGGCGCGACGAGGGCGGACGCGAAGGCCAGCGCGGTGGCCTTGCGGCCCGAGGCCTCGGGGCCGACGAAGGCATAGGCGTGCGCCACGCGCTCCGTGGAGATCGCGCGGCGCAGCAGCGTCACCGCCTCGGCCTGGTCGCGGATCGCGTCAAGCGCCACGGACGCCTCCGCGCCGCGCCAGCAGCTCGTCCACCGCGCGGACGACGTCGGCGTGCAGCGCATCCGGCTCGCGGTCGGCGTCCAGCACGACCACGCGGTTCTTGTCCGCGCGCGCGATCTCGAGATAGCCCTCGCGCACGCGGCGGTGGAAGGCCGTATCCATCTTCTCGAAGGTGTCGAGCGCGCGCCCACGGATCCGCCGCATGCCCGCGGCCGGATCGAGATCCAGCACCAGGGTGAGATCGGGCAGGACCCCGCCCGTCGCGAGCATGTTCAGCTCCCGGATGGTCTGGACGTCCATGCCCTGGCCGTAGCCCTGGTAGGCGACCGTGGCGTCCGCGTAGCGGTCGGAGATCACCACCGCGCCCCGCGCGAGCGCCGGCGCGATGACGCGCGTGACGTGCTCCTGACGCGCGGCCATGAAGAGGAAGGTCTGGGTCAGCGGCGTCGGCGTGGGACCGGCGGCCTCGAAGAGCGCCCGCACCCGCGAGCCCAGCGGGGTGCCGTCGGGTTCACTGGTCCGCACCACTTCGAGGCCTCGCGCGCTCAGGTGCTGGGCAAGCCGGACGCACTGCGTGGACTTGCCGGACCCCTCGACGCCCTCGACCGTGATCAGCACCGCTGGCATGGGCGTACTCTAACACACTGATTTGGTGGGACGCTGATCGCCACCAGGCCCACCACGATGCCTACCTCAGGAAAATTTCTTCCACAGTTCGTGCCCGATGCTTCTTAACGCGAGGCAGCGAAACGGGCGAGAAGTGCCGTGGACCCGCTCTTTCTCGTGGAACATGCAGTGGCGCGGCTCTTGCTCTCCTCCGGAACGCCCGAGGCGGAGCGCGGGTTGAAAAGGTGCGGGGTCCTCGCCACATACCGGTTCTGAGCGAGGATCCGCCCGCCTCCGCTATCGGGTCCAACGTCGCGTCCGGTCGAGAGGAGCGAGACTTGAGGAACTTGGCGCTGCAGAGCATGGGAATGCGCCGCCGCGGCCTCGGCTGGCGGGCCGAGCGGTGCGCCAACCCACAGAGTTGCGAGCTACACCTCTGTATCGTGGACGACCACGGCAGCTTCTGGCATCCGGCGGATCCGCTCGCCTTCGCCCGCTGGCGCATCCGCGCCGACCTCGACGCCATCCCGGCGCACGTCATGGTCCGCGTGAGCCGCGGCTGGGAGGCCATCCGCCGCCGCATGATGCTGGGTGCCCTCGGCGTGGGCGGCACTGCCGCAGTCGTGGGCAGCATGTGGTTGGGCCGTCAGAGGCTCTTCTCCATGAAGACGCTGAGCGGGTCCGGGTCGTAGTCGCCGAAGGCTTCCCGCTCCACATAGCCCGCCGCGCGATACAGCCCGAGCGCCTCCGGCTGGTCGATGCCGGTCTCGAGGCGGAGACAGCCGAGCCCCTCCCGGCGCGCCTCCTCTTCGATCCGATCGAGGAGGCGGCGGCCCAGCCCGATCCCCCGGGCCTCCGGAGCCACGAACATCCGCTTCAGCTCGCCCCATCTCGCCGGATCGATCCGGAGGGCCGCGCAGCCGAGTGCCCGCCCGTCCCGTCGCGCGACGAAGAAGCGCACGCTCGGGCCCGCGAGCGCCTCCACGTCCAGAAAGTGATTGTTCGCAGGTGGATAGAGCCCGCTCTGGTAGACGTCGAGCGCCTCGATCAGGCGCATGACCTCGGCCTGGCGCGGCGACTCGATGCCCACCGCGATCTCGGTCATCGCTCGAGCCGCCGTTCCGCACGCCGCGCCACCGCCCAGTAGCGGAGGGCCGGCGGCGCCAGCGGGAGGCCCCGGCGCGTCACGGCGGCGAGCGCGCGCAGCGCCCGCGCTCGCCGCCCATTCCACGCGAATCCGTAGGCCGCGCGGATCGCGGGAGGCAGGAGGCCGACCGCCGGCAACGCGGCCAGCCGGAGCGCGGGCCGGACGAGCGCCGGAGCGGGCGGCCGGATGATCTCGCGCGAGAGCCGCCGGGCCGTGTCGGTCACCTCGATGGCTCCGCCCGCCAGCATCGCGTCCAGGTACGCGCGGACCTCGCGCTCCGTTCGCGGGAGCCGGCCCGCGGGGATCCCGAGCGCCGGCTCGATGCCGGCGGCCTCCGCGCAATACCGATCGGCCTCCTCGGGGGTGACCGGCCCGACGAAGAGGCGATAGGTCAGCAGGAACGACTCGATCAGCGTCGCGTGCACCCAGGTGAGCAGCTCCGGATCGTGGGCGCTGTACGAAGCGCCGCCCGGCCCCTCGAGCCGACCGTGGACGCGGTCGTGGATCGCGTTGATCCGCGCGGCGGAGGCCGCGGCCTCCGCCTCCGAGCCGAAGGTCAGCTCGAGCATGGCCGAGAGCGTCCGGTGCAGCCGCCGCAGCCGGCCCCAGCGCTCGGTCGTGAACCCGCTGTGTTCGGCCACCCCGCGCGCCACCTTCGGATGGGCGATCTGGAGCAGGATGGCCCGGCCCCAGCCGGCCAGGAGCACCCGCTCCCGGTGGATCCTCCAGGCCATCCGGTCGGCACCGACAGCCTCGCCCGAGATCGACCGGGTCATGCGAGCATTATGCGCATGGCCCGGAAACTTCGGGAGCCCGCCGCCCGTTGTCTCGCCGTCACCCCTCACCTTGGAAAGGAGAGCGCCATGCGTCGAATGACCCCGCTCCTGGTTGCGGCCCTGCTGGTGACCGGCCTGGTCGCCGCCGGACCCGGCTCGGCCGGCCCGGCCACCGCCCTGGAAGTCGGCCAGAAAGCGCCCGAGTTCGCCCTGCCGGGCCCCGGCGGCAAGCCCGTGAAGCTGTCCGACCTGACCGCCAAGGGTCCCGTGGTCGTCTTCACGTTCATCCAGGCCTTCACAGGTACCTGAACCAAGGAGCTCCTCGGCTTCGAGGAGAGCCTGCCCAAGTTCCAGGCCGCCGGCGCCCAGGTCGTGGGCGTGAGCGCCGACCACGCGGCCACGCTGGACGCCTTCACCAAGCAGAACAAGATCAGCTATCCCCTCCTGTCCGACTTCCGCCGCGCCATGCTGCCCGGATACGATGCGCTGGTCACCGACGAGAAGAGCCCGATCTTCCGCTACGCCAAGCGCGCCTACTACGTGATCGACCGGAACGGCGTGGTCCGGTACATGAAGATCCAGGACAATGCCCTCGACCTGCTCGATCCCGCGGAGGTGCTGAAGGCGCTCAAGGACTCCGGCGCGTGAGCGTCCGCCCGCTCGTCGGGTCCATCCTGATCGGGTCGGTGCTGTGGGCCGGGGTCGCGGCGGCGCAATCCGCCGCGGCGCCGCCGGCCTGGGAGAAGCTGGGCGTCCAGGCCTACGAGCCGCCCAGGTCCGCGCCCGCCTTCGCCCTGCCCGCGCTCGACGGGCGCACGGTGCGGCTCGAAGATCAGAAGGGCAAGGCGCTGCTGCTGTTCTTCTGGGCCACCTGGTGAACGACCTGCCGGGAGGAGTTACCTTCCGTCAATCGGCTCTACGAGGAGTTCAAGGGACAGGGGCTCGAGGTCCTGCTGATCAGCTTTCGCGAGAGCGCCGACCTCGTGAAGCGGACCGTCGCGGAGCGCGGCTATACCGCCCCGGTGCTGCTCGACGCCTCGGGCGACGTCACCGGGCGGGCCTACGGCGTCTTCGGGCCGCCCACCGCCTATCTGGTGGATCGCGAGGGGCGTCTGGTCGGCCGGATGGTCGGCGGCCGCGACTGGCGCGGCGCTGCCGCGCGCGACGTCATCCGCGACCTCGTTCATCGAAGGGGGCCTTGACGGCCCCCTGCGAGCGGCCTATCCCCGGCCCGCGGCCAGCGGGGGCGGGCCCGCCTCATCGCGCGAGTGTCCCGCCAGGGCGATGAGCGCGGCCACCAGGTCGCCCAGCGCCGCGCGCGCCGCCGGATCGGCGAGCTTGCCGTCCTGGAAGTGGCCGGATTCGAGGTACACGCTGGTCGGCGCCACGAGCGCCCCGAACCAGGCCAGCACCGCCCGGAGCTGCCAGTCCACACCGAGGTAGTGATGGAGCGTCGCGCCCATCGCCACGATGCCCACCGGCTTGGCCCGCAGGGCCTCCACCGGCGTGAGATCGAGCAGGTTCTTGAGCGCGCCGGTGAACGAGGCGCGGTACACCGGGCTCGCGAGCAGGACCGCGTCGGCCTCCGCGATCGCGCCGACGACGCGCGCGGTGTCGTCGGGGTAGCGGTCGAGCGGGCGCCCGTCCGCGAAGGAGATGCGATGCTCGCCCAGGCTCAGCACGCCGGCGGAGACCCGGGGTCGCTCGGCCGCGCGGTCCGCCGCGAAGCGCACCGCCGCGTCGAGGCGCCCCGCAGGCGTGACCGCGCCCACGACGGCCAGGAGCCGTGTCACCGCGCGAGCGCCGCCGCGCGATCCCGCTCGCGCCGGGCCACCTCGGCCTGGACCAGCGGGATCAGCTCGCGGCCGTACTCGATCGCGTCCTTGAGCGGATCGAAGCCGCGGATCAGGAGCGTGGTCACGCCGAGCTCGTGGTAGTCGAGCAGCGCCTCGGCCACCTGCTCGGGCGTGCCCACGAGCGCGGTGGTGTTGCCCTGGCCGCCGACCGCCGCCGCAATGGGCGTCCAGAGCCGCTTGTCGTGCACCTCGGCCTGCTGGGCGAAATCTACCAGCCGCCGCGCGCCGATCGCCTCGGGATCGGGTGCGCGATTGCCCTGCTTGGCCTGCACCTGCTCCAGGATCGCGCGCGCCTTGGCCCAGGCCTGCGCCTCGGTGGGCGCGATGATCGGCCGCAGCGAGACGCTGAACCGCGGGGCGCCCGGCGCCCGGCCGGCGCCCGCCGCCGCGGCGCGCACGGTCGCGATGCGGTCGCGGATCGCGGCGAGCGGCTCGCCCCACAGCATGTAGACGTCGCAGTGCCGGACGCCGATCCGGTGCGCGGCCTCCGAGGCGCCGCCGAAGTAGAGCGGCACGTGCGGCCGCTGCACCGGCTTGACGTCCGAGTAGGCCGCGGTGACCCGGTAGAACTCGCCGGCGTGGTCGAAGGGACGTGCCTCCGTCCACACCCGGCGCATCAGTCCGAGGTACTCGTCGGTGCGGCGGTAGCGCGTGTCGTGGTCCACGAAGTCGCCGTCGCGCGCCTGGTCGGCGTCGCTGCCCCCGGTGATGACGTGGAGCGCGAGCCGGCCGCCCGAGAGCTGATCGAGCGTGGCCGCCTTGCGCGCGGCCAGCGTAGGGGCGACGAAGCCGGGGCGGTGGGCGAGGAGAAACCCGAGCCGCTCGGTGTGGGCCGCCGCGTACGCCGAGATCAGGAACCCGTCCGCGGAGGTGGACATGTAGCCCACCAGTACCTTGTCGAAGCCGGCCCGCTCGTGGGCCCGGGAGAAGTCCCGGATCCATCCCATGTCGATCTCGCCGCCGATCACGTGCACCGCGGCGCCGTCGGCCCCCTCGGGCCGCACTCCGATCATGCCGATGAACTCGATGGCCATCACACCCTCCTGATCAGTCCCGGCCGCGCGCGCGCGGCGCCCGCGTCGATCTGGTCGGCGAGATGGGCGGCGTCGTCCCCGACCCCGCACAGCACCGACGACTTGAGCTTGTGGAGCCACGGCAGCCCCAGGAAGTAGAGGCCCTCGCAGGCGGTGACGCCCCGCCGGTGGATCGGCTCGCCCCGCTCGTCGAGGACGGGGGGGTCGATCCACCCGAAGTCGCGCCGGAACCCGGTGGCCCAGATCACCGACGTGATGCCGGCCGCGACGAGATCCAGCTCGCGCATCGATGCCGGCGGCTCGACGTGGGGCGACGCGGCTCGGAGCGACCCGCCCGGCGAGGTCGCCGCCGGGGCCGCGAGACCGGATCGCGCGATGTACGCGTCCACCGCACGCGTGAACACACCGACGCTCTCGTCGCCCTCGGCCAGCAGCGCCGCCACGTCGTCGGCCAGGTGGAGCCGCGACCCGGTGATGTCCACCAGATGCCCCAGCAGGGTGACGCCGGCCGCCGCGTAGTCGCGCAGGTCGATGTCGTGGCCGCCGCCGACCCCGGTGACGAGCGGATTCGGGCGCTCCCGCGCCTCGGGGCGCTCCTCGAGCGTCTGGTCCAGCGCGCCGATCCGCTCCATCCACCAGAACATGTCGCGGCCGCGGTAACGGCGCGGATAGCGCCGGTGACGGCCCACCGAGAGATACACGGTCCGGCCCGCGGCGAGCAGGTCCTCCACGATCTGGCAGCCGGAGGCGCCGGAGCCGACGACGAGCACCGCCCCGGCCGGGAGCCCGGCCGGATTGCGGTAGCCGCGCGCGTGCACCTGGACGATGCCCGGCGGAAGGGCGTGGCGGACCGCCGGCAGAACCGGCTCCTGGTACGGCCCGGTGGCGACGACGACGTTGGCGGCCTCCACCGGACCGTCGGTGGTCTCGAGTCGGAAGCCCCCGTCGATCGGCGCGACGCGGTCCACACGCACGCCGGTCCTCACCGGGGCGTTGACGCGCTCGCGGTAGTGCTCGATGAAGGCGATCACCTCGTCCCGGGTCGCGAAGCCGTCCGGGTCGTCGCCGTGATACTCCTGGCCGGGCAAGCGCAGGCTCCAGTTGGGGAACTGGAACATCAGCGAGTCCCAGCGCTCGCTCCGCCAGCGTTCGGCCACCCGGCCGCGCTCGAGAATCATGTGCGGGCGCCCGAGCCGGCCCAGGTGGTAGCTGAGCGCAAGCCCGGCGTGGCCGCCGCCCACGATCACCGTCTCGTACGAGGCCGTCATAACGCGACAAGGCTACGGAGGTGGGACGGCCTAGTCAATCCGACTATACTGATGCGATGTTCCACCCCGTCGTCGAGTCGTGGTTCCGCGCGCGCTACACCGAGCCCACCCCGGTGCAGGCCGGCGCCTGGCCGCTGATCGCGGACGGCCAGGACGTGCTGCTCACCGCGCCCACCGGCTCCGGCAAGACGCTCGCGGCGTTCCTGGCCTGCCTCGACCGGCTCTTCCGGGAGGCGGTGGAGGGCCGACTGGCCGACCGGACCGCGATCTGCTACGTCTCGCCGCTCAAGGCGCTGTCCAACGACGTGCGGCGCAACCTGGACGAGCCGCTCGGCGAGCTGGCCGCGGCCGCGATGGCGGCGGGCCTGCCCGCGCCCGAGATCCGTACCGCGGTGCGCACCGGCGACACCCCCGCGCACGAGCGCCGGCTCATCGGGCGCCGCCCACCCCACGTGATGGTGACCACACCCGAATCGCTCTTCATCCTGCTCTCCGCCGAGTCGAGCCGGCGTTGGCTGGCCGAGGTGCGCACCGTGATCGTGGACGAGATCCACGCGGTGGCCGGGGACAAGCGTGGCGCGCACCTGGCGCTCTCGCTCGAGCGGCTCGCCGAGCTGGTGGCCACGCGGGGCGCGCGCCTGCAGCGCATCGGCCTCTCGGCCACCGTGCGGCCGATCCAGACCGCGGCGCGGCTCCTGGTCGGCACGGACCGCCCGCTGCCCGAGATCGTCAACGTGGGCCAGCGCCGCGACATGGACCTGGCCATCGAGGTGATCGGCGACGAGCTGGGCGCGGTGTGCACCAACGAGCAGTGGGAGGAGATCTACGATCGCGTGGCCGAGCTGGCCCGCGCCCACCGCTCCACGCTCGTGTTCGTCAACACGCGCCGCCTGGTCGAGCGGGTGACCCGCCACCTGGCCGAGCGCCTCGGCGCCCTACGCGTGGCCGCGCACCATAGCAGCCTGAGCCGGCAGCGGCGCTTCGACGCCGAGCAGCGGCTCAAGGCGGGGACCCTCTCGCTGGTGGTGGCCACCGCCTCGCTCGAGCTCGGCATCGACGTGGGCACGGTGGACCTCACCTGCCTGATCGGCTCGCCGCGCTCGATCGCCACCGCGCTCCAGCGGGTGGGGCGCTCGGGCCACGCGCTGATCGCCACGCCCAAGGGCCGCCTCTTCCCGCTGACCCGCGATCAGCTCGTCGAGTGCGCGGCGCTCGTGCGCGCGGCCCGCCGGGGCGAGATCGACCGGCTCAGCCTGCGGCAGGTGCCGCTCGACGTCCTCGCCCAGCAGATCGTCGCGATCTGCGCCTGCGAGGAGCAGGACGAGGACCGGCTCTTCGACC
This sequence comes from Candidatus Limnocylindria bacterium, assembly GCA_035524955.1. Taxonomy (GTDB): domain Bacteria; phylum Methylomirabilota; class Methylomirabilia; order Rokubacteriales; family CSP1-6; genus CAMLFJ01. The sequence continues at coordinate 4,820 of DATLFG010000104.1, read as the reverse complement.
TCTGCCGCCGCGCGGCGCCGTACGGGGCGCTCACGCGCGAGGACTTCGACCAGGTCGTGGACATGCTGGCCGAGGGCATCGCGACGCGACGGGGCCGCTACGCGGCGCGGCTGCACCGCGACGGGGTGGCGCGACGGCTCAAGGCCCGGCGCGGGGCGCGCCTGGCCGCGCTCACCTCGGGCGGGGCGATCCCCGACAACGCGAGCTACGAGGTCGTGCTGGAGCCCGACGAGACCACGATCGGCTCGCTCGACGAGGACTTCGCGATCGAGTCCATGGCCGGCGACGTGATCCTGCTCGGCAACAGCTCCTGGCGCATCCGCCGGATCGAGAGCGGCCGCGTGCGCGTCGAGGACGCGGGCGGGGCGCCCTCCACGATCCCGTTCTGGCTCGGCGAGGGCCCGGCGCGCACGCTCGAGCTGTCCGCGGAGCTCTCCGCGGTGCGGCAGGGCGTGGCCGATCGCCTCCACGACCCGGAGAGCGCAGCGGCCTGGCTCGAGCGCGAGACCGGCCTCGACCGCCGCGGCGCCCTCCTTGCCCGCGACTACATCTGGGCGGCGAAAGCCGCGCTGGGCGCGGTGCCGACGCGGGACACCGTGGTGGTCGAGCGCTTCTTCGACGAGGCCGGGGGCATGCAGCTCGTGGTCCACGCCCCCTTCGGCGGCCGCATCAACCGCGCCTGGGGCATGGCGCTCCGCAAGCGGCTCTGCCGCAGCTTCAACTTCGAGCTGCAGGCCGCGGCCACCGACGACGGGGTGCTGCTCTCCCTGGGGCCGCAGCACAGCTTCCCGCTCGAGGCGGTCTTCGAGATGCTGCACCCGGGCGGGATCGAGGAGCTCCTGATCCAGGCCGCGCTGCAGGCGCCGATGTTCGCGACCCGCTGGCGCTGGAACGCCAGTCGCGCGCTCGCGCTGCTGCGCTGGCAGAACGGGCGGAAGGTGCCGCCGTATCTGCAGCGCATGCGGGCGGAGGATCTCCTCGTCGCGGTCTTCCCCGCCCAGCTCGCCTGCCAGGACAACGCGGAGCCGGGGCCCATCGAGGTGCCCGATCACCCGCTGGTGCGGGAGACGCTGCACGACTGCCTCACCGAGGCGATGGACATCGACGGCCTGCGCGCCACGCTGGCCGCGCTGCACGCCGGGGAGATCACGCGCGTCATCCGGGAGACGCCCGAGCCGTCGGTCTTCGCGCACGAGATCCTGAACGCCAATCCCTACGCCTTCCTCGACGACGCCCCGCTCGAGGAGCGCCGCGCGCGCGCCGTCACGCTCCGCCGCGGGCTGCCCGCCTCGGTCGCCGACGACGTCGGGCGGCTCGACCCCGCCGCGATCACCACGGTGGTCGAGGAGGCGTGGCCCGATCTCCGCAGCGCCGACGAGCTGCACGACCTGCTGCTCGACCTGGGCGCGCTGCCGGACCGCGACGGCGATGCGTGGATCGCCTACCTGGAGGATCTGATCGCGGCCGGGCGCGCGGCCCGGCTCCACCGCGGGAGCCACATCTTTTGGGTCCCGGCCGAGCGGCGCTCGCTGGCCGCCACCGTATGGCCGGACGCTCGCTTCGCGCCCGACCTGGTCGAGCCGCCCGCCCGGCAGGCGCCCGCGTGGTCCGATCGGGACGGCGCGCTGCTGGAGGTTGTGCGCGCCCGGCTCGGGCTGGTCGGCCCCACCAGCGCGGCGGCGCTCGCGACGGCGCTCGACCTCACGCCCGGCCAGGTCGACGCGGCGCTGGCCGCGGTGGAGGCCGAGGGCGGCGTGCTGCGGGGGCGCTTCACGCCCGAGGCCATCGCGGCCGAGCAGGTCGAGTGGTGCGAGCGGCGCCTGCTCGCGCGCATCCATCGCCGGACTCTCGACGGCCTGCGGCGGCTCATCGAGCCGGTGTCGCCCGCGGCGCTCCTGCGCTTCCTCCTGTCCTGGCAGCACGCGCGGCCCGCGACCCAGCAGCACGGCCGCGACGGGCTCCTGCGCGTGATCGAGCGCCTGCAGGGCTTCGAGGCCGCCGCGGGCGTGTGGGAGCGCGAGCTGCTGCCCTCACGCGTGGCCGGATACCAGCCCGCCTGGCTCGACGAGCTCTGTCTCTCCGGCGAGGTGGCGTGGGGACGGCTCGGCCTGCACGAGAGCGCGCGCCACGCCGGCCGGCGCCTGTCCGCGACGGTGCCGGTGGCGCTGCTGCTGCGCCGCGATCTCCCCTGGCTGCTCGCGCCGCGGCCCGCGCCAGGCGAGGCCGTCGTCATCGACCGGACGGCCGCCGGGGCCTCGCCGAGCCAGCCCTCGGGACCCGCCCGCGACGTGCTGGCCCATCTGGAGCGCGCGGGCGCCTCCTTCGTGGACGACATCGCCTCCGGCGTGCGGCGGCTGCGCATCGAGGTGGAGGAGGCGCTCTGCGAGCTGGTGACGGCCGGGCTCGTCACCGGCGACGGCTTCGCGGGGCTGCGCAGCCTGCTCCACGGCGAGAAGCGCCGCCGCCCGCGGCCCGGCCGGCCGGCCGCGCCGCGGCCCTCGCCGGGTACCGGGCGCTGGGCCCGGCTGCTACCGCCCGCCACCCCGGCGGCCGACGACATCGTCGAGGCCAAGGCCCGGCAGTACGTGAAGCGCTACGGCGTCGTCTTCCGCGATCTCCTGCAGCGGGAGCCGGACATGCCGGCCTGGCGGGACCTGCTGCGCGTGTACCGGCGGCTCGAGATGCGCGGCGACCTGCGGGGCGGGCGCATCGTGGGCGGCTTCGTGGGCGAGCAATTCGCGGCGCCCGAGGCGCTCGAGGCCCTGCGCGCGATCCGCAGGGAAGAGCCCTCCGGCCAGACCGTCCGCCTCTCGGCCTGCGACCCCCTGAACCTGGTCGGCATCATCACCCCTGGCCCCCGGGTCCCCGCAGTCCCCGGCCACCACGTCAACTACCGCGACGGCGTCCCCATCCTGGAGGAAACACCCTCCCGCCGCCCTCGCGCCACCACCCGCAAGCGCCGCTAGCCCCTCTCGCGAACCCGCAGACCTCGGCCTCGAGAGCCGAGAAGGGTCCAGCGGAGAGGGGCACCCGCACACACCACCCGGGACTGTCGGACCGCGCCGCCCGTCTCGGGCAGCGAGAAGGGTCCAGCGGCGAGGCGGCGACCGAAGGTCGCGCGCGGGGCGTAGTCTCTCTACGTTGAGCGCGCGACCGAGGGCGCCAACGAAGCCGATGGGCCCTTATCGCCGCCCGAGACCGCGGGACTGGATGCCCTGCGTGACGTCGCGGTCGAGATCCGGCCGCCGAGAGGGACCCGGCTGCACATCGCGCAGCATGCGATCGGTGCGCTGACGATTGAGCTCGCGCACCGCCTGCGTGGTGTCCTCCTCGACCTTCCGCGGCGGCACCGGCCGGAGCGCCGGGGAACGCTGCTTGTACTCGAGGTCGAGCTTGCCGGACGATTTCGTCTGGGCCGTCGCCATCCCGACGGTTCCCACCACCAGCAGCAGGGCCAGCATCGGCATCGTCATGGCTCCCTCCGTGCTAGAGCCTAGGCGCCACCGGGGCGCAGAGTCAACTTCTGCCGCGCCGGCGCTGCCGCTGCTCGTCACGAACTCATGAGCACGCGGACTTCCTGCTTTGGCCGTGGCACGGCGACCCCGGACGCCGCGAAGCGGTCGGCCAGGCCCCGGTAGAGCTCGGCCTCCGCGGCCACCACGTCCGGCACCCGAACCCGGGGATTCACCCCGGACGCGGACGCCGGCGAGCTCGAGCTGCGTCACCCCGACCACCGGGGCCGGATCGGCGAGGACACGCGGGGTTGGCGACGACGACCTCCCGGGCCAGCGCCAGCACCGCGGTCAGGTCCGAGCCGTGCGGCACCATCACGGTCAGATGGATCTGCCGCATCTGGCCGAAGTTGTGGAGGATCTCGCCGACGATCTTGCGGTTGGGGATGATGATGCGAGACCGGTCGGGATGCACCAGGGTGGTGGAGAACAGCTCGATCGCGTGCACGTCGCCCTTCTCGCCCGCCACCTCGATGTGCTCGCCCACCCGGAACGGCTTGGTGAAGATGATGGTGAGTCCCGCGATGACGTTCCCCAGCACGCCCTGCAGCGCGATTGCCGATGCCGGCCACGCCGATGCCCGCGACGAGCGGAGCGATCTGGAAACCGAACTTGTCGAGCGCGATCACCAGCGCGAACAGCAGGACGACGACTCTCACGACCCGCACCATCAGACGGCACATCGGCGGTTCGAGCGCCATCCGTACGAGCGCGCGCTCGACCACCTTGCCCACCCACCACGCGACGGTGAAGCCGACGATCAAGATGACGATCGCGCCGAGGACCTGAAAGCCGTACTGGATCAGGAGACCCAGGATCAGATCGGGAACCGGCGTCGCCACCTCCGGGTGATGAGGGCGGGTCGTGAGAGCCGATCAGCCGAGAATCACCGCTCCTTGGTTAAGAACGTGTCGTTCCGGTTCTTCGACCAGCAGGGCTCGTTCTTCTCGGTGCAGGCCGGGCGCTCCTTGCCATAGGAGATCGTCGTGATCCGGGAGGCCTCGATCCCATTGGACACGAGGTAGTTCATGGCCGCCTTGGCCCGCCGCTCGCCCAGGGCCAGGTTGTACTCGGAGGTCCCCCGCTCGTCGCAGTGGCCCTCGATCAGCACGAGCTGGTTGGGATTGGCCTTGAGGTAGGCCGCGCTGGCCGCGAGCGTCTGGGCGTCGGCGGGCCGGATCTCCGCCTTGTCGAACGCGAAGAAGATCTGCTTGAGCGCCACGTTGCTCCGGTACTCCTTGGGCGGCGCCGGCGGCGCGGGAGCGGGCGCCGGGGCCGCGGTGGGCGGCGCCGCCGGAGCCGGGGCGA
>DATLFG010000098.1:0-25069 GCA_035524955.1 Candidatus Limnocylindria bacterium | reverse complement strand
CGGCCGCTTCAAGTGGGACATGCAGGCCGCCGGGACCGTGGTGGGCTCGTTCGAGGTGCTCGATGCAGTCAACCGCGGCCTGATCGACGCCACCCACGCCTGGCCCGGCTACTGGGCGGGCAAGAACTCGGCGGCCGGCCTCTTCGCGCCCGGCCCCGGGGGCCCCTTCGGGATGGACCGCGAGGAGTACATCGCCTGGCTCTTCGCGGGCGGGGGGATCGAGCTCTACAACGAGATGCTCCAGAAAGAGCTCAAGATGAACGTGGTCGTGCCCGTGTTCACCACCAGCCTCCCGTACTGGGAGCCCCTGGGCTGGTTCAAGAAGCCGTTCGCCAACCTCGACGAGCTGCGCAAGCTGAAGTTCCGCACCTCGGGCCTGGGGATGGAGATGATGAAGACGATGGGAGTGTCGGTGGTGACGCTGGCCGGCGGTGAAGTCGTCCCGGCCCTCGAGCGGGGGACGGTGGACGGGGCCGAGTGGGCCATCCCCAGCCACGACATCATGATGGGCTTCCAGAACGTCACCAAGTACTACTACATGCCCGACCTGCGCCAGCCCGCCTCCTACCAGGAGATCATCGTCAACAAGGCGAAGTGGGACGCGCTGCCGAAGGACCTGCAGGCGATCGTCAAGTACGCGGGCATGGCCGAGATCATCCGCATGACCGCCTTCAGCGTGGACCAGGACAGCAAGGCCGTGCAGGACCTCGAGGCGAAGCACGGCGTCAAGATCGTCCGGACGCCGGACGACGTCCTGAAGGCGCAGGTGGTGGCCATCGACAAGGTTTACCAGGTGGAAGCCCAGAAGAACCCGTTCTTCGCCAAGGTGCTCAAGCACCAGAAGGACTTCGCGACCCGGGCCGTCCCCCACGCCCAGAAGATCCGCCCGCCGATCGACGTGGTCGTGGCCCACTACTTCAAGAAGTAGTCGGAGACCGAACCCCCCTCGGCCTACCCGCCGGCGAGGCCCGCCGGCGGGTAGGTCCGCCCCCTCGCCGCCCGGAAGTGCCCGCCAGGCTGTGGTAGTATCGGCGCCCAGAGCCCGGGGCACCCGACTCCGGGGAACCTATTTGAGGGAGAGCGCCCAATGGCACAGGTAGTCCTCAAGGACCTCAACAAGAAGTACGACGAGGTGCACGCCGTCAAGGACGTGAACCTCATCATCCGCGACAAGGAGTTCATGGTCTTCGTGGGCCCGTCGGGCTGCGGCAAGACCACGACGCTCCGCATGGTGGCGGGGCTCGAGGAGATCACCTCCGGCGAGATCTCCATCGGTGACCGGATCGTCAACGACCTGCCCCCCAAGGACCGGGACATCGCGATGGTGTTCCAGAACTACGCGCTCTACCCGCACATGAGCGTGTACGACAACATGGCCTTCGGCCTCAAGATGCGAAAGTTCCCCAAGGCCGAGATCGCCAAGCGGGTGCAGGACGCGGCCGAGATCCTGGGCATCCAGGAGCTGCTCAAGCGCAAGCCCCGCCAGCTCTCGGGCGGCCAGCGGCAGCGCGTGGCGGTCGGGCGCGCGATCGTGCGGCATCCGCAGGTGTTCCTCTTCGACGAGCCGCTGTCGAACCTGGACGCCAAGCTCCGGGTGCAGATGCGGGTCGAGCTCAAGCGCCTGCACGAGCGCCTGGAGACCACCGCGATCTACGTGACCCACGACCAGGTGGAGGCCATGACCCTCGGCAGCCGCGTGGTGGTCATGAAGGACGGCTGGGTGCAGCAGGTGGGGGAGCCGCTCGAGATCTACGGCCGGCCCGCCAACAAGTTCGTGGCCGGCTTCATCGGCTCCCCCGCCATGAACTTTCTCCCGGTCACGGTCAGCGAGACCGGCGGCTCGATCTTCCTCGAGACCAACGGGCTACGGACCAAGGTCCCCGCCGCGAAGGCGGGCGTGCTCCAGGCCTACAAGGGGCAGCCGGTCACCCTCGGGATCCGGCCCGAGGACCTGCGGGTGGGCTCCGGCGCCGACTCGGCGGACCTGTCGTTCGACGCGGTGGTCGAGGTGGTGGAGCCGCTCGGCTCCGAGATCCTGCTCAACGTGAGCGTGGGAGGCCAATCGGTGGTCTGCCGCGTGGAGCCGTCGGTCAAGGCGAAGCCCCACGAGAAGATCCGCATGGCCTTCGTGCCCGAGCGCATCCACTTCTTCGAGTCCAAGACGGAGGCGGTCATCAAGTAGGGATCGAGGGGGGCGGCCCCCGGGAATCGAGCTTGACAACCCGGCGGCAGTCCAGCTAGAAGGGAGCGACCGTGCCGGATTCTTTCGCTCCGAGGGGGTGAGACAACCGCGCTAGGGTTCTCCAGATGGCCCGAGACCTCCCGACCGAAACGGAGGCACTTCCATGGCCCCGACCGCTCCCCGCAGGATTCAGCGCCGTCAGTTTCTCCGCACCGCCGCCGGCACGACGGCCGGGATGGCCTCCTGGCTCGCGCTCGGCAAATCGCCGGCCATCGCGCAGAAGCGCGAGCTCACGTTCCTGAGTTGGAACCACTTCGTACCCGCGGCCGACGAGGAGTTGCGCAAGCAGGCCGAGGCCTTCTCCAAGCAGGCGGGGGCCACGGTCCGCGTGGACACCATCGCCCATCTCCAGCTTCCCGCCAAGTTCGCCGCGGAGGCGGCGTCCCAGTCGGGCCACGACATGATCATCGCCAACACCTCCACCGGCTATCTCTATGAGCAACACCTGGTCGACGTCGGCGATCTCGTGGAGGACCTCGGGAAGAGGTACGGCGGCTTCTATCCCTTCTCGAAGGAGGCGGCCCTGATGTCGTCTGGCTGGAAGGCCGTGCCGTGGTTCTGGATCTCGTTCCCGGCGACCTACAACCAGGCCCACTACAAGAAGGCGGGGCTCGAGGTCCCGAAGACCTGGGACGAGCTGCTCAAGCAGGGCAAGGTCCTCAAGAAGCAGGGTAATCCGGTCGGCATCCCGATCAGCCACTGCGCGGACGCCAACACCACCTTCTGGTCGGTGCTGTGGTGCCAGGGGGGCAAGGTGCTGGAGGCCGACGGCAAGACGCCGGCGCTGAACTCCGACAAGACCGCCCAGGTGATCGAATGGTACAAGGAGCTGTACAAGGACGCGATGGAGCCGGAGGTGCTGTCCTGGGACGACGCCTCCAACAACCGCTTCGTCCTCTCTGGCAAGGGCTCCTGGATCCACAACCCGATCAGCCCCTACAACGCCGCGCTCGCCAAGAAGATGCCGATCGCCGACGACATCAACCACCACAACAGCCCGGGAGGGCCGGCCGGGATCCATTCGGCCCCGCCGATCAACAGCATCGGGATCTGGAAGTTCTCGAAGAACGCCGACCTCGCGAAGGAGTTCATCAAGTTCCACTTCCGCAAGGAGAACTTCGACGCCTGGATCGTGGCCTCCAACGCGTTCAACCATCCCCCGCTTCGACACTTCGCCGACCATCCGATCTGGGCGAACAACCCGAAGTTCAAGATGCTGCCCAAGGAGGCGGAGTACGCCCACCCGCGCGGCTGGCCGGCCAAGACCAACGCGGCGGTGAACCTCATCGAGGTGAACTACGTCCTGCCCGACATGGTGGCCAAGGCGGTGGGCGGCATGCCCACGAAGCGGGCCATCGCGTGGGGCGAGGAGCAGGTCAAGCTGGCCGTCCAGGGCAAGCTCGAGACGAAGGGCAAGAGCTAGCATGGCGGTCGGCCAACGCGTTCTCGAGGCGGCCGGGGTCCCGCGCCCCGGCCGCCTCGCGCGGCTCCACGAGTGGTGGGAGCAGGAGCACATCTTCGGCTACGGGCTGATCCTTCCCGCGCTCCTTCTCATCGTCTGCCTGGTCGCCTATCCGTTCGGGATGGCCGTCTACTTCAGCCTGTCGGACTACTGGGTGGGCTCGCCCGGCACGTTCATCGGCCTCGACAACTTCCGCGAGGTCTTCAGGAACGAGGTGTTCCATCGCACGGTGTACAACTCGTTCGTGTTCACCTCCATCGCGGTCGTCCTCAAGGCCCTGCTGGGGGTGTGGCTCGCCATGCTCCTGTTCCGGGCCCTCAAGTTCAAGCGCCTGATCCGTGGCGCCGTGCTGCTGCCCTGGGTCATCCCCACCGCGCTCTCGACCCTGGCCTGGTGGTGGATGTTCGACTCGCTCTACAGCGTGGTGAACTGGACGGCGATCAACCTGGGGCTGATGGCTGCTCCCGGCCCCAACTGGCTCGGGCAGACCGGCTATGCGATGGCCGCGGTGATCGCGGTCAACGTCTGGCGGGGACTGCCCTTCTTCGCGATCATCGTGCTGGCCGGGCTCGTCTCGATCCCGCGGGAGTTCTACGAGGCGGCCGAGGTCGATGGGGCGGGCTCGTGGCGCCGCTTCTGCCACGTGACGCTGCCGCTCCTCAAGCCGGTCCTGGCGGTGGTGATCTTGTTCTCCACCATCTTCACGTTCTCCGACTTCGCCATCGTCCAGGTGCTCACCCGGGGCGGGCCGGTCAACACCACGCACCTCTTCGCCACCCTGGCCTACCAGGTCGGCCTGACCGGCGGCAACCTGGGGCAGGGCGCGGCGATCTCGCTCTTCCTGTTCCCGCTGCTCGCGGCCTTCGTCTTCATCCAGCTCCGGTATATCCGGCGGGACTGAGATGCAGGTCGGGGTGCGAAGCCGGGCGGCGCGGATCCGATACTCGGCGTTCGGCTACGCCAATATCGTGCCGTTCATCCTGTTCGCGCTCTTCCCCGTCTATTTCATGGTGATCACGTCGTTCAAGAACGACGCGGAGCTGTATGACCTCAAGGCGGTGCCCTTCCTCATCCAGACGGGCGCGATCACCGAGCACTACACCTTCCTCCTGTTCAAGACCGAGTTCCTGACCTGGATGCTGAACAGCCTCATCATCAGCGTGGTGTCGACGTCCGTGTCGCTCGTCATCGCGATCCTGGCCGGGTACAGCCTGGCGCGGCTGCGCTTCCCCGGGGTCGCCTCGTTCGGGACGGCCGTCTTCATCACCTATCTCGTGCCGACCACGCTGCTCTTTCTGCCCCTGTCCCAGGTGGTGGTCTGGCTCGGCATCTCGGATACGATCTGGGCCCTGATCGTCACCTACCCGACCTTCCTGGTCCCCTTCTCGACGTGGCTGCTCATGGGCTACTTCCGCACGATCCCGAAGGAGGTGGAGGAGTGCGCCCTGGTGGACGGCGCCACGCGCATGCAAACGCTCCTGCGCATCGTGCTGCCCATGGCGATTCCCGGGATCATGGCCGCCACTCTGTTCGGCTTCACGCTGACCTGGAACGAGTTCACCTACGCGCTGACCTTCGTCTCCCAGAGCCAGAACAAGACGGCGGTGGTGGGCGTGACCGCGGACCTGATCCGCGGGGACATCTACTACTGGGGATCGCTCATGGCGGGTGCGGTGCTGGCCTCGGTCCCCATCGTGGCGATCTACGTCTTCTTCCTCGACTATTACGTCTCCGGGCTCACCGCGGGAGCCGTCAAGGGCTAATCGGGCCGCATCCTCGCGGCCCCATTCGGCGCTTGACGGGCCGCAGCCCTTTGTGGAAAGTAGGCGTCCAAGCGATACCCGTGAAGTCCCGTCCCAACGAGCCGGCCGGCGACGCCGCGAGCCGGGGTCCGCAGTCCAAACGGTCACAGGGAGGTGTCCGATGCGATTCACGCCTAGCTTCAAGTACCTCACCGCCTTTGGCATGGCCACCGCCTTCGGCGTGGCCCTCGGCATGGCCCTCAGCTGGAGCCCGCCCGCCGAGGCCCAGAAGAGAGTGAGCTGGAAGATGGCCAGCGCCTTCGGGAGCAAGCTGCCCCACCTGGGCACCTCCGGGGTCCGGTTCTCCGAGAACGTCAAGGTCGCCTCGGGCGGCACGCTGGAGCTCAAGTTCTTCGAACCCGGGGCGCTGGTGCCCGCGCTGGAGTGCTTCGACGCCGTCTCGAAAGGCTCGGTCGAGTCCTGCTGGACCACCCCCGGCTACCACACCGGCAAATACCCCGCCCTGGCCTTCTTCACCACGGTGCCGTTCGGACCCCAGCTCGGCGAGTTCATGGCCTGGAAGTGGTTCGGGGGCGGGAACCAGCTCCGGGACGAGATCTACGCCAAGCACGGCCTGATCGCATTCGACTCCTTCGCGATCGGGCCCGAGACCTCGGGGTGGTTTCGGAAGGAAGTGAAGTCGGTCGCGGAGCTGAAGGGCATGAAGATGCGCTTCTTCGGGCTCGGCGCCCAGGTCATGCAGAAGCTGGGCGTGTCCACGCAGCTGCTGGCGGCGGCCGACATCTATCCCGCGCTCGAGCGCGGCGTCATCGAGGCCACCGAGTTCTCGATGCCGACGATCGACATCGCGCTCGGCTTCCACCAGATCGCCAAGAACAACTACTACCCGGGCTGGCATCAGCAGGCCTCGGTGAGTGAGCTGCTGATGAACCGGGCGGAGTGGGACAAGCTCTCGACGCAGCACAAGAAGATCATCCAGCTCGCCCTCGGTGAGAGCGTCGCCCACACCTACTTCGAGACCGAGGCCAAGAACCCGCCCGTGATGCAGGAGATGAAGGACAAGCACAAGGTCACCAACCGGCGCTGGTCGGACGACGACCTCCGGGCGTTCGAGAAGGCGTGGCTCGAGGTGCTGAAGGAGGAGAGCGCCAAGGACGAGCTCTTCAAGAAGGTGGCCGACCACTACCTGAACTGGCGGAAGACCTACAAGATCTGGGGCGACGCGCAGACGCTCAAGCCGACCTACCAGTAGGAGACCGCCCCGGAGCCCGACGCCTCGCGGGGGGCCGCTCTCGGTCCCCCGCGAGCCCGGGGCTAGTCGAGCCCGTGAAGCCGGCGGGCGACCCGGACCACACGGGCCGCGTAGCCGAGCCAGAGGGCGCTCAGGCCGGCGAGCAGGATCATCTCGCCCCCCGCCATGCCCGGCCGCAGGACCCCGGCCAGGGCCCCGAGGCCCAGCGCCACCGGGGCAGTCCCGCAGTAGTACGCCGCCGTGGGATGCCCGGCTACCCCGAGCCCGACCGCGGCGAGGACGATGGTGACCGCGTAGAGCGCCACCAGCGGCGAGGCGAGGGCGTCGGCTCGGCCCTGGCCCACGGTGGCCAGCACCGTGACCACGGAGGCAAGAATGGCCAGGAAGAACGCGTAGGCGAACAGCTCGCTTCGCGCCTGCGCCCGCGTCAGCCGATCCGAGCGGACGAAATACGGCGTCCGCTCCTCGTCCCAGACGTAGCGCTTGACGAGCGTCGGCCAGTCCAACCTAGACGCCGGGGCCGGCGGTGATCCGCCCGCCCTTGGCCTTGACGTCCTCCGGCCACTCGAGCGTCATCAGCTTGAAGCGCAGCTCCTTCGGTCCGAAGAGCACCAGGGCGGTCTGGAGCCAGACCGCGATGCCGGCCAGCAGCGTGGTGAACAGGCCGAAGACGAGGACGGACTTGATGATGTAGCGGTAGGACAGCCCCACCGTGGACGCCGACTTCTCCATCACCATGAAGGAGTCCCAGCTGAAGATGACCGCGAAGTATCCGACGATCAGGCAGTAGGGGATCACGAAGAACGTCAGGCCCAGGAACTCGATCCAGGCCTGCTTGCGAAACGACAGCTTCTCCCGGACGAGGTCCACCCGCACGTGGCGATTGCGGACCAGCCCGTAGCCGAGCACGAGCGTGAACAGCGCGGTGTGAAAGTGCCACTCCATCTCCTGGATGACGGTGGACTCGAACGGACGCCCGAAGTGCTCCACCAGCCATACCTGCATCCCGCCGACCTTCCGGAGGAACACGTCCCACATCGTCACGAACACGAGCGGGAGGATGAAGATGGCACCCCAGCGGCCGACGAACTCGACGAACAACCGGAGCCGTTCGCTCACTCTCAGCATCGTCTCTACCGGCATGGCACCTTCCCCCCGGCGCGCGCGGCCGGTATCCTAGTCGTAGACCGCGCCCGGCAGCCACAGGACGAGCTGCGGGAACAGCATCACGAGCCCCAGGACGATCAGCTGCATGATGACGAATGGGATGATCCCCCGGTAGATGCTCTGGATCTTCACCTCCGGCGGCGCCAGCCCCTTCATGTAGAAGAGGGCGAAGCCGAACGGCGGGGTCAGGAAGGAGGTCTGAAGGTTGACGGCCAGGATGACCGTGAACCAGATGAGCACCGCCTCCTTCGGGAGCCAGGTGCCGAAATCCATGTTGGCGATCATCGGTCCGAAGACGGGCAGGACGATCAGCGTGATCTCGATCCAGTCGAGGAAGAACCCGAGGCCGAAGACGATGGCCATGATCAGGAACGTCAGGCCCCAGGAGCCGAGACCCGCCGCGTTGATCAGGTCCTCGGCCACCGCGTCACCCCCGAGCGCGCGGAACACGTAGGCGAAGCACGTCGCCGCGATGACGATGAAGAAGATCATGGAGATGGTGAGCGACGCGGTGTTCGCCACGTCCTTCAGGGTCGCCCAGCCGGCCCGGCGCTTGAGGAACGCCAGCACGACGGCGCCGAAGGCTCCGACCGCGCCGGCCTCGCTCGGGGTGGCCCAGCCGAACAGGATGGACCCCTTGATCATCGCGATCAGGAACGCAGGCGGCAGGAAGCTCTTCACGAACAGCATCACCGTCGCGGCTACCGGGAGGTTGAGCTCGGTCGTGGGCAACGGCGGCCCCAGGGACGGCTTGATCGAGCAGGCGGTGCCGATGCCGATCAGGTAGATGGCGGCCAGGAGCAACCCCGGCCCCAGCGCCGCCATGAAGAGGGTACCGACCGAGACGGACAGCAGGTCCGCGAAGAGGATCAGCATGATGCTCGGCGGGATGAGGATCCCGAGGGTGCCCGCGGCCGCGATGCATCCGGTGGCCAGCGCGTGGCTGTACCCCTGCTTGAGCATGGGCCCCAGGGCCAGCGACGTCATCATCGTCACCGAGGCGCCGATGATGCCCGTCATCGCGGCGAGGATCGTGCCCATGACCGTGACCGACAGGGCGAGCGCGCCGGGAATCCGCCGGAGGAGGACCTGGCAGCAGTAGAGCAGGTCGTGGGCGATGCCGCTCCGCTCCATCATCACGCCCATGAAGACGAAGGTGGGGACCGAGACGAGCACGAGGTTCTCGGCCGCCTGGCCCCAGATGCGCGGCACGAAGTTGAAGAACTCCACCAGCCTGAAGGTGCCGACCAGATAGCCCAGGAAGCCGAAGAGCAGGGCCGTCCCGCCGAGGACGAACGCCACCGGGTAGCCGGAGAAGAGGAGCACGCCCAGGGTGAGGAACATGAACAGCGGCAGGTACTCCCTCACGAAATCCATGGTCTCCTCGCCGTGCCCGGCGGACAGCCAGAACGTGGCGAGGGCGAGGGGGATGATCACGGCCGGCAGGGTGATCAGCAGCAGGCGCAGCCGGCCGTTGCTGACCGTGACGGCGTCGGGGACGATCTTCGGCATCTCCTACCCACCCCTTCCGATGCGGGTCTCGCAGGGCTGGACGCGGCCACCACGCCGCGCCCGCTCGCTAGTCTGCTCCCTGCGTCTTGCCGGACGGGTTCCCGATACGACGGCGCGCGAACCCCAGGAGAGGCCCGCGCGCGACGCTAAGCTAGCGGCCGGACCCGGGGCCTGTCAAGCGCAATCTTGGCCGGCGCTCCGTGCCGCGAAGCGCTCGAGGTTGACGCCGCGGGCCGGCGAATGCTAGAAGGGCGCGGGAGCGAGACGCCTGATGCGGGTTCGCGGCGATCGGTTGGTCCACCGAGTGGGCGGCGTGCTCCTCGGTCTCGGCTTTCTGCTCCTCGGCTCCTTCAGCGCCTTCATGCCGGGCGTTCCCGCCGGCTCTCCGGGGCGGGATCGGGCGATCTGGCTCGGCATCACCCTCATCGTCATCGGGGCCATCGCGATCATCGGCTCGCTCACCGTCAAGAATCCCGACCAGATCTGGTGTCGCCACCCCCGGCGGTGGGGCCGCTTCCGGTAGGAGTCACTCGGAGGCTCAGGGCGGGGCGCGCTCAGATCAGGTTCGCGATCGCGCGGCCCAGCTCCTCGGTGGTGGCCGTCCCCCCGAGGTCTCGCGTCAATCCCTTGCCGCCTTCCACGAGACGCTCGATGGCGCCGACGACGGCCCGGGCCGCCTCCGGGTGACCGAGGTGCTCGAGCATCATGGCGCCGGTCCAGATCTGGGCGATGGGATTGGCGATCCCCTTGCCCGCGATGTCCGGGGCGGAGCCGTGCACCGGCTCGAACATCGAGGGGTACTCCTTCTCGGGATTGATGTTCCCGCCCGGCGCGATCCCGATCGAGCCCGCGATGGCGGGGCCCAGGTCGGACAGGATGTCGCCGAAGAGGTTGGAGGCCACCACCACGTCGAACCAGTCGGGATGCTGCACGAAGTGGGCGGTCAGGATGTCGATGTGGTACTGGCTGGTCTTCACGTCGGGGTAGCCCCCGGCCATCGCGGCGAAGCGCTCGTCCCAGTACGGCATGCTGTGGATGATGCCGTTCGACTTGGTGGCCGAGGTGACGAGGCGTCGCGGCCGCTTCCTCGCCAGCTCGAAGGCGTAGCGCATCACCCGATCGCAGCCCCGGCGGGTGAACACCGACTGCTGCACCGCCAGCTCGTCGGGCGTATCGCGGTAGAGGCGCCCGCCGATCTCGGAATACTCCCCCTCGTTGTTCTCGCGCACGATCAGCATGTCGATGTCGGCGGGGCCGCGGCCGGCCAGCGGCGAGCGCACCCCCCGGAGAAGGCGCACCGGCCGCAGGTTCACGTACTGGTGGAACTCGCGGCGGATCGGGATGAGGAGCCCCCACAGCGAGACGTGATCCGGCACGCCGGGAAAGCCCACCGCGCCCAGGTAGATGGCGTCGAAGCGCCGGAGCTGGTCGAGCCCGTCCTCGGGCATCATGCGTCCGGTCCGCGCGTAGACCTCGCAGCTCCAGTCGAAGCGGGTCCAGGAAAAGTCCACACCGAAGCGGCGGCCGGCCGCCTCCAGCACCCGGATGCCCTCGGGCAGGACCTCCTTGCCGATGCCGTCGCCGGGAATGACCGCGATTCGATGCGTCATGGACACCCTCCTCATCGCTCGGAGATGATCACCTGGGGAACGCCCGCTTCCGGCGCGCGCAGCACGCTGCGCGGAAGGCCGGCTCGGCGGAGCATGGCCTCGAGCTCGGCGAAGGTGTAGACGTCGCCGGCCGGGGTCGTGCAGAGCATCACGAGACCGAACATGGCGGCGTGCGGGGGCGTCACCCGCCCCTCGTCGGGCACGAACTCCACCGTCACCACCCGCCCGCCGGCGGTCAGGGCCCGGGCGACCCTGGCCAGCAGCCCCTCGCAGGTGGGCAGATCGAAGTGGTGCAGGAAGTTCGGCAGCAGCACCAGATCGTACGGCCCGCCCAGCGGCGTCTCGAAGGCGCTGCCCGCCAGGGTATGGAACCGCCCGTCCACGCCCGCGGTGCGCGCGTTCTCGCGCGCCACCTCCAGCACCGCCGGCCAGTCGAGCGCGGTGATCTCCGCGCGCGGGTACGCTGCCGCGAACGCGAGACCGAACATCCCGTGCCCAGCGGCCACGTCGAGCACCCGGAGCGGGCCTGCGGGATCCACCTCCACGAGGTCCACCACCGCCCGGGCCGGCATCCGCATCAGGGGCGCCATCGCCCGGGCGAAGCGCACCCAGACCGGATGGTCCGGCGCCGTCGTGCCCGCTCCGGCCAGCGTGGTCCCGCCGCGGCGCACCGCCTGGGCCACGTCGGCGAAGGCCTCACGGAGCTCGGGCGCGTAGAGGAACTCGGCGGCCGCGGCCACGCAGACCGGCGATTGGCGATCGAGGAAGACGGCGGAGTCGGGAGTCAGCGCATAGGTATCGCCGTCCTTGCGCAGAAAGCCGGCGCCGGTGAGATAGTCGCAGAGCATGCGGATGCCCCGGGGGGAGGCCGCGCAGCGCTCCGCCAGCGCCGGCGCCGTGCCCGCGCCCGCCCCGATGGTGGTGAAGAGGTCCAGGTCGAGCGCACCCTTGAGCGCGGCGCTCCGCTGGTACGCGGTCATCGTGGCGAGGAACGGATCGGGTGATGGGCCCGCCACCATGGGGACGTCGCCGTCGTGCAGTCCGATGAGCTCGGGCGGGCGCAGGTGCATGCGCAGCAGGCCCCGCCCCCGTCCCACCGGGCCCACGCACTCGATAACCGCGACCCCGCTCTTGGCCATCTCGACGCGCGCCGAGCCGTCGCGACTGGTCAGGAGCGCGGCCAGGCGGGAGAGGGTCGGCTCGTGCCCCACGCAGAGCAGGGCGGAGGCCTCGACCGCGGCCAGCCCCGCGAGCGTCGCGGCCGGCTCGGCGCGGTCGCCGAGCAGCTCGGTCATCTCCGGGACGGGCGCGCCCTCGTAGGCCCGCGCGGTGATCTCCGCGGTCTCGCGGGCGCGCACCAGCGGGCTCGAGAGCAGCCGATCGAAGCGCACGCCCATGCGCCGGAGCGCTTCGGCCACCCGGGCGTGCTCGCGCCGGCCCGCGTCGGTGAGCGGCCGCAGCCGGTCGTCGGGCCAGCGACGGGGATCCGCCTCGCCGGCCTCGCCGTGGCGCATGAGGATCAGGAGCACGGCGACTACTATCTCACGACTGTCTCGCGCTCCTCATCGGTGACGTATCGCGTGGCCCGCCCGCCGCCCCTGGACGTCACGCCGCGCGTGGTATGCTCGACGCCCGTGAGGGCCAAGTGGATGCTCGTGGTGTTCGGCCCGGCCCTGCTCACGGCCATCGGGAGCATCCTCGTGATGCTGTTCGTCGCCTACCCGGTCCCGAAGACAGCCAGTGGCGGTCAGCGGCTCTACCTGACCCACTGCGCCACCTGCCACGGGACCGACGGGCGGGGATCCTGGCGGGCCACGATCTTCCTGATGGGCCCTGGCGACCTGTCCGACCCGCAGCTCACGGATCGGCTCCCGGACGACTACCTCTTCACGCTGATCGAGAATGGCGGGGCGACGATCGGCAAGCCGGGCATGCCGTCCTTCGGCTACCACCTGAAGGACGACGAGATCCGGGAGCTGGTGCGGTACCTGCGAACCCTGCCGAAGCGTTAGCCTACGCGCGCGGCCTGATATCCGACATCGTCGCGCCCAGGACCGCCTTGTCGAACGGCTTGTTGATCACGAAGTTCACGCGGCTGCGCTCCTCGCGCGTGATCTCGGTCTCGCCCCACCCGGTGATGAGGCCCACCGGCAGGCCCGGCCACCGCTCCTGGATGACCGCGGCCACGTCCCAGCCGGTCATGTCGGGCATGCCGAGGTCGCTGATCACCACGTCCACCAGCTCCCGATTCGACTCGAGGAAGGACAGGCCCTCGCGGCCGCCGGGCGCCTGGGTCACGGTGTGCCCCTGCTCCTCCAGCATCTCGGCCAGTGTGCTGCGCACCTGTAACTCGTCGTCGATCACCAGGATGCGCAGCGGCAGAGCGGGCGCCTTCTGCGCGAGCGCGCTCGTCTTGGCGACCGCGGTCGCCGCGGAGGCGGTCGGCAGGCTGATCTCGACCGTGGTGCCCTGTCCGGCCGCGCTCTCCACGGTCAGGGTCCCGCCGTAGCGCTGGACGGTCCCGTAGGCCACGCTGAGCCCCAGGCCGGTCGCCTTGGGGCCCTTGGTGGTGAAGAAGGGCTCGAGCGCCCGGCGCCGCACTTCCTCGGGCATGCCCATCCCGGTGTCGGTGACCGAGCAGTAGACGCGATCGTCCTTGGACCAGGTCTTGAGCGTGATGCGGCCGCCCTGGGTGATGGCGTCGGCGGCGTTGAGCAGCAGGTTCATCAGGACCTCTCGAAGGGGCGCCGGCTCGCCCGAGGCCGCCCCGATGACGCCCGCCTCCACCGCCACCTCGATGCGGCTGCCGCGCAGCTGGGCCTCGTCGTGCCAGCGCGGCCGCGTGAGCTCGACCACCTCCTTCACGAGCTGGTTGACGTCCACCGCCACGTCGGAGACCGGCTGCACCCGGCTGAATCGCTGCACGCGCCGCACCACCTCCGCGCCGTCCTGGGCGGTGCGCTGGATGATCTCGAGGGAGCGGCGGACGCCCGCCTCCTGGACCTTGCCCATCATGAGCTCGACCCGTCCCAGGATCACCGCGAAGAGGTTGTTGAGGTGATGCGCCATCCCGGACGAGAGCTGACCCATCGCGCGCAGCGTCTCGCCGCGCACGAGCTGGCCCTGGGTGGACTTGAGGTCGTCCACCACGTTCTGGAGCTGCGAGGCGGAGGACTGCGCTTCCTCGAGGAGACGCGAGTTGTCCACCGCGTAGCCGATGTACGTCATCAGCGCGTTCAGGAACTGAAGGTCCGTGGAGCTGAACGGGGGCGGCCGCAGCGCGTCGGAGACCACCCCGTCACGCCGCTTGGCCATGTTGATCACGCCGATCACGCGATCGCCCACCCGGATCGGCATGCAGATGAACGACCCGTTGCCGTACTGGGGATCGTTGGCCTTGTTGAAGCGCGGATCGGAGGCGATGTCGTCCACCAGCACCGGCTCGCCCATCTCCACCACCTTGCCCGCCACCCCCTCGCCCACCTTGACCTCGACCGCGGGCACCACGTCGTCGGGGATGCCGCGCGAGGCCGCGAGCTTGAGCACCGTCCGGTCGCGATCGAGGATCATGATCGAGCCAACGGTGGCGCGCACGGCGCGCATGGTGGACTGCAGCACCAGGCCCAGGAGGTCCTGGATCTTCGGGATGCGGGCGGCCAGCTCCACCATCTCGTTGAGCGTGCCCAGCTTGAAGACCAGGTCCTCGAGCCGCTGGGTGGAGCCCCGCAGGTCGTCGAGCATGTGATAGAACGCGTCGCGCACCTGTCCGATCTCGGTGACCTCGCCGAGTCCGGGCACCGCGCCGGCCGCCGCGACGGGGCTCCGTCGGCGGTGCGACTCCGACTTCACCTCGCCCGGCGTCAGGAAACCCTGGGCGAGCTGGGCGATCTGGTCCACCATCCTCCGGAAGACGAGGAAGCCGAGGATCGACACCCCGACGGCCGCGAGAAGCCCGACCTGGGCCTCCGTGTTGTGGAGCAGCTCATGGCGCGACAGCAGGTAGACGAACAGCAGGATTGGCAGGAGCGCGACGAGCGCGAACACGACCGAGGCGGCCTCGCGGAGACTCATGGTCCGGGAGCGGCGCTGATTCTTCCCCATGGCCTCTTTACCTTACCAGGGTTGCTGCAGTTAACGAATCTTCCGGATCTCGACGGCGACCAGACGATCCGGCTCCTGGCGGACGGTGAGGCGGACCCGGTCGCCGCGGCGCAGGTCCGCCCCGTCCAGCAGGGCGGCGGACTCGGCGAAGAGTGCCATCGACTCCATCTCATCCATGAATCCCGGCACCTTGTCGTGCCGGACCACCAGCAGGGTGGGCCCGCCGCGCGCCTCGAAGATCCCGGTGACCCGATAGAGCCCGGGACCCGGAAAGGCGGCCCGGTAGGTCCCCCAGATGCCGGCCGCAAAGCCGGCCAGGAGGAGCAGGAACAGCGCGGAAACGGCCGCGCGCCGGAACGCGATCGCGGCTACTCGATCTCGTCCTTGGGAGGAATCTTGCCCGCGATGTGTTCCGGCGTCAGCACCCAGGTGCCGCCGCAGCCTTCCTTGAAGGTGGCCACCGCGGCCCGGTAGGCGCTGCCCAGCGTGACGATCGTGACCACCGCGCTGGCGACGGTGCCGAGGCCGCAGACGATGGCCTTGCCGGGCACGTAGGCCACGTTCAGGAAGCCGGTGCCCACCCGGTCCGCGTCGGACACCTCGACGTCCGCGGCACCCTCGGTCACCTGGGCCACGGCCGCCCGCGTCAGCAGCGGGCTCGTCAGCGCCATCACGGCGGCGAGCACTCCGCACAGCCACTTCGTGGCATCCCGCATGATGTCTCTCCTCCCCCTCCCGACGTGGTGAGAATCTTCGTACGCAGTAATAAGGTACACGAATTGAATATCTGCACCTAGATGCGCAGCCTCCCGGGGTGGGCCGGCCCCGCGGCCCCGCTTCCCCGGTGGTCCTCCGGATCCGGAGCCAAACCCCTTCCAGATCAACAGCTTGCGCTGCTCGGCGGGCCCCTCGACATCGCTCCGCCAGGGTCGTAGACTCTCGGGTGCCGGCCGTCGGCGCGCGCCACAACCCTACGCAAGGAGACACGCCCATGAAGATCGTCCGCTTCTCCCAGAACGGTCACGCTCCCCGCCTCGGCTGCTTCATCGGCGGCGACCGCATCGCCGATCTCGAGGCGAGCGCGGCCGGGTTCCTCGCGTCCCGCGGCGTGGTGCGCGCGCCCGTCATCGCGGCGGCGCTCTTTCCCCACGACAGCACGCGCGGCTTCCTGGAGGGCGGCAGCGCCAGCCAGGACATGCTGGCGGGCATGCTGGACGCGGCGCGGGGGGGGAAGTTCCAGCCGGTGGCCCATTCGCTCGCCTCGGTGCGGCTGCACGCGCCCATCGCGGACCCGGGCAAGTTCATCTGCATCGGCCTCAACTACAAGGATCACGCGGCCGAGACGAACAACCCGGCGCCCAAGCAGCCGCCGGTGTTTCCCAAGTGGGCCAATGCGATCCAGGATCCCGGCGAGCCGGTCCTGCGGCCGCGCGGCGAGAAGACGCTCGACTGGGAGGTCGAGCTGGGCGTGGTGATCGGGCGCACCGCGCGCTTCGTGAAGAAGGAGCAGGCGCTCGACTACGTCTACGGCTACACCATCATCAACGATGTGAGCGCGCGCGACTTCCAGTTCCACACCACCCAGTGGAGCGCGGGCAAGGTGGGCGACACGCTGGCCCCGGTGGGCCCCTACATCGCGGATCGCGCCGAGATCCCGGACCCGCACGTGCTCGACCTGAAGGCCTGGGTCAACGGCCAGCTCATGCAGGACGGCTCCACGCGCAACTTCATCTTCGACGTGGGCTACGTCATCCAGTACCTCACCAGCGTCATGACCCTCTCGCCGGGCGACCTCATCGCCACCGGGACCCCCGCGGGCGTGGGCTTCTCGCGCAAGCCCCAGGTCACGCTGCAGCCGGGCGACCGCATGAAGCTCGAGATCACCGGGCTCGGCACGCTGGAGAACAGCGTGAAGGACGCCTGAGGCCGGAGGCATCGTGGACCTAGAGTTCCTGCACACGCTCGTCCAGCCCGCCGAGACCAAGATCGTGCTCTGCTCGCTCGACGGCCTGGGCGGCCTGCCGCGGCCGGGGTCCGGCAAGAGCGAGCTCGAGACCGCCCGCATTCCCACCCTGCACGCGCTCGCCGGGCGCGCCGCCTGCGGGCTGCTCCGCCACGTGGGCCCCGGCATCACTCCGGGCAGCGGGCCGGGCCACCTCGGCCTCTTCGGCTACGATCCCCTGCGTTATCCCGTGGGCCGGGGCGTGCTCGAGGCCCTGGGCATCGACTTCGAGCTGCAGGCGGGTGACGTGGCCGCGCGCGGGAACTTCTGCACGGTGGACGCCCGCGGCAACATCGCCGACCGGCGGGCCGGGCGCATCAGCACCGAGGTCTGTGTCCGCCTGGTCGAGCGGCTCCGCGCGATTCGCCTCGATGGGGTGGAGGTGCTCGTCGAGCCGGTGAAGGAGCACCGCTTCGTCCTCGTCCTCCGCGGCGGCCAGCTCTCCGGCCGCCTCTCCGAGACGGATCCGCAGCAGCTCGGCGTCCCGCCCCTGCCCGTCCGCGCCCTGGCGCCCGAGGCGGACAAGACGGCCGCGCTCGTGAACGCCTTCGTGGAAGCCGCGCGCCCGCTGCTGCGCGACGAGGCGCCCGCCAACATGCTGCTGCTGCGCGGCTTCGACCAGCGGCCGCGCCTGCCGCTCTTCCCCGAGACGTTCGGGCTACGGGCCGCCGCCATCGCGGCGTATCCGATGTACCGCGGGCTCGCCCGCCTCGTCGGCATGGAGGTGCTCAAGACGGGCGGGACGTTCGCGGAGGAGATCGATACGCTCGAGCGGCAGTGGGAGCAGCACGACTTCTTCTTCCTGCACTACAAGGACACCGACAAGGCGGGTGAGGACGGCGACTTCGACGCGAAGGTCGCCGCGCTGGAGCGCTTCGACGCGCTGCTCCCACGGGTGCTCGCGCTCCGGCCCGACGTCCTCGCCATCTCGGGCGACCATGCCACTCCGTCGATCCTCGGCGGGCACGGCTGGCAGGGGGTCCCCGCGCTCCTGGCGAGTCCCTACTGCGGCGCCGACCCGGTGAGCCGCTTCACCGAGCGGGACTGCGTGGGGGGCTCCCTCGGGGTGATCCCCGCCCAGGACCTGATGCCCCTCGTGATGGCCAATGCCCTCCGGTTCATCAAGTACGGCGCATAAACAGGCACCCGCGGTATTCTGAGAGAGAGACCATGCGAACCTCCTCCTGTCTCCTGACCGGCGCCGTCCTGCTCGCGCTGGGGGTGATCGGGCTCGCGGTCCCCATCCGCGAGCCCGGCCAGCCCGTGGTGACCGAGGCCCCCGCGCCCGCCGTGGGCGAGGAGACCCCGGAGCCGGTCGAGGTCGTGCTCAAGCGGGGCGAGACCCTCGAGATGGCGCTGCGCCGGACCGGCGCGGCGCGGAGCGAGACGGCGGCCATCGTGGCGGCGCTGCGCGGCAGTGTCAACATGCGCCGGCTCGCGCCCGGGGAGCGGCTGACGGTACGGGTGGGCTCCGAAGGCCGGCCCACCGAGGTCACCTTCGAGCGCTCCCTCGCGGAGCGGTACGAGGCCAGGCCCGGGGACGACGGGCGGTGGGTGGTGACCGCAGTGCGGCCCGACGTGGACGTCCGGGTGGCGGCGATCGCGGGCGAGCTTCAGGACTCCCTCTTCGCGAGCGTGGAGCGGCTCGGGGAGTCGGCGGGCCTCACCGCGAGGCTCGTCAATCTCTTCGAATGGGACTTCGACTTCGCGGCCGATTCGCTGCCCGGCGACCGCTTCCGGCTCCTGGTCGAGAAGCGCTACATCGACGACACCTTCCTCGGCTACGGTGACATCCTGATCGCGCAGTACTCGAGTGCCGGCCGGCCCGTGCTCTCCGGCGTGGCTCTCGGTGACGTCCCGGGCCGCCGCGAGTACTACGACACCGCCGGGCGCTCGGTGAGGAAGATGTTCCTCCGCGCCCCGCTCGACTTCACCCGCGTCACCTCCGGCTACTCGCACGCGCGCCTGCATCCGGTGCTCGGCGGCTACCGGCCGCACCTCGCGGTCGACTACGGAGCGCCCACCGGCACCCCGGTACGCGCGGTCGCCGACGGGGTGGTCACCCAGGCGGGCTGGAACGGCGGCTACGGGCTCTCGATCATGGTGCGCCACGCGCGAGGCTACGAGACCATGTACAACCATCTCTCCAGGATCGCCGTGCGCCGCGGCGAGCGGGTGCGCCAGCGCCAGGTCATCGGCCGGGTCGGCAGCACCGGGTTGTCCACCGGCCCGCATCTCGATTACCGCGTCCGGAAGGGCGGCGTCTTCGTCAACCCGCTGGGCGAGAAGTTCATCCCCGGGTCGCCCGTGCCCGCCCACCGCCGCGCGGCGTTCGCGGTGCACGTCGATGCGCTGCTGCAGCGGCTCGACGCGCAGGCCCCGTTCCCCGCGCGCCCGTCGGAACGCTCCTGAGGCAGCGAAGCGGCTCCAGCCTCTGCTACGCCTGCGGCAAGCTCAACCGCGTGGACGCCCAGGTCTGCTTCTACTGCGGGGCGCGGCGACCCGGCCTGTGGGGCTTCGGCCCGCTCGCCAGCCGACTCATCGGCCGGCTCGATTTCGCGCGCGCGGTCACGATCGTCTGCGTGGCCCTCTACGTCGTGTCCATCCTGCTCGACCCGCGCGCCGCGATGAGCGCCCGGGGCCCGTTCGACCTGCTCTCTCCGGGATTCGGCGCGCTCGTGACGCTCGGCATGACCGGCGAGGTGGCCTGGAGGGCGGGTTGGTGGTGGACGCTCCTCACCGCGATCTATCTACACGGCAGCCTGCTCCACATCGTGTTCAATCTCCTGTGGGTGCGCCAGCTCGCGCCCGCGGTGGAGGAGCTCTTCGGTCCGGCCCGGCTCGTGGTCATCTTCACGGCGGGTGGGGTCGCGGGCTTCGTCCTCTCCAACGTGGTCAGCGGCATCTGGACGATCGGGGCGTCGGGCGCCGTCTTCGGGCTGCTCGGGGCCATGGTCGCCTACGGCCGGACGCGCGGCGGCACCTTCGGGCTCGCGGTCCTGCGACAGTACGGGCAGTGGGCGGCGCTGATGTTCATCTTCGGCTTCTTCATGAGCGGGGTGAACAACTGGGGCCACGCGGGCGGCTTCGTGGGCGGGTATCTGGCCGCGCTCGCGCTGGGCCACCGCGAGGGCCGGACCGAGCGGGGCCTCGACCGGGTGGCCGCACTCGCCACGCTGGGGTTGACGGTCGTGGCCTTCGCGCTCGCGCTCTGGAACGGCTTCCTGCGGTAGGAGGGCGCGCTCCCGGGAGGGTGATCCGGGGCGCTCAGACGGCTCGGCCGGCCTCGAGGCGGAACGCCTCGACCTGCTCGGGGAGCCCGAAGAGACGGAGCCGATCGCCCGGCCGCAGCCGCGTATCCGCGGAGGGATTCATCACCACTTCCCCCTCCGGCCGCTCCACCGACACCACCGTCACGCCGAAGCGCTCGCGCACCCGTGCCTCGCCGAGTGACAGGTCGGCGAGCGCGCCGGCACCCAGCGTGACCTCCTGCACCTCGGGCAGCGCCTCCGCGACGCCGGGCCCGCCCTGCGCGTCCGCTCCGGCCAGGCTCATGGCGCCGCGGAACCGCGCGAGGTAGTCGAGCACGCGCTGCTGCGGCAGCGAGAGCTGGCGGAGCGCGTGACGGATCAGGGTAGCCGCCGCTTCCAGCTCGGGCACGATGATCTCGGTGGCGCCCGAGTCGGCCAGCCCGTCGCGGCCCGCGGCGCTGTGCGCGCGCGCCAGGATGGGCACCCCCGGGCTCAGGGCCCGGACGCCCCGCACGACGAGCTGCGCCCGATCCATCTCGGGGAGCGCCACCACCACCAACGACGCCCGTGCCGACCCGGCCTCCTCGAGGAGGCGCGGCTGCGCGGCGTCGCCGAACAGGGATGGCACCCCGCGCGAGCGGAGGCCGCGCACGATGTCCGGATCCCGCTCGATCACGACGAACCGGATACCGAAGGTCTCGAGCGCCTCGCCCACCGCGCTGCCGACACGGCCGAAGCCGCAGAGCACGACGTGCTCGGCCGCCACGCGCTCCACGCCCGTCGGGGCGGCCCGCTCCTCGACGCCCCGGAGCCGGGCGACCCAGCCGGGGACGGTGCGCACGAGCGCCGCGTTGATCAGGATGGTGACGAGCGAGGCGGCGAGGGTGGCGTTGTAGATCTCGGCGCCCACGTGCCCGGCGCTGCGCGCGACCTGCACCAGGATGAAGGAGAACTCGCCGATCTGGGTCAGGCCCACCCCGACCAGCAGCGCGGTCCAGAAGGGCTGGCGGAAGAGCCAGACCACGAAGGTCCACAGCACCAGCTTCCCCACCACGATGAGCGCCACCATGATGCCGAGGAGCGGGACATTCTCGATGAGAGTTTGCGGATGGATCAGCGCCCCGATGGTGACGAAGAACAGCGCGACGAAGACATCGCGCAGCGGTAGGAGCCGGGCGAGGGTTTCGTGCGCGTATTCCGATCCGTTGATGATGAGCCCGGCCAGGAAGGCCCCGAGGGCGAGCGAGAGCCCGGCCGCCTGGGTCAGCGCGGCGGTGCCCAGCCCCACCGCCAGAGCCACGAGCAGGAAGATCTCGTCGCTGTGCAGTCGGGCCACCCGGGCCATGAGCGGCGGGACGACCTTCGCGGCCACGTAGATGGCCGGGATCAGGACCACCAGCGAGTTGCCGATCGCCATCGCGATCGTGAGCAGCCGGCCCGGCTCGAGCGCGCCCAGCGCGGGGATGAGCACGATGAGGATCACCACCGCGAGATCCTCGACGAGCGTGATGCCGATCATGACGCGGCCGTGGCGGGAGTGCAGCTCGCCCCGGTCCAGGAGCAGGCGCGCCAGCACCATCGTGCTGGCCACCGAGATCACGAT
Source organism: Candidatus Limnocylindria bacterium (assembly GCA_035524955.1). Classification (GTDB taxonomy): domain Bacteria; phylum Methylomirabilota; class Methylomirabilia; order Rokubacteriales; family CSP1-6; genus CAMLFJ01. Next base: position 3,104 of record DATLFG010000098.1, on the reverse strand, counting down.
GCCCACGATGGCTCCCTGGAGGAGCGGCCAGCCCAGGAGGGCGGCCACCCCGACGCCGAGCCCGACCGACAGCAGGATGCCGAGCGGGCCGCCCAGCAGCGCCACCCACTTCACGCGCAGCAGATCGCGCAGCGAGAACTCGATGCCGATCGAGAACATCAGGAGGATCACGCCGATCTCCGCGAACAGCTCGAAGGTGTGGAGATCGGAGACCGCGGGGCCGGGGGTCAGCGGGCTGATCAGGATGCCGCCGAACACGTAGCCCAGGATGAGCGGCTGCCCGGCGAGCCGGGCGAGCAGGCCGCCCACCACCGCGGCGAGAAACACGTAGGCGAGGTCGCGGAAGAAGATGGAGTCGGCGATCACATCACGTCTCGGCCCAGATTCTCGCATTGTCGACCGGCCCGGGACAAGTCCGTATACTGCTCGCCTATGGAGGACACCCCCATGACGGAGCGACGCAAGACGACGGCGGCCCGGGCGCCCGTCAAGATCAAGCAGCTCGAGGCCCGGCTGGCCCAGGTGGAGGCCGATCTCGCGCGCGTGCGGAGCACCGCCGCCCGGGGCGGCCTCACCCGGGCGCGCCTGGCCGGTATCGAGAAGGCGATGGCACAGCACGTGGCCCGCGCCCAGGCCGGGCTCCGAGACTCGGTGAACCGGCTCAGCCGGACGCTGCTCAGCGCGCGCTCCCGCAAGGAGGCCGCGCAGCAGATCGCGCAGGCGCGGCAGGGTGTCAAGGAGTCGCTCGATCGCCTCGGCCGCACGCTCGGTGAGTCGCAGAAGAAGATCACGCGCGAGGTGAGCCTGCTGACGCGGGGGCTCAAGGCGGGCGTCAAGGCCGGCCGTGCCGCCTACCGGGGCCCGCGCGGCTGACCGGATTTCGCTTGGCGGCCCCCGTATGTAGGCCGACAATCAGGGAGGCCGACGACTAGGAGGCCGGGGTCCGAGCGCCCCGGGCGAGACCGACATGCGACCGGTGCTGATCTGTCCGGATGATCTCCTCGAACACGTGGTCACGGCAGCCGCCTTCCCGGGCGAGCAGCCTCTGTACCTGGTGTCGCGGGCGAGCCTGCGTGCTCGCCTCGCCCGGCGGGGCGACCGGGCGACGGCCGGCAAGGTGACGGACGCATCCTTCCTGCGCGAGTCCCTCAAGGGCGGGCGAGGGCCGGTGGTGGTGGCGGCTCCCGCCGGTCAGCTCGCTCGGGTGATCGCGGCGGTCAAGGAGGTCGTTCCCGATGCGCCGCTCCTCGTGCTGCGCGACGACGACCGGCCGGTCTCCCACGCGACGGTGGTCCCGCTGTCGGCCTTCGGCGAGCGCGTCGTCCAGCCCGCGGTCGAGCGCGCCGTGCAGCGCGCCCGCGCCGATCGGTTGCGCGCCCACTTCTACGACGCCGAGCGCGTGCTGATCCTCATGCAGGACGACCCGGATCCCGACGCCATCGCCTCGGCGCTGGCGCTCAAGACGCTCCTCGGCCGCACCCGCGCCTCCGCTCCCATGTGCACCTTCGGCACCATCACACGGCCCGAGAACGTGGCCATGTGCAAGATCCTCGAGATCGAGGTGGAGGCGATCGACGCGGCGGCGCTCGATCAGTTCGATCGCGTGGCCATGGTGGACGTGCAGCCCTCGTTCCTGGAGGAGGAGAAGCACTTCGGCGAGGTGGACCTGGTGATCGATCATCACCCGGTGGAGCAGCCGATCCGGGCCCGCATCAAGGACGTGCGGCCGTCCTACGGAGCGACGTCCACCATCATGGTCGAGTACCTGCGCGCGGCGGACGTCAAGATCACCCAGCGCCTGGCCACCGCCCTGCTCTACGGCATCAAGTCGGACACCCTGGGCCTCGAGCGCGGCGGGACCAGGGCCGACCTCGAGGCGTTCTCGTATCTCTACCTGCTCGCCAACCACAACGCGCTCCGGCGCATCGAGCGGCCGGATCTGTCCCCGGAGGCCCTGGACGTGCTCGCCCGGGGTCTGGCCAAGCGGCGGGTGGTCCAGGGGGTGTTCTTCTCGCACCTGGGCCGGGTCGCCACCGTGGATCTCATCCCCCAGTTCGCCGACTTCGGGCTGCAGGCCGAGGGCGTCCAGTGGTCCGTGGTCTCGGGTGTGGTGGACGACGAGGTGCACGTCTCCGTCCGCAACGTCGGCTACGTGCGGAGCGCGGGCGATGTGACCCGCGCCGCCTTCGGGGAGCTCGGGATGGCGGGCGGGCACCGGACCATGGCCAAGGCGGTGTTCCCCCTGCGCCAGCTCGGCCGCGGGGCGGGCGAGCCGATCGCGACCGGCGCCTGCCAGGAGCGCATCATCGAGCGCTTCGTGCGCGCGCTCGGCGGCAACGCCAGATCCTCGGAGGGCAGCCCGTCATGATCATCATCTATCTGTTGATGGCACTGCTGGGGAGCATGGCGACGATCTTCGCGCTGCAGAACCGCGACCCGGTCGAGATATGGTTCCTGACCTGGAGCGTGCAGGGTATGCCGCTGGCCCTGGTCATCCTGCTCTCGGTGCTGCTCGGGACCGTCTTCGCCTCGCTGAGCGGCCTCGTGAAGATCCTGAAGCTCAAGTACCGGATCCGCCAGCTCGAGGCCCAGGTCTCGCAGCTCATCGCCGCCCAGACCCCGCCGCCGTCCTCGCCGGGCGCGCCCCAGGGCCCCTCGCTGCCCGTCTAGGCGGCTCTCATGCCCGAGGCCGCCCGGCTCACCGATACCGTGCGGGACCTGCTCGAGTCGGGGCGGCGCGAGCGCTTGAGCCAGGTGCTCGAGGATGCCCACGCCGCGGACATCGCGGCGGCCCTGCGGGACCTCACCGTGCCCGACCAGGTCACGCTCTTCCGCCTGCTCGGACGCGAGTCGGCCGGCGCGGTGCTGGCCGAGCTGGACGATCAGCCGCTGCACGAGCTGGCCCGCGCCCTCGACGAGGGCGAGATCTCGAGCATCCTCGACCGCATGCGGCCGGACGACGCGGCCCAGGTCATCGAGGACCTGCCCGCGGAGCAGATCGAGAAGGTGCTGGACCTCATGAAGGAGGAGCGCTCCGAGGAGGTCCAGGAGATTCTCGAGCACCGCGAGAAGACGGCGGGCCGGCTCATGTCGCCGGATTTCCT